>NZ_BDCE01000070.1 GCF_001613345.1 Nocardia uniformis NBRC 13702 | reverse complement strand
ATGAATTCGACCTCGGCATTGCCTCTCGATCGCCAGCACCTGCCGGGTATCGCCGCCACCGGACTGTTCAGAGAATCTCGGCCGGGTCGTCGGCGCACGACCCGGCCCCGATCTCGGTGCGACGGTACCGGCGCGGGTTGTCGCCGAGCATCAGCTCACGCTGCTGAGCGCGGAATTCGCGACCCGGACCCGGATCGACGACTATTGCGACGCACACTGCGTGCGTCCACGAATTGCCGTGCAGGCCAACTGTATTCGGGCGCTTATCGACGTCGTGCAGTGCAGTTCACCGGTCACGGTACTGCCGCGTGCCGTCGCCGAGAATCATCGCGGATCGACCGCGGTTGGTCGTCGGCCGTGGCTACCGAAATACGTTCTGAACCAAGCCTATTCGACGACGGCCTTGATGCGTTCCAGTGTCTCGCGCATGCCATCGGCATTCGTCTTCCCGCGCGCTCGACCCGCCAGTAGCCAGTACAGCCGCAGCGGCAGGCTGTCGTGCAGCTGGAACGATTCGGTGACGTCGGTGCCGCCCTCGGCGGGCTCCAACCAGTAGCGCCACGTATTGATCTCGATACCGCCGGGACCCAGCACGGTGAAGGCGAACTCCCGACCCGGCTCGCAGGCGACGATGCGGCACACGGTCCAATACTTCAGACCCCAGCCATTGCGGTCGACATTCCCGCGGAACTTGACCCCCACGGCGGGTTCGGTTGCGCCACCGAGCCATTCGGCCGCGAACGTCTCCGGACTGAACTTCCCCGTATTCGTGATGTCGCTGATGAGCCGCCAGATTTCGTCGGCGGGTGCGGCCATCCGAACTGTCACACTTCCCTGCATCCCGTGCACGCTAGCAGGTGCGGGGTCGCGACCGTCCTCGGCCGCCCGGCGCGCACCTTCGCCGGCCGGTCGCCGACCACGCGGGGCGGACGGGCGGCAGGTGGCCCGGGCGGCCCGAACCGCGGCCGCCGTACTCGACTTCGGATTGCTTTGTCTCACAATTGTATTGCCGAGAATCCGCTACCGCGACCTCGGCGCCGGACGGGACGGTCAGAGTAGCCGGAATCCCGCGCCCGTCACGCCGAGGTGATCGATTTCGGCTAGTACCGCCGTGATCTGATTGGATACGTCCGGGTCGTGGATCGGGTTTCCGTTCCCGGTGCAGGCGGCTTCCGCGGATCCGAAGGGCGTGATCCCGGCATTGATCATGCCGACCAGTTGGTCACCGCGCAGGACTGGGCCGCCGGAGTCGCCGTGGTTGGCGCACACCTGGCTGATGAATTCGGCGGGATTCGCATCCCACACCACGCCGCAGGTGTAGCCGGTGGTGCGACCGTTCTTGCAGACCGTCTCCCACGCCCGGCCGGGTGCGCCGACGGTGGTGATGACCGACGGGCCGACCGCTCGGACCGGAGTGACATGGGCGGGGTCGAGTTCGATGACGGCCCAGTCGTGGTCGACATCCTTCGCCGCGACGAAACCGATCGGTCCGGTCCGCGGCGCGGCTTCGGCCCACACCGCCACGCCGGCGTCCTCGGCGCAGTGCCCGGCGGTAATGCCGACGAGGCGGTCGGCTCGGTCGTAACCGACCGCGGTCATGGTGCACAGCGCCACCATGGTCGGGTCGCTCGTCTGCAATGCGATACCGGACCCACCGCCGATCACGGCTGGCGCCTCCGCATGCGCCGGTCCGCACCCTGGCCCGACCGCCATCAGGGCGACCATGGCAATACCCACCGCGACCCTGCTGGCAACGCCCGTCGTGAACTCCATGCCCGCTCCATCCTTGAATCAGTGACGAGAGTGACGAGAGTGATCCGTGTCACGGTAGAGGCCGGTGTGGCGGTTTCAAGATCAACACACCGTAGGAGATCCCAGGTTTTGCGCGTCATGCGGTATCGCATGGCCGCCACCGACGGCCTTTCGGGACTCGGGGCGCGGCGATGTGATCGGAGTCCGGATCGAGTGGCTTTGTGGGACAGCGAATTTCCGGATAGGCCGGGCTCTGGGCGATGCAGGGCCGGGTTGTCCTGCACGCACTGTGTTTATGATCGTCGAGGATGACTGGTCATCTGATCGAATTTTGGGCTGGATAGTGGCGGGGACGAGGCCTGCGGGTGGTGATCTGGGATGGATGATTCGACGCACAGGGTGTTCGGCGGGCGGGCGGCAATCGCGCATCTGATCCCATCACCGTGGAATCGGGAGGAGTTCCTGGCCGCGCTGGGACAGTGGCGTGGTCGGCCGATTCAGCTGATGGCGGTCGAAGCCGACGCGCTGCCCGGTGTATGGAACCCGGTGCGGGGCACCCCGTGTGGTCTGTGGTTGGACACCGAGGCCGCCGATGTGATCGCGTACGCCGCCGGTACCACCGATTTCCATGTGGATCAGATCATCGCGCACGAAACCGGGCATATGGTGCTCGATCACGACGCGGGTACCGAAGGTATGCCCGGTTTGGAGCAATTGCTGCCGGATATCGACCCGGCCACGGTGCGGCGGGTGCTGCGGCGGTCGGAGTTCGCCGACCATCAGGAGGACGAAGCCGAGCTGTTCGCTGATCTGCTGCTGTCGAGTACCTCGCGGTGGCGCTCCAGCCGACCCATGCGCTCGTTCTGGGGTGATCGATGACGTCGTCGGCGCCGTCGGCAATCGCCTGGGCGATTCTCGGGTTCGGTCTGGTGGCGGCGACACTTCGACTGCTGTGGCTCTTCGATCGCACGCGTCCGAGTGAGCGGCTGGTCACCTACGGTCTGCTGCTGGGGACCGCCGCCGGGTTGTTGCGTGAGCGAGCGGTACAGGACTGGCTCGATGAGATCGGTGCGCTCGAAATCGGATTCACCAGACAGCTGTCGACGGCGGTGATGGTGCTGACGTTCGCACCGCTGTGCCAGTTGGCGGCCTCGTGGTCGGAGCGCTGGTCGACCCGGGCGATTCGCATGAGCCGATTCGTATGGGTCGCCGGGTACGCGTCGGCGATACTGATGCTGATCGTCGGATCGCAAGCCCGGTCGCTGGGGCAATACATCGACCGCACCGAAGGCTGGCAGACGCCCGTCTATTTCGCGTTCTTCTCCGGCTGGTGCGGGCTGACCGGTGCGCTGATGGCGTCCACGAGCCTGCGGGAGTTGCGGACCGGCGGTCTGCGCCCGCTGCATCGGATGACCTACCTGATCATCCTGGTGGTCGGTGTCTGGGCGCTGGAGGAGGCGGTCTCGATCTTCGCCAGCTCGGTGTGTGCCGCCACGGGAACCGGGCGCTCGTTCGTCGAATTCCGTTTCAGCGCAAACGAAAACAACTACATCTACCTGCTGGCCGGCGGTGCGATGGTCGCCGCCAGCGGTGTGGCGGCGGAAATCGCGCGCAGGCTGCGCGTCGACCCGGCGTCGCGCGCCGTGCGACAGCTGTACCCGATGTGGGAGGACCTGGTCGCCGCGTGCCCGGAGATCCCTCGTCCGGCGCGGTCGGGTACGCGGATGAGCCCGCGCTATCGTGTCCACCGCATAACCGTCGAGATCAGGGATTCGCTCCTGGTTCTCGGCCGGTTCGCCGAACCCGCGCCCGCCGGAGTCGATGGTCCGGCCGGTGAGGCGACACAGATCGTGGAAGCATTGCGGCGCAAGCAATCCGGTGCGGTTCCCGGGCAGTATCGGCGGCTGCAGGCTTCGGCGCCGGGCCGCGACATCGTCGACGAAACACGGGCCCTGCGACGGATCGCCGACCACTGGGCTGCTGCCCAGGCCGGTCCGTACCACCGATACGCCAGCTCCCTATTGGATGGAGACACAGCACGATGACCAGCACTACACCAGCGGTGGGGCGGATTCGAGCCAAGGACCGGGTGCTGCCGCATCCGCCGTATCGTCTGCCGGTGCTCGGTGACGTGTGGGATCTGCACGTGACCGACTCCAGCCAGTGGGGTATGCGTGGCGCGCAGAAGTACGGAGATATCTACGAGCGCAATATCTTCGGTGCCCGGGTGACCTACGTGAGCTCGCCGGACCTCCTGCGTGAGATCAACGATGACGACAAATGGGCGAAGTTCCTCGGTATCCCGATCCGCGACCTGCGCTCGGTAGCCCGCGACGGACTGTTCACGGCGCACAACAGTGAACCGAACTGGGCGAAGGCGCACGCGATTCTGGCGCCGTCGTTCACGGCGGCAGCCATGCGCGGCTACCACGCCACCATGCGCGACTGTGTCGGTGAGCTGATCGAGCACTGGGATGGCCGGGGCACGGAGTGGATCGACATTCCGAGCGATACCAACAAGGTGGCCCTGGAGGTGATCGGGCGCACGGGATTCGGATACTCGTTCGACTCCTTCGAGCGCACCGACGCCCATCCCATCGTTGCCGCGATGTTGCGTGCGCTCACCTACATCAACCGCTCCGCCTACTCCCACCCGCTGTTGGAGCGCACACTGTTCCGTGCGCAGCGCACCCAGCATCTGGCCGATGTCGAATTCGTCAACTCCGAAGTCGACGCGGTAATCGCGCAGCGGCAGCGCGAGGGCACCGGCGGGCACGAAGACCTGCTGGAGCGCATGCTCACCGCCACCGATCCGGAGACCGGGCAGCGGTTGGACTCGCAGAACATCCGTCACCAGATCCTGACCTTCCTGGCGGCCGGGCACGAGACATCGGCCGGTGTGATGGCGTTCGCGCTGCACTATCTCTCGGTCAATCCCGAGATCGCCGAGCGGGCACGCGCGGAGATCGCGCACATCTGGACCGGCGACGAACTCGAGTTCGAGCAGGTCGCCAAGCTTCGCTATGTCCGTCGCATCGTCGACGAATCGCTGCGGCTGTGGCCCACCGCGCCCGGGTATTTCCGCAAGGCCAATGCCGACACCATGCTCGGCGGGAAGTACCCGTTCGAGAAGGGCGAGTGGGTCTTCATCGTCCTGCTGCAACTGCACCGCCACACCCTGTGGGGCGACGACCCCGAGCGTTTCGATCCCGACCGGTTCCTGCCCGAGCGGGTCCGCGCCAGGCACCCCGAGTTGTACCGGCCCTTCGGTGTGGGAATGCGTGCGTGCATCGGACGCCAGTTCGCCTATCACGAGATCGTCCTCGTGCTGGCCACCATCCTGCGCAACTACGATCTGACGCCCGATCCGGACTACCGGCTGAAGGTCAAGGAGACGATCACGTTGAAGCCGGATCAGTTGCGGCTGAAGGTATCTCGGCGCGCTTAGGCTTCCGGTCCCGGCCGTTGCCGTGCGCGCAGCGCCTCGATCAGCGCTTGCCGATCGGAGGCGGCGGGCCGGCCGCGCAGGCGGACCCGCCGAACGCCGGCCTCGCGCAGTGCCCGC
This sequence comes from Nocardia uniformis NBRC 13702, assembly GCF_001613345.1. Taxonomy (GTDB): domain Bacteria; phylum Actinomycetota; class Actinomycetes; order Mycobacteriales; family Mycobacteriaceae; genus Nocardia; species Nocardia uniformis. Next base: position 166,364 of record NZ_BDCE01000070.1, on the reverse strand, counting down.
AGCAGATCCAGCTGCACGTAGGTGTCGACCACGCGCTGCGATGTCTCGGAATCGCTCAGGAACCACGGCGGCTGATCGAAATGTTCGGCGAGCGCGGCGAGTAATCGCGCCGACGGTGCGCCGTCCGTCCCGGCGCGGATCGCGGACAGATCGGCGGCGGTGGTCTCGACGCCGCGATCACGCAGCGCCGCGGCGACGAACTCCGTCGTGGGTTCGCCCTCCGCGGGGCTGTGCAGGGCGCGGAAGAGTATGTCGACGCGCTGTGCCAGGGACGGATTCATGCGCTCGCCTCGGTCAACCGTGTCTCGAATCGTCGGCGGGTCGACTCATCGAGTTCGACCCGCATTCCCGCCAACCACCGCCGGTACCGGGCTTCCTCCTCGTTATCGCGTGCCGGGTCGATCGTCCTGTCCAGGTACGGACCCAGAATCGCCACCAGTGGCCCCAGGGCGCCACCCTGTCGGCGGTTCGCCTCCAAGAGCTGGGTGACGAACCGGGCGTACAGCGGTTGGATGGTCGCGTCCAATCGCCGTGCCGCCGCCCGCATGGATGGCGACTCCGATTCCGCGAGGTCACCGATTTCGTGTGCGGCGGTAATCAATTCGGTAATGGTCTCGGCGTCGACGTACACCCCGGGCGGGCCGGTCACAATGCCGGTCCGCTCCTTCAGTGGTGTGGGATTGCCCCCGGCGAAGTAGACGTTCTCCGCCGACCCGGCCGTCCAGTCCAGCCCGATATCGAGCCTGCGCAGCGTTTTCGGTGTCAATCCGCGGGCTTCGCCGCGCTCGATCTTGAGCAGGGTGGGTTCGGTCGGGCCACCCCGCAGATGAACCCGCCGCCGCGATCGGTGCAGCGCCCCCATGCGGGCGACCACGACCTCGGCCAATCGCCGCGCGGACGTGTCATCCGTCGAGTCAGAGCCGGTCGCCGCCATCTACGCAATAGTAGTACGAAAATACCGTCGGCAGGAGGTCTCGGTAACACGATCAAGGTTTCCGCTGCTCGTCGAGCGATACCGCCAGGTCGTGCCTGTCATCCCCGCACTTGCTCGCCGCGCAGTATTTTCGTATTATTTTCGTATTCCGAATCGGGTCGGCGGACGCGGGCCACGAGTCGGATGCAGGCGATGGGTGATCGGCCGTGGAGGGGATGGTCGATCACCCACTGTTGCCTCCCGGCCCTCGAAAGTCAGCTCTTCGACTTATCGCCGCTCGGGTGGTGCGCACGGCCGCCGTGTGCCTGACCGCCCATCATGAACATCATCGACATCATCATCAGGGGACAGGCGAGCACCACCAGGGCGATCAGCAGTGTCGACATCGACGCGCCGCCGAGGGCCAGCCCGACAACCACCATGGCCAGTACGAGTGTGTACCACCATAAATACCGTTTGCTCACGGTCTTCCCCTTTCTTCGGGATCAGTTCGAGTCTGCTCTGGCGCACCAGGTTGTGGAACGGCACGAGGTCGCGCGGAGCGCGGCCGAACGGCCTTCGGGTGGCTGCCGAAGGGCCCTATTCGCAAGAGAACAGTCACGACAGCATCGAGAGGATGACCGGCCCGCGCCGGTCGTGGACGTCGATTTCGACGAACCGCGAGAATCGACGCTGGATCGCGTGTCCAGCAATCGTTCTCACGAAAGGAATGCTGGTCATGGCTCAGAACCCCAGGCGTAGTACGGCTGTGCTGGAAGTCGGCGGAATGCGGTCGGCCAGCCAGCAGAATGTCGTGACCGCTGTGCTCGGCCGCCGCCCCGGTGTGCTGGAGGTGTCGGCGAATCCGGTATCGCACACGGCGACTGTGGTTTTCGATCCGGAGCTGACCTCCTCGGCCGAGCTGACCGGGTGGGTTCGCGATTGCGGATTCCACTGCGCGGGTAGGCAGGTTCCCGCTCATATCTGCGATCCGATGGCCGAACCCGATCGACCCACCGGGCGTACGCCCGCTCCACCGACTGCGCACGACGTCATGGGGCACGGCGGAGACGAGGGTAGTTCGATGGCGGCGATGGTCGCCGATATGCGCAATCGCTTCCTGGTCGCGGTCCTCTTCTCGATCCCGATCGTGCTGTGGTCCCCGATGGGATCGCACATGTTCGGCCTGGATCTTCCCGTGCCATTCGCTGTGCGCGAAGATATTTGGGCGCTGGTGCTGAGCCTGCCCGTGATCTTCTATTCGTGCACGATCTTCTTCGATGGCGCCATCCGCGCGCTCCGGGCACGAACCCTGGACATGATGGTGCTGGTCGCGGTCGCGGTCGGTGCCGGGTGGGGCTACTCGCTGGTCATCACGGTAACCGGCGGAGGGGAGGTATTTTACGAGGCCGCAACGGTTTTGGCATCGTTCGTGCTTCTGGGGCACTGGTTCGAGATGCGCGCCCGCGGTGGCGCCAATGACGCGATCCGCACCCTGCTCGATCTCGCGCCGCCGAAAGCGGTGGTCCTGCGTGAGGGTGAGTCGGTGGAGGTTCCGACCGCCGAGGTGGTGGCGGGGGATCTGCTGCTGGTACGCCCCGGCGCCAAGATCGCCGTCGACGGCCTGGTCGAAGAGGGTGACAGCGAAGTCGACGAGTCGATGGTCACCGGTGAGAGCCTGCCGGTGCACAAAACCGTCGGTTCGGCGGTGATCGGTGCGACCATCAATGTCAATGGCACCCTGCGGGTCCGGGCGACGAAGGTCGGCGCGGACACCGCGCTGGCGCAGATCGTCGAACTCGTTCAGCAGGCCCAGAATTCGAAGGCGCCGGGGCAGAAACTGGCCGATCGTGCCGCGTTCTGGTTGGTATTCGTCGCCCTGATCGGCGGCGGGCTGACCTTGGCGTCGTGGCTGCTGTTCTCCGATCGCCCGTTCAGCACCGCGATGCTGTTCGCCATCACCGTCATTGTCGTCACCTGTCCCGACGCACTGGGGCTGGCGACCCCGACAGCGATCATGGTCGGCACCGGGCTCGGCGCGAAACGTGGCGTGCTGTTCAGGAACGCCCTCGCCTTGGAGGCCTCGGCTCGTATCGAGGTGGTGGTGATGGATAAGACCGGCACCCTCACCAAGGGCGAACCGGAGGTCACCGACATGGTGATCGGCGGTAGCGGTCTTTCCGAAGCAGAGATATTGCGGCTGGTGGCCGCGGTCGAACGGGAATCCGAGCATCCGCTGGCCGGAGCGATCGTGCGCCACGCGCGCGAGAACGGCACCCCGGATATCGCGGCGACACGGTTCGAGAACGTGCCCGGCCACGGTGCGATCGCCGAGGTCGAGGGGCATCGCGTGGTGGTCGGAAACCGGCGGCTACTCGACCGCGAAGGTGTCGATCCGGGGGCGTTGGCGTCGGCGCGCGACACCCTCGCCGCCACCGGGCACACCGCGGTGCTGGTCGCCGTCGACGGGGTCGCGGCGGCGGTGATCGGTATCGCCGACGCCCCACGCGAGACCTCGGCGGACGCGGTGGCCGCCCTGCGGGAGCTGGGTGTGGAAGTTGTGATGCTCACCGGCGACAACCATGCCACCGCGGCGCGGATCGCCCGCGCGATGGGTATCGACACGGTGGTCGCGGAGGTGCTGCCCGGTGACAAGGCCGCCGAGATCGCGCGGTTGCAGGCCGGTGGTCGCAAGGTCGCGATGGTCGGCGACGGTGTCAACGACGCTCCGGCGCTGGCTCGGGCCGATCTCGGTATCGCGATCGGTGCCGGCACCGATGTCGCCATCGAAGCCGCGGATGTGGTGCTGATGCGCTCGGACCCGCTCGATGTGGCGGCCGCCCTGCGGATCGGGCGCGGCACCCTGCGCAAGATGCGCCAGAATCTGGCGTGGGCAGTCGGTTACAACACCATCGCCCTGCCGATCGCCACCGGTGTCTTCGAGCCCACGTTCGGTCTGATCCTGCGCCCGGAGATCGCCGCCCTGTCGATGTCGGGCTCGAGCCTCATCGTCGCCGTCAACGCGTTGGCGCTCAAACGACTACGCCTGCCCGCCCCAACACCCGCGCGCGGCCACCTCGCCGCGGAGTCGGCCACCTCGACCGTGGAGAAGCGAACGAGTGCGATGGGCCTCGGTCATTCGTGACCTTCGTCCTCTGGGTCGCTTCGAGTGCTGGTCATCATCACATTGCTCGGTAAGTCGAAGTCAGCGCGGACGGTCGTGGTCGGCAACCGCGGCCGCGGCACGATCCGTCGTGCCGTGTGAGTACGGCCCACAGCAGCCCGCAATCGAGATCGCCTTCGAGTTATGTTGCGGCTCAGCATGCTTCGGATCTGGTGGAGTAGAGCCATTCCGTTCGCAGTCAGCGGCCCGGGTTCCAGTGCAGGTCGCCGTCGTGGTAGTAGTAGCCGGGCTCGGACGGGTTCTCCACCCAGTGGTGTTCGTAGCCGTTCTCACCGAACTGGAGGATGTAGCCGGATGTGCCGTCATCGGTTCGGCCTCCGGGTCCCGCGGCCGCCGTGCCCACCGTGAGGGTGGCTGCGGCGGCCAGTCCCAGGAAGGCCGCGGTTATCCGGAAGCGACGGTGTCCGGAGCGGCTGACGGGCTCAATCGTTTCGGTCATATCTCCAGTATTCGGCGCTCCGCCCGTGATCGCATCGGGGCCGACACCCTGATCCATCCCTGAATCGAACCCTGATCCCGGTGCTGAAGACCACGAGGGTTGGCGCAGCATCGGTCCACGGCCGGAAACCGGGTACGAGGCGCGGATCTGCGGCGACCGATCGTGGTCCGAGGACCTCAGCGATGGTGACTTTCGGCCGTCACCCTCAGCGGCGCGACACGGAATGCTCGATCACAACAGAGAATTCTTCGACAAGCGAGGGGCTGGCGTCATGACACACCTCCATGACAGCAGGGCGACCGGAACCACGGGCACGGGTGCTGGAAGCCGGCATCCCGATCATGACACTGTCCGTGCCGCAGTGGCGATGGCCGTGCGCGCGCCCTCGGTGCACAACACCCAGCCGTGGCTGTGGCGGGTCGGCGACACCACCGTGCACCTGTACGCCGACCAGAGCCGCCGACTGCCGCACACCGATCCGGATGAGCGTGATCTGCTGCTGAGTTGTGGTGCGGCACTGCATCATCTGCGGGTAGCGGCGCGGGGGTTCGGCTGGGATACGCGGGTGCACCGGCTACCGAATCCGGCTGACCCCGATCATCTGGCCGCGATCGAGTTCCGCGCCGCCGCACCGACCGAGGAGTCGGTGCGGATGGCGCGGGCGATCGGTATGCGGCGCAGTGATCGCCGGAGGTTCACCTCCTGGGAGGTGCCCGCGGGACATCTGGTGAAGCTGAGCGCCGCCGGAGCCGATAACGGGGTACTGGTACGTGATATCGATTCCGGGCCGGAGCGCTTCCATCTGTTGAGCGCCTTCGAACAAGCCGCTCGGATCCATGCGAACGATTTCTCCTACGGCGCCGAGCTGTCGCAGTGGAGTGGCCGCCACGCGACGTCGGAGGGCGTGCCCGCACGCAACGCGGTCGCGGCCGGCGATCCGACTGTGCGGCCGTTCTCGAACCCCGGACTGTCCGAGGCGGTGATCCACGATCGGGACGTGACCGACCACCTGGTGGTGTTGAGTACCGCCGGTGACGACCGGCTGTCCCGGCTGCGCGCCGGAGAGGCCACCAGTGCCGTGCTGCTCACGGCGACGATCGCGGGACTGGCCACCTGCCCGTTGACCGAACCCCTCGAGGTCTCCGCCATCCGAGACGCGATTCGCACGGATGTACTCGATGACAGCGGTTACCCGCAGATGATCATCCGGGTGGGGTGGGCCGCGACATCGGCGCCCGAAATCCCGCGGACACCGCGGCGGTCACTCGCCGATGTCGTGCAGCCATTGTGATGCGTGGCCAGCGATTTCGAGGGGATGTGGTCGCGATGTCGGATTCCACGGCACTGCCGCTTCGGCTGTGGCGGGTGCAACCGCTGAGCGCCAATCCGCTCATGCGCACGTCGGATCGGTTCGAGGCGGTGATACGCGTGCTCGCGATCGCGCTGGCGATGCTCGCGGTACCCCTGGCCGGAGCTGCCGGTACCGCGGCGTACACATCCAGCGCGGAGCGGATACGCACCGACAACTCCGCGAAAACCGTTGTGACGGCCACGGTTACGGGGGATCCGGAGCGAAAGATCCGGGCGGAGCACAACGGGACCGAGGAGTGGTTCGAGGCACCCGTACGGTGGAGTCTGGAGGGCCGGTCCGCGATGGCGAACGTCAGTGTGCCCGGCTCGACGGCAGCGGGCGACGCCGTTCCGGTGTGGATCGGTCCCGACGGTACACCGACCGGTGCGCCACAGTCGCCCGGCGCGGCGGCCGCACACGGGATAGCGCGCGGGCTACTGGTCCTGCTCGCGATATGGGGCGGTTCGGTAGCGGTGGTCGTATTCGTCGACTTGCTGTTGAGCGGTAGACGCAATGCACGTTGGGAATCGGAATGGCGCAGCCTGAATCGCCCGCTGGGCCACGACGCCCAGTGACTCCTGGAAGGGAAGAGACTATGACCGATCGAATCAATTCCGAAGGCGGGCAGGTAAATCCGCAGATCGTAGTGGCAGTGGACGGTTCCGCCGCCGCGTATGCCGCCACCGCGTGGGCCGCGGTGGACGCCGACCTGCGGCGGTGCCCGCTGCACATCGTCACTTCGTTGGGCATTCCCACCGACTACGGGCCCGGCGCGACACTGACGGATCCGGATGTCGAGTGGCTGCGCACCGACGGCGAACGCGTACTGACCGAAGCGACGCGGGTGGCCCGGACAGTGGTATCGGCCCCCGCCATCACCAGTGAGGTGATCTTCGGCCCGATCATCGCCGATCTCATCGACCGTTCGAGACAGGCGACCATGCTGGTCGTCGGCAGTCGCGGGTTGGGTACGTTCCAACGCGGACTACTCGGTTCGGTGAGCACCGCGATGTCCCGGCACGCGCATTGCCCGGTGGCCGTGGTGCATTCGACCTCCGCGACCGACGCGTTCTCGATCGGGAAGCCGGTGCTGGTCGGCGTGGACGGCACCCCCAACAGCATGCCGGCGATCGAACTCGCCTTCGAGGAGGCGTCACGGCGCAAGGTCAGTGTCGTCGCCCTGCACGCCTGGAGCGATGTGGGCGGACCGGACCTGCTCCTGGATGGCTGGGACGCGGTCCGCGAGCACGAGGAGACGCGCTTGGCCGAGAGCCTCGCCGATGTCGCCGCGCGCTATCCGGAGGTGTCGGTCCGGCGGGTGCTGGTCCGCGACCGCCCGGTGCGCTCGCTGCTCGACGAATCGGAGAACGCCCAGCTGGTGGTGGTGGGCAGTCATGGGCGGGGTGGTTTCACCGGAATGCTGCTGGGTTCCACCAGCGCGGCTCTGCTGCATTCGGTGGACTGCCCGATCATCGTGGTTCGTACTCGCTGACCGAGACGTCGGCACGTCGAACTATTCGAGATAGCCGGTGACGGCCGCCTCGCCCGGGCGACGGGTGGTCAGCGCAGAATCGCCGACCACCGGAGCTGAGTACCGGGCCGATTGCCCTCGGCGTCCGGATCGGGGCCGAGAACGAATTCTCCACCCACCTCCTCGGCGCGCCGTGCGAGATTGGTGAGGCCGCTCGGGGTGATGTTCTCCGGGATGCCACAGCCGTCATCGGTGACGACGATGACCAATTCGTCGGCGACCCCGATCTCGACAGCGACCGTGGACGCGCCCGCGTGCCGCACGGCGTTGCTGACCGCCTCGCGGATAACGGCTTCGGCATGGTCGGCCAGTTCGGGTGCGACAACCGACAGTGGGCCCGCGATCTGCACCGAACTGCGGATCTCGGTATTGCCGGTGTGCTGCCGGACGATCTCCTCGATGCGCTGCCGCAGCCGGGTGGTGGTTCCGGAGCCGCTGTGCAGGTCGAAGATCGAGGTCCGGATTTCCTGGACGACCTCTTGCAGATCGTTGACCACGTCGAGAAGTCGCTCCCGTACTTCGGGGACCCGAACGCGGGGGATGGTGCCCTGCAGAGTGAGGCCGCTGGCGAACAGCCGCTGGATAACGTGATCGTGTAGATCGCGGGCAATGCGGTCGCGGTCGGTGAGTACGTCGATCTCTCGCATTCGCCGGTGCGCGACGGCCAACTGCATGGCGAGCGCGGCCTGATCGGTGAAAGCGGCTGTCAATTCGAAGATTTCGTTGTCGTAGGGCGGGGATCCGGCCGGGCGCAGGGTGACCAGGATGCCGAGCGTGGTGTCCGGTGTCTGCAGGGGCAGCACCATCGCCGCACCCGCGTCGGGGAAGATCGCGCCGAGGTCGGTGCCGTGCGCGTCGGCCAGGCGATCCGCCGTGCGGTCGCGGAAGACCTTGCCCACGATGGTGCCCGGTACCGGCAAGGTGGGCTGGGGAGGTTTCCCGGCTCCGTGCCACTGTGTGATGCGCAGCTCGGTGACTTCGTCCGGTGCGCTGTCCGGATCGGTGACGACCGCGAGGAAAGCATGCTCCGAGCGGGTGAGCTCGCAGGCGTGATCGACGAAATTGGACAGCACCCGGTCGGTGTCGGTGCCGGCGAGGAATTCGGTGGTCAGATCGCGGATCGACTCGATCCAGGCCTGCCGGGTCCGCGAGGATTCGTAGAGCCGGGCATTGTCGATGGCGATCCCCGCCGCGGCCGCCAAGGCCTGAACGACGACCTCGTCGTCATCGGTGAACGACAGCCCGCCCGCCTTCTCGGTGAGATAGAGGTTGCCGAAGATCTCGTTGCGAATGCGCACGGGTACGCCGAGGAAGGTATTCATGGGCGGATGGTTGGCGGGGAAGCCGACCGAGGAGGAGTGGTCGGCGATATTGTCGAGGCGAATCGTTTTCGGTTGGGTGAACAGCAGGCCCAGTACGCCGTGACCGCGCGGGAGGTCGCCGATCCGGGCGCGGGTAGGTTCGTCGATGCCCTCGTAGATGAACTGGCTCAGGTCCTGATCGTGGCCGCGGACGCCGAGCGCCCCGTATTGGGCATCTACGAGGCTGATGGCGGTGTGCACGATGGTGGTCAGCGTCTGGTCGAGGTCCAGACCGGCGGTGACGGTGAGCATGGCTTCGACGAGTCCGTCCACGCGGTCGCGGGCATCGATGATCTGCTCGACCCGGTCTTTGACCTCCGCGAGGAGTTCCCGCAGGCGGAGTTGGCCGAGGGTGTCACGGACGAAATTCGAGGCGGGTCCGGGCTGCTCGGTCATGTCGAACAGCCCGAATACGGACGGTTTTGCCGGTCACTCACCCTCCCAGTGAATCATGTCCGGATCGTCGCCGCCGACACGAAACATCGACCGGCGTGGAAAGTCAGTCCGTCAGCGATGTCCGCGCATGTCCGAGCAGGATCCGACGTTCCGCGGCGGCGACGCCGCGACGGGTCGCCGCGACGGCGTCCGGAGTCACCGAAACCGAGGTGATACCCATCCTGACCAGGTGTTCGGCGAATTCCGGCCGGTTCGACGGAGCCTGCCCGCACAGCGAGGAGGTAATGCCGAGCCGCCGGGCGGTGCTGATAATGCGTCCGATGGCGTCCAGTACCGCCGGATCGGATTCGTCGAACAGTTCCGCGCATTCCTCGGAGTCGCGATCCACGCCGAGCATCAACTGAGTGAGGTCGTTGCTGCCGATGGAGACGCCGTCGATACCCATGCCGACGTATTCGGGTAGCCAATGCACCACCGACGGCACCTCGGCCATGACCCATCGGTGTAGTCCACGCTGGCGACCTAGCGGGCTCGCGTCGACCAATTCCAGGCACTGCTCCAGCTCCCAGCGGGTGCGGACGAAGGGAATCATCAGATGCAGGTTGGGAGTGCGCTCGCGTACTCGGGCCAGGGCGGTGAGTTCGAGGCGGAACAGTTCCGGCTCCCGGATGTAGCGGTAGCAGCCCCGGTAGCCGATCATCGGATTGCGTTCCTGGGGCTCGTAGCGGGTACCGCCCTGCAGGGCACGGAATTCGTTGCTGCGCAGGTCGGTCGCGCGATAGATCACCGGCCGGGGCGCGAAGGCCGCGGCGATGCGGTACAGCGAATCCGACATCCGCTCCACGAAGGACTGTTCCTCACCGCGCGCGATGAGGTCGCGCGGATGACGTCCGTCGAGTGCCTGGGTGAGCAGTGTTTCCGCACGCAACAGTCCGACGCCGTCGACATCGCTGAGCGCCACCTTCTCGGCGACCTCGGGGAGGGCGAGGTTGACATAGACGCGCGTACCGGTGGTTTCGGACGCGGGAGCGGTCGGCGTGGCCGAGCGTGGCGCGGTGGTGACCGCCGCGGATTCGGTTCGGCCCGCGTAGACCTGACCGGTGGAACCATCGACCGTGACCCAGGTGCCGTCCGTCAGGGTGGTGGTGCCGGTGCGGGTCCCGACCACGCAGGGGACGCCGAGTTCCCGGGCGACGATCGCGGCGTGGCAGGTCATCCCGCCACTGTCGGTGACCACGGCGGCGGCCCGGATAATGGTGGGCAGCCAGTCCGGATTGGTCATCGGGGCGACCAGGACGTCACCGTCGTGCAGTGCCGAACCCTCGGCCGGCGATTGCAGGACGCGCACCAGTCCGCTCGCCCGGCCCGGCGCCGCGGCCAGGCCGCGCAATAGCACCTGCGTCGGAACGGATTGGGCGGCAGCGGAACTCGGCTGATGTTCAGGGAGCATGGTGATCGGTCTGGCCTGAACCAGCCAGAGCCGCTCGTCGTCGAAGGCCCACTCCACGTCCTGGGGCAGGCCGCCGTGATGGCGCTGTACCCGCAGGGCGAGCGCCGCCACCGCCACGGCCTGCTCATCGGTCAGCGTCGGCGTGGCCATCTCGGTGTCGGTCAGGTTCACGTGCCGGTCACCATCGGTGCCGGGCACGATGGCGAAACGCTGATCACCGGTATGGGTTTCCAGCAGTGTCGGACCGTCCGCGTCGAGCAGATAGGTGTCCGGTTCGACCGCACCCGATACCACGACCTCACCTTGGCCGCGGGCGGCGTCGATGACCACGCGATCGCGGCGGCCGGTCGCCGGATCGGCGGTGAAAGCCACCCCGGCCTGTCGCGCGGTCACCATGCGCTGCACCACCACCGCCATTTCGGGCCGCTCCCGCATGTCGCGGCGGGCCCGATAGGTCAGCACCCGGGGAGTGAACAGCGAAGCCCAGCAGTCCACCAGCGCGTGCAGGAGCTGGTCGTCACCACGAATATTGGTGCGGGACAAGTTCATTCCCGCGAAGGAGGCCGTCGCGCCGTCCTCGCCGATGGCGGAGGAGCGGACCGCGACCGCCACCGCGTCGCCGAGGCGGTGATAGGCGGCTAGTACCGTCTCCCGCACGGCGGGTTCCGGATCGGTCGCGTGCACGAGTGCGCGCATGCTCCCGCACAGTTCGTCCAATCGGCGGGCGTCCTCCGGTGTCGCGCCCATCGCGGCCCGCAGTGCCTGCTCGTGCAGTGCGTCGAGTTGCGCACCGGTCGTTCCATTGTCGAGCATCTCGTCGTACGCGGCTTTGAGTACAACGAATCCGGGTGGCACCGGCAGCTGAGCCGCCACCAGTTCACCGAGATTCGCGCCCTTCCCGCCGGCGCGGTCGGCATCGGCCATCCGCAGTTCAGCGATATCGGCCACGTAGTCGCCCATTACTGCTCCGATCCCTCGAATGTCGTCTGCTGCCAGCCTCTCTCGGTGGCGTGCGGTACGACATGGCCGAAGGTCCCCTCGATTGCGGGCGTTGGACCCGTGCACCCCGGTCGTTACTCGCGGGACCCTTGATAGTGCCGGGAAAGACCCCGGATGTCCGCCCGCAGCGGCGGGCCACGCCAATTCGCGCGACAGGCCGACACGATGACTCACCTACGCCCGCTGGATTCGGGATTCATGGAACTCGAGGACGGCGACCGCCACATCAGCCTCGGTATCGGCGCGATCGCGATTCTCGCCGGGACTCCGCCGATGCGAGCCGAATTCGCCGACGCCCTCGTCGACCGACTGGCCTCGCATATCCGGCTGCGGCAGAAGGTGCGTCGCGCCCCGCTGGACCTGACCGCACCCGTATGGGAAGACGATCCGGAATTCGATGTAGCCCACCATATTCGGTGGACCGCGCTACCCGATCCGGGCGATGAGGCGGCGCTGTGTGAACTGGTGTCGACCGAACTCGCCGAGCGGCTGGATCGCGACCATCCGCTGTGGCAGTGCACGGTGGTCGAGCGTCTCGCGGATGACCGCTGGGCGCTCATCATCAAGGCACACCACAGCCTCGTGGATGGGGTTTCCGGGATCTCGTTGTTCGAGAGCCTGTGTGATCGGCCGAAAGTGGTAGCCGAGGCAACGCCGTCCACCGCGGTCGAGAAGGACTCCGCGGCAAGCTGGTTCGAACTGTTCATGAAGGGAGTTCGGCTACCCGTCGAGCTGCCGCGGCAGGTGCTCGGTCTGGCGGGAAGTCTGATTCCGGTGGCACTGGCGGCCGTCACTCCGGCGGCAGAATCGTCGTTGAACGGTCCGATCGGCACCATGCGCCGCTACGTCGTCGCCCGCACCACCCTGACCGACGCCCACGAGATCGGCGCGGCGTACGGCACGACTGTGAATGATGTGGTGCTGGCCGCGGTCGCCGCCGCGTACCGCGCGCTGTTATTGGGTCGGGGCGAGCGGCCGACCGGCGATACGCTGCGCATTTTGGTGCCGGTGTCGACGCGCGGCATTGAGGCGAAATACATTCCCGACAACAGAGTTTCGGCCATGCTGCCGTTCCTGCCCCTCGATATCAGCGATCCGGTCGCGCGGCTCACCGAAATCCATACCCGGCTGTCACACCACAAGTCCAAGGGCGAGACACAGGCCGAGACCACGCTGCTGACACTGGCGGACCGGCTGCCCTTCGCGCCCATCGCCTGGGGCGTTCGCCTGGCCGCGCACCTGCCCCAGCGCGGGGTCGGCGCGGTCGCCACCAATATCCCCGGCCCACGCCGTGAACTGACAATGCACGGCAGACGCGTGCTCGAACTGCTCCCGGCCGTCCCCACCGCCATGCGCCTACGCACGGCGATAGCCATCCTCAGCTACGGCGACCAGCTGAGCTTCGGCATTACCGGCGACTACGACACCACACCCGATCTCGCGGTCCTCGCCGAGGGCATCGAGAGCGAATTCCAGACCCTGCTCGAGCACGCCCGTCAGCACGCCTCCGATCGCGGCCCCGTCGGGTCGTCCGCGCACTAGGCTCGATAGATGCGGGCGTGGCGTGTCGAGCAACCTGGGACGATCGATCGCGGGCCGATGCGGTACGAGGAGGCGGAGGTCCCGGAACCGGGTCCGGGGGAACTGCTGGTGCGGGTGCTGGCCTGCGGGGTGTGCAGGACGGATCTGCACGTGGTGGAGGGGGATCTGCCGACGCACCGCGCCCGGGTCGTACCCGGGCACGAGGTGGTGGGGGAGGTCACCGCACTCGGGGCCGGGAGCGCCGGGGAATTCGGCATCGGGGATCGGGTGGGCATCGCCTGGCTGCGGTACACCTGCGGACAGTGCCGATACTGTCTGCGCGGAGCCGAGAACCTGTGCCCCCGGTCGCGCTACACCGGCTGGGACGCCGACGGCGGCTACGCGGAGTACACGACGGTACCCGCGGATTTCGCCCATCCACTCCCGAAGGGCTACAGCGATGCCGAGCTCGCGCCACTGCTGTGTGCCGGGATCATCGGATACCGCGCGCTCGAACGCGCGGCACTGCCGTCGGGAGGACGGTTGGGCATCTACGGATTCGGTGGCAGTGCCCATATCGCCGCGCAGGTCGCACTCGCTCGGGGTGCGCAAGTCCATGTGATGACCCGAGACGCGGTCGCGCGGGCACTCGCGCTGGAGCTGGGGGCGAGCTCCGCGCAGGGAGCCGCGGACCCGCCGCCCGTGGCGCTCGATGCCGCCATTCTCTTCGCGCCGGTGGGCGACCTCGTCCCACCCGCACTGGAGGCCCTCGACCGCGGCGGGATCCTGTCCATCGCGGGAATCCACCTCAGCGATATCCCCGTTCTGAACTATCAGCGGCACCTGTTCCAGGAAAGGGAGATCCGGTCGGTCACCGCCAACACGCGGGTCGATGCCCGTGAATTCCTCGGATTCGCCGCGGAACACCGTCTCGAGGTGACTGTCCACCCGTATCCACTGGATCGGGCCGATCGGGCGCTCGCCGATCTGGCTCATGGTCGCTTCGCGGGGGCGGCGGTGCTGGTGCCGTAGCAGGGTCTACCCCTGGTCCGCTGTCGCGTCCGACGCCCGTTCGCCGGTGACTCCGATCGGCAGGCCCAGCGCGGAACGGGTGCAGGCGAGTGCCAGGTCGGTGGCGGTGACCACGCCGCTCAGGCGGCCGTCACCGTCGATGACGGCGATAGCGTCGAGGTTGGGACGCAGGACAGTTCGGGCCGCGGCGTCGGCGACATGTTCGTCCGCGTGCGCGATTGCGGAGGCGGGCAGCCGCCGGGCTATAGCGCGAACCAAAGTGGTGTCGCGTAGGAGTTCGGGAACAGCGAGCACGTCCGGCCAGGCGATTACGGCGACCGGTCGGCCGGAATCGTCGACGACGGGGAAGACCCGGTGGTTGGTGTGCACCGCCTCCGAGCGCAAGAGTCCGCCCACCGTTTCCGAGCCCCGTACGGCTATCGGGCGCGCGGTCATGACCTCGTGAACTCTGGTGTCACCCAGACGATGACGCATACCGGCTACTACCAGCTCGGTGTGCGCGGCCGTCCGCAGGAACCAGCCGAGTAGCGCCAGCCACACACCGCCCAGGTGTCCGAACAGCCACAGTTCGGCAATGCCGAGGATGATCAACGCGGTGCCGAGAATCTGCCCGGCGCGGGCCGCGATCACCGCGGCGCGCAGACGATCGCGGGTGCGCCACCAGACGATGGCACGCAGCACCCGGCCGCCGTCCAAGGGCGCGCCGGGCAGCATATTGAATACCGCCAGCACGATATTCATCGTGGCAAGCCAGATCAGAACAGCGGTGATCGGACTGTTCGGGCTGATCACCGAGGTGAGCGCCGCGGCGCCGAGGCCGGTGGCTCCGATCACCAGGCTGGTGGCCGGGCCCGCGAGGGCGATACGCAGGTCGGCGCGCGCATTCGGCGGCTCCTCGGCGAGCTCGGCGACACCGCCCAGTAGCCACAGCACGATGTGGTCGACCCGGACGCCATTGCGGCGGGCCACGATCGCATGCGCCAGCTCGTGTCCGAGCAGTGACGCGCACAGGGCGAGCGCCCCGGCGACCGCCGAGATCCACACGACGGAGATGTCGGCGGTGCCGTCGAGGTAGACGGCGAGTACCCAGGCGAATAGGCCGACGGTGACCAGCGCCGACCAATGCGCGCCGATCCGGATACCAGCGACCTGTCCCAAAGGAATCGTTGCGCGCACGGTGGTGCCTCTCTGTGCTGTCGAAGTGCTCATCCGGCCCGAGATCGCGCCGCTGCCGCCGAGGGGGATCCGCCTTGGCGGTGATGCCGCAACACTGCGGGTGCCTCTCGGACGCAGGTGGATTCGTTCTCGGGTAGCGGCGTGCCCCGAGTCTGTCCGGAATACCCGGTGCGCCGAAACTGCCGTTCGGCCCGAATCGGCGGGCCCATGGTCGTCACGATCGCGTCGGTCGCCGTGAGCCGTTCGGGCCGGTGTGGCGAGGCATCCGCAGAAGGGGGCCGGTGGTGTCGTGACGAGCGGCGACAGATGAGAGTGCGCGGCCCGGGGAAGGCGCTGGGGCCACGGCACCGCCGCTCCGCTGGCGGTGACCGGCGGGTCCCGGCCGCGGTCACGACGTCGCGGGCGAGTACTCGACCAAGTCGTGCAGTGCGGCGATGAGTAGCCGCCGGGCTTCCGCTGCGACCGGGCGCAGCGCCGGCACCCCGGTGGCGTCGACCAGCACGTCCGGGTCGGCCGCCTCGACCACGATGCCCGTATCCACCGAGCGCACAACGACATTGCACGGCAGCAGCAGGCCGGCCTCGGGGTCGGCCGCCAACGCGCGATGGGCGAGTCGGGGATTGCAGGCGCCGAGGATCAGATAGTTCTCGATGTGCTCGCCCAGCTTCTCCTGTAGCGTCGCCCGGACATCGATCTCGGTGATCACGCCGAATCCCTGCCGCTGCAATGCTTCCCGGGTGCGTGCGACCGCGTCCTCGAACGAGGTGTCGAGATGTACGGCGATACCCGGTGCGGGAATCACCGGAATCCGGATCTCGGTGATCAGGCGTCGCGGATCGGTGACCTCGTCGGGGCCGATGAGATATGCCTCGGTCGGCGGTCCCGCGGATCGATAGCCGTTCTCCCGCATCCAGTTCTGCAGAGCGCGGTAGGCGGCGTCGAGCTCGCCGTAACCGCCGCGGTGGCAGGTGCGGGCGACGAGATGGTCGGGTTGCACCACCAGCACCGCACCCGAGGCGGGTCCGAGCCGGGGGGCGGGCTCCACCGGAATACCGAAGTCGACCACGATCGAACCGACCTGGCCCGGCTCCTCGGCGAAAGTGATGGTGGGTGCGCCGCTGGTGGTCAATCCGGCGCGTTCGGCCGTGGCCGCCAAGTCCCGCATGCCCTCGGCGATATCGGTGCCCAGTCGGTCCGCCCGGATCTCGCGTGGCAGGCAGAGCACGGTCTGCGGCACCGCCCGAACCAGATTCACCTGGTATTCCATGGAGCCCTCCTCAGTTCGTTGTGCCGAGCGTGCGCGCCGCGGCCGGGCGTGAACAGGGGAGAAGGTCCCGCCCGGGGCGGGTCCTACCGCCGCATCTGCGGGGAAGTGACAGAGGGCCCGGCTTCACGGCCTTTGCGCGCTGCCGGACGGGTCGCGCGTGACTTTGACTGGAGGCTCAGAGATGGCGGCGATCCGGAGGCGATCGGGCAATCGCGGCACGCCCATCGACGAGGACGATTACTGACGACCATCGGCTCGTGCGTCGGCTTCCGCACCGATGGTGGCGGATGACCCGGGGTCGGCAATCTCGGCAGGGCTGAAGGTGATCATGGTTGGGACCTTTGACCCTGTTGGGCGCGGCGGCGCGTCTGCTGCAATGGCAAGGTAGCGGCATATTTCGGGTTACGGAGAGCAAATGCCGCGCAATGACTGCTACGGCGCTCGGTGAGGTATCGGCGCGATCGGATGGAAAGGTGGTGCGTCGGGCGGTGATCGGGATTCCGGGCAACGGTGAGCATGGTTGCCGAATGATCGAACTCGATCGGGAGGAGTCCATGCGGCTGCTGACGGCCGCGACTTTCGGCCGCGTGGTGTTCACCCGCGACGCGCTGCCCGCCATCCGTCCGGTCAATCACCTGGTGGACGCCGGGACCATTATCGTCCGCACGCGGCTCACCTCGCGGCTCACCTCGGCCGTACGCGACTCCCGCAACCAAGTGGTCGCCTACGAGGCGGACGCCATCGACCCGGACAGCCATATCGGCTGGTCGGTCGTGGTGACCGGGTTCGCGCACACCATCACCGACCCCGAACGCGTCGATCGCTACGAGCGACTGCTGCGACCATGGGTCGACAAGGTCATGGATACCGTGATCGCTATCGAGCCGACGCTCGTCACCGGTGTGCGACTGGTCGCCGATACGGGTGATCCGCTGCCGGAAGAACCACCGATAGTCCTCTCGGAGAAGTGATTTCGTCCCTATTCGCGGTGCGGTCGGTACGCGATTGTCGAGGTTGACCCCATCGCAGAGAGGACGAACTCATGGACTGGCCGACCGCCGCGGTGATGATCGCGCTGATTATCGCGCTCACCGCCATCATCACCTCCTATCTCGCCACCCGCACGCCGAAGCAGTAGGAGATCAATGCTGGAACTGGCGAACGGCACCGCACACCATGGCCTTTCGGTCCATGAGGTGGCGTTGCTGTGGGAAACCGACCCGGGTCGCGGCCTCTCGACCGGCGAAGCCGCGCAGCGGCTGACCCGCTTCGGCCCGAACCGTCTGCCCGCCACCACGACCGCCGGGGTCGTACGGCGGATACTGCGCCAGTTCCACCACCCGCTCATCTATGTACTGCTGGCCGCCGCGGCGATTACCGCGGCGCTGTCGGAGTACGTCGATTCGGCCGTGATCCTGGGGGTGGTGCTGGTCAATGCCGCCGTCGGATTCATTCAGGAATCCAAGGCCGAAGCGGCGCTGGACGCCCTGCGTTCGATGGTGCAGACCCAGGCCACCGTGGTGCGTGACGGCCGCAGCCGCACCGTCACCTCGGACGAACTAGTACCCGGTGATCTGGTCACCCTCGAGTCCGGCGACAAGGTCCCCGCGGATGTGCGGCTGATTCGGATCACGGAGTTGCGAGTCGACGAATCAGCACTCACCGGTGAATCGATGCCGGTGGCCAAGGACGAGGTCGTACTGCCCACGACCACACCGGTATCCGATCGTCGCAATATGGTCTACTCGGGCACGCTCGTCACCGCGGGTGGTGGCGCGGGAATCGTGGTCGCCACCGGCGCCGAGACCGAACTCGGCGAAATCCACCGTCTGGTCGGGGCTTCCGAGCGCCTGGCTACCCCGCTGACCCGCAAGCTCGCCGAATTCAGCAAGATTCTGACCGTCGTCATCCTGGTGCTGGCGGCGGCCACGTTCGGCGTGGGTGTGCTGCGCGGGGAGGCGGCGGTGGACATGTTCACCGCCGCCATCGCGCTGGCCGTGGGCGCGATCCCCGAGGGACTACCGGCGGCGGTCACCATCACCCTGGCCGTCGGCGTATCCCGAATGGCGCGGCGGCGGGCGGTGATTCGCCGACTGCCCGCGGTGGAGACACTGGGCAGCACCACGGTCGTCTGCTCCGATAAGACCGGCACCCTGACCGAGAACCAGATGACGGTGCGGACCGTGTGGACGCCGGACGGGCGCTACGACGTCGACGGCTCGGGCTACAGTCCCGAAGGCACACTGCGAGACGCTCGTGGCGCAGACGTGTCGATGGATGACCATGTGGCGCTGCGATGGTCGTTACTCGCCGGCGCGGCCTGCACCGACGCGGTCCTCACCGAAGAGGATGGGCGGTGGGGCATCGTCGGCGATCCGACCGAAGGCGCGATGGTGGTCGCCGCCGCCAAGGCGGGAATCACCGCGAGCGAGGTCGCACGGTCGCTACCGCGCACGGCCACCATGCCTTTCAGCTCCGAACGCCGCTATATGGCCACCCTGCACCGCGATACCACCGCGTCGCGTCCCGGCGACGGGGTGGCACTGGTCAAGGGTGCGGTCGAACAGGTCATGGCCCAATGCCTGGGCATGCTGGGTGAGGACGGGCGGACCCGGCCACTCGACCGCGACACGATCATGGGTGCGGCCGACGAATTGGCCCGGCAGGGACTGCGCGTGCTCGCCACCGCCGTGCGGCCTTCCTTCGAATCGGCCGACCTCACCGCGAATACCTTGCGGGGCAACCTGATCCTGACCGGGCTGCAAGCCATGCTGGATCCGCCGCGCACCGCCGCCGCGGGTGCGGTCGCGGCCTGCCGGGCGGCGGGCATCGAGGTGAAGATGATCACCGGGGATCACCTCGGCACCGCGACCGCCGTCGCCGACCACGTGGGGCTACTCGACGGTGCTTCGGACGTCGAGCGAATGGGGCTCACCGGTGCGGAAATGTCCGCGCTGTCCGCGGCGGAATTCACTGACGCGGCGGAGCGCACGCGGGTATTCGCGCGGGTGTCGCCGGAGCAGAAGCTGCGGTTGGTCGAAGCCTTGCAGGCGCACGGCCACGTGGTGGCCATGACCGGTGACGGCGTGAACGACGCCCCGGCACTGCGTCGCGCGGATATCGGGGTGGCCATGGGCCGCGGCGGTACCGAGGTCGCCAAGGATGCCGCCGATATGGTGTTGGTGGACAACGACTTCGCGACCATGGAAGCCGCGGTCGAGGAGGGGCGCGGCGTCTTCGACAACATCACCAAATTCATCGCGTGGACCCTGCCCACCAATATTGCCGAGGGGCTGGTGATTCTGGCGGCGGTGGTCGCAGGTGCCGCCCTGCCGATCCTGCCCACTCAGATTCTGTGGATCAATATGACCACCGCCGTCGCGCTCGGTTTGGTGCTGACCTTCGAACCGAAGGAACCCGGCATCATGAACCGCCCACCCCGCGACCCGGATCAGCCATTGCTCACCCGGGCGCTGGTGACGCGGATCCTGCTGGTGTCGGCGCTGCTGGTGGCGGGCTCGTGGTGGTTGTTCGAGTGGGAGGTCGCACACGGGGCCGAGCTCGAGGCGGCCCGGACCGCGGCGGTGAACCTCTTCGTGGCGGTCGAAGCGATCTACCTGTTGAGCTGCCGCTCCCTGACCCGGTCGATCTGGCGGATCGGCCTGTTCAGCAACCCGTGGCTCATCGCCGGCGTCACGATCCAGATCATCGGCCAGCTCGCGCTCACCTACCTGCCCGCCATGAATACCATCTTCGGCACCGCGCCCATTACCGCGGACACCTGGCTGCGCATCGCGGCCGTTACCGCGATTGCCGGAGCGGTAGTGGCCGTCGACAAGGGATTGCGCCGCAAATACGGTGCGACGGAATGAGATTGCCGCTCTCCGGCATGGCCGGCGGCACGGTCCGGGTCAGCGGGAAGCCCCCTCCCGCGTATTCGCCTGGAAGTGCTCGACGAGCAGGCGGGACAGCGGTTCGGGTGCTTCATCGGGAATCCAATGTGACACACCTGGCAAGACTTCGAGCCGGAAAGGCGCGTCGACATACTGCTTGGTCAGCTTGACCCCGGTGGCGAGGACCGCGGTGTCGCCGTCGCTCCAGACCTGTAGCACCGGGACGGTGACCCGGCCGCGCAACAGGCGCGGCGAGGAAAACGGCATGCCCCGGTACCAATGCAAGCCGCCACGCGCGATCACGCGGTCGCGCAGGCGGTCACCCTCGCGGCGAGCGACCTGCACGGACAGGCCGGTGCGCCGCAGGAACTGTTGAAATAGTTCGGTGCGAACCGCCAGTTCGGGAATGACCGGCAGCTGAAAGACGTACATGTACCACGACGCGAGCCCCTGCCGACTGGTGAGCATGGCGCGGGTGAACGCACCCGGATGCGGCACCGATAGCGCCGACAGCGACAGCAGTCGGTCGGGCCTCGAAATGGCCGCGGCCCACGCCGCCGCCGCGCCCCAATCGTGGCCGACCACATGGGTCGGCCGACCGATGCGGTCGATCATCGCCACCACGTCCGCGGCCAGTTCGTCGAGCCGATACGCCCACCGCCAGCGCGGCGCCGCGGTCGGACTGGCGCCGCGCAGGTCCGGCGAGAATGTCCGGTACCCAGCCTGATTCAGCAGTTTCGCGACCGTGGTCCAACTGCGTGAGTCCTGCGGCCAGCCGTGCAGCAGCAGCACCGGCTCGCCCGCGATCGGCCCGGAATCGCGGACCGGGAACATCAGTCCATCCCGGTGAAATGCGGTGATGCGGCCCGTGTCGCTCGCGCGGTCGCCTGGCTCGGGAACGGATACGTCGGTCGTCGTTGACACCTGTACCTCCAAAGGTCGGAGCATTATCGCTACAGCGTGTCACATCAAATTATTTAACGCTACTGTCGGTTACATATAGAGTTGCCAGTGCGGCCGACGCCCCGGTCATCGCTGGTGGCTACCCGCGCTACGCGGTACGCCGACGCTCAGAGGATGTGCTGGCGTTGCAGCGATCGGAAGGAGAAGAACCCTATCGCCGAGGGCAACCAGAAGGTCGCCAGCCGGTAGGCGAGCACTCCGGCCACCGCGGCCGCACTGGGCACACCACCCACCATGAGGCCCGCGACGAGTGCGGCCTCCACGACACCGAGTCCGGCGGGGGTGGGGCTGGCCGCCCCGAGCGCCGAGCCACCGAGAAATACGGCAGCGACGAGTGCGGGTGAGGGCGTGCCGCCGAATGCGTGCACCGCGAAGCCCAGCGCCGCGATGTAACCGATATTCGCGGCCAGGTGCCCACCGATCAGCATTGTCGCCCGTCGTGGTCGCCGCAGGACTGCGGCCATGGCGCCGGCGGTATCGCGCAGTTCCGAGAGCCAGCCGGGTCGCCGCACCAGTACGGCAATGGCGACACCGAGGGCGGTCATGGCGGCGACGAAACCGATGAGCAGCGTCCAGCCGCTGGGGAGCGCGTCGGTGAGCATTTGCCGAGATTGCCCGAGCCACAACCCGACTCCGGCCAGTTCCAGCATATGTAGGACGAAGGCCGAGCTCACCGTGAGAGCCAGGGTCGCGACTGCGCTGGCTCGGGACAGGCCGGAGCGCTCCAGATAGCGTTCGTTGACCGCGGTGCCGCCGAGCCCGTACGGTGCGAGGCGGTTCGCGAACGAGGTCGCCAGCTGGACATTCAGGGTGCGCCCGAAAGCGAGGGCGCGCGGGCTGGCACCCATGAGGGTGACGGACGCGGCGATATAGGTGGCCGCCGACATGGCGAGCATGCCCGCCAACCATTCCCACTGTGCGTCGTCGATGGTCGTGATGATCTGTCTGTACTGACCGATCTGCGGGAGCAGTACGTAGGTCGCGAAGACCGTCGCCGCGATCCAGCCGAGGGTGCGCCATCGGAATCGCACGAGAACCTCCGGGGGGACGGTGTCGGTGCCGGTCACCGCCGCTACAGCCGACCTCACCTCGTCGAGCAGACCGCGACTGCTGCGGGCCGCGCTGCGGGTGGCCGCCGCCAGTGCCAGCGGCTGCAATAGCGGTGCGGCACTGGTCAAGGCGTCCGCGCCCAGTACGGCATGGGCGGCCGCGACGGTGCGCCGCACCCCGACCCGCAGGCTCATCGATACCAGTAGTTCCGCGACATCGGCCGCGAGCCGATGGTCCGAGGCACCGGATTCGCCGAAGCCGAAATCGACGACCCATGGTGTGCGGTGCTCGTCGAGCAGGATATTGGCCAGGCGCAGGTCTCGGTGCGCGATACGCGCGGCCCGCAGCAGTGCGACCTGACCCCAGATCTCGCGCAGCACCTCATCGGAAATCTCGACGGTCGAGCGCGCGAGATTGCGTCCGGGAACGCGGGTTTCGGCGAGCCAGGCATCGCCACCGGCGGCGACGCCGACCGACACGATGTCGGGCGTGCGCACCCCGGCGCGCTGTGCGAGTAGCGCCACGAAAGCCTCGTGTTCGGCTTCCTGTTTCGGTGTGGCGAACGGTGATTCGTCCTCGACTTCGCGAAATATGAGGTGGCGGAACAGTTTGAAGAGCAGGTCGGCATTGCGCTCGTGGTAGCCGATCACCTTCACGAACAGGTCGGCATCGCCGCCGGTGGTGCCGGTCGTGACGAGAAACGGGCGGGAACCCCGGGCGTCCAGGGCAACCGGGACGACTCGTATCGCGGGCAGTCCGGCGGCGACGAGGGCCTTCAGCACCGCAGGCGCTTCGGCGCGATGTACCGGCGCTCCCCACAGCAGATGCAGAGCGGCGGCGATCGTCCAACCGAGTGCGGCTCCGCCGAAGACATCCAGCACCAGATGCGCGCCGACGAAGACGCGCGAGAGCGCGACCGTGGCCGCGAGCGCCCAGACCACGCGCCGCCAGGGCCGGGGCAGCCATGGCGCCGCGGCCGCCGCCAGCGCCGCCGCCACAGCGGCATGTCCCGAGACGAAGCCGAGCCCTCCCTGCATCGAGCGCAGGGTCAAATCCTCGAGCAACATATCGGGCCGCGCGCGACCGACGAGCGACTTCACCTCGATCGCGAGGAAATAGGAGATGACCCCCGCGGCGGCGACATCACGGGCCAGTCCGTACCGGCGGGCCGCCAGCGCCGCGACCGCGGCCACACCGACCGCACCGATGGTGCCGAGTTGCATGACGGGCCACAGCACCGGCAACACCCAGGACGGCAGATCGTTGATCAGCCGGAACAGGTCGACCTCGAGCGGCGGTACATCGGTGTGCCGGGCCACCAGTGCGGAAATCACCAGCGCCACCAGACCGAGGGCGACTCGCACGGCATCGCCGAAGTGCCGCTGCACCACGGTCGGATACCGCTGCTCCGGTGGGATGGCGGCGGATGCGGCTGTGCCCGTGGTGGTTTCGGTGATCGTCATCGCTCCTCGACTTCTCTGCGGTGAATCCGCACTCTCCCAAGAGAAGTCACCCGCGCTCCAGAGGCCTTCGGCTCGGACGTCGGGGCCGATAGGCCCTGCGGTTGATGGCTGCGGGGTGCGGCCGCCGCCTTCGTGACGCCGACGAGCAGCGTCAGGAGTGCGCCGATCGCGATACCCGCACCCGCTCCGCCGATGACGTCCAGGGGCGTGTGCGCGCCGAGATAGATGCGTGAGAATCCGGCCGCCACCACGGCTGCCCCCATGGCTAGCCGGGTTCGGTGGCCGAGATACGGAACCAGCAGGGTTGTCATCCCGAACAGGATTACCGCATGTCCCGAAGGAAATGCCGAGCCCGCGGTCGGCACATCGCGCAGAATCGCCGTGGATATGGTGGCGCCGGGGCGCGGCCGGTGCACGATCGCCTTCAGAATGTCATGTTCCACAAAGAGTTTCGCGGGTACGAGGAATATCAGCGCAATGGCGACACGTGGCCGCCGCAGCGCGAGCGCCGCGAGAGCGGCAATGAGCGGAGCGCCCAGTACACCGAGCAGCTGTACGGCCCACATCGGTCGATACAGCAGGTCCGGCAACCCGTTTATCAGCCCGAATACCCAGCGATCGACGCGATCGGCGACCGTCCATTCCGACAACCCCGCTGCTCCGGTGGTCAGGGTGACTCCGGCGGCTGCGAGCCACAGGTAGATCGGTGACCGCTCGGGCCGCGTCATCGACATCATCTCGCTGCGGTCGGACGGTCGGAACGCGAACCACTTACCCGCCACCCGGCATCTCGAGGATCTCCGCGAGCGGGCGGCGCGGTGTCGGGAGCACATCGTCATCCGGTTCGGCAGCGATGCCGATGCGGACGAGGACCTGAGGGAGTTCGGACCGGCCGGTGAGCTCGCGGACAATGGCGCGGCTGCCCCGCAGTTCGATGAGGTGGGTCAGCGGGCAGGTCGAGAAACCGGCGACGGTGGATTCCAGCAGCACCGTCGACAGCGACTCACCGCAGCGCACCAGATCCTCGGCGGTGTCGGTATCGGTGGACAAGACGATGACTGTCGAGCGGTCCGAGGGAAGTTCGACCCGGGCGGTCGCGGCGAGTTCGTTCGGGAAGCTGCGGCCGACATCGACGCGCGCCCGTTCCTGCGCGGTGGACAGTGCTCTGCGTGGGACACCGGAGGATGCGATGGTATGCCCCGTCCACCAGTGTAATTCGGCCTGATATTCGGAGTCGTAGCGGCGCAGCGCGGCGGTGAGTTCGGAGGCGTGCGCGAGGCGCGGGCGACTCTGCGGCGGTAAGACGGTGAGGAGCACGTCGGTGGGATCGATGAGGGTACGCAATACCGTCTCGAAATCCGTCCAGCCGGTCGGTGCCGCGAACGTTCGGCGATCGGTGTGCCGCCGGGTAATGGCAGCGGCGCGATCGCGATCGGCATCGGTGACGACCGTCGCCGGAGGGAAGGTGATGGTGGCCAGATGTTCGCGTCGATTCGGATCCGGGAATCGCGCGACGCTACAGCGCCAGCCCGCCGCCGCCATGGCGACCCGCAAATGGTCCAGCGCGATGCCGCAGCTGAGGAGCCGCTGCCGCCCGGCGGTGTCGGTGGCGGGCAGTCTGCGATCAGGCACCGCGTACAGCCGCAACGCCGCACCGTCGAATACCCAGTGCCAGGGCTGGCTGTTGTGCAGCGAGGGTGCTCGACCGGCCAGCAGGACGGCCTTCTCGATGATTTCACCAGTTGGATGGGGGTTCATAACGCCACGGTAGGACTACGGGGGCACCGTGTGAGGGGTCGTTGGTCATCGATTCCGGGGACTTGGGAAACGTGTCCGTCGGACGACCCCCGCGACGGTGGGAACTACTGCCGCGCGGCGGGCTCGTACCGAACCCTCAACGCTCGCGCAGGGATTCGATCGCCGCCCGGAGCTTGGTGGCAGCCTCCTCGGCGATGGGTTCGAGCGCGGGTTCATCGGTGACCTGAACCATCAGATCGGGGTTCATGGCTTCGACGATGATGGTGTCGTCGGACTCCGGGTCGCGGCGGACCACCACATTGCACGGCAGTAGGAGTCCGATCTGGCGGTTCACTCCGACCGCGCGGTGTGCCAGCGGCGGATTACAGGCGCCGAGGATACGGTAGTCCTCCATATCCGCGCCGAGTTTGGCCTTCAGGGTGGCTTTCATATCGATCTCGGTGAGAATGCCGAACCCCTGCTCGGACAGGGCTTTCCGGGTTCGGTCGAGAGCCTCGTCGAAATCGGTGTGCAGGGTGGTGGACAGGGCCAGATTCATGTGCGTGTCATCCCATCGTGTGATGCGCACTCGCGGCCGGATCGGTCAGGCGAGTGCGAGAAACAGTTTTTCGAGTTCGGCTTCGGTCATCGGTTCGGAGCCGTCGGCGGCGTCTCCGGTGAGGCATTCGCGCAACCCGGTGGCGACGATCTTGAAGCCGGCGCGGTCGAGGGCGCGCGAGACAGCGGCCAGCTGGGTGACCACCTCTTTGCAGTCGCGCCCCTGCTCGATCATGGAGATCACGCCGGCGAGCTGGCCGTTGGCACGGCGCAGCCGGTTGAGCACTTGGTTGATGGTTTCCTCATTGCCGACCATGGTGTTTCCTTTCCCGGTTCTCTCGATCGAGAATACCCGTAGGGGTATCCCCGGGCTCGCAGCGTGCCGGGCTCGGAGCTGGCGAAGTCAGTGGTGGCAAATGGCGAGGGAGTCGGTCACCACATTCTCCTTTCATACCCCTGGGGGTATTCTGAACACTGGATCGAACATACCCCCAGGGGTATCGAGTTGAAAGGTGGCATCCGGCACACGGCGCCGATGTCCTCCGATGGCGGTACGGAAGGTAGTGAAATGGCAGCGATTGACCTCTATATCGATCCGGTGTGCCCATTCGGGTGGGTGACCGCGCAGTGGCTCCTGGCCGCGACTCGCGCGGCGGAAGTCCCGGTCGAGCTGAAGCAGATGAGCTTGGCCGCTCTCAATGAGGGGCAGGATGTCGACGCCCATCATCAGCCCATGATCGACAGCTCGCGACGCCTGGGCCGACTCTTCGCGGCCGTCTCCGAAAAGCACGGGGCCGAGGGATTCACGCGCCTGTATCGAGCCGTCGGCACGAGCGTGCACGTGCATCGGAATCAGCTCACCGACAAGGTGATTGCCGAGATACTCGCCGAACTGGGAATGGACCCGACGCTGCTCGACATCCTCGATGACGCCGGTGTGGACGGCGCGGTTGCCAGTGCGCACGCAGCCAGTCAGCAGGCGCTCGGTGGCAGGGGCGGCAGTCCGATCATCGCCATCGACGGCCACGGCTTCTTCGGCCCGGTGCTGACACGAATTCCCGACCCGGACAACGGCGCGGCGTTACTGCACGCGGTTATCGCCGCGGCGAGAACACCGGGATTCGCGGTCCTGCAACGGCCGTACTCGGGTCCGCCCGCCACCGAGCAACACGAGGAGAACAACTGATGTGCTACCCCGCGCGATGCCGTACCTGCGGTAAGACCACGTGGTCGGGTTGTGGTGCCCACATCGAGCAGGTGCGCGCCGAGGTCGCCGACGAGCAGTGGTGCCGCGGGCACCCGGAACAACCCGCCGGTCCACGTTGGTGGCAACGACGTTGACCGCGCCGCGCGCCGTAGAGCGCGAGTCAGTTCGTCGGTGGAACGCTCGAGGGTTCGTTATCAACGCTCGAGGGTTCGTTATCGCCGATGATGTGATCGAACTCGGCCCGCAGCGCGGCGGTCAGTTCCGTGAGGTCGGGGAAGTGGTCGGGATCGGCGGCGGTGGTGACGACGAGTGTGCCCGCATAGGAGAGCATTTCGAAGTAGACCGGGGTGTTTCCGCTCGGGCCCACGCCGATCGGGATGGCCGAGGTGACCGGCACTCCGCCGAAGGTCACCGGTTCGTCGGGGCCGCGCACATGGGAGATGAGCGTGTGGAATCGGTGCTGGTGGTTCATGTACCAGCGGTATCCGCCGAGGGCCGCGAGCGGCCGGAACAGCCAGCCCAGCAAGGCGATCGGGGGTGGTCCGGTCGCGGCGGCCCTGTGGACGCGGACCTGATCGGCGACACGCTGGAGGCGATCGGGCAGCGTGCCGGTGGTCGGCACCGAGACCAGCATCGGGCTGACCATATTGCCGAGTGCGGAGCCGGTCTCGGGGCGGCGACCGGATACCGGCACGGTCGCGACGAGGGGGTCGACCGATTCTCCCTTACGCACCAGTACTTTTCGGAGTGCGGCCGCCGTCGCGACCAGCACGGCGTCATTGGTGGTCGCGCCGTGTCGGTGCGCGGCTGTCCGGATCGCGGTGCGGTCGGCGCGGACCACCGCGAGGCGCAGACGTGATCCCGCTCGTTGATTGAGTGAACCGGGGGAGATTCGAGGCGGGCGAATTCCTCCCGCGCCCTCCAGTGATGTGCGTAGGAGCCGCCATGACCGGGCCGCGTCGTGGATCGCGCGCAGCCGGCGCGTGCATGCGTCTCGGACAAGTAGCGCCCTGGCGGGCGCGGACCGGGGAAAAGCGTAGGCAGGCGCTGCGACCAGCGTGTCGGTGAGGTTGGCCAGCACCGCGAGCCCGCCGACCCCGTCGGCGAGCACATGGTGCAGAACGACCACGAGCGCACATCCACCACCGCGGAGCCCGCTGACCAGCACCACCGACCACAGTGGCGCATTCTTCGGCAACGGGGTCACGATCACCGCCAGGGCGGCGTCGAGCAGTGCCTGCTCATCGGCCGGTTCCGGACAGGTGAGCGCGCGGACGTGCGTGCGGATATCGAACCCCGGATCGTCGACCCAGATCGGGCCGCCGCATCCGAACGGAGTTCGGGTCAAACGCTGGCGCAGGCGGGGGACAGTGTGGACGCGTTCTCCGATCGATTGACGTACCCGCGGCAGATCGATGGTGCTCGCGTGCTCGAGCGTCAGGACCACACCGAACTGTTCGGGGACGTCCCCGGTGTCCATTGCCAGGAATGCCCTATCGGTCGGGCTGGCGCGATCGATCAAGGTGGGAATCTCGTCGAGGTGGGCCATCAGGTCTCCGAGGTGTTCGACGCGGGATCGGTGTCGGTCACAGGCGTCAATGTCCCGTGCGCGGGTGCGTCATTGTGAGCGCTTCCGGCGAGGTAGGCGGACGGTGCGTGTCGTCGGTTTCGGCGACGATCTCATTGCGCACGTCGATCACACCGTCGACGGTCTCGGTGAGGGATGTGATGACCTCGATCATGCTCTGCCGCACCACTTTTCCGCGCAGGGTGACGACCCCGCCGTGGACCTGCACCCGGACGTTCATCGGTGCCACGGACAGGGCGCGGGTCAGAACCTGTTCCCGGATCTCGGTCGCCAGGTCCGCATCGTGGCGCAGATACACCGACAGCAGATCCCTACGGCTGACAATGCCCCGCAAGACACCGTCGGCATCGAGGACCGGCGCGCGTTTGACGCCGTGGCGGGCCAGGGTCGCGGCGGCGGAGGCCAGCCGGTCGTTCGCGCCGACCGTCACGGCGGGGGAGCTCATCAGATCGGCGGCGGTCAGGGACACGCCACGGCGGGTGAACGTCTTGTCGCGCAATAGATGCCACATCCAGGCGCCGTCCGTGCCGCCGGCGCGGGCTTGCCGGGCGAGCAGGTCGGCTTCGGACACGATACCGACCACGCGACCGTCGGCGTCGAGCACCGGCAGGCCGCTGACATGGTGCTCGGCCAGCATTCGCGCCACCTTGCGGAACGGCGCATTCGTTTGCACGGTGACCACATCGCGGGCCATGACATCAGCGACTCGTTTGTGTCTCATAGCATTTCAGCTTGCGCCGGTCGACGGTCCGCCGACAGGGCCGAATGTCCATCGACGGCGGGCACATCCACTGATCACCGACTGAGGACGTTCGTCCCACCGGCAGGGACGGGAAGCCTCTGTCGGGTGAGTGCGATTTCGGCAACTCTGAAGCAGAAGGAATCGATACCCCTATGAGGTGGTCCGCCATGCACGCTCGTGACATTCTCAGCCGCCCGGTTGTGACGGTACAGCCGCAGATGCCATTGCGGTCGGCCGTCGCGCTGCTC
This sequence comes from Nocardia uniformis NBRC 13702, assembly GCF_001613345.1. Classification (GTDB taxonomy): domain Bacteria; phylum Actinomycetota; class Actinomycetes; order Mycobacteriales; family Mycobacteriaceae; genus Nocardia; species Nocardia uniformis. Next base: position 136,295 of record NZ_BDCE01000070.1, on the reverse strand, counting down.
ACCGCGCACGGCTACGCTGCCCTGCCGGTCGTCGACGACGATGACCGTGTGGTCGGGCTGCTGTCGGAATCCGCTGCGCTGGCAGCGTCATCACACCTGGAGACGGCCCTGGTCGAGGCGGTGATGACCGTACCCGTCGAGGTGGTGAATCCGGGCACGGACACCTCGACCATCGCTTCCCGCATGCTGGCCGGCGGGCTCCGGTCCATGCCGGTGGTCGAGGCCGGCGTGTTGGTCGGCATTGTCGCTCGCCGTGATCTGTTGCGCGCCCTCATACGCGATGACACGACCGTGGAAGCGAAAATCCGCGCGCTGCTGGACGAATACGCGGGGAGCCGCCGCCAGTGGGAGATCGACTCGATCGACGGCGAGGTCACCATTCGAGGCATCTTCGCCGACGACAGTGAAGAACGCATCGTGGCGACCCTCGCACGCACCGTCGACGGGGTGCACGGTGTGGAGACCAGCGATACCGGCGCCCTGCGACACCGCTGAGGATTCGAAACGATCCGGATATGGTGCGGGCCAGACCGAGTAGTGCGGCACCGTCGCATCGAAGGGGTCATGGACCCGTCGCATCAGGTCGCGTTGGACCGGCGTCGTAGGGTCCGTAATCGAGCGCCATGAGTAGTGGAATTTCGGGTGCTGCTGAGTCCTCGGGGAGTATGGCGGACCCGGCCGTTTCGTTTCGTATAACGAGAGCCTGCCCGCATCGGAATCGTCGGTGAGCCCAGCCCGGTACGCCCCGACCGCGCGATCGGCGAGGTGGTCGATCGGGTTCGTCGGCGTCCCCGTTCGACTCGCGAGCCGGCGGGTGAGGTCATTGCGCAGTGCGCCGGACCCTTATCGGATGACCTTGGACGCCGATGGTGTCGGCAACGGGGTGCTGCCTTTGTCCGTATCGAACGTTCCGTGAAATCCGCGCACCGAAGACACCGCGAGATAGGGGCTTTCGGCCCTGCCGGAAGGTGCGTCCGGGCGGCACAGTACAGCTGTGATTTCCGTACCGACGGCGTACGAGCCGAGGCGAGTGATCGACCAGACGTCCTTCGACCAGATGGTCGAACGACTGTGGATGGAGTTCGGCGACGGGTTCTCGCGAATCCAGGTGCGGCAGGCCGCCCGGCGATGCATGGACGACCTAGCGGGAAGTCCACCCGGCGCGCTGCCGGAACTCGGCGAGCGCCTTGCTCGGCAGCGGTTGCTGGATGCCGAAGCGATCCGCACCGGTGCGGGCGGCAGATCCTGAGCGGTGATCCGCGCGATCGGGCCGTGGTCCGGGCGGAATCGGGGTCGCGGCTGCCCGAAATCGATCCGTCGTTCCGCGGCACAGCCCCGGCAAAGCCCGTATTCGACAATGTCGATACCGGATCGGCGGCGGCGAGCCGAGGATCCGGTATCTGCACGGTGCTCGAACAGCGTTATGGCTGTGTCGATTCCCTTCAGCGGTCGATGAGACCGGGTTCCCGAGGCCCCTGGTCGAGTCGGAACGGCGGGTACTCGTCCCGCATCAGCGCGGCATAGGCGAGAACTCGGTAGAACCACCGGTTGATGCCGAGCAGGAAATCGAACAGTCCGCGCGGATACCGGCCGGTGAACAGCAGTGCGACCGCGGCGATGATGACGAGAATTCCGATCACCGGCACGGCCGTGGTGGCGTTGTCACCATTGTTGTCGCCCAGCACCACGGCGCCGTTCCAGAGCGCCATGACGATCAGGTAGTGGGGGATGGCGAGCAGCCACCACTTCACCAGCACCAGGCCACGCGAGAGCCGCTCCGGGTATTCGACCTCCAGTTCGGCCGGATAACCGGCGGGGCGCAGCGTGAATGGAGGATATCGATCGGTTCCGAGGGCGGCATAGGTGTAGAACTGCACCCGCCACGACCATCGCATCACCCCGACATTGAAGTCGAACAGGGGCCGTGGATAGCGCCCCGTGAAGAGGATGGCGAATCCGGCCGCGACGGTGAGCACCCAGAACGCGAGCCACAGGAACAGCAGTATGACGTAGTGCGGAATGGCGAGAAGCCATTTCACCAGCCACAGCCAGCGTGACAGCGGCTCGTCGAGATCGCCGCGCAGATGTACCGGATATCCGGATTTCGCCGGGAGATTCGCCGTCGGTCCGAAGGCCGTGTTCGGTTCGGGATTCATGATTCGCTCTTCCGTTGGGGTGTGGTGGGCAGGGGGCGGGCGCAATACCCGTCAGTGGTGGGCCGGAATCACGGACGTGCCGACGCTGACACGGCGTGCGAGCGACCGCCGTGTCCGGTGCTCACCGCCGTTTCGGCGGGAAGCACAAGAACCGGACAATCGCAATGACGGACGAGTTCGTGGGCGAGCGCGGCGGTCGCACCGCCGCCGTAGCGGTGGTCGGCGGTTCCGATGACCACGAGTTGCGCTGCGGCGCTGAAGCGTTCGATCGCCTCGGCGGGATTACCGGCAACCGTGACCGACCGGACCTCGACGTCGGGGTGGGTCCGTCGACACTGTGCGATCTGCGCATCGGTGACCCCGGACGGAGCCACATAGTGGCCGGGGGGAGCCGCCCACGGGCGGCCCTGCCAGATTCGGACCACCAGCAACTCGGTATGGCGCAGCGCGGCGGCCCGCATTCCCGCCATGAGAATCGGTGCGGCGGCGGGCCAGCCGATAACCGGAGCCAGCACCGGACCCGTCGCGATGCCGGGGCGGCGCACGATCGCGACGGGGCAGTGCGCGTTGCGCACGAGGGCAAGTGCGGTCGAACCGAGTACCACCCTGGTGAGGAACCCCGCACCACTCGTGCCGACGACGATCAGGGCTGCCGACTCGGACATCTCCAACAGGGCAGTGTCGGCGTGCCCGCGCAATACCGCGGTCTGAACTTCGAGGCGGTCCGGCTCTGGGACCTTGCCCAGCACCATCTTCCGGGCGGTCTCGAGCAAGTCGCGCGCCTGGCGGAAGCGGGTACCTCCGGGCCGGAACGCGGGTTTGTCGACGGGTGCGACGAAGTGGATCAGCCGCAGCGGCACCTGCCGGGCGGCGGCCTCGGTCGCGGCCCATTCGGCGGCGTGCATCGCGGCGGAAGAGCCGTCGACACCGACGACAATCGCTGGGCCCGGATCGATGCCGCCGCTGTCGCTCGCCCCGATCTCGTTGGCGCAGTCGGTATTCCGGAGTCCTCTGGTACTCATGAATTCAGCGTGTGCCCCGCTGACGGCGGGGGATAGGGACCGGACGTACCGTGCCGCGAGGACCAACGGCCCCTGTCGCGGGGGACTTTTCGCCACGCTCGACGCGATATGCGCTGGCTCAGGGCTGTGCGTGGCGGCGACTTTCGGGCACAGGTGCCGGTCAGCCGAGCTGCTCGGCACCGGGGCGAGGGCGTGCGTGACGATCGTGCCCCGGCAGCAGCAGCATCATCAGGATGGGAGCGCCGAGCGCCCCCATGGTCGCCAGCAGCGCGATCGGTGGGGCTCCCACCAGCGCGAGCATTGTGATGAGGGCAGGAAGTAAGAGCACGAACAGTGGTGAGTGACGGATGGTCACGGGTGCCTCCCGGTGGTGTGTGACCGGACTCGTCCGGCGAATGATCACGAGCCTGGCCGTGCCGGCGTGGTCGGATCAGAGGCGTCGTGCCCATCCTGCCCGGGACGATGGTCACCGAACCGCTGGGCTTGCGGCCTCTGCGTCGCAGGACCCGCTGCCCTATCGAGCTCGGCGTGCCCGGAGTGGAATCATTTGTGTCAGAATAACTGTGGATTCCCAGGAGGAATCATGGACGGCAAATACGTCATCCGCGCGGAGATCCCCGGTATCGATCCGGCCGAGGACGTCGAGGTGTCGGTGCACGACGGCCGTCTCACGATCAAGGCCGAGCGTTCGGAAAAGCATGAGGAGAAGGGCCGTTCGGAGTTCAGCTACGGCTCCTTCGTGCGCACCGTGTCGCTGCCGCCGGGCGCCCAGGAAGACGGTATCGCCGCCGCGTACAACCGGGGGATCCTGACCGTCACCGTCCCGATGAGCGCATCGAAGTCGGAAGCCAAGCGGGTCGAGGTCACCAGCGGCGAGTAGGCGGACATGTGGGCAGGTGCCGCACCAATAGTGCGGCACCCGCTATCCGTGTCGGACCGGGTGTCGCTGCGCGGTGCGGCGGCCAGGATCGGAGAGAACCGATGACATCGATCGTCACGTTGACGATGAATCCGGCCGTCGATCTGGCCAGCCGCGTGGAACGCGTCGTGGCGATCGACAAGCTGCGTTGCGCGGCACCGAGATTCGATCCGGGTGGGGGCGGGATCAACGCGGCCCGCACCATCGACGTACTCGGCGAGCAGGTGCTCGCGGTATTCCCCGCCGGTGGTCCGGCCGGACTGATGCTCGCGGAAATGGTGCACGCGGTCGGGGTGCCGATGCGATCCGTTCCGGTATCCGGCCATACCCGGCAGAATCTCTCCGTCACCGAAACCCGCAGCGATGATCAGTACCGATTCGTTTTTCCGGGTGCGCTGCTCAACGCCGTCGATCGGGAGCGCTGCCTGCGTGAAATCGACCGCGCCCTTACTGATTCGAGCTACCTGGTGGCCAGCGGCAGTCTGCCACCCGGTGTGCCCGCGGACTTCTACCGCACGGTGGTGGAGCTGGCGCGAGCGCGAGGCGTCCGCGCCATTATCGATACCTCGGGCGCGGCACTGCGTCAGATCCGCGGTGCCTATCTGATCAAACCCAGCCTGCGTGAGCTCTCCGAACTCGTCGGCCGGCCGCTGCCGGACCGGTCCGAGCAGGTGGCCGCGGCCCGGCAGCTCATCGCCGACGGACTGGGCGAGAATGTGGTGGTATCGCTCGGCTCGGCGGGCGCACTCGCGGTCACCGCCGAGACCGCGCGCCGGTACCCGGCACTCACCGCCAGGGTGGTCAGCGGAATCGGAGCCGGCGACGCCATGGTCGGTGGAATAACCGTCGGGCTGGCCCGTGGCGGCGATCTGTTCGCGGCGACCTGCCTCGGTATCGCGGCCGCGACCGCCGCGCTCGAGACTCCCGGCACGCAGCCCGGACGGCCGCGGCGCATCGCCGAACTGTGCCGTGCACTCGGGACCGCCGTCTGTGAGAAGAGCCCGAACGCCCTGAACTCGTAATTCGTCACGGGGCCATCCGGGCAGCCTGTACCAGGGCCGAAAGTCCTCGCCACCGCCGAGGCATTCCCCCGTGCGCGCACGGGATCCTGCCTGCCGCCGCGTCGCCCGCCGCCATCGGTCCCTGTCCGCAAGGTCTCTTCTCCGCGTCGGCGCATACCGATCGGCACGCGCACCGGTGACCTTTGGGCCTGTGGCGCATGCCGTCGTCGAGCGCACCATTGGTATATGACGCGAAACGATTCGATGTCCTCCGGTACATCGCACCACCCGTGTTATGCGTACGGACGGCCGACAGCGTAGTCGACCGGGATGCCGAGGCCACCACAACGGCGTGGCGGCGAAGCTTCCGCATTCCGTACCGCACGTCGATTCGGCTCGGTGGGCGCCAGCTCACCGGAACCGGTCAGATGGTGCCACCGGGCATGGTGAATGCGAGACGTCTGTGGCAGTGCCGGCATTCGGTGCGGTGCACCGAATGCCGCGCGCTCACTGCGACCGTCGACCTTCCGCGAGTGCGAGTGCGGACGAGGTGTTGAGCGTATTCCAGGAGAAGTGGCGGGCGGCGGCGACATCGTGGCTGACTGCTGATTCGGCTGACTGCTGACTCAGAGGTTCGCCGAATGGGTGCGCAGGGTGGTGAGGCGGTCGGCATATTCCCGCTCGTCGATATCGCCGCGCGCGAATCGTTGCGCCAGTAACTGTTCGGCCGCCGACGGGCCTGTGGTCGGGCGGGGAGGTTGATCCGAACGGACGGACAGCCGAATCAATACCACGATGGCGGCGATAATCAATCCCCAGAACAACACCATCCCGATGCCCATCCCGGCATATCCCCAACCATTCATGTTTTGGTGGTCGTACCAGAACATTGCGACGCACCTCCTTGTCTCAAATTTCCTGTCGGGTGCGGACATACCGCTCCCGGTTGTTCTCACTATTGCCCCATCTGTCGTCCCGCGGCAGGGACAATCGTCACCGGATACGGTGACCAATGCCTTGTTCGAGCCTCGCTGTCCTGCGGGACTCGATCGGTCCATCGGTCCTGGGGGAGGACAGTCGTCCCGTAAGGCGCGCGATATGAGTTTCGGCCCGGGGTGGAGGTCTTTCGTCTCTAGTCCGGATGGGCCGCCCACCGCAGGCTGAGGACGTGCGAGATAACGCTTTACCTGCGCAGATCGATGCCCGTCACCATGACGCGGTGCTCTTCGATATGGACGGAGTGGTCACCGACAGCGCGTCCATGCACGCCGCGGCGTGGACCGAACTCTTCAACGCCTTCCTGTCACAGCGCGCCGCGACTCCGGGGGAGGACCGGTCGCCGTTCACCGCGGCCGACTATCTGCGGTATGTGGACGGTAAGCCGCGCTACAGCGGCGTCGCGGATTTCCTGGCGGCCCGCGGTATTTCACTGCCGATGGGTTACCCGTCGGATCCGGGTGACGCCGAAACGGTATGCGGGCTCGGCAATCGCAAGGACCAGCTGTTCCTGGATCGCCTCACCCGCGACGGCGTCGGCGTCTTCCCCGGCACGGTCGATCTGATCCGGCGGTTGCATGCGGCGGGAATCGGTACCGCGGTGTTCTCTGCCAGCCGCAATTGCGCGCAGGTGCTGGCCGCTGCCGGGCTCGACGATTTGTTCGAGGTGCGGGTGGACGGTCTGGTCGCCGAGCGGCTGGGCTTGGCGGGAAAGCCGGATCCGGCGATGCTGCTCGAGGCCGCGCGGCGGCTCGGTGCCGAACCGGGCCGGACGGTGGTCGTGGAGGATGCCGAGGCCGGGGTGGAGGCGGGGCGGCGTGGCGGATTCGCCGTGGTGATCGGTGTGGATCGCGGCGGGCACGCCGAGCGGCTGACCGCGCGCGGCGCGGATGTGGTGGTTGCGGATGTGGCGCGGGTGCGGTTGCGCGCCGACTACCGGCGCATGTCGGATCTACCCGACATCCTGCGCTCCTGGCCCGAGCTCACCGACCGGCTCGATATCGAAAAGGTGGCCGTACTCATCGATTTCGACGGCACCCTGTCCGATATCGTGCCGGTACCGGATGCCGCCGTTCCCGTCGAGGGTGCGATCACGGCGCTGACCGAGCTGGCGGCGGTCTGCCCGGTCGCGATTGTCAGCGGGCGCGATCTGGAGGATGTCCGTACCCGCGTCGGAGTGCCCGGCCTCTGGTACGCGGGCAGTCACGGATTCGACCTGATGGCCCCCGACGGCACCCGCTATGTACACGAGGTCGACCCGGGTATGGTGGCCGCGCTGGACCGGGCCGCGACCGAATTGCGGGGCCGGGTCGGCGGTGTGCCCGGAGTGCTGGTGGAGCAGAAGCGCTTTGCCGTTGCCATCCATCATCGCGGCGTGGAGCGCCGGCTGGTCCACACGGTCGTGAGTGCGGTTCATGAGGTGGCGAGCGCATCGGGCCTGCGGGTCACGAGTGGGCACGAGGTCACCGAACTGCGTCCGGATGTGGACTGGGACAAGGGCCGGGCGCTGCGTTGGATACTGGCGCACCTCGACGTCTCGGTGCTGCCGATCTACCTCGGCGACGATCTCACCGACGAGGACGCCTTCGATGCCATCGAATCCGACGGCATCGCGATCGCGGTGTCCGCGACGGAGAACCGCGAACGCTACACCGCCGCACGCTTCATCGCGCACGGGCCGCGGCGGGTCCGGGATTTCCTCGACCGACTGACGCGGCTGTTGCGTGCCGAAGCCGAGACGGCCGGGTCCGATAGCTGGATGCTGACCTACGACGGCTATGAACCGGGAGCGGAGCAGCTGCGGGAGGCGCTGTGCACCGTCGGCAACGGTTACCTCGGCACCCGGGGCGCGGCCCCGGAATCCGTTGCGGGAGAGCGACACTATCCGGGAACCTATGTCGCGGGCATCTACAACCGGCTCTCCGACACCATCGCGGGCCGGGTCGTCGATAACGAAAGCCTGGTCAATCTGCCCAACTGGCTACCGGTGAACTTCCGGATCGCGGACGGCGACTGGTTCGATCTCGACACCGCCGATCTGCTGTCCTACCGTCAGCAATTGGATATGCGGCGGGCCGTCCTGATTCGGGTGTTCCGCTTCCGTGACGCGGCGGGCCGTATCACCGCGGTGCGGCAGCGGCGGTTCGCCGCCATGCACGCGCCGCACCTGTGCGCACTCGAAACCACGATCACGGCCGAGAACTGGTCGGGCCATGTCACGCTACGCTCGGTACTCGACGGGGACGTGCGCAACTCCCTGGTGGTGCGCTACCGCGACCTCGCGAGTGAGCATGTGGTGCCCGTCCACACCCGCGCGGTGAGCGTGGATACGGTCATCTTGTCGGCGCGGACGAATCACTCCGGGATCGCGCTGGCCACGGCAATGCGCAATACCGTGCACGATGGTAGCGAAACAGTATGCACGACAGTCGAACTCGTCGACGACGGCCGCTTGGTCGGACACGATATCGAGGTCGATCTGGTGACCTGGGAATCGGTCACGCTGGAAAAGACCGTCAGCATCTTCACCGGGCGCGATCACGCCATATCGACTCCCGAAGAAGCCGCGGTGCGGAGCCTGCGGACAGCGGGGAACTTCTCGCAACTGCTCGCCGCGCACACCGGCGCCTGGCGGCGGCTGTGGGATCGGCTGCACATCGATCTCGACGGTGGTGACGGCGCGGCCATGGAGCGGGTGCTGCGGCTGCATCTGCTGCATCTGGCACAGACGCTCTCCCCGAATACCGCGGATCTGGACGTCGGTGTCCCCGCCCGTGGGTTGCACGGCGAGGCCTATCGCGGGCACATATTCTGGGACGAGCTCTTCATCTGCCCGGTGCTCACTCCCCGGTTCCCCGCTCTGACCGCGTCGGTGCTGCGCTACCGGCACCGCCGCCTGCCCGAAGCGCGCCGTGCCGCCCACGAACAGGGCTGGGCCGGAGCGCTTTTCCCCTGGCAGTCGGGCAGCGACGGCCGGGAGGAATCGCAGCGGATGCATCTCAATCCGCTCTCGGGCCGCTGGAATCCGGATCCGAGCCACCGCGCCCACCACAGTGGACTCGCCATTGCCTACATCGCCTGGCAGTACCATCAGGCCACCGGCGATCTCGGCTTCCTGACCGAATGTGGAGCCGAACTACTCGTGGAGATCGCCCGCTTCTGGGCCAGCCGAGCCACTCACGATCCAGGCGATGACCGGTACCACATCCGCGGCGTGATCGGGCCCGACGAATTCCACACCGGCTACGCGCAGGCGATCGGCACCGGTATCGACGACAATGCCTACACCAATGTGATGGCGACCTGGACGATCCTGCGCGCCCTGGACGCACTCGATCAGCACTGTCCCCGCGAGCGCGCCCACCTGCTGGAATCTCTCGGGGTGGCCGCGACCGAACTCGAGCGCTGGGACCAGCTCACCCGGCGCATGTACGTCCCGTTCCACGATGGTGTTATCAGCCAGTTCGAGGGTTACGACCAACTGGCGGAACTGGATTGGGAGGACTACCGCGGCCGCTACGGTGACATCGCGCGGCTCGACCGCATTCTCGAGGCCGAGGGCGACGACATCAATCACTACCGGGCCGGGAAACAGGCAGATGTCCTGATGCTGTTCTACCTGCTGTCGGCCGACGAACTGCGCGACGTCCTGGGGCGGCTCGGATATTCGCTGCCCGCCGCGATGATTCCGCGCACGATTGACTACTACCTGGCCCGCACCTCGCACGGCTCCACCCTCAGCGCGGTGGTGCATTCGTGGGTATTGGCGCGCGCCAATCGAATCCGGGCCGTCGAATTCCTCGAACAGGTCCTCGCCTCCGACATCGACGATATCCAGGGCGGCACCACCTCCGAAGGAATCCATCTGGGGGCGATGGCGGGCAGTGTCGATCTGTTGCAACGGTGCTTCACCGGGCTGGAGATGCGGGCGGACCGGCTGATCTTCACGCCGAGCTGGCCGGAAACCCTGGGCACACTGACGTTTCCGATCTTCTATCGGGGGCACCGGTTGACCATGAGTCTGAGCTGCGACGAGCTGGAGGTCCGTTCCGACCCCGGGCCGGCGGCTCCGGTGGAGATCGAGTGCCGAGGGCGGACCGAACTATTGGCGGCGGGACGCATCGTGCGACTGCCCACACAGGACGTCCTCGAGTCGTCCTGACCAGCGGTTCAGGTCGGCCACGGGTCGTGGAACGGGCCGAAATCCGCTGCTCGAGGGGACTTTCGGACCTGTCAGGTGATTCCGGTGCGGCTCAGGCTGGAGAGATGATGAGCGACAATGTGATCGAAGCCGTCGGCTTGACGAAATCGTTCGGCCGGACCCGGGCTCTCGACCGTTTGGACCTGAGCGTGCGGGCCGGGGAAGTGCACGGTTTTCTCGGGCCGAACGGGTCCGGCAAGACCACGACCATTCGGATTCTGCTGGGACTGCTGCGCGCGGATTCCGGGACCGTGCGCATGCTCGGTGGTGACCCGTGGGCGGACGCGGTGTCGTTGCACGCCCGGTTGGCGTACGTGCCCGGCGAGGTAACCCTCTGGCCGGGTATTACCGGCGGTGAGGTGATCGACCTGATGGGCCGGTTGCACGGCGGCCTGGACCCACGGCGGCGCGCGGAATTGCTGGATCGGTTCGATCTCGATCCACGCCAGAAGGCCCGAGCGTATTCCAAGGGGAATCGGCAGAAGGTAGCCCTGGTCGCCGCCCTGGCCTCCGATGCCGAACTACTGCTGTTCGACGAACCGACGGTCGGACTCGACCCGCTCAAGGAGGTCGAATTCCAGTCCTGCGTCAAGGAATTGACGAGTCAGGGCCGCACGGTGCTGCTGTCGAGTCATATTCTCGGCGAGGTGGAGGCGCTGTGTGACCCGGTGAGTATCATCCGGCACGGGCGCACGGTGGAGAGCGGAACACTGCGCGAACTGCGCCATCTGACCCGAACCACGATCCAGGTGGAAACCGTCCGTCCGGCCGCCGGTCTGGCCGACCTGAAGGGTGTGCACGACCTCGTCGTCATCGGTGACCAGGTTCGATTCGATATCGAGACCACTGATCTCGACCCGGTGTTGCGTGCGGTGGCCGCACTCGGTGTGCGCGAGATCATCAGTACACCACCCACTTTGGAAGATATCTTCTTGCGTCACTACGGTGGCGAAGCGGTGGCGGCCGTCGGGGCGCCGTCATGATCGGATCGCTGGTCGTGCGGGACCCACTTCGTGAACTCACCGCCGGTGTCGGCACCCTCCTGCGTTTCGCGCTGCGGCGCGAACGGTTCACGCTGCCGTGCTGGGTGCTGGGGGTCGCGCTGCTGCTGGCGTCGCAATCGGTGGGCAGTCAACGCCTGTACGAGACTCCCGCACAGCTCGCGCGGCTGCGGGAGACGATGGGCGGCAATGCGGCCATGGTCGCCATGGGAGGTCCGGCCCGGCTACTCGAGACCATCGGCGGCGAGGTGCTGTTCGAGGTCTTCGCCTACCTCGCCATCGTGATCGCGCTCATGAATATGTTCGTGGTGGGCCGCCACACCCGCACCGACGAGGAATCCGGGCGCGCCGAGCTGATCCGCTCCGCCCGGGTGGGGCGTCGCGCCCCGGTGGTCGCCGCGCTCACCCTCGCGGCTCTGGCCGATTTCGTGGTGGCGGTGGTGATTTTCGCCGTCGCGGCCGGAACCGGACTGCCGGCGCACGGATCGCTGCTCCTCGCGATCGCATTGGCCGGGCTCGGCATCACCTTCGCGGCGCTCACCGCGGTCGTTGCCCAGCTGTTCGAGTACCCGCGTGGCGTGTACGGATCGGTCTCGCTCCTACTCGCCGCGGCCTATGTCCTGCGCGCGGTCGGCGATGTCGGCGACGGCACGCTGTCGTGGTTGTCGCCGATCGGTTGGGGGCAGCGCAGCTATCCGTACGTGGACAACCGCTGGTGGCCGGTCGGGTTGTTCGCCGGTGCGAGCGCGGTGTTGATCGCGATCGCGTTCATCCTGTTGGAACGCCGTGACTTCGGGGCAGGTCTGCTGCGCCACGGAACCGGTCGATCGACCGCGTCCTGGGCCTTCCGCTCGCCGCTGGCGCTGGCCTGGCGGATTCAGCGTGGTTCGCTGATCGGTTGGTCCGCGGGTGTTTTCGTGCTCTGCGCCGCCTACGGTTCCTTCGCCGACAGTATCGAGGAATTCCTCGCCGACTATCCCGAGATCGCCGCCTACCTGCCCGGTGGGATCGCCGATGCCGTCGATGCGTATCTGGCACTGAGTCTGTCGATCGGTGCGCTGCTCACCGCCGCCTACGCGATTGTCATTGTGCTGCGGGCGCACACCGAGGAGGTCACGGGCCGGGCGGAGCCGATCCTCGCGGCATCCGTGGGCCGGATCGGTTGGTTCGCGGGCCATCTGAGTGTTGCCCTGATCGGCAGTGCGGCGGTGCTGGCCGCCGGAGGTATCGGGGCCGGACTGTCGTACGGCCTGGCCATCGGTGATCTCGGCCAGGTGCCGCGGGTGACCGGCGCGGCCCTGGCCTATCTGCCCGCCGTCTGGATAGTGATCGCCGTGGCGGTGGCGGCCTACGGCATCCTGCCCCGGGCCGTGCCCGCCATCGCCTGGGCGTTCTTCGTCTATTGCCTGGTAGCCCTGCTGTTCACCGAATCCTTCGATCTACCGGCCTGGTTCGATGACGCGTCCCCGCTGAGCCATACTCCGCGCGCACCCTTGGAGCAGGTCGGCCCGGGCGTGGTGCTGACTCTCCTCATGATCGCCTCAGCGGGCATCGCCGCCGGGCTGGCGGGTCTGCGCCGCCGCGATTTCGGAGGTTGAGCGCCGCCGGGTGTCGACGTCGGTTGTCCGTTCTGGGCTGCCGATGTCGACTACCGTGAGCACGGACTGCACTGCCGTCAGCACACCTACCTCAATAGAACAGACCTATGCGGTCACCGTATGCACGGTGACCGCATAGGTCCGCAGTCCGGTCGAGGCTGGCGAGCGCCGAGTGGATACGTGGTCAGATCTGCGGCGCGGTCAAGCCCTCGGCGAGCAGAATGCGGTGGGCCTGCTGTGCGGCCGCCGCTCGTGCGGCCTCGTCGCCGCTGGTGCCGGGCAGGTCCTCGAGGCCGCGGGTGAGTACCGCCACCGCCTCGCTCAGGGCGCGAAGCCGAATATCGAGTTCCTCGACCCGCTCGGCCTCACCGGGGGTGAATACCGCGGCGGCCGCGAAGACGCCGGCCAGGTCGACGCCCAGCAGCACATGCCGGAGTGCGACCGGCAGCTGGGCGAGAACATGATCGAGCTGTCCGGGGGAGAACAGCTGCGCGAACGCGTCGGTGACCGCACCGGCCAGTGCCGCGGCCTCGTCGGCGGAAATACCCGCCTCGTGGGCGAATTGGCTGATGAAGGAGGGCACGTCGTGGGCGACCGGGACGTGGGCGGGTATCCAGCCCTCGTAGAAGATGCCGCGCAGCATTTCCGGTAGCTGCGCGCTCAGGTGTGCGGCCGCATTGACGCTCAGGCGGTCGCGCACGGTATGCAGCCAGGCGCGGATCGCGCGGTGGGTGAACGCGTGGTCGCTGGTGCCCAGGTCATCGGCAACGGCTTTCAGCCAGATGTGTGCGGTGTGGACCGCCGGTGCCAGCGGGTCACGGTGTTGGGACATGGTCGACTGCCTTTCAGGGTTGGACGGTGGCGGATTTCGGGTGCGGCAGCCGCAGACCGCGGCCGATATCGCCGGTCCAGACGCGGATGGCGGTCCAATCCCGGAGGTCGCCGTAGCGGCCGCCACCCAGCAGTCGGTAGAGGATGCGGGCGGGCAGTGAGACGCCGACTCGTTCGTAGTGTCCGGCGAATGCCTGATATTCGCGCGGGTGTATCGAATCCCGGGTCGCGGCAATGTGTTTCGGTACGATGCGGGCCACGCGACGGCCGAGCCTGCCCCGCAGCGCGGGACCCACCCCGACACTGAACAACCAGACGTCACGGGCCAGGAGTTCGTCCGTGTGCGAGCGGATGTACTGGGTCGCGGCGGGCAGGAGATCCATATTGTGTACGGCACTGCCCAGCACCACCGCGTCGAAGCGGGACAGATCGGGTGCGTGGTCGATATCGGCCAGCTCGACCGTGGCGCCCCGGGCGATCAGTTCGTCGCTGATGAACTCGGCGATATCTCGGGTCGATCCCTGTGCGGTCGCATAGATTACGGCGATACGCCTCTTCTCGGTTTCCATGGATCCAGCCTGCTCCCGGGACCACCGCGATCATGAGAGGCGAGGTGCCCACGACCTCGGGACGATGGTCACCGGTCCGAGCGGCGGGTGGCCCTGTCGGCTCGGCGCAGGGTCTCGGTACCCCACCACATCAGCCCGGCGGCTATGGCCATGTATTCGACCAGGGCCAGGTAGACCAGTGCTGTGCCATAGGCGTCGGCCCACCCGGGAAGTCGGCCCGGGAGGAGGATGACCGCGCTCACCATGGTGAGGCCGATCAGCGTCGCCGCTTCCGCCAGTGCGCGCGGCTCGGTCTCACGAGATGTGGTCATGATCAACAGCATGGCCACGCCCGCCACCAGCGGGGAGAGTCGTAGTGCCCTGAGGTCGAGGGACCAATGACTCGGTCGGGTGTCAGACCCGGTGGGGCCGAGCGGCTGATCCCGCGCGCAGCTGGGAAGCCAGTACGGCGGCTTGGGTGCGGCGTTCCATACCGAGTTTGGCGAGTAGCCGGGATACGTAGTTCTTGACGGTCTTCTCCGCGAGGAACATGCGTTCGGCGATCTGCCGATTGGTGAGGCCCTCACCGAGTAGGTCGAGTAGTTTGCGCTCTTGTTCGGTGAGTCCCGCGAGGGGTCCGTCGGGCTCGGTGCTGCGGCGGAGCCGGGCCATGAGCGCCGCCGCGGCGCGGTTGTCGAGCAGTGAGCGGCCGGAGCCGATCTCCTTGATGGCCGCGGTGAGTTCCATACCCTTGATGTCCTTGACCACGTATCCGCTGGCCCCGGCGAGTATGGCGTCGAGCATGGCCTGTTCGTCGGTGAACGACGTCAGGATCAGGCAGCGCAGATCGTCGAGGGTGGACAGCAGGTCCCGGCAGAGTTCGATGCCGTTGCCGTCGGGCAGGCGCACGTCGAGGACGGCGACATCCGGTCGCAGGGCGGGAATGCGGGCCATGGCCTGGGACACGCTGGCCGCCTGACCGATCACGGTCAGTTCCGGATCGCTGTCGATCAGGTCCACCAGACCGCGACGGACGATCTCGTGGTCGTCGACGAGAAATACGTTGTACATGACGGCCGTCCCAATTCGCAGGTGTGGCCACCGTAACCCGCTCCAGGGTGCTGGAGTACGGCCGAAAGTCACCTCTATTCCTCCGATTCTAGTCCCGTTCGACAATGTCGACGGTGACCTTCGGTTCTGGGGCGGGACCGGGCGTGGCGCGCACGATCAAGGCATGACAGGGATCCGATTCCACACCCCGCGGAGGCTGTCGTGACCACGCGAACCAGCGCGACCACGAAGTACGAGACGTCCGGATTCGGCTCGTCGGCGGTCCTCTTGCGTGCGCCGCGACCACGGTCGAGCCTGCGGCGGCGCTGGTTCGTCGCCGTCACACTCGGTGAGCTGCTGGGTTTCGTCGCGCCCGCGGTAGTGGGGGTCCTCCTCGTCGCCGATGGCCCACCGGCGGCGGCAGTGGTGGCGCTCTTGCTCGCCGCGGTGATCCAGGGCAGTGTGCTGGGTTGGTTCCAAGCCGGGGTGCTGCGAAAGGAACTGCGCGGGTTCCACAGTCGCGACTGGATCGTCGCCACGATCGTCGGCGCGCTCGTCGCGTGGACGATCGGGCTGGTGCCGATGCTGTACGGCGAGCAGATAACCGACTGGCCGGTGGCGATACAGGCGCCGGTGATAGCGCTCGGCGCGATCGTGATGGTGTTCGCTCTCGGTGTGACGCAGTGGTTCGTCCTGCGGAACTGGACCAATCGCGCCGCATTGTGGATCTGGGCCAGCGCTCTCGGCTGGATCGGTGGGCTGGCGGCCTTCGCCGCGGTCACCACGCCGCTGTGGCAACCAGGGCAGCACGCCGTTCTTTCGATCGCGATCGGTGGACTCGGAGGCGTCGCCATGGCCGCCGCGATGGCGTTCGTGACCGGTGCGTTCCTCGTGCCCATCCTGAACCCCGCCCATGCGGTGCGGCGGTGAGGTCTTTCGGCCCCCCGCACGGTGACGATCGACCGCATACCGACCACTTGCTCCATTCCTACCGTTATGGGAGCGACGCAGCTCACTCCACCACACCGCCTCGGAGGCCGATATGACCGCACAGCATTACGACGATCCGCATCACCTCGCCTCCGCGCCGGTTGTTGTCGGTGTCGACGGGACGACCGGCTCGGATATCGCGCTGCGCTGGGCCGCGGAGTACGCGAAGCGACACCGTCGCTCGCTGCGGCTCGTGCACGGTCTGGAATTGGTGGGGACCATCCGAGTGCTGGGCACCTACGCGGTGGTGACCCCGGCGTTGACCGACCTGGTGCGCGAGAACGGACGCCGAACGATCGCGCACGCGAAAAAGGTTGTCCATGAGATCGATCCGAATCTGCGGTTGTCGATCTCGATGTCCGCGGATACCGCCTCGGCGCTGTTGATCGAGGAGAGTGAGACGGCGTACGCGACCGTGCTCGGCGCGACCGGCGACCTCGGCACCCTGGCCCACCTGGGCTCGACACTGTTGGCGGTTACCGCGCACGGGCACGGGAACGTCGTAGTGGTGCGACCGGATCCTGCCGAGGACAATACGATTCGCGACAGCGGCCCGGTCGTGGTGGGAATCGATGGGAGCCCGGTGAGCGAGTCCGCGATCGAGGTCGCGTTCGCCGAGGCCGCCGCGCGCGAGTGTGAGCTGGTCGCCATTCACACCTGGGTGGATCGGGATTTCGGTGCCTTCGCGGGGAGCGACACCTACCTCGTCCCGGAAGCCGAACGCGCGCAGTGCGAATGGGCGATCCTCGGCGAGCGGCTGGCGGGCTGGCAGGAGAAGTATCCGGACGTCACGGTGATCCGCCGGGTATATCCGTCGGGTCCCGCCGCGCGTCTGCGGGTCTGGTCGGAAACGTCGCAGCTGGTGGTTGTCGGCAATCGTGGCCGCGGTGGGTTCCGCGGTCTACTTCTCGGCTCGACCGCGAATTCCCTGGTGCAGCATGCTCATTGCCCGGTCATGGTTGTCCATCCCGGCGTGTGATGGCATCGCCCGATGTACACGGGGCCGTCGGTATCAACATGACCGGTACCGACGCGCCCGAGACCGCCGCGCGCACCGTCTGTGCCCGGCCCGGGAGCAGTCGCCGCGACCAGCCGAGAATGATCAGGTCCGCCTCCGCCTCGGCGACCGTGACAACATTCTCGCCGGGCGCCCCGCTGCGTAGCGTTACGGTGGGCGGTGGTGACCCGTCGAAATACGGTGTGCACCAGCGGGCCCGGAATTCGCACTCCCAGGCGGCACGGGCATGCGCCGCCTGATCCCAATGCGGTGGCACCGTACTGCGGTCGAAGACGTGCAACACCACGATCTCGATACCGGCGGACCGGAACAGCCGCACCGTCTGCGCCACCGCGTGCGCGGACTCCTCGGTGCCGTCCAGGGGAACGAGCACCCGGGCAATTCGCCCCGGGTGTTCATTCGCCCGTACTCCGGTCGGTACCAGCACGATTGGCTTCGGCGATCGTTCGACGATTTCCCACGCGGTGTCGTCGAACGCCAGTACCCCCAGGACCACATCAGGAGCTTCCAGTGCGGCGAGGAATTCGTCGTTGGCGGTTGCCGCGGTCAGCACCCCGCCGCCGACGATATCGGCGAGTGCGTCGGCAATCCTCGATGTCTGGTCCGATGGACGCAGCAGAATCTCAGGCATGGTGTCGTTCTTTCGCTGTGGCCCAAGGGTGTTGGTGTCGACGGGACGGCCCGGTCACATGGGCGACATGGGCGGAAAGACGCCCTGTTCGTGCAGCCACATCATCAGTGTGTGCAGCACCTGGTGCAGTTCCATCATGATCGTTCACCTCCTCGAACCATTGTCGATTTGTCGGATACCCCACGATGCGCGGAAGCCGGGTGTGGAAACAGGGTCGGAGGTCCTCGTGTCGGAGGTTTCTTGCACCGCGGGGGCGGACCTGTAGTCGAATGGCCTTGCGGCTGGAGATATGTCCCCCTGGACGCGGGGCCGGATAGCGGAAGGGCCCGTGATTCGGGGACTTTCGGCCGTCTCATCGGTCGCCAACCGCGCCGATGCTGGTGTCATACCGCCCGACTCCGACCAGTGAGCTGAGTATGCGATGAATCCGACTTCCGAACCGTTCGCTCAATTGCGGGAAACGCACACAGGTCTGGTGCTGCTGTACGGCGACCGGGCCTACAAGACCAAGAAGCCCGTCGTCACCGACTTCCTCGATTTCGGGACCGTGGCGGCCCGGGAACATGCTTGTGCCCGGGAGCTGGAACTGAACCGACGTCTCGCACCGGACGTCTACCTCGGACTCGCGCATCTGAGCGACCCGGAAGGCGGGCCGAGCGAGCCGATCGTGGTGATGCGCCGGATGCCCGAGTCCAGCCGACTGTCGGCGCAGCTCGATGATGGTGCTGTCGCTGCCAGCGGATTGGCTTCGCTGGCCGCGATGGTGGCGAGCTTCCACGGTAAGGCTCGCCGCGGGACCGATATCGACCACGCCGGAACGCCGGAGGCGCTGCGCGGACGCTGGCGGGTACTGCTGCACAGTCTGCGCGAGCAGCCGCCCGGCGCGATCGATTCGAATCTGCTCGACCGGGTGCAGCGCCTGGCGCTGCGCTACCTCGACGGCCGCGAGCCGCTGCTGGCTCGGCGCATTGCCGAGGGATATATCGCCGACGGGCACGGCGATCTACTCGCCGAGGACATCTTCGCCCTGCCCGACGGCTTCCGCATTCTCGACTGCCTCGATTTCGATGACGAACTGCGCCATATCGATTGCCTCGACGATGCCGCGTTCCTGGCCATGGATCTGGAATTTCTCGGCCACCCCGAACTCGCCGCCGGCTTCCTGAACGACTATGCGCGCGAGACCGGCGATACGGGCCCGATGTCGTTGCGCCACCACTACATCGCGTATCGAGCCACGGTGCGTGCCAAGACCGACCGCATCCGCGCCGGACAGGGTGCGGCGGCGTCGGCCGAACGCGCCGCGCGTCACCTGGCACTGGCCGAACGGCATCTGAGCGAAGGCGCTGTGCGGCTGGCGCTCGTCGGTGGGCTGCCCGGTACCGGAAAGTCCACTGTCGCGGCAGAGCTCGCGGCCGCCACCGGTGCGCAGGTGCTATCCAGTGACACCGTGCGCGTGGGATTACGCGCTGCGGGTGAAGTAGCCGGTTCCGGCGGGACCTTCGGTGCGGGCGCATACCGCCCCGCGGAGAAGGCTCGGGTGTACGCGGAACTACTGGACCGGGCTCGGGAGCTACTCGAACAGGGCGTCTCGGTGATACTCGACGCCAGCTGGACGGATGCGGCCGAACGCGCCCGCGCCGCCGACCTCGCCGAGCGAACCGCATCCGACCTGGTGGAACTGTGCTGCGAATGCCCTCGGTCGCTGGCGGCCGAACGGATCGGAGCTCGGCGGCCCGGGGATTCGGAGGCCACCGTGGCGGTCGCCGATTCGCTGGCCGCGGTCGCCGATCCCTGGCCTTCCGCGACCGCGCTCGGTACGGCGAACCCGCTGGCGGACACCCTGGCTGTGGCCCGCCGGATCTGGTCCCAGATCTGATTCGAGCACCGATCTGATTCGAGCACCGAGCCGCGGGCCGGAGTCGGCCCGCGGCTGCACGGATTGCTTGTTGTGACTCAGGAGGATTCGGTCAGCACCAGTGCCTGACCCGCGGTGGCCCCGCCGTCGAGGACGAATTCCGAGCCGGTGGAGAAGGTGGCCTCGGTAATCAGGAAGCGCACCATCGCTGCCACCTCCTCCGGTTCGCCGAAGCGAGGCAACGGCTGTGCCGCCGCGACAGAGTCGGGCATGCCGGCGGTCATCGGCGTGTGGATGGGCCCCGGATGCACCGAGCACACGCGGATACTCGCGGAACCGAGTTCCACCGCCGCGGCCTTGGTCAGTCCACGCAGTCCCCATTTGCTCGCCACGTAGGCGCCGATCCCCGCGTAGCCGGTCAATCCGGCGGTGGAGGAGATATTGACGATCGCGCCACTGCCGGCGGCGCGCATGCGCGGCACGGCCAGGTGCATGCCCAGCCAGGAGCCGTACAGATTGACGTCGACGACGTGGCGGAACAGCGAGGGGCTTTGGGTTTCGATGCTGCCGAAGTCGAGGATTCCGGCATTGTTCACCAGCACTCCGAGCGGCCCGAACTCGGCTTCGGCATCGTCGATTACCCGTCGCCAACCGTCCTCGTCGGTGACATCGAGGTGTCGGAAGATCACATTCGGCGCGAGGTCCGCGGCGAGCGCGGCACCGTCGTGATCGAGCAGATCGGCGATCACCACACCGAGGTGTTCCTTCGCCAATTCGGCCACGATCGCCGCGCCGATCCCGCGCGCGCCGCCGGTGACAATCGCACTCCTACCCTGAAAATCGGCCATGGCCATATCCTTTCGGTTCGTTGTGCTGCGTGTACCTCTTCAGCATGGCGCGCGCAGTCGCCGCGTATGACGGCCGAAAGTCACCGAAGTGCCGGGTCTATGGAATCTTCTGGTGGGTCCGGGAGTACGGCACCGTCGAGCTATGGCATTCACACAAGAGGTACGAGAAACGAGCATTCAACAGGCCGTCCTCGCCCTGCTGTCCGGATTCGTGTCGGTGTGGGCGGTGGCGGGTGCGGTGGGGTTGGCGGGCGGCGGTATCGACCTGGGCGCGGTTGTCGTCGAGCGACTTCCGTATGACAGCCCGGTGCTCGCGGGACTGGCGCTGGCGCTGGTGGTAGCCGTTCCCATGGCCCTCACCTCCGTCCTCGCCGCGCGCGGTGATCGCCGCGCCCCAGCACTGGCGATCGGTTCCGGTGGTCTGCTGATCGTCTGGATCGTCGTGCAGGTCTCCACCATCCGCACCGTCAGCTGGCTGCAACCGCTGTGCGTGGTGCTCGGTCTCGCGGTGCTGGTGCTCGGCGTGATCTGGCGCCCGCGACCGGAATAGTCCGGGTGAATCGACGGGCGTCGGGGCCGATGCGAAAGTGACCTTCGACCCATCGATACGGGCGAAAAGCCGGTACCCGCGCGGGAGCGTCCCGGACCAGACTCTATGCCATGACCCGCAGCGATACTCGGTCCTCGGTTCGCGTGCCGGACCACCCAACCATGCTGGCGGCCATGCGACTCACGGTTCGCGCGCCGTCGGTGCACAACACCCAGCCGTGGCGCTGGGTGTTCGACGGCGTTCGGTTGCACCTCTACGGCGACCCCGAGCGACAACTACCCGCCACCGACCCGCGCGGTCGGCAGGGGACCATCAGCTGCGGTGCGGCCCTGAACCACGCCCGCACCGCCTTCAGCGTCCACGGTTGGCAGACCGACGTCGTACGGCTGCCGGATCCGGAGGTCGCCGAACTGCTGGCCACCATCCGCTTCCATCCTTGGCCGGATTTGTCTCCCACCGTTACCGAACGCGCGCGTGCCATAGACCGCCGCCGTAGTGACCGCCTGCCGCTGCGCGACCCACGGGGCTGGGCCGAACTGTTGCCGAAACTGCACGATCTGGTGACCCCGCACGATCTCGTCCTGGACGTTCTCGGCCCGAACGATCGCGGCCGGCTGGCGGCGCTCTCCGATCGATCCGAGGCCGTGCGCCATTACGACAGGATGTATCAAGCCGAATTGGACTGGTGGGCAGGACATGCGGAGCAGCCGGATGGGATCCCGCCGGTCGCGCTGGTCTCGCGAGCCGAAGCGGCGCGGGTCGGCGTCGACCGCGTCTTTCCCGCACCCCGGAACGGCCTCCGCCGTCCCGGCCTGGTCGATCAGGCCCGCCTGGTGGTGCTCAGCTCCCACGACGACACCTCCCTGTGCTGGCTGCAAACCGGCGAGGCGCTGTCCGCATTGCTCCTCGAATGCACCGCCCACGGGCTCGCGACCTGCGCGCTCACCCACGTGACCGAACTCCCCGTCGACCGACGAGCCATCGCGGCCCTGATTCCGGGACGGGGGATTCCTCAGGTCGTGGTTCGCATCGGCACCGCGCCCGACGACGATGAACCGCCCCCACCGACGCCCCGCCGCCCGTTGGTGGACGTCTTCACCGAACTGCCCGCATGAACGACTCACGCCCGGCGTCGGCCGCAACCGGGACTGGAAAGCGCGATCGGCACGTAATCGAGAGGACATGGGAGACATGAGAACAGCAGCAGTGGTCATCGGTGCCGCGGCGGCGGTCGGCGGATTGGCGGCGGGTTCGCGAATTCCATTCGTGCGCAATCGGTTCCTGTACTGGGGTGCGACGGCGGCGGAGGCGGCGCAGGAGATGCCGGGCGACGACCTGTCACCGCATCCCGATGTGGTGGCGACCCGGGCGATCGCGATCGCGGCGCGGCCGGAGGCCGTGTGGCCGTGGCTGGTCCAGCTGGGACCGGGGCGGGGCGGGGCCTACACCTACGATTGGGTCGAGAATCTACTCGGGCTGGATATCCACAGTGCGGACACGATTCTGCCGGAATTTCAGGAGATTTCGGTGGGGGATGTGTTCGCGCTCAGTACCTCGGGCCCCCGTATGCGAGTGGCGGTGCTCGAGCCGCAACGGGCGCTGGTCTTCGCATCGGAGGACCGGTCCTGGGTGTGGGCGTTCGGGCTGTATCCGACGGCGAACGGGACCAGGCTGGTGAGTCGGAATCGGATCAGCCTGCCCGGAGCCTCGGCGGCGGGGCGGTTCGGCTACCGCCTGCTCATGGAGCCCGGCAGTCTGGTGATGGAGCGGAAGATGCTGTTGGGCATCAAGGAGCGGGCCGAGCGCACCGACTCGCCAGATGTGACCAAGGGCCCTCCGGGCCGTGCGCAAAGCCCGTATTCGGGTGCGGTGCGCGGGAGAACACTCGATGTATGACCGCTTTTGACGCTCCTCCCGTATCGGTACCCGACCATCGGACCATGCTGGCGGCGATGCGGCTGGCTTCCCGCGCGCCGTCGGTCCACAACACCCAGCCGTGGCGGTGGGTATTCGATGGAAAGCAGCTACATCTCTACAGCGATACCGACCGCATCTTGACCTCGGCCGATCCGCAGGGGCGGCAGCTGGTGATCAGTTGTGGCGCCATGCTGCACCATGTGCGGACCATCTTCGGGGCGCGGGGTTGGCATACCGATACGGTGCGCCGCCCGGATCCCGAGCGTCCGGACTACCTCGCAAAGATCAGTTTTCGGCCGTGGCCCGACCCGCCGATGGGGCTGAAGGCCCGGGCGCGGGCTATCGATTCGCGACGCACCGACCGGCTGCCGATGGCGGAACCGCGCGGCTGGGATGTGGTATTGCCGCGGCTGCGAATGCTGGTGTCGCCGCACTACCTGGAACTCGACGAACTCGAGGAGAACGTACGTCCGCGGCTGATGGCCGCCTCCCAGCAGGCGGCGGCCCTGCGGCGCTACGATATGGCGTACGGATCCGAATTGAACTGGTGGGCTGGTCATTCCGAGTCGCCGGAGGGGATTCCACCGTCAGCGCTCGTCTCCCAGGCGGAAGCCGAGCGAGTGAGTGTGGGGCGGGAGTTCCCCTCGGCGCCGCATTCGTTGCGGCGCGCCGATACCGAGGATCGGGCGCGGCTGGTGGTGGTCAGTTCCGAAAGCGATGCGCTGGTCGACTGGCTACGTACGGGAGAGGCGCTGTCGGCGGTGCTCTTGGAGTGCACGGCGGCCGGGTTGGGCACCTGCGCGTTGACGCACATTACCGAATTGCCCGCTGGACGTGCGCTGCTCGCGAGCCTGGTGCCGAGACCGGTTCGGCCCCAGCTCGTCATTCGCATCGGCACCGCCCCCGACGAAGGGCCGCAGGCTCCCACACCCAGGCGGCCGGTGGTCGATTTCTTCACGACCACAACGCACTGATCTCTTCGCTACCACGACTGCCTTCGACACCACGACGCAGATGAGCGTCCTGCCCCGCGTGCGGCCCAGCCGATAGGTTGGGCCGCACGCGTTTTCAAGCCGCAAGCGTTTTCAATGGGACAGATCACCGTGCCTCGAGCTGACAACCCTGATATCGCCGACAACCCCGGTAGCGAGGGCCGTGTGGTCCTCTCGTCACCGGGGTTGTAGCCGCTGTGGTGGTCGCAATCCCTACTCGTGCCGCGGTGCGGTGCTATTCGGCCAAGACCACTCGCTGATCTCAGGTGGATCGTCGCCGACCCGCAGGGCGTAGGACCGTGCCGCGTCGAGTCGGGCGAGGAGTTCCGAGCGGAGCTCGTCGAGCCGATCGACCAGTCGCGGGACCTGCTCCACGGCGGCCACCGCCAGCTGGAACCGGTCGATGCCATTGAGCGCACACATATCGAATGGGGTTGTGGTGGTGCCATTGTCGACGAACCCGTGCACATGCAGCCGGTCGTGGTGGGGGCGACGATAGGCGATGCGATGGATCAGCCACGGATAGCCATGGAAGGCGAAAATAACCGGAGCATCGGTGAATACGCGACTGTAGGCGGCGTCGGAGATACCGTGCGGATGCCGGTCCGGTGGGAACAGGCGCGCCAGGTCCACCACGTTCACCACGCGAACCGCCAGGTTCGGCACCAGTTCCCGGAGTAGCGCGGCCGCCGCCAGAGTTTCCTGGGTGGGGACGTCACCCGCGCACGCGAGCACCACCTCGGTGCCGCCGCGCAGGTCGGTACTCGCCCAATTCCACACGCCCAGACCGTGTTCGCAGTGTGCCCGTGCCGCCTGGTCGTCGAGATACTGCAGCGCCGGCTGTTTCCCCGCCACCACCACATTGACCATTCCGCGACTACGCAGGCAGTGCTCGAAGACATGGACCAGACAGTTCGCGTCGGGCGGCAGATAGACCCGACTCACCTCCGGCCGCTTACTCAACACATGGTCGATGAATCCGGGGTCCTGATGGGAAGCCCCGTTGTGGTCCTGCCGCCACACATGCGACGAGATGAGATAGTTGAGGCTGGGAATCGGTGACCGCCAAGGGAATTGGGTCGCCATGTACAGCCATTTCGCGTGCTGCACGACCATGGAGTCCACCACATGGGCGAAGGCCTCGTAGGTGGTGAAGACACCGTGGCGGCCGGTCAGCAGATAGCCCTCCAACCAGCCCTGGCACAGGTGCTCCGACAGCACTTCGAACACCCGGCCGTCCGGGGAGAGCCGGTCGTCGCTGTCGTATCGCTCGGCGCGCCAGCGGCGGCCGGTCACCTCCAGAATGGCGTCGAGACGGTTGGAGGTGTGCTCGTCGGGGGAGAAGAACAGAAGATTGTGAGGGTTGGCGACCAGCGCATCGCGCAGGAAGCCGCCGAGTACCCGCGTGGACTCCGCCCGCACCGTGCCCGGTTCGGCGAACCCCACGGTGTAGTCGGAGGGTCGTGGCAACCGCAGGCCTACCGTGGTGTGGCCGTGCGCGGCCGGATCGGCACTCATACACGGCCCGTCGGGATTCTGGTCGCTGATCCGATCGACCGGGCGACCCCGATCGTCGAAGAGTTCCTCGGGTCGGTACGAGCGCAACCATTGTTCCAGCAGCGCACGATGTTCGGCGTTCTCACGCACTGCGGCGAGCGGGACCTGATGGGCTCGGAAGGTGCCCTCGATCGGGACGCCGTCGACGGCGGCGGGCCCGGTCCAACCCTTCGGGGTCCGCAGCACGATCAGCGGCAGATAGGGCTTGCTCGGTCCGATGCCGAGGCGGGCGAAGTCACGGATCTCCTGGATCCGTTCCATCGCTTCGTCCAAGACGGTGGCGTAGCGGGCATGGACCTCGTCCGGGTCGCTGCCCTCGACATACATCGGCTCCCAGCCGTGGCCGGTCAACAGTGCGTCCAGATCTGTGCGTGGAATCCGGGACAGCAGTGTCGGATTGGCGATTTTGTAGCCATTGAGATGCAGAATCGGCAGCACGGTGCCGTCGGTGCCGGGATTGAGGAACGACGGCGCGTGCCAGCTGGCTGCCAGCGCGCCGGTCTCGGCCTCACCGTCACCGATCACGCAGGCCACCACCAGATCCGGGTTGTCCAGCGCGGCTCCGGTGGCGTGCGCGAGCGAATAGCCGAGCTCACCACCCTCGTGGATCGAACCCGGCAGATGCGGTGACGCGTGGCTGGGTACGCCACCGGGAAAGGAGAACTGCCGGAACAGTTCTCGCATACCGGCGAGATCGCGGGTCACCTCGGGGTGGACCTCCGAGTACGTGCCCTCCAGCCATGCGGCGGCATTCAGCGCCGCCGCACCGTGACCGGGTCCGAGGACGAACAGCATTCGCTGCCCGGTCCGTCGGATCACCCGGTTGAGGTGCGCGTAGGTCAGGGTTACGCCGGGGACGGTGCCCCAGTGGCCGATGAGTCGTGGCTTGATGTGCTCGGGCCGCAGTGGCTCGGTCAGCAGCGGATTGTCCATCAGGTAGATCTGTCCGACCGACAGGTAGTTCGCGGCACGCCACCAGGCGTCCACATCCCGCAGTTCGGCGGTTCCGTCGCGTTCGTCGGCCACCAGGGTTGTCATCACATGTTCTCGCTATTTCTCGGGGTGGACGACCAGGACGGGGCAGGCGGCGTGCTGTACCAGCGAATGCGAGGTGGAGCCGAGCAGCATGCCGGTGAAACCCCCGCGGCCGCGGCTGCCGACCACGACCAGCTGCGCCACGCGTGACCATTCCCGCAGCTGTGCGGCGGGTTCGGTGGCGTAGACCTTGCGGATCACGTCGACCTCGGGGTACTTCTCGTGCCAGCCGGCCAAACGTTCGGCGAGGATGGCGTGCTCGGCATTGTCGACACCGGAGATATCGAGCCACCCGAGATCCTGACCGGCGAAGGTACCGATATTCCAATCGCCCCACACATGCACGGCGATCAGGCGCTCCCCGCGTTGGGCCGCCTCCGCGAAGGCGGCGCCGATGGCGGCATCGTCGACCGCGCTGCCGTCGATGCCCACCACCACCGGTCCGGAGGTATGGACGCTGTTATCCGATTCCGGATCGGTGCGCACGACGAACACCGAGCCCTGGGCGTGTGCGGTGACCGCGAGCAGGGTGGAGCCCAAATGTCCCAGCGTTCCGCTGGTTCCGGTGGCACCGAGGACCACCGCGTACGCGTCGGCGCTGTGCTCGATGAGCAGTGCCGCGGCGCTGTCCGGGCTTGTCACCACCGTGATCGGCAGACCGGGAGCGACTGTCTCCGCCAGATGCTGTGCGCGCTCGACGACCGTTTTGGCATGTGCGCGAACCGAATCGACCACCGCGGGGACCGAGACATGATAGATACCCAGCACTCGGCTCATTCCGGCCAGGTCCATACCGTGCAGAATGTGCAACGGGCGCTTGCGGTCCGCCGCCAATTCGGCCGCCCACCGCAGGGCGGCATCCGATCCCGCGGACCCGTCCACCCCGACGACGACCGCCGCCGAAACCAAGTGGTGTGGATCGTTGAACCTCTGCGTCGTCATCGCGACCTCCGAATGATGTGAATTGGCTGGTGCCCGGCGCGGCATCCAACTCAACGGTATGAACTGGAAGGGGTGGTGAATGCGGTCCATCGTCACCAGGTCGCGGGTCCAAAGACCACGCCGTACCCGTACACGGGCCTCAGGCCCTGGCGGCGGCGCGCGCGAGCGCGCGGTCACGCTGTTCCTCGAAGCGCGGAATCCGCACCTGCTCGAGGTCCGCCAGAAAGCGCGCCAGCCGTTCGCGCGCCTGTTCACCGCTCGCGGTGAAATCATTGCGGCCGAAGATATTCCACTGCCGGATTACCGGCATGAGGACCTCCTCGAGGTGCTGGCGCAGATCGTAGATGCCGTATTTGGCCATGAGCACGCCATGGCGGCGGAAGTTGGGCATACCGGTGCCGGGCATGCGGAAGTTCTCCACGATCAGGTCGATCGCGGCCATGGCCTGGTCGGGCACCAGATCCAGGGCCGCGCCGCACAGGGTGCGATAGAAGATCATGTGCAGGTTCTCGTCGGCGGCGACACGGCCGAGCATGCGTTCGGCGATCGGATCCGCGCAGGCGGCGGCGGTATTGCGATGGCTGATTCGGGTGGCGAGCTCCTGGAAGCTCACGTAGGCAACCGAATACAGGAATCCGGCGTGTTCCGCGGCGGTCGCGGCGTCGACCGGGGCCGCGAATCCGTGAGTCATATGCGCCATGCGGTCGTTCTCCAGCGCGACCGGATCCACGCCGCGGGTCACCACCAGATAGTCGCGGAGCACCACACTGTGCCGGTTCTCCTCGGCGGTCCAGCGCCCCACCCAGGTGCCCCATGCGCCGTCGCGCGAGAAGTTGTCGGCGATCTCGCGGTGGTAGGAGGGCAGATTGTCCTCGGTGAGCAGGTTGGTGATGAGGGCCGCCTTGGCGACCTCGCTGAGGCGGGACTGCTCGGGTTCCCAGTCCACGCCGCCGAGCATGGCGAAATTCCGGCCCTCGTCCCATGGCACGTAGTCGTGTGGATGCCAGTCCTTGGCCATGGACAGGTGCCGGTTCAGCGCCGTCTCGGCCACCGGCTCCAATTCGGTGAGGATCTGGTGCTGCGTCAGTTCGCGTGTCAACGTCGTCATCCGCCTTTCTCGATGGGAGCGACCCCGGAGATATGTACAAGATCGAGACGTTGCCCATGTCATCACCGCCATTGGCGGGCCGACAGGGCCGAAAGTCCGTCCCGGTACAGGCCGATAGCCCTCGGCCAGCTATCGGATAAGGGACTTTGGACCATGCCGGGCCACCTGATCAGCGCGCTATGTTTGTCCCACCACACAACAGATCGGACTCCGCCATGATCAAGGTGTTTCTCGTCGACGATCACGAGATCGTTCGCCGCGGACTGGTCGACCTGCTCGAGGGTGATCCGGAGCTGACCGTGGTCGGTCAGGCCGGTGATGTCGCGCAGGCCCTGGCCCGGATTCCGGCGCTACGACCGGATGTGGCCGTACTCGATGTACGGCTACCCGACGGCAATGGGATCGAACTGTGCCGGGAACTGCTCTCTCGCATGGACGATCTGCGCTGCCTGATCCTCACCTCGTTCACCGACGAACAGGCCATGATGGACGCCATCCTGGCCGGGGCCAGTGGTTACGTGGTCAAGGACATCAAGGGCATGGAACTGGCCAAAGCCATCAAGGAGGTGGGTGCGGGCCGCTCGCTGCTCGACAATCGGGCCGCCGCCGCGCTGATGGATCGGCTGCGCCGCAGCACCGAGCCGGACGGCCCCATGGCCGGGCTCACCGAACAGGAGCGCATACTGCTCGATCTGCTCGGCGAGGGCCTGACCAACCGGCAGATCGCCGAACGCATGTTCCTGGCCGAGAAGACCGTGAAGAATTATGTATCCCGGTTGCTGGCGAAGCTCGGCATGGAACGCCGCACCCAGGCGGCGGTGCTGGCCTCGCAATTGCGTTCCGGTGCGGCACAGCGGAACTGAGCGTGCTCGCCCGCTATGCGGCGATCAGGCGCAGGCCGGTGACAATGGTGGGTTCGATGGCGATGATGTCGACCACGGCGTCCTCCGCCCAGGGACACAGCGCCTGCCGGTAGTGGGCGAGACGCTCCGGATCGGTAACGGTGTTGGCGAAACCGGTGGCAACCACCGACCAGCCCACCTGCCGCACCGGATCGATCTCGTCCGCTTCGAACGCGACGACCACATTCCTTTTTTCTTTGACGACCGCCCGGCCCGAATCAGAGGGCAGCGTGAGGCGGGCGACAATGATCTCGTCGCGTTCCACCACATGGATGACCGTACGGATGGCGGGCAGCGCGTCGCGGGTGAACACCATTCGCCCGTACGGGACCGAGGCCAATAGCGTCATCGCCTCGATGCGGTCCAGTTCCACCATGTGGCGACCCGGACGGCGGGTACGGCCGACGAGGCGTTCAACCATCGCGGCCACCTCCTTCTCATTCGATCGATGCGTACGACCTCGATCCTGCGCCGGGCACCCGTGCCGCGACAGAATCGAAAGTCACCGTCGCGGCTGACCTTCGGTCCCGTTAGCGTGGACCGTGATTCAGCTCTCGCGGACCACGAGTACCGGGCATTCGGCCAGGTGGAGCAGTGCGGTGCTGGTGGAACCCAGCGTCATACCCGCGAACCCGCCCCGGCCGTGACTGCCGACCACGATCAGCTGTGCGCCTTCGGCATGCTCGAGCAGTGCGCGCACCGGCGTATCGCAGGCCACCACGCGTTCGACGGAAACCTCGGGGAACTGCTCGGCGAAACCGGCCAGACTTTCCGCCAGTAGCGCCTCCTGTGTTTCGTGGAGAGCCTCCCAGCCGATTACCGGCAGATCCCATCCGGTGGTATCGCTCCAGGCGTGCACCGCTATCAATCCCACCTTGCGGCGCGACGCTTGCTCGAAAGCCATTGCGACAGCGGGCATACTGTTGGCCGAGCCATCGACGCCGACCACGATCGGCCGATGCTCGGCGGTCGGATCGGTCTCCGGCATGTCGTGCACGACCACAACGGGGCAGTGCGCGTGGCGAGTGAGCGAGGTGCTCACCGAACCCAGTACGGCGCGGCGGATAGCGCCCCGGCCGCGATTGCCGACCACGACCAGACGTGCGTGCCTGGACCGACCGATGAGCGTGGCGACGATGGGGTCGAAGATCAACTCGGTGGTGACGACGGTGTCGCCGGACGCGGAATGCCGGGCTATCGCACTCGCCTCGGTGAGTACGCGCCGACCATCCGCCCGCACCCACGCCAGCTCCGCCGTACCCAGCGAGGTCACCGGGACACGAGCGGTCGGGATCGCGTACGAGGTAATGATGTGCAGCGGGCAGCGCCGCAGGTCGGCCTCGACCGCCGCCCAGCCGACAGCCTGATACGAGTTGGCCGAGCCGTCGACGGCGACAATGATCGGCGGGTTGTTCGGATCGTGGGTTACAGCAGCCTCGTCGGTCATGATTCCTCCCGGATTCGGTGATACCTAGAGCATTCCGCGCGGGGAGGGGTTCACCGAGGGACGAATGTCATTGGTATGCGGGCCAAGCGGCCCCGATACGCCTGTCGCTCGTCCGGGTCGCGCGACGGGCGCTCGAGGGGTCGGGAGTGCTGCTTCGAGGCGACGGCGGCGTTCGGCTACCGATCGCCTCTTATCCAATGGGTCAGCGCTCTGCTGCCACATTCTCGCGGGCGATGAGCGGTATCAGTCCGGTCGCGCGGCCGTTCTCGTCGAGGAGTCGTCCCATGCGTTTGACGTGCAGCAGGGACAGTGCCACATCGATTATCTGGAGGTCGTGGACCTGAGCGGCGAGGGAGGCCTCCAGGCGGTGGATATCGGCGGCCGAGCGCAGCCAGACCGACAGGAGTAGGTTCGCGCGGCCGCCGGTGACCGTTGAGCACGAACGGGTCTCGGGAAGTCGTGCCAGTTGGGTGGCGACGAGATCGAGGTCGGCGGGGGCGATGCGACACCACAGGGATGCGCTGATGGGCCAGCCGGAAACCGGCTGCGCCACCTCACAGCGGGTCACGATGCGCCGGGCCGCGAGCATGGCGTTGAGTCGTCGGCGTGCGGTGGAAGTACTGACGGCGGCTCGTTCACCGAGTTCTGTGAAACCGGCGCGTCCGTCGAGTTCCAGTGCGGCGTACAGCCTTCGGTCCACGGGATTGAGCGGATCGTTCGAACTCGGCTGGGGGGCCGGGAGGGAGGCGAGGATGCGGTCGCGCTGGGTCGCGTTCAGGGCGCGCAGCCGCCACCTGCTGCCCTCCGTGTACACCGCGGTCAGCACATGGGTTCGGCAGTCACGCACCCCGCGGATGGCACCCAGGCCGGTGAGCACGAATGACGACAGTTCCACCAGGCTCGCGGTGAATACCGTGAGCGACAGATCGCCGTCGCCGGTGATGTGCTCGATGGTCGCGACCCGGTTGTCGGTGCGCAGCGTATCGGCCACCGCGCTCGCCTTACCGGCCGCGCATCGGACATAGACATTGGCGCCCACGACCTCCCAATCCCACGGGGTACCCGGATAGACCGAGATCCAGGCCAGACCGAGGGCGCTGAGCCGTTCCCATCGTCGTGCGGCGGTCACCGGATCGATATCGAGCACGCTGCCGATCAGGTTCCACGGCGCGCGGGCGTTGAGTTGCAGCGCATTGACCAATTGCAGCTCCAGCTCATCGAGCTTGAATAAATCCTGCATTAGTACTCCTGCGAAGACAGATTATTTCAAATTTTCGAGACCATACGAAAGTGCAGGATAGCCTCCCCCCACCGCTGAGGCGGCCAGCTATGTGGCCGGCAGCGGTGGGGAAGGAACCGAGGCATATGACCGAACTACTCATCACCGGCCCACCCGCGGTGGACGCCCACTCCGGGTTGCCCCGTCGTCAACTGGCCGCGGCGACCATCGGCGGCATTGTCGAGTCTTTCGACTGGAGCGTGTACGTGGTTTTCGCGGCCTTTTTCACCGCGGACCTGTTCGGCTCGGATTCGCTCGGCGCGACCATCGTCGCCTACGGCGGTTTCGCGGTCGGCTTCCTCGCCCGTCCGATCGGCAGTCTGCTCTTCGGCCGCGTGAGCGATTCCCGCGGCAGGCGCTTCAACCTGCTGCTGTGCATGTCGATTATCTCGGCGGCGAGTATCGCCATCGCCCTGTTGCCTTCGGCGGCGACGATCGGGGTGTGGTCGGCGGTAGCGCTGGTGGCGCTGCGGATCGTGCAGGGTCTGGCCTACGGCGGTGAGGGTCCGACCATCGCCGCCTATGTCGCGGAAACCGCACCGCCTCGGCACAGGTTCCTGTTCAGTGCGATCTCGTACGGCGGCATCATGTTCGGATCGATGCTGGTGTTCCTCACCGTCGCGGTGCTCAACGCGACGATCGGCGCCGAAGCGCTGCGCGAGGGTGGCTGGCGGTGGGGTTTCGTCGCCGGTGGCCTGCTCGGGGTGCTGGCCCTGTGGATCCGGGCCTATGCGCCGGAGAGTGCCGAGTTCGAGGGTGCGCGGTCGGAAGGCCGGACGGGTCGGCCGTCGTTGGCCGTGGTGTTCCGCGAGCATCGCCAAGCGGCGCTGACGATCTTCCTGCTCACCCTCGGCGGCACCGTCACCTATTACTTCGCACTGGTCTATCTACCGAAGTACGCGGCCTTGGCGGGTGTGGCCGAGACCGCTTCGGCCACCTCGTTCATGACGGTCGTACTCATTGTCGTACTCGTCGCCATGCTGGTGGTGGGAGTGCTCGCCGACCGGTTCGGTGTGCTGACCATTATGCGAATAACGTTCGCGTTCAACGCGATCGGTGTGCTACCTGTCACCTTCGCGATGGTGCACGGTGTGATTGCGTTCGAGATCGCGGCACTCGTGCTCGGGCTGGGGGCGGCCGGATTCGCCGCGCTCGGCAGTGTGCTGTGCGCACTGCTCATGCCCACCGGCGTGCGGGCGGTCGGCGCTGGTCTGGTGTCCACGGTGACGGTGACCGTATTCGGTGGCACCTTCCCGATGGTCGCCGAAGTCCTTCAGGCTGTTGACCTCAGCTGGGTCGTCCCCGTCTATGTCTTCATCGCGATGCTCGCGCTGCTGGCCGGTTCGTTCACCGTGACCAAGGTCGCGCTGTTCACCCAGACCTTCGAAAAGGAGCCCGTCCATGTCCATTCGTGAGGACGCCACCGCCCTCCAGGGCGATCTCGTGCAGCTGCGCCGCGCCCTGCACCGCGAGCCCGAACTCGGGCTGGAACTGCCACGCACCCAGGAAAAGGTCGTCGCCGCGCTCGACGGATGGGGCCTGGAGATCGGAACCGGGCAGTCGCTGTCGTCGGTGACCGCCGTGCTGCGCGGCGCGCGCCCCGGTCCAACGGTACTGCTGCGCGGCGATATGGACGCACTGCCCGTCATCGAAAGGACCGCACTGGATTTCGCGGCCCCCACCGACCGGATGCATGCCTGCGGACACGACCTGCACACCGCCATGCTGGCCGGTGCCGCACAGCTGTTGAGTTCGCGCGCCGATCAGCTCGCCGGGAACGTGGTGTTCATGTTCCAGCCCGGAGAGGAGGGCTACGACGGTGCCGGAAAGATGATTTCCGAAGGGGTACTCGACGTGACCGGAACCCGACCGGTCGCCGCCTACGCATTGCATGTACTCAGTGGACAGTTGCCCGCCGGAGTGTTCGCCGCCCGGCGCGGGCCGTTCTTGGCCGCGTCCGACACCGTCCGGGTGACGATTCGCGGCGTCGGCGGTCACGGTTCGATGCCGCACCTGGCACAGGACCCCCTTCCCGCGGCGTGCGAAATGGTGCTCGCGTTGCAGTCGATGGTGACCCGTCGCATCGATATCCACGATCCGGTGGTCATTACCGTCGGCTCGCTGCACGCGGGCACCCAGCACAATGTCATTCCCGAGGAGGCGTACTTCGAGGCGACGGTCCGCTCCTATTCTCCCGAATCACATGCCCGGGTGAAGGACGGTTTCCTACGCACTGTGCGCGGTGTGGCCGCGGCTCACGGACTGACCGCCGATATCGACTATGCCGAGCTGTATCCGGTGACCGTGAACGACGACCGGGAAACCGAGTTCGCCGCCGACACCGTGGCCGAGGTCTGCGGCGAGCAGCGCTGGGCGTGGCAGGACCGCCCCGGTGCGGGTTCGGAGGATTTCTCCCGCGTTATCGCCGAGATCCCCGGAGCAATGATCGCGCTCGGCGCGACCCCGGTCGGTATCGACGCCGACAAGGCGGCGATGAATCACTCTCCGCTGGCCGTTTTCGACGAATCGGTGCTCGCCGACGGTGCCGCGTTGTACGCCGAACTCGCTGTCCGCCGCCTGATTGCGTGATCGATTGGCGATCGATACGTCCATATCGACGGACCTCGAGGAGGTCGCGACGAGACGCCTGGGAATCCCGGCGGACCCGATCCGCCGCACGAACCAACACTTTTCCTCACCGGTGCCGTCCTGCCAGACGCCCGATGTCACAGTAGCGGCCTACGGCGCTACGAAAGGGCGGCCAAGCGCTGGCGTCTGCGCCAGCACCGCCAACGCAGCGCAGGTGACCCACGGATTGGACCGGCTTCGGCTGGTCGGTCCCCAGCCGACCAGCGATCTGCCCGTCCCGGTCGGCGCCTTCCGGACTTGATAGAAGCGTGCTTCCGCGGGGAACCCGCCATCGGGCAACCGTTTGGCTTCGAGCAGGTCGAGCGCCTCGGTGCAGCGCGGATCGTCGGCCAAGCCGGCCTCGGTGAGGACCGTGAGCGCGAACAGGATGTCGTAATGGTAGTAGCACGGAAAGTGCAGTTGCAGAAACGATTCTGCCATGACGGTGCCGTCACTGATGCGCCGGAACAGGTGACGGCTCTTGAACAGCTCGGCGGCCCGGACCACCGCAGCGCGACTGTCCTCACGTCCGGCGACCCGTGCGTGCAATGCCAGCGCGCGCAATGGAACGAGGCTTTCGTAGAACGAGGAGACACGACCGTTGGCGTGCCGGTCGCAGTTCCAGCCGCCATCGGGCCATTGGGCGGCGAGCAGGCGGGTAAGCAGCTGGTCGGTGCGTTCGTCGGCGAGCCCGAGGCTCAATAGCGCCCACAGCAGATTCGCGTCGATCGACGCGTGCAGGGTCGTCAGCCCCCGGACGCGGCCCACATAGTGCGTGGAATACTCCCGGGACAGCAGCCAGCCCAACGCCTGCTCCCGCAACGGAATCAGCGACTCATCGCCGGCGGGATAGCCGAGTTCAGCGAGCGCGACCAGAACCCAGTGCGCGCCATACCACGTCGCATTATAGGGATGAAACGGCAGCGTCCCATCGGTCCGCCGCTCCGACAGCAGACTGCGCACGCGTGGGCTCGTCACGATCGACTCGCGGATTGTTCGCACCGCCGGGGTGCCCGGAGCCGTCCCGAGCACGCGGGTGTGCATGAGCCACCGGATCGACGGTTCCGGGGAGTCCAGCAGTCGTGTCACGATGTGGTCGGGGTCCGAGCTGACGGC
Organism: Nocardia uniformis NBRC 13702; assembly: GCF_001613345.1. Classification (GTDB taxonomy): domain Bacteria; phylum Actinomycetota; class Actinomycetes; order Mycobacteriales; family Mycobacteriaceae; genus Nocardia; species Nocardia uniformis. The sequence continues at coordinate 100,154 of NZ_BDCE01000070.1, read as the reverse complement.
GGTCATGCTGTCGATCATGGTCACTCGACCGCGCCGCCGCTGCGGCCTTCCGCAACTGTTTCCAGGGCCGATGGTCCCACTGCTCCTTCGACCCCGCGCCGTCTGTGCCGCGCCGGTGCCCACCGAGCTCGAAGCCTGATCGATTCGCGAAGAGGCGGGGCACGTCATGGGCGACGTGCCCCGCCTCTCGTGTCCATACGCGCGATGAGCGTTGTTACGCAGGCACTTTCGTGTGGTGTCGAGGCCGGGTGAGGCAGCGCGAGCGCGGGTAGGGGTGGAGGATTCGGCGCGTCACTCGCTCGACGCGCGCTGTAGTGCCTGTCGTCGGGCTCGCCGCTGCCGCTGACGCTCGGGGTCCGCGACGAGCGAGGACAGTAGTAGCTCGTGGGTGAAATGGTGGGTCGGTTCCGATGTCACGCGAGCGCAGGAGCCGAACTCCAGCACCGTGCCCTGCTTCATCACTGCGACGCGGTGGCTGATGTGGCGGACCACCGCGATATCGTGGGAGACGAACAGATAAGCGACACCGGTGCGTTCTTGAATATCGATGAGCAGCGACAGAATTCGATCCCGTGTCGATAGATCCAGCGCCGACACCGCCTCATCGCAGATCACCAGCTCCGGGTCGAGCGCCAGCGCCCGGGCGATGGCGACGCGCTGGCGCTGACCACCGGAGAACTCCCGGGCGTAGCGGTCCGCCGCGTCGCCGGGCAGTCCGACCTGGTCGAGCAGTGTGGTGATGCGACCGCGGGCCTGAGCGCGCGCCATCCCCGCGGCCCGCAGTGGTTCGCTGAGTATGTCGGCCACACTCATGGTCGGGTTGAGCGAGCTGTACGGATCCTGGAACACCACCTGGATGCGGGCCGCGAACGGTCGCCGTTGCGCCCGACCCAGCTGCTGGATCTCGGTCCCGTCGAATCGAATCGCCCCGCCCGCTATCGGTGTCAGGCCCAGTATCGCCCGGCCCACCGTGGTCTTGCCGGAGCCGGATTCGCCGACGAGCCCTACGGTCTCGCCGCGGCGGATGTCCAGGCTCACCCGGTCGACCGCGGTGAAAGCCTTTCCGCGCCAGCCACGTCCCGGGAATCGGACCACCAAATCGTCGAGTTCCAGCAGACTCATCCGTTCACACCGGCCTTCTCGCTCGCGGCGTCGACGTAGTCGGCGCGGACATGGTCCTCATCCGGCACGGCTGCCAGCAGTTCGCGTGAGTAATCGTGGGCTGGATCGCCGAAGAACTCACGCACCGAACGGGTTTCGACGATCTCGCCGGATCGCATCACGGCGACGTCGTCACAGAGGTCGGCGACGACACCGAGATCGTGGGTCACCAGCAGGATCGACATGGACAGTTCGGTGCGTAATTCGCGCAGCAGATCCAGGATCTCGCTCTGCACCGTGACATCGAGCGCCGTCGTGGGTTCGTCGGCGATCAGGATTCGCGGCTCGGTCGAGATGGCCCCCGCGATCAATACCCGCTGCGCCATACCTCCGGATATCTGATGCGGATAGCACCGCATCACCCGATCCGGGTCACCGATTCCGGTCCGAGCCAGTAGCCCGACCGCCCGTTCGCGCGCCGCGCCGCGGCTCAGTCCACGCGCGCGCAGCGGTTCGGTCAATTGATAGCCGATGGTGAACGCGGGGTCCAGATTCGACATAGGTTCCTGTGGTACATAGGCGATGGATTCGCGCACCAGGCGCTCACGTTGGGCGGGGGTCAGCGTTCGAAGATCCACACCGTCCAACCAGATCTGCGCGGACAGCAGTCGCGCCTGTCGCGGCAGCAGGTCGAGCACGGCGAACGCGGTTTGCGTTTTGCCGGAACCCGATTCGCCGACCAAACCCATGATGCGGCCCTTCCGCAACTCGAGCGTTACACCGCGAACCACCTCGACCGGCTCGGAATCGCCTGCGGGATAACCGATTCGCAGGTCGCGGACGCACAGGATCGCATCGGCCGCGGGCGGCTCCGATGCTGCTGCCCGGTCGGTGGGGTGGCCGCGTCGAACAATGCGTCGCGCCGGAGCGGCTCGGGTGTCGCCGGGTTGCAGCGCGTCACGAAGCCCGTTGCCCAGCAGGAACAACGCCATGATCGTCAGCGATAGCGCCAGCCCGGGCCACAGGAACAGCAGCTGATTCTGGAACAGGGCATTGAAGCCCTCGCTCAACATTCCGCCCCAGGTGATGATGTTCGGGTTGCCGAGTCCGATGAAATCCAGTCCGGTCTGGACCGTGATCGCGACCGCGGACAGCACGGTCAGCATCAGCAGCAGCGGTCCGCGCACCATCCCGAACACATGCCGGGCGATAATGCGGGCATCGTGCAGTCCGGCGACCTTGGCGGCGTCGATGTAGAGCTCGGACCGGATGGCGTGCACCTGGGCGCGGATCACCCGGAACACGCCCGGGGTCATCAGGACCCCCAGCGCGCTCATGGTGATCCACATCGAATTGCCCAGGCCCGCAATAATGGCCATCAACACCAACAGTCCGGGCAGCGACAGGAGCAATGTCGACAGCCAGTCCAGTGCGAGGTCGATCCGACCGCCGTAGTACCCCGCGACCAACCCCGACGGGATGCCGAGCAGTACCGCGACGCCGAGCGCCACCGTCGCGCTGAGCAGGGTCGATTTTGTCGCGACCACCAGTCGGACGAATACGTCGCGTCCGCCGTTGTCGGTGCCGAGTAGATGTCCGGGGCTGCCCGGTGGTGCGTTGAGGTTGCGCAGATTCGCTTCCAGGGGACTGTGCGGGTCGACCCAGCCGATAGCGAGGGCGGCGATGAACGCGATCAGCACGACGCCGAGCATGATCAGGCCGATCACGGCGAGCGGGTTGGTGAGGACCGCCCGCAGCCGTGTCGGTCGGCGCGTAAGAGTGACGGGTGGGGGTTGTTCGCTCATTGTGTGCGTGCCTTCGGGGTCAGCCACATCTGGGCCAGATCGGTCAGGAGATTGACGAGGATGACCAGGCCCGAGGTGAGAACCACCAGGCCCATGAGTACCGGCCGGTCACCGGAGATGGTGGAGTTCACCGCGAGCGTGCCGAGTCCCGGGATCGCGAACACCTTCTCCACCATGAAGGAGCCACCGAGCATCGCGACGGCCCCGAGGGACATCGCGGTCAGCCATGGGGGAGCGGCATTGCGCAGCGCGTGCCGCCAGAGCACCGATCGCGAAGAGATCCCGCGTGAGCGCAGGGTGCGCATATAGTCGGCGTCCAACACGTCGAGGAGCGCGCCGCGACCCTGCAGCAACGCGCCGGAGATACCCGAGAGCGAGACCGCCAGCACCGGCAGGACCATGCCCCACAGCCATTGTCCGGGGGAGGTGCTCATGGGTGTGTAGCCGAGCACCGGGAAGATATGCCAGTGCACCGCGAACAGCGTGAGCAGCAGTAGGGCCAGCAGATAGCCGGGTATCGCGTGACCGGCGAGCGAAATCAGTTGGACGGCACGGTCGGCGCGACCGCGGCCGGTGGCCGCCAGGACGGCGAGCGCCAGGCTCGCGGCGGCGACCACCAGCAGACTCAATCCCATCAGGCTCATGCTGACCGGGAGATGGGTCGCCAATTCCCCGCTGACCGGCCGATTGTTCAGATACGACCGGCCGAGATCGCCGTGCAGCACGTCACCTGCCCAGTCGACGTATTGGACGAGTAGCGGTCGGTCGACTCCGAGCGTGCGGTTGGTGGCGTCGACAGCCTCGGGCGTCGCCTGTGGGCCGAGGATGCTGCGGCCGGGATCGGTTCCGCCCAGGTTGGTCAGGAAGAACGCGAGCGTGGTGACGGCGATGAACAGGAAGATGGCCGAGACCGCGCGTTTGAGCAGGAGTAACGACACGGGATCAGCTCTCCGCCAACTGGAATCGGACCAGGTCGGGGTAGCCGCGACTCTGCTTCTCGATACGAATGCCGGGCGCGGAAGCCCACAGGGTTTCCGTGCCGAAGATGGGCGCGAACCACGCGTCGCGTACGAGCCGGCGATTGACCGCCTGGAACGCGGCATCCTGAGTAGGTCCGGGTTCGGCATGCTGCGCTTCGGCGATCAGTGCGTTGAGTTCGGGATCGGCGACGTGGAACGGATTCCAGGCGGCGGCGGGCAGTACGGACAGTTGGAGATCCTCCCACGGCGATCTCATACCGAGGGACATGAAGAACATCGGGTATCGGCCGGATGTCATCGCTGTCAGAATCTGCGCCGGCGGCACCTTGTCCCAGACGATGGTGATTCCAATGGTGCCGAGTTGCTGGTCGAGCGCGGTATTGAGCGCGGGGCTGCCGGTGTAGGAGGACATGTCCGGCATGGTGACCGTGAAACCCTCCGGGTAGCCGGCGCGCGTCATGAGTTCCTTGGCCTTTGTCACGTCATGCTGATAAACGGTATTCAGCGCCTCGTCGTACGCGCCCGATCCGGGAGCGAAGATCTGGCTGGTCGCTGGCGGATTCCCCGGTGCGAGCGTGCGGAACAGGTCGCGGTCGACGACCATATTGATCGCTTGGCGAACCTCCGGCTTGCCCAGCGCGGGCTGCATTGTGCCGTCGCGGTCGGCCAGGACCAGGCCGTTCCATGTACCGGCGAGCCGCGTGGTGGTCAAACCGGCGGCCTCCAGTTGGGAGCTGTCGGTCGAGACGAACGACCCCACATCCAGCCGCCCGGTGGTGAGTCCGTTGCGGACCGTATTCGGATCGTTGAGCATGACGATCTCGAGGTGGTCGAACGGGTATTGCGAACTGTCGAGGTACCCGGTGTTGCGGCTGAACTTGACGGTGCCCGGTTGCGATGCGGCGGGGTCGTACAGATAGGGGCCGGAACCGACCGGATTCTGGTCGAATTCGCCCTTGGCCAGCACGTCGGGCGAGACCATGACCCCGAGCGCCGAGGCGAGGTTCGTCAGCAACGCGGGGTCGGGAGCCGACAGGCGCAGGACCAGCTGATCCGGTGTGGTCACCTCGATACTCGTGATGGCTGCACCCATCACGCTGTGCGGTCCCGGGGTCGAGGTGAATCGAACGAGATTGGCCTTCGCGGCATCGGCGTCGAAGGTCGTGCCGTCGCTGAACCGAATACCTTCGCGGAGATCGAGGGTCAAGGTCGTGAGCGCCGCGTCGTAGCTGAACTCCGCCATCGCGGGGATCGGGTTCCCGTCCGCATCCCTGTGCAGCAGGGTGTCGTACACGGCCTGCCAGTAGTGCGTGCCGGGTCCGATATTGAGGTTGACCGGATCGAAGCTGCCGACCGGCGAGGAGGTCGCCAGGGTCAGTGTGTCGTCTGTGACGCCACCGTCCGTGGACTGGCCGCAGGCGGCCAGCGGCGACACGGTCAGTGCCAGCGCGGTCGCGATGGCGAAGATTCGGGATTTACGCAAAGGACACTCCTCGGGTTCGGGCACCCGGCTCGTTCGGTACGTGCTGAGCAGTCGGTCGGAGTGCCCGCGCAGCGCCGCATCGTTCGGGCCGGCAGATGGATTATGTACCTACACATCTTGGTCTGTGCAAGAAATCAGCGAAGATATGAAGATTAATAGGTTCTTGAGAACCTATGTGGCTGATGGTCGGGCGTACTGGCGGGTATTGCCCGGCCTCGGGATCCGTACCCGCGATCTCATTGGCGAATATCCGGTTCGCGAACAGGCGCTGTCGCCCGGAGTCGACTGCTGGTCGCGGGTCTTCTCACTCGTCGCGCCTCCTCGGCAAATGGAATGAAGAATCCAGCCGATCGACTACGGCTGGTGCAGGGTCGCGGCTCGCGGCCGCAGGTGTTGGTTCAACGGAACAATATGTTCGCGCGTATCTATGAACACCATGATTGCCAAGCGCTGATGTGTCAAGGTTCGCTGGTGGGATGCATCATAAAGTGCTGTGTCAAACGGGGTTTCTCGATCCTTTGAGATGCTTCGCCACCTCACCCGTCAGCGGTGCCTATATTCATGGGTATGCTGTGGTGTCCTAATCGCCTGCGCCGACGCGGGTTTCGGTTCGGTCGCCGAGGGCGTCGTCGGCGAGTCGCCACATCTGTTCGATCTGGGAGCGGAAGCCCGCGCGGGTCTCGTCCGGTAGTGCGAAAACCAGCGGGGACTCCCGCCGGATGCCCTCGGCGGCGGCATAGGCGACCGCCTCCGGTTCGATCGCCAGGGGGATCGGGCCGGTGCCGAACGGTTCGCGGGCGCGGCGGCCGAAGGTCTGCGGACGGTTGCGCTGCGAGTCGAGGATTCGGGTGGCCGCCTGCCCGGGGCACAGCAGTGTGACGCCGATACCGTCGGCGGCCAGTTCGCCGCGGAGTCCGAGGGTGATGGCGAGAACGGCGTGTTTGGTGGCGCTGTAGAGCGCGCTGTTGGCGGTGTCCGGGAGGAAGGCGTGGGTGGACGAGGTGTTCATGACGTACCGCCACCCGCTGGCCTGACGCATGCGGGGGAGGAAGGCGTGCAGGCAGTTGAGTGTGCCTTCGACATTCACCGACGACAGCCACCGCCAGTCGCCGAGCGAGGATTCGGCGACACTGCCGAACAGCAGCACTCCCGCGTTGTTGCACAGCAGTTCCACCGATCCGAACTTCGCGTAGGCCGCCTCGGCGAGGGCCGCGACCGAATCCGGATCGCTCACATCGACGCCGACGCCGAGCGCGGGTACCCCGTTCGCCTGCAACTGCGCGGCTCGGCGACGCACGCCGACTTCGTCGATATCGGCCAGTACGAGCGACATTCCCCGCGCGGCGAGTTCGGTCGCCAGTGCCGCGCCGATACCGGCGGCCGCGCCGGTGATCACGGCGGTGCGGCCGGCGAAGGGGGTTTCGGTCATGCTGGTGTCTCATTTCTCGGGGTCGCTCCCCGGCGCGGGAGCGAACATACTGACTGTTCAGTCAGTAAGCTTAGTGGGCAACCTCCATCCCGTCGAGGGTGCGGCGATGCAGTGCCGCACCCTCGAATCCGGCGATCATGAAGCTGATTTCCGGTCGGAGCACGAGGGTCGGGTCGGATCAGCCGACCGGGCGGGCGCAACTGGCCAGTGCGTCGACGAGAGAGCACAGGGTCGACGGGTGCACGGGCGTGTACCGCGCGGGCACGCCGCCCTGGGCGATGACGGTGCGATAGGCGTCGACAGCCCGGGTGGGGACGCGCGTGAGATTCGGGTCGTTCTTCACATCCACGCTGTAGAGACCGAAACGTGGTGTGTAGCTTCCCCATTCGTAGTTGTCGGTCAGGCTCCAGTAGTTGTAGCCGATGACGTTCATGCCGTCCTGGATCGCACGTTGCACCCAGTAGACGCTGTCGGCGAGATGATCGGCGCGGTCGTAGCCGTCAGGGCGTCCGGGTCCGTTCTCGGTCGGGATTCCGTTCTCGACCACGTAGAGCGGTCGCCCGGGATACTTCTCGGCGTAGTGCCGCAGTGCGTAGTAGAGGCCGTCCGGTGCCACCGTGGCATTCCACGGCTCGGAGAACACGTTCGCGTAGCTGAGATCCGTGGGCGACATCGAGTAGTAGTAGTCCAGCCCGATGAAGTCGAGTTTGTCGACCACTCGATCGAGGAAGGTGGTGTCCACCAAGGACTCTGCCACCGGGAAGTAGGCGACATTGGACGAGACCTGCGCGGTCGGCTGGGCGGCATGGATGTAGTCGTAGATCTCGCGGTGCACCCGCACCCACCGATCCATGGCGGCCGACAGGTCGGCCGGGCCGAGCCCGCCGACCTGCATTTCCTGGAAGGCATAGGCGGACGGCTCGTTGATGGTGATCCACAGCGGGTCGACGCCGGCGTAGCGGTCGACCACGCGGCGGGCGTTGGCCAGCCACTCGGCACTCATCTCGTCGCGCCGCCAGCCGCCGCGGTCGAAGGCCCAGCCGGGATACACCCAGTGGTCCAGCGTGATCATCGGCCGCATACCCGCCGCGAGGATCGCGGCGACCACATTGTCGTAGAAGGCCCACGCCGCCGGATCCTGGTGCCCCGGTGTGGGTTCCACGCGCGCCCACTCGACGCTCATACGGAAGACCTGAGTGCCGAGCTCTCGGGCGCGTTCGATGTCCTCGCGATAGCGGTGCAGGAAATCGACCGAGGTTCCGACGGTATCCTTCGTCTTGCCCGCATCGGCGTAGCGGGACCAATTGCTGTCCGGTGCGTACCCCTCGGATTGGAAGCCCGAACCCGATACGCCCCACAGGAATTCGCTCGGCAGCGGTTCGGCGTGCATGCCGCCGACCGGCTCCGCCGTCGCGGGCATAACCGATAGGGCGGTCAATCCCAGTGCGACAGCCGTAATTCCGAACCTGCGACGCATTGTGCTCTCCTCGTACTCGACCGTTCACCGGTGTGGTGTCATCAGGCGGCGATGGTAGCTGACCGAACAGTCGGTCGGTTAGCGATTCGAGGTATCGGGATGAGCGGCCGGGTGGGTCGGAAGCCTCGAGGGGGAACATTCGGCCACACGCTCGGTGCCGGACGACGCGCAACCGATCCCTGATGGGGGCGAGATGCGATGTTCGGACCGACTGGAATGAATCGCAGGACTGAGACCGGTGCGGGCGAGCGGACCTGTTCGGTTGCGGCGGTGCGAGGTTGGTGCGCGGTCGAACCGGAGTCCGAACCAGGTGGACCGGGTGCGCGATGGTGATCCCGTGCCGTCGATGGTGGATGAATCTCTCGTGGCGTCCAGCGCGATGACGACGAGCCGTGCCCGGTCGCGGGTGCCAGGGCGTGGTTCCGGACGGCGCACGAGACACGTTTGTGTGGTGCGCGCCGCGGCGCGCACCACACAAACGATCCCTGATGGGTGGGGTGCTACTTGGCGGGCTTCGGCTTCGGTTGTGGTGCGGGCTGGTTGATGGTGGTGAAGTACTGCGCCGCCGCGAGAATCGCGACCGGGGCGGTGACCAGCAGGGTGCCCGCGAGGGAACCGAGGCTGCCCACGGCCATCACACCACCGATACACCCGATGGCGGCCGCGGGCAGAAACGGCCCGAACAACCCGACGATCGTGGCCGCCGCGACGGTGGCCCCGGCGATACCACCGAGCACGCAACCGACCGCCGCGCCACCGATCCCACCGACCATCGTGCCGATACCCGCACCCAATTGAACGGTCGACGCCATGCGCGCCCACGCGGCCTGTTCACGCTGGAACTCCGACTGGAAGGTGGACTCGTCCTCGAACGGCAGCGCCACCGGCCGGTAGACCGCGTGCTCGGCATCCAACCGCGGCGTGAGCGTGGCGGTACGGTCCTCGATCTCGGCCGTGATCGGGAAGACGAAATCGTCGACACGGAACGACAATTCCGCCCCGGCGATCGCGGTACCGTCCGCGGCCTTGATCATGAACACGCCATCTTCGACCACCAACGACCCGCTATCGGTCGTGATGGTGGTGGAGGTCTCGGTCGCCGTAGCGGTATATCCGACGGTGTCGGGACCCGGATCGGGTGCGGCGCTGGCGGTTCCAGCGCTGACGGTGATCGCTGCGGCCATCAGGGCCGTAGCGGTAGCGAGATTTCTCATGCATCGGTCTTTCGCTGTCGGGCGCGCCCGTCGAGGCGCTACCCTGAAAACCAGGCGTCTGGCAGGACGTCACTGGTAAGGAAAAGTGTTGGTTCGTCCAGCGGATCGGGTCCGCTGGGATTCACAGGCGTGTCGTCGCGTCCTCCTCGTGGTTGTGCGGTGTGGACGTGGCGGCCGACGCCTTCGGGCGTGTGCTGCGGCCGCGGGGGGTAGGGGGCGGCGAATTCTTGCCGACCAGGTGTGTCCGAGTTGTGAAGTCACCCGGCGATCACCGAGCCAGGGCGTGGTGACGGCTCGAACAGGGATGGTGCCCATGTCGACGCCGCGATTCATGGACGGCTCGCTCGGGATCACCCAGTCGGGCCGTACGGGATTGATAAGTTCCAAGGAACCTATAGTGGTTAGCGTCACATCAATTCGCGAGGGTGTCAACAGGTGTGAGTGTGCTTGTGTGAGTCCGGTAGCGATACTTGGTGGATGCCATCTCGCATGTCTCGAATTCGATAGTGTTATGTTCGTCAGAACATATAGTCGATCGTTCGATGAGAGTGTTCGTGAGTTCCGATACCCCTGCCGCGTCCGACGAAGAGTTCGCCGCCCCCGTGGACTACCGCTTCACGCTGGCCAACGAACGGACCTTCCTGGCCTGGATTCGCACGTCGCTCGGGCTACTGGCCGGCGCGGTCGCGGTGCACGCGCTGGTCGCGCCGGTCGAGTCCGGGGGAGCGCTGCGGGTCGCCGTGCTGGTGTGCCTGGTACTCGCGCTGGTGCTGGCACTCGGCGCCTATAGACGCTGGCGGATGATCGAGCGGGCCATGCGGGTCGGCGGGCCCCTACCCACGCCGGGATCGGTGCCATTCCTCGCCGCCGGTATCGCGGTGGTGTCGCTGCTGGCCGTGACGTCGGTGCTGCTGGCGTGACCGACGGCGCCGCCGATACCGGACTGGCCGCCGAGCGCACGGCGCTCGCCTGGCGGCGCACCGCGGCCAGCGCCTGCGTGGTGGCGGCGCTCCTCGGTCACCACGTCCTGATGTCGGGATACGAAACACGCGCGCACGACGAATCGCCGTGGGCTCTGCTCACTTCCGCGCTGATCCCACTGGCCGCGGCAGTCATGCTGCTGGGAATCTCGGTCCTGAGCTGGCGGCGCAATCGCGTCCTGCGCGGCGGTGACCGCCGCGCCGCCGCCGCGCCCGTGGTGATGGCGGCGGTCGCCGTGGCGGCGGTCGCGGTCATCATGCTGTTGGCTACCGGCGTCGCGGTGATAGGGCCGGACGACTGGACAGTAGGCTTGCCGGGACAATCGGAGCGCACTGCGCTCGACGGGCGGGAGGCGCAGATATGGCGAGGACACGCGACGCCGAACAGGCGGGGGAGGCCCGACGGTCTCTGATCCTCGCGGTGGCCATGAAGTTGTTCGCGGAGAACGGGTATCGCGGCACCTCGTTGGCGGCCGTCGCGGAGGCCGCGGGCATTACTCGTTCGGGGGTGCTCCATCACTTCTCCAGCAAGGAAGCGTTGCTGTCGGCGGTACTGGCCGCGCGTGACGAGCAGGCGTTCGACGCGGTCGAAGTCGATCGGGAGTACGAGGGCGCCGCGGCGCTGCGTGCCCTCGAGATCGTCGACCGGCTGGTGGCGCGCAGTGCGAGCAATCGGGAGTTCACCCGCCTGAGCCACCTCGCGCTGTTCGGTTCCGCCGACGCGCCGGAATTGGCTCAGGACTGGTCGAATGAGCGCCTGCGCACCTACCGGGACAACCTCGCGCGCGTCATCGAGGAAAGCGCCGCGGCCGGGGAGATCCGCGCCGATATCGACGCCGGGGCGATCGCGTTGCTGTTGGTCGGCGCGATCACCGGCCTGACGGAACTGTGGTTGCGCGACGAATCGCTCGACATGGTGGCCGCGGTCCGGACGCTCACCGACGTACTGCGCCGCGATATTGCGCCGGACCGCGGCTGAATACTCAGCGCGACAGGGGAACCGGGCGATCGATGTCCATATCGGTCACCGGTGTGTCGAGGGTGAAGCGGTCGCGCAGGAACTGTTGCGCCGCCGCTTCGCTGCGGCCGCCCTCCAGTATGTGCTCACCGACTGGGTTGCGGGCGGTGACGACCGCGGTGCCGCCGCGCCGCCAGCTCGCCGCCAGCTCGTCGGCCTGGGCGACCGGCACCACTTCGTCGGTGTCGGCGTGGTAGTTGTAGATCGGTATGGTCGGTGCCACCTCGCCGAGTGAATTGCGTTGCAGCACTTCGATCAGTGGTGAGCCCTCGCGGTAGTGGTCGCCGACGCTGGCGTCCGACAGCCGCCAGAACGGATAGCGGGTCAGCAGTTCGAGTACGCACAGATCGGCGGCCGCCGCGGTATCGGCACGGCCGCGTTCGTTGAGCATTGTGTCGAGGCGGATCTCCGGGAATTCCCGGGGAGCGGCAACCAGCGCGCCGACCAGGAAGCCGGAAAACAGGCCTCCGTCAACGTTTTTCAATACGACAGGCAGGTTCGCGGGCACCCCGCCGATGGCGGCTCCCACGAAACGGAGTTCGGGTGCGTAGGTCGCCTGGAGTTCGGCCGCCCAGCCGGTGGCCGCGGCACCACCGGAGTAGCCGTGCAATCCCCACGGGGTGTCCGGTCCGAGCCCGGCCGGAGCGAACTGCCCGACAGCGCGCACGCCGTCCAGTACCGCGTGACCGGAGAGCGGCCCGGCGAGGAATGCCGATTGTGGACCTTCGAAGTCGGGTATCGCCACCGCCCAACCATTGCCGAGCATCTTCGTGATCTGATTGCCGGCCTGTGAGGTGCCCGTGGCGAAGCCGTAGGAGGGCGCGCACCGGGTCCCGGTCGAGTCCTCGGGGATTTGTTCGGAGACGGCCGGACGGGGGCCGGGGCCGGTCCACGGTGTTGTCGGCACCATGACGGTGGTGACGGCGAGTATCGGGTTCCCGTGGGAATCGTTGGTGCGGTAGGACAATTGCCAGGCGCGGACCGGAACTGACATTCGGGGATCGAACTCTCGGGCGGCCACCAGCCGGCCGTCCGGGTAGGTGCCGATGTCGGCGGGTGCCGCGTAGAACGGATCCTGGTCCGGCACAACGGAACCGGCAGGCAGTGCCGGCCCCTCGGCAGACGTTTCCGGTGCGACGGTGACGGATGCGACAGCGAGCAGCGCGGCCGTGACCACGACACGTGCGATCGACGATCGCACGGTGTCGCGGTCACGGCCGGGACCACGTCGCGGGAGTCGGATTCGGCGGTCGGCACCGGCCCCCGTGCCTGCCGCGGCGTGGATGGTGACCGCGATCGGCCGGGGATCAGTGGAGAGCATGAATATCCTTCCCGTCAGGGATCTTCTGAGGTGTCAGTTGCCGCCGGAACCGCTGCCGCTACTACTGCCGCTGCTGCTTCCGGAGCCGAGGCCGTTGGGCAGACGCAGATTCGCGTCCGGGACGCCGGTGCCGTTCGGATCGAGCAGACCGCCCTGTCCGGCGTAGACGCTCTCACCGGGTTCCGCCTGCACGGTCGTCACGTACTTCCACAGACCGTCCGCGAGTGCCGCGCCACCGGCGATGAGCGTGCCCAGCACGCCACCCGCACCCGCGAAAGCCCCGATGGCGGCGGGTGCGGTGGCCAGGCACGCGGGTCCGACCACCAGGCATGAACCCAGCCCGATCACCGCGCCGACGAGAGCGCCCAGGACCACGCCCGCGATGGTGCCCAGCGGCACCTTCGACATATTGTCGGCCCAGGCATCGAGCGCCAGTTGGTTCTCCACGGCGGAGGCGATCGGCCGTAGACCGGTATCCGGGCTGAGAGCCACCGCTCGCCCACCATCCATGACCTGATAGCGGATCGGGTGTCGCAGTCCGTCGAGCAGGAACTCCGACGGCAGGCTCAGCACCGATTGCCCGGCGAGCGTCCGAATATCGACCGCCCGCCCGTCCGACGTGGTGGTGAACAGCGCCTGATCGAGTACGGCGATGACGGAGTCGCCGACCACCGCCGCGGTGACAGTGGGGTCCGCGGCGGTGGAGCCGGTGTCAGCGGTACCGGTACCGGTCGCCGCGGTGACGGCACATACCGCCAGCGTGGCCACGGAAAGCGTTGCGCAGAGCTTCATCTCGAATGTCCTCGCGCTTCCCGTTCAGTTCCCGGTGGCGGGCGTCGGAGCCGGAACCCCGGCCCTGCCCTGCAGGTCCGGGGCGTAAATGCTCTCTCCCGGAGCCGCATTCAGCGTCGTGACGTACCGGTAGATCGCGAACGCGGCGTTCGGCGCGCCCGCGATGACCAGTCCGGCCAGGCCGCCGGCCCCGGCGACCAGGGTGACGATGGGTAGTACCGCCACCACGCATCCCAGGCTCAGCACCAGGCACGACGCACCCGCCAGCGCGAATCCGACACCGATACCCAGCGTCGCGCCGATGGCGGTACCGATCAGGCTGCCGACCGAGGTTCCGATGCTGACCGAGTTGATCAGATCGTTCATGGCGAGCTGGTTCTCCAGTGGTGAGGCCACCGGGCGCAGGGCGGTGCGGTCGACCGCGGTCAGATCGGGTGTGAGCCGCAGGGTTCGGCCGTCGTCGGAGATCTGTTCGCGGATCGACAGCTGCTGCTCGTCGATCACGTAGCTCAGGGGAAGCGTGTCCAGTACCGTTCCGGCCGCATCGCGGATTCGTATCGTCTCCTCGGCCCGGGTGAAGGTGCCGTGTTCGAGACCGACGACGACTGCCCCGTCGGACAGTGTCGCCTGATAACTCACCTGCGGCGAAACAGGTTGTTCGGGATCGGCATTCGCGGTGGCGGCGGCAATGGTGATACTGGCCGCGGCAACGGCCGCGACCATACCCGCGCGACGAATCTTCATGGAGAACCTCATAATCCTTCGTTGTGCGCCACCTGGATGCCCGGTGGCAGGCCCGAGTGTTCGGGCGAATCACGGCCGCGACGACCGGCGATGGGGACGGTTTCCCGTTGTCGGCGGGCGAGTGGACCGTGATTGCGCAGAGCGTACCGACTGATTAGTCGGTCTGCTTGATTTTTCGAAATGTGCCACTCGGGCGGGGTGGTGCGGCCTCGACTAGCGTTCGTCGTCGTTGGGGAGGCAGCGCACGACGGGGTGCCGTTCGGGGTCGAGCGCATGGAGTACCAGGTCGACGGTGCGCGGATCGGTCGACTCGGCCAGATGTCCCGCGCGGTCGACGGGGCAACCGTCCTGGATCAGGATATTGGTGACGTTCGGCCCATCCACGAAGGCGATGGGGTAGGGCGCGGCGATCCGATCGTATTTCGAGGCGATCATCGTGTAGCGCACGTCCGGCGCGGTCATGGGGCCGCTATTGAGTTCGGTCAGATACGGCGATCCGACCAACATGTCACGTACCGCGGCGCGGTCGAGCAGGTTCAGGGCTGGCGTTTGTGCGCCGAGCGGTGTGATATCCACTCCGGCAACGATTTTCGCAATCCCATGCTGTGGTCCGCTGATCGCGACAACGTGTCGCAGCGGATGGGGATCGGTGAATTCCAGACTGACCGCCCGGGCGATCAGTGCCCCCTGTGACTTGCCCACCACATCGATGGCGGTGCCGTGATTGACTTCGCGGATCCGCTCGACGGCGGCCGTGAAGAAGTCGACGGACTGCGACACCGGCTGCATGGAATCGTATTCGAGACCGTAGACGCAGCGGCCGTCCTCGAGCAGGGCCCGGCGCACAGGGCCCAGGCTCTTCTCCACCGTCGCGTTGGTGCCGTGGATCAGCAGCACCGGCACCGCACCGGTGCTCGATGACGCGCACGCGGCGATCGAGCTCGGCGGTGCGGTCATCGGCGGGGGTGGCGCGGCGGCCGCGACCCCCGCGCATGCCCCGCCGCTCACGGCCAAGGCGACACCGATGTTGAAGAGTGCTCGCACAGTCGTCCTCCTGAAGAATCTAGATTCGCAGACATATTGGCAGCAACTATCTATCCGCGATAGTGCTAGATCAATGCCTCGATGTATGTATTCTCAGGAACATATCGTAGTGACGACCGCCGCAGTGATCGACCGAAGGGATAGTCCATGCGAGCAATCATGGTGATGTTCGACAGCTTGAACAGGCACCTGCTGCCGCCCTACGGCGGTGACTGGACGCATGCGCCGAACTTCGCGCGGCTCGCGGAGCGCACCACCACCTTCGACAACTGCTGGGCGGGGTCGATGCCCTGTATGCCCGCCCGCCGCGAAATCCATACCGGCAGGCACAATTTCCTGCACCGCAGCTGGGGTCCGCTGGAACCGTTCGACGACTCCATGCCGGAGATGCTGAAGCGGGCGGGCGTCTACACCCATCTGGCCAGCGATCACCCGCACTACTGGGAGGACGGCGGCGCGACCTACCACGGCCGCTACAACAGCTGGGAGTTCTTCCGCGGCCAGGAGGGCGACCCGTGGAAGGGGCAGGTGGCCGATCCCGAGATCCCCGAGGACCTCAAGCGCATGCGGCGCGAGGCCTACCGGCAGGACTGGGTCAACCGCCAGCACCTGGGTACCGAGGCCAGGCATCCACAGACACTGACCTTCGACGCGGGAATGGAGTTCCTGCGCACGAATTCCGGTGCGGATCGCTGGTTCGTGCAGATCGAGACCTTCGACCCGCACGAACCCTTCTTCAGTCACCAGCGGTACAAGGATCTCTACCCGCACGACTACGACGGCCCGCACTTCGACTGGCCGGACTACAAGCGGGTGACCGAGACGCCGGATCAGGTGCGGCACGGGCGTTTCGAATACGCGGCGCTGCTGTCGATGTGCGACCACTCGCTGGGGCGGGTCCTCGACATCATGGACGAACGCGATATGTGGCAGGACACGATGCTGATCGTGTGCACCGACCACGGACTGTTGCTCGGCGAGAAGGACTGGTGGGGCAAGTCGGTCATGCCCTGGTACAACGAACTGGTCCACCTGCCGCTGTTCGCCTGGGACCCCCGGGCGGCCGCTGCGGCCGGGCGGCGCAGTGAATCCCTGGTGCAGACCATTGATCTGGCGCCGACGCTATTGGAGTTCTTCGGTGTCGATCGCACCGACGATATGCGCGGCATCCCGCTGCCGGTCGCCACCGACACCGGGTCCAGGGAAGCCGGTCTGTTCGGAATCCACGGCGGGCACGTCAATCTCACGGACGGCCGCTATGTCTACATGCGTGCGCCGGTCGACGCGTCGAATCAGCCGCTCGAGGAATTCACGCTCATGCCGACCCATATGCGGGCCCGGTTCGGTACCGACGAACTCGCCGATCTGACCCTGGCGGAGCCGTTCACCTTCACCAAAGGGGTGCGGACACTGCGTATCTCCGGCCGCAGCCTGATGAATGCCTATCAGTTCGGCACCCTGCTGTTCGATCTGGTCACCGATCCCGAACAGCGCAATCCGATCCAGGACGACGCGGTCGAACTGCGCCTGGCCGGGCTGATGGTCGACCTCATGCGCGAGAACGACGCGCCCGCCAGTCAATTCGAGCGACTCGGCCTGCCGGTCACGGGCCCGGTCACGGAAACGCACCTGCTGGTGGGTGCCCAGCGGGCATTGGCTGTCGACAACGCCGAGCCGCTACCGAAGCCTGAGGATTTCGCGGGTGGCGGCGCGGCGCTGCTGATTCCGGTGCGCGAAATGCTCGCCGATCCGGTGGCGGGTGCGATCCTGCACCGGCATCTGCCGATTCTGGGCGATACCGAGGTGCTGCAGATGATCGGCGACGCCGCCCTGCTCGATATCGTGGCAGTCGCACGCGGGGCCGTCCCGCTGGACAAACTCCATGCGATCGCCGCGGATATGGCAGCCCTGACGACCGAGGTGGGGAGTTCGGCATCGGCGCGCGGTGATTACTCGCCGTCGCACGGTCCGCGGCAGGGCCGATCCCGGACCCAGGCGTAGTACCTATGTACATTCGAATGCATCATTGGTGATCGACGCCAACGGAGGAGCCTGTGGACCCCGCCGAATCGCGGAGCTGTTGTATGCCCTCGCGCGCGGGCGCCGATACGCCCGGGGGTGTCGTCCTCCCGGTGGCCTCGCCCAGTGCGCACCGCGCGGATACCGCGGGCATGGTCGCGTTGCCCGGTGGCGAATTCCTGATGGGTAACGCGCACGGCGACGGATATCCCGCCGATGGTGAAGGTCCGGTGCGTCGCGTCCGGCTGGACCCGTTCCACCTGGACGCCCGGGCGGTCGACAATGACCGGTTCGCCGCCTTCGTCGCGGCGACCGGGTACCGCACCGAGGCCGAACGGCTGGGCTGGTCGTACGTATTCGCGGGTTTCCTGCCCGCCGCGCTCCGGCGGCGATCGCAGCGGGTCGAACGCACGCCCTGGTGGTGCGCGGTCGAGGGCGCGGTCTGGGATCACCCGGAAGGACCGGACAGCGGACTGGCCGACCGCGGCGATCATCCGGTGGTCCATGTGTCCTGGAACGACGCCTCGGCCTACTGCGAGTGGGCGGGCAAACGGCTGCCGACGGAGGCGGAATGGGAGTACGCCGCGCGCGGCGGCCTGATCGGGGCGCGCTATCCGTGGGGCGATGACCTCGACCCCGACGGTGAGTACCGGTGCAATATCTGGCGCGGCAGCTTCCCCGCCAAGAACACCGCCGCCGACGGCTACCGCGGCACCGCGCCCGTCGATGCCTTCGCGCCCAACGGTTTCGGTCTCTACAACATGACCGGCAACGTCTGGGAGTGGTGTGCGGATTGGTGGGCACGGGGGCACGACGCCGACCCGGTGGCCGATCCGCGCGGACCGGCCACCGGGGATGCCAAACTGATCCGCGGTGGCTCGTACATGTGCCATGACTCGTACTGTTTCCGCTATCGGGTCTCGGCCCGCTCGGCCAATACTCCGGACAGTTCGAGTGCCCACACCGGCTTCCGGTGTGCGGTGTCGACGTTCGCCGCCTCCTGACCCTTGACACATCGAACTACCGATGCGATTCTCAAAGCTAAGTTCCTAGGAACATAGGAGACCAATGCAGCTCGACTACGTGATCCTCGGCGCTCTCGCGCTGGGCCGGTACTCCGGATATGACCTGCGCCGCTGGATGGAGGGCGCTGGTCGCTACATCGGCTACGGCGTGCAACTGCCGCAGATCTACCGCCGCCTGGGCGTGCTCGTCGAACGCGGACTGGTCGAGTTCGAAATCGATCCCCGTGAGGGTCGACCGGACGCGAAGGTCTATACGCTCACCGACGCCGGACGGGAGACGCTGCTGGAGTGGGCACGGTCGCCCTTCGAGCCCTCACCGCGGCCCATGGATCCCGATTTCAAGCTGCGGTTCTTCTTCGCCGGACAACTGGACCGCGAGATCGCGATCGAGATCGTCCGTACAGAACTCGAGTACCGGCTGAAGCACGACAATCTCTCGGCCGCCGCACCGCTGCCGGGCGACTACCATCCGCAGCTGCCGAATCTCGATCCCGAGTGGGCTCGTCAGGTGCACGTCATGGCCCATGAGCACGGGTACGCCTCGACCGCCGCCTATATCGCCTGGCTGCAGCTCACCCTGGCACGCCTGGAATCCGGCCGCTCGCACTGAGTTCGGCACCTCACGCACCGCGCTCGACCGTTCCCGCGCGGTGATCCGCACCGCCCGCACCAGAATCGACCCTGGCCCCTGGGCGCTCCATTGCCACACCACACCGCACCCGGGAGATTTGCCATGCGCATCATCTATGTCGACGTCGACACCCTCCGCGCCGATCACACCACCCCGTACGGCTATCACCGGCCGACCACCCCCAATCTGCAACGGCTGGCGGACAAGTCGGTGGTCTTCGACCGGTACTACTGCTCCGATTCACCGTGTATGCCCTCGCGTACGGCGTTGACCAGCGGGCAGTTCGGTATCACCAATGGTGTCATCGGCCATTTCGGCCAGGCCGCTCAGTTCCGGCTGGACGCGGGCCACGCCCCGGAGCCCGATCGACCGATGCTGGGGCAGGCCCTGCAATTCGGCGGCTACTACACCGCGGCCGTATCGGTCTTCGCCGAACGCCACCGCGCCTACTACTTCCACGCCAACTTCCGCGAATCCATTCGCGCGACCAGCAATTGGGGCGACGAGGATGCCGTCGACGTCAATCGGGCCGCGATCGACTGGATCCAACGCCACGCCGACGAGGACAACTGGTATCTGCACCTGACCTACTGGGAACCGCACACCGATTACACCCAGCCGGTGGACTGGACCACGACGATGGCCGAATCCGGGCCGGTGCAGGACTGGCCCGACGCCGAAACCATTGCGGCGCACGCTGATATCTACGGACCGCGCAGCGCGCTGGATCTCAACTACTCCCTCGCCGGGGACGGTAGCTCCCCGGTTCCGCACAATATGCCGGACGCGATCGGCTCACGAGCGGACTTCGAACATCTGATCAATGGATTCGACGGCTCTATCGCGTACTGGGATCACCATTTCGGCAAGCTCATGGCAGCGCTGGACGAACTCGGCATCGCCGAGGATACGGCGGTGATCGTCAGCGCCGACCATGGAGAATCCTTCGGCGAGAACGGTTCTTATGCCGAGCACGGTCTGGCGAACGAACCGACGCACCGGCTGCCGCTGGTCGTCTACTGGCCCGGTCTCACCGAGGATCTGAGCGTCGAACAGCGACGCAATGACGCGCTGCTCTACAATATCGATCTCGCACCCACCCTGTGCGATCTGCTCGGGCTTCGGATTCCGGCGGGCTGGCAGGGCGAGTCCTTCGCGGAAGCGTTGCGCGGCAATGCGATCGACTCACGTGACTATCTGGTATTCGGCCACGGCGCGCATACCTATCAGCGTGCGGTGCGCACTCGCGACCACCTCTATATTCGCACCTATCACCCGGGCTGCTTCCGTGCGGAGTGGGAGCAACTGTTCGATGTCACCGCCGATCCGTACCTGACGCGTGACCTGCTCGACGATGAACCCGAACTCGCCATCGCGATGCGCGCCCGCCTGGCCGAATGGTGGAACACCTACGCCGGACACCCCGGGGCACTGCCCGATCCGATGCAGACGACCCTGCAAACCGGACCCACCTACTACAACGACCCGGTGCGCTACGCGCGGCATCTCCGCGATACCGAACGCGCGCACCTGGCGGACGACCTCGAACAGCGGCTGGGATCATTGACGATCCCCGTGTCCTGGCACGCCCCTGACCGGCCGCGCGTCGAGGCATTGCGCGACCGCTGGATGCAGGTGCTGTCGGAGGCCGCGCCCGGTACCTGACAGCCGCTACCGCACCGAACACCCGGCCCGCGCTCGATCGCGCCGGGCGGTTCCCGCGTACCCCTAGTCCAGCCGACAAGGAAGTCGACATCGTGTCCCACTCCATGCCGCCGGAGCCGGTTGTCGGCTCCGCCGCGATCGGTCCCGCGGCGGTCGCGGCTGTCCCCGCCTCCGGCGGGCCGCCGCCGGTCGCCAACCGATGGCGGCAACTCGCGCTGCTGAGTGGGCTGATCAGTATGGACAACAGCGAAGGCGCGGTGGTGTCGACGCTGTTCCCCGCATTGCGTGCCGCGCTGGGACTGCCACTGTCGGCACTCGGGGTCATGGTGGCGGTACACAAGATCATTCAGGTGATCTTCGGTCCGATCTGGGTGCTGGTGGCCGCCCGGGTCGGGCGCAAGAACGTGCTGGTGCTGTACGGGATCGCCGCGCTGGGTTTCGCCGCGGGCGGACCACTGATCAACGGCATTCTCGCCGATCTCTTCGACGACAACAGCCGCGGCCGCGCCGCCGGACTGCTGTACGGCGGGTTCGCCCTACTGTCCGCGATCATCGGCCCGCTACTGGGGCAGCTGTCGCGAATCCCCGCTGATGTCCTATGTCGGGGGCACCGTGATCGGCGGGATTGTCGTGGACCGGATCCAGCGCCGATTCCCCGATATCGGACGACTGGCGGTGTGGCAAATCTCTACGCTCGGTTGGGCATTGACCGCCGCCATGTGCACCCAGGTCGCTTGGTCGTCCATCTGGGTGTACGCGATCTGGTTCTCGATCGTCGGCGTTCTCCAAGGGTTCATTCCCGGGTGCAACCGGCCGGTGCTGATGTCGGTGACCACTCCGGAGCTGCGCAGCGCCGCCTTCGCGCTGATAATCGGTGCCGAATCCGCGGGCTGGGCCGCGATCACGCTGGGGATCGGCTATCTGGGCGACCGGATCGGCCTGGAAGCGGCCCTGCTCTATCTCGTCGTCGTGCTCACCATTGTCAACGGCCTGTTCATGTCTGCCATGTACCGGCCCTATATCCGTGAATCCGCCAGTGTGCGAGCTACTTTGGTGGCCCGCGCCACAGGGAAGGTTGCCGAATGACCACTCGTCCCAACTTCGTCATATTCATTCCCGATCAGCTGCGCGCGGACGCGCTCGGTGCGTTCGGCAACCCGCACGTGCACACACCGCATATCGACGCACTCGCCGCGCGCGGCACCACCTTCACCAATGCCTATGTGCAGCATCCGGTCTGCTCGCCGAGTCGGGCGTCCTTCCTGACCGGGTGGTATCCGCATACCGCCGGACATCGTTCACTCACCCGTCTGCTACAGCCGCACGAGCCGAATCTGCTTCGCACGCTGAAGGAGTCGGGGTACCACGTGACCTGGGCCGGGATGCGCGGAGATACCTTCGCGCCCGGGGTCACGGAGGACAGTTGCCACGAGTACGGGTTCTCGGTCATGCCGACGGCCGCCCACGGTGGCGACTACCCGGAGGGCTGGGCGCGGCTGTTCTATCGGGGGCTGGTACCCGAGGACAGCGGCATCGATGCGGACGAGGCCACGATCCGCACCGCGGAGGCGTGGCTGTCGAACCCGCCCGCGCAGCCGTGGGTGCTGTTCGTGCCGATGATCGCACCGCACTGCCCGTTCCAGGTGGAGGAGCCGTACTTCTCCCGGGTGAATCGCGACGACCTGCCGGATCCGATCCCCGCGGGTGATCCGGCGACCGAACCGCGGT
This sequence comes from Nocardia uniformis NBRC 13702, assembly GCF_001613345.1. Classification (GTDB taxonomy): domain Bacteria; phylum Actinomycetota; class Actinomycetes; order Mycobacteriales; family Mycobacteriaceae; genus Nocardia; species Nocardia uniformis. Next base: position 77,698 of record NZ_BDCE01000070.1, on the reverse strand, counting down.
ACCTGGCCGCGATCCGGGAGCGGTACGGCCTCGGGGAGGTGACCGCCGCGCAGTGGCGCGAGGTCGCCGCCACCTATTACGGGATGATCGAACGGCTCGACGCGCAACTGGGGCGGGTGCTGGCCGGGGTCGACAAGGCCGGCGTCGCCGACGATACCGTCACGCTGTTCTTCGCCGATCACGGCGAATACCTCGGTGACTACGGGATTATCGAGAAGTGGCCGTCGGCGATGCACGAGTGCATCACTCGCGATCCACTCATTATCAGCGGTCACGGTATACCGGCCGGGCAGCGGTGTGACGCGATGGTCGAGTTGATCGATGTCCTGCCCACCGTGCTCGATATGGCGGGAGCGACGGCGGCACATCGGCATTTCGGACGTAGTCTCGTTCCGCTCTTGCGGGAACCCGGGCGGGAGCACCGCGAATACGCCTTCACCGAGGGCGGTTTCACCGTCGACGAAGAGCCGCAGTTCGAACGGCCCGGCTTCCCCTACGACCTCAAAGGGGAGCTACAGCACGAGGATCCGCCGCTGGTGGGCCGCGCCGTGGCGGTCCGCGATCGTGACTGGACCTATGTCTGGCGACTGTACGAGCAGCCGGAACTGTACCGGCGCGCCGAGGATCCGCACGAGACGAACAATGTGGCCGGGCGCCCGGAGTTCGCGAGCATCGTCGAGCGCATGCACGAGGCGATGCTGCGCTGGCTGGTGGAAACCGGCGATGTCATGCCGCTCGAGCCCGACCCCCGCTTCCCACATGTCGAACTTCCCGCGCCCGGAGCGTCGGCGCGTTGAGTTCGAAGCCACCCTCCGCTGCACTGAATACCGAAGGAACGGTCATGCCTGTACATCCGCTCATCGCCGAACTGACCGATGCCGAGAAGGCATCGCTGTGCACCGGGGCGACCTTCTGGGATCTCGCCGGAGTGCCACGACTGGGAATCGAGGGCATCAGCGTCGCCGACGGCCCGCACGGGCTGCGGAAACAGGATGCGGATGCCGACAATCTCGGGACCACCGATTCGCGCCCCGCGACCTGTTTTCCGACCGCGTCCGGCCTGGCGAGCAGCTTCGATCCGGAATTGCTGGCGCGGATCGGGGCGGCGCTGGCGGTCGAGGCACGGGCCGCCGGAGTCAGTGTGCTGCTCGGGCCGGGCGTCAATATGAAGCGGTCCCCGCTGTGTGGGCGCAACTTCGAGTACTTCTCCGAAGACCCTTATCTCGCAGGCGAACTCGGTGCGGCCATGGTGTCCGGCCTGCAGGACAACGGGATCGGCGCATCGGTGAAGCATTTCGCGGCCAATAATCAGGAGGACCATCGGATGACGGTCTCCGCCGAGGTCGACGAACGGGCACTGCGCGAGATCTACCTGCCCGCGTTCGAAACCATTGTGCGCAAGGCACGGCCGTGGACGGTGATGTGCTCCTACAACCGGCTCAACGGCATCTACACCTCCGAGCATCGGTGGCTGCTCACCCAGGTGTTGCGCGAGGAGTGGGGTTTCGAGGGCGTGGTGGTATCGGACTGGTTGGCCGTCAACGATCGCGCGGCGGGTATCGCCGCGGGACTCGATCTCGAAATGCCCATGAGCCCGGACGGTCCCACGCGAGTGCTCGCCGCGCTGGCCTCGGGCGAACTGGACCGCACCGACCTGGACCGCGCCGCCTCGCGGGTCCTGACACTGATCGACCGGGCGCACGCGTCGGAGGGTCCGGCGGTCGTCGACGTCGATGCCCACCACGCTCTCGCCCGCGACGCGGCCCGTCGGTCCGCGGTATTGCTCCGCAATGTCGGTGCGTTACCGCTGGCAGGTACCGGCGCCCCGATCGTGGTCGTCGGTCCGTTCGCCGCCACGCCTCGCTATCAGGGCGCGGGCAGTTCGCGGGTGGTGCCGACCCGTCTGGACAATGCGCTCGACGCGCTGCGCGTGGCGCTGCCCGACCGCCGCATCGACTATTTCCCCGACTACGACCGCACCGCCGCTGCCGCTGCCGCCGCTGCCGCCGAGGTCATCGTCTTCGCCGGACTGCCCGAGAACGCCGAATCGGAGGGCTTCGACCGTACGGTCATCGACCTGCCGGTCGAGCAATCGGACTTCTTGCACGCCCTGCGGCAGCGCCTCGGCAGGCTGACCGTCGTCGTCCAGGCCGGTTCCGCGGTCACGCTGCCGTTCGCCGATCACGCCGACGCGATCCTGCTCGCCTGGCTCGGTGGCCAAGCCGGTGGTGGCGCTATCGCCGATCTGCTCTCGGGCATGCACTCACCGTCCGGCAAGCTGGCCGAGACGCTGCCCACCGATCTCCGGCACACCCCCGCCCACACGGCCTTTCCTGGCGACGGCCGCACCGTCGACTATCACGAGAGCATCTTCATCGGCTACCGGTGGTATGAAACCCGTGGACTCCCGGTGGCTTTCCCGTTCGGGCACGGCCTGACCTATACCGACTTCACCTATTCCGATCTCGACGTGACCGTCGAAGACCACACCGCCGCAGTACGATTCACCCTCACCAATACGGGCGAGTTTCCGGCGGCGGAGATCGCACAGGTGTACATCGCCGATCCCGCAGCCGAACTACCCCGGCCGGTCCACGAACTGAAGGGATTCGCCCGAACCCACCTCGCCCCCGGCGAATCCCGCCGCGTGCGTATCGAACTCGATCGCCGTGCCTTCGCGTACTGGCATCCGGGCAAAGGTGACTGGCATGTGGAAGCGGGCGAATTCATCGTCGAGGTGGGCGCGTCCAGCGCCGATATCCGGTTGGCACAGACGATCCGGCTCGACGGAGACCCCCTGCGCCGACAGCTGGAACCCACGTCACCGACCGGATTCTGGCTGGCCGACCCGGACTACGGACCCGCTGTCCGCGACATCATTTCGAGAGCCGGCGGCGGCCTGGTCGGGATGCTCCTGGACAACCCGGAACTAGATTTCGGCCGCCACCACATGCTGCTCAGCATGCCCCTGAACCGCCTGGGCCGCATCGACGCGGTCGATTTCGATATTCCCGCGATCGACGAGATCATCGCATCCGCGCACCCGCCGCTGCCTGCGGACACGAATGGCGAACAGCCTGCTGAGCTGGACCGCCGTCGGAGTTGACGGGTCGCTGATCGCGCCACCGCTGCAGAAACGCGCTGCGCGTGCGGCAGGGATGCCGCCGAGCGGTGGAAGCCTGTGGCGCCCGGTGTCCGCGCAACAACCCATGGTTGGGTCCGCCCCGCCGCCCGTGTACCGGGCCGCCATGTACCGCCCGGCTGCTCCGGAGGCCGCGAACGGTCCACGGCAACGATCCCAGGGTCCGCCGATCAGGGGGTAGTTCAGCGGACGTGCTTGGTTGCGCGTTCTCAGGGTGTGGTGGTGGCCCAGCTCGTAGGATGGCTGAAGCTCGATCCGGTCTCGGTTCGGAAATCTGAGGTGACGCTGTGTCCGCGCAGGTGGCTCTTGTTGTAGTGCACGGCATCCTGTCCGACAGCGGTGCGTGGGATCCGCTCCTCGACCTGCTCGACCGGGACCCTGATCTCGCGGGTCGTGTACGCGTCGTGCGAGTCGACTACCCGAGCAAACTTGCGGAGCTGGTGCCGAAGAAACAACTGCCGGAACTGGATACAGTGGCGGGGTTCCTGGGTACCCAGCTCGCCGAGCAACTCGTCCCCGATCAGCAGGTGGTTTTCGCCGCGCACAGCCAGGGCGGGCTCATCGTGCAGCGCTATCTAGCGCAGCAGCTGTCCGAAGGGCGAGGGCTCGAACTTCGACGGATACGCCGAATCCTGATGTTCGCGACCCCGAACTCGGGCTCGGAATACCTTCTGGCGCTGCGTAAACGGTGGCAACGCAATCCGCAGGAGCGCGAGTTGCGGCCACTCAACGAGAAGATCATCCGGACACAGCGGATGATCCTCGACCGCGTCGTGCACGCTACCGAGACGACGGCGACCAGCGTGCCGATCCCAATCGAGGCGTACGCGGGCCTCTCCGACCGGGTCGTGTTACCGCAGTCGGCGACCTCGGTATTTCCCACCGGTGGTGTGCTGCCAGGAGACCATTCGTCGATCATTCGGCCGACCTCGGCAGATGATCTGGTGTACCGGATCGTGAAAACCCGTCTGCTACAAGAAGTGCAGCGCAGCGCGCATACTCCCGCCGCACCTGTGGACTCCGAGCGCGTGGATCAGCTGAACCGGTCGATCGCGAGTGAGCTTCGAACACAAGTGATCACAGAGCCTACCGAGCAGAGGTTGACCAAAGAGGCCGTCAGGCAGATTGCGGCGGCGCTGGAGAAAATCTCGGATCTGATCGATCCCGCTGTCCGCTCACAGTTTGTCATGAGCATGCCGCTCTATGTGCGACAGCGCATGCCACCGGGTGGGGGTAACCCGCGGTTGGAACTGGCCGCGCTGGTGGAGATCTGCGCCATCTTCGGTGAAACCGGGCGCGAAGCGCTGGTCGTCTCCATGGAGTGGGCATTCGCGCGGGAGGATCCGGCGGTTGGCCGAGCGCTGGATGTAATCGAGCAGCGGTGGCCACCGGGGGCGTCGGCGGCACCGCTATGGGAGGACACGCCCTCACACACCGCTTAGGCGCGACGACAGCCCGGCCCGGCCCGTCGCGCCGATGTTCATAGGCCTCGGAGTTGTCGCGGTAGTCCTGGTTGTGGTCATTGCGCTTGTCGCGTTGATCGCACGCAGCAATGCCCGCTCTGATCAGGCGGGCTCGACGCCCCCGGTTCTCGGGCTGACGGAAGTCTATCGGCACGGTGGCGACGCCCTCGGTGACGATCCGTTCAGAGGCAACCCGGCACCGAACTCAGCCGCGGTCGCGGTATCGTCGAATCCGTTCGGCGAGGGGGGATCCCAAACCGACAGAAGCTTCTCCGGTAACGAGCCGTCCTTCTATGGTGGGGTACCGAACGAGCCCGTCGGTGGGCGCGACGATACGATCGCTCACTTCGGCGCTGACCGCGTCGCAACCGAGGCTGCGGTGGATGCGTTGAGATCCGATGAGCAACTGCGGTGGCGAGGCGGAGACACCTTGACGGTGGATAACTTCGGGACGTACCTGGCTGAGCTGACACCTGTGGTCCTACGCGTGGATGTGCGGTTGACCTACCACCTGTTGCGCGAGGGGCGCGCGATTCCACAGCAGGCGGTCTTGGAGTCCGGAACTGTTGTGCTCGTGGATGTTTTCGGTATCCCGCGGATACGTGCCATCAGTGCGACACCGTTGACGTTGCCGCAGGTGGTGTCTGGTCCGCAGGTGAGTTTCACCGGCGACCCTTGGGACGATTTCGATCCGAGCTGGGTATTCGCTATCAGGCCCTCGGACGAGGCGCTGGCAGTGTTGGCCCTGTTCGATCTCACTACTGCCGGAGAATTTCAACGGCCGTGCGGCACAACCGGTGACCGGGATATCGTCGACCGAGTACCTACCGTGCCGGCAACGACGTCGACGTCGACGCCCGACACACCTGCTCCCACTACGAACCCTGGTGGCGGCGAAGTGGATGTTTCCGGGATCTGGATCCTGGCGTCGGAGTTTTCCGGCGTGGAAGGCACTCTGCTCCGAGAAGGCACAGGATTCCGGTATCGCACGCCGCAAACGAACGACCACATCGGATGGGACTGCTTTCTCAGCGGCCAACCGGGCCAGACCGCCACCATGGAGTGCCTGTCGACTGGTAACGGGTATTCCAGCACCTGGAGTGCAACCGGGCCGATCACCGCGATCTCGCCGAACGGCCGCCCGAAGCTGCGGTTCGACGGAACCAGTGCCGGCCCCGCCACCACAATGACGTTGACACCACAGTGATCCGTTGCGCCGGGGCGCTCAGGTGCTCGACGGTGTCCGTTCGATCGCGGTGCGGGCGATTTCGATGCCTCGTCGGTGGTCGCTCGGACGGTGCCGGTAGCCATCTGGGCGAGGTAGCCGTCATTCCGCTCAGTCGGCATCGGAAATCGGATCGGTGAGTCGGTTGGTGCCGTCGTTCAATGCACTGTCCAAAGCGTCGACCTGGGACCGCCGGAATGTCTGTGACACTGCGGCTTTCGGCTCGATCATATCGAATGCGTGGTAGCCGCCAGGCGTCACATGCAGCGTGCAGTCGACACCGGCTTGCTCGAGGCGCTGGACATAGGCGAGGTTCTCGTCGTGGAACAGGTCGTTGGTGCCGACGCCGAGCCAGGTGGTCGGGAGGCCGGTGAGGTCGTCGTAGCGTGCCGGTGCGGCAAGGGGGGATATCTCGTTGCCGTACGCCGGTCCGAGGTATGAGCGCCAACCGAATCGATTGCTGTCGGCGTTCCACAGGCGGACGCGATGGCGGTCGAGCTCCGCGCGCGTGGTGGTTCGGTCGTCGAGCATGGGATAGGACAGCATCTGCAAAACCGGTTGGATCGTCCCGCGTTCCTTGGTGAGGAGGGTCAGCGCCGCCGCCAAACCCGCACCCGCGCTGGCGCCGCCGATCGCGAGGCGCTGGGCATCGACATCCGGTTGTTCCGACAGCCAGCGCCATGCGCTGTAGCAGTCGTGCAGTGGGGTCGGGAAGGGATGTTCGGGTGCGACGCGGTAGTCCACCGAGGCGACGGTGATGTCGAGTTGGTCGGCGATACGGCGGCAGAACCGGTCGTCCTGCGCGGCGGTGCCCAGCACGTATCCGCCGCCGTGGATCCACAGCAATGCCGGGGTCCGCGGTCGGGGTCGGGGTCGGGAAGGGCGAAAGACTCGTACGGATACCTCGGCGTCGATCCGGATGATGTCCACGTCCGATCGCGGGCGATCGAGGATCGCGGTCAAGCGGCGGATCAACCAGAGGTTGCGGGGACCGACAATGGTGCGTGGCAGCAATCGTGCGATCCGCAGATCGGGGTGAAACGGCTGATGCGACATGTACTTCTCTTCTGGGGCCGGTGAAGCGTCGATCATCGCAGGTATTCGAGAGTCGGGAGACAGGGTAGTCAACCCAATGGTCCGTGCGAGAAGAACTGGGACCCGCTGAATGCGAACATCATTGTGCCCAGACTCAATCCGAGCAGGACCGGTCCTTGTGGAATCTGGGAGTCGGCTCCGCGATCGAGCCTATTGCTGCCGCCAACGGAGTCTTCCGTCGCTGGCGGTCTCGCACACCATGGGCTTGCCGGTCTTGCTGATACCGGTTGCTCCCGCGGTACTACAGAACGCCCCCGCTGTGACGGGCTTCGGGGGCGCTGCCACCGTGGGAGCGGCAGGGGGAGTCGGCGCTGGCGCTGTGGGCGTCACCGGAGCCACAGGTTCGATGACGGGTGTTTCGACAGTCTGAGTGAGCGGCGCCGGGAGCTCTGTCGAGGGCTGCGCGGCCACGGTGGGTGCTGTCGATGTAGGCGTGGGAGTGGCAGGTGTCGACGTAGTCGTGGTGGCCGGGATAACCGGCGGCGGTTGGGTGCTGGTGGTGGAAGCCGGGCTGGGCGACGGTGCGATGGCGAGCGGAGCCTGTGTCGAATCTTGTTTCGGCGCAACCAATCCGATCGAGATGAAGACCAGAAACGATGCGGCCAGTACCCATCCCGCCGAGCGTCGGCTACCGATGCGTGCCCATCGCACACGTCCGCGTATGAGACCTATGACGGCGACGACGACCATGACCATCCAGATGAGGACGAGAACCGAGGCCAGTACCTGCATGATGCGAATCCCTGCTGATGAGGCGACAGCGAGTCGCGCTGCCGACCGACTCCGCCCCTGCACACGTATAGGGCGTGGGCCCGATGGTGTTACTGCCACTCAGTCGTGGGGGCATCGCAGTGCGATTACTTGATTGAGGGCTACTTCGAATGAGAGCAACCGCAAGTCGACGGATCAGCCGAGCAGATGATCGCTGTGTCACAGGAAAGGGCCTCAGTACGGCAGTCGTAATGAAACGTTGCTAGTTCAACGGTAGGGTGACGTGCCGTAACCCGATTGTTATCGGGACTACGTATCAGATGTATGGGAGCTTCATGAAGTACAGGAAATTCGCGAGCGTTGCCATGATGGCGATCGCCGCCACCGGGATTGCCTCGGGCACCAGCTACGGTGCTCCGGCCGAACCGGCTCCGGCCGTGGTGCAGGTGGCTCCGGCCAGCGAGGCGCAGGGGCAGGACCAGGGTGTCGACTACTCGGTGCGGCTGGCCGAGAGCGGAAATACCGTCGTCACCCAGGTGACCGGCGGTGCTTTCAGCCTGGATGCCGACGCCAAGGCTGTCACGCTGAAGAACCAGGAGGGGCTGGTTGTCGCCCAGGTGCCGCTGATCGGGAAGGTCGGGCAGCAGGAGATCGCCCTGACCGCCGCGATCGACAATGACGGACGGCAGCTGTCGCTGACCGCCCCGAAGGCCGACGATGTATCGGTGAAGTTCATCGGTTCGCAGGAGTGGTTCTTCTCCGAGCTGCAGCGTGCCTCGCTGGGTGCGCTGATCGGCGCGATCATCGGTGCGTTCTTCTTCGGCATCGGCCTGCCGTTCGGTGCGCTGATCGGTCTGCTGATCGCTGGTGGTCAGCCGCTGATCGATTCCGGTATTGCCTACTTCAGTGGGCAGCCCTGAAAATTCTGATTCTCGGCGGTACCCGTGAAGCGCGGGAACTCGCCGATATCGCTTCCGGCGAGCGAGGACTCGATATCGTGTCCTCGCTCGCCGGACGTGTGCGTGAACCTGTACTGCCGGTCGGCGCGGTCCGCGTCGGCGGGTTCGGTGGGGTGGACGGGCTGCGGAAGTGGCTGTCGGACAATGCTATCGAAGCTGTGGTCGACGCCACGCATCCGTTCGCGGGCGGCATCACCGCCAATGCGGCCGCGGCGGCCGCGAGCCTGGGTGTGCCGGTGCTGCATGTGCGCCGACCGGCCTGGATCGAACAGTCGGGGGACCGCTGGATACGCGTGCCCGATCTGACGGCCGCGGCGGAAACCGTTGCCGGACTGGGGGAGCGGGTCTTCCTCACCATCGGCCGTCAGGGTGTGGCGGCGTTCGCGGAGCTGCGGGACCAGTGGTTTCTCATTCGCGCCATCGACCCGCCCGAGGGCGCGCTGCCACCGTGCCACGAATTACTGCTCGCGCGTGGACCTTTCACCATTGCCGACGAGACCGAACTGCTGACCGGCCGTCGCATCGACGTCCTGGTCACCAAGGACAGCGGTGGCGCGCAGACCGAAGCGAAACTCGCCGCCGCTCGCGCGCTCGGGCTGCCCGTGGTGGTTGTGGACCGCCCGCCGGTGCCGCAGGGTGCCGCCATCGCGGAAACCGTTGCCGCGGCGTTCGATTGGCTGCGGCAACGCACCGGCTGAACTCCCATCCGTCGAGTGTGACGTGAGCTCGTACTGCAACGGCGCTCCCGTCATTCCGGCTCGCTCTTGGCCGGAATCCACACGATCCAGTGCGCTACGTGAAGGTATGGTCCCGGCCAAAGCGTGCCGGAATGACGAAGGGCGAGCCGAGAGTCGTTGCGGTATCAGCTGAGGCGACTGGTTCGGCTGAGGAGTTCCGGCAGTCGGTCGAACCAGTCCAGAACCGCGCGCTCATAGCGAATACCGAAGTCCAGGGTGGCGCGTTCGAAGGGCGAGATTCGCTGTTCGTCATGGCCCCCCAGATAGCCGGACAGGCGGTGTTCGTGAATCTCGCGATTGGCGGCGATTATGCGTTGCAGGCGTTCGGGTTCCACGAACTCACCGAACGACAGGGTGAGTAGCAGCGGAACGCGGATGGTTTCCGGCCCCGGATCGCGGGCGATCCATTCGGTGAAGGCCTCTCGGCCGCTCTCGGTAATGCGGTAGGGCGTGCGGTCGCGCGCGCCCGCTTCGCCCTTGTCGACCAGGCCGTGCTGGTGCATGGTCGCCAGTTCGCGGTACACCTGGCTCTGGGTGATGGTCCAGAAGTCGCCGATGCGGTCCTGGGCGAGAGCGACCAGATCCCAGCCGGACATCGGGCCCTGGTGCAGGAATCCGAGTAGCGACGCGGCCGTCGAATTGAGCGGGCGTCGTTTATCGTCTGCCACGGTCACTCCCTTTCCACGCCGAACACTGTGCGGAGGGCCTTCATCGTGCGGGCCGGGCCCTCTACTGCGCTGTTTCGATACCCGCGATGTTCCACATTGGAATATTAGTCGATATAGCGACGAGAAGTGAAAACGCGCGGCCCGCCCGCCGTGTCGAAGACCGTGGTGGTGGAAGCGCCCACAATGAGCAGGGTACGCATATCCACCTCGGCCGGATCGAGTTCACCCAGCGTCACCACCCGCACCGACTCCGTCGGACCGCCCACATCGCGGCCGAGTACCACCGGGGTTCCCGGTTTGCGGTGCTCGAGCACGAGGTCCCGCATGGCCGCCACCTGCCAGGTGCGCTGCGAGGAGGCCGGGTTGTAGACGGCGAAGGCCATATCGGCGGCGGCCACCGCAGAGATCCGGCGCGCCACCACCTCCCACGGCTTGAGACGATCCGAGAGCGAGAGCATGGCGAAGTCGTGGCCGAGCGGTGCGCCGACGCGACTCGCGACCGCACTGGCCGCGGTCATCCCCGGCAGCACCCGCACCGGGACATCGCGCCACTGCGGATCGGCCGATTCCTCGACCACCGCCGCCGCCATGGCGAAAACGCCGGGATCACCGGAGGAGACGACCACGACCTTCGCGCCGTTCTTGGCCATATCGAGAGCCATTGCGGCACGCTCGGATTCGACGCGATTGTCACTGGCGTGCCGGCGCTGGCCGGGGCGTTGCGGCACCCGGTTGATGTAGGTGCTGTAGCCGACGATATCGGTGGCCTCGGCGAGCGCCCGGGTCACCTCGGGAGTGGTCCAGGCGCTCGCGCCCGGGCCGAGGCCGATCACGACCACTTCGCCGGAATCCGCGCCGGGCGATCCGGCCGCAACCGGTTCCACTGAGCTGGCGGATTCCGGTCCAGTGGTTCCTGTATCGCCGACCGCTGTCGCGACCCCGGAGTTTGCGGCAACCGCGGCGGGCACGTCGCTGGCAGGCGTGCTGGAGCTGCGGGAATCCAGGATCTGCGAAAGCTTCGCGAACTCATTCGGCGTCGCTGGATGGTGCGGTGCGGCACCGCTTGGCGATACGGCGGCCGTGACGTGCTGTGCGGTGCTCGCGGCGTCGGTGAAACGAATCGGCGTGGCCGGTTCCGGGCCGGGAACCAGGGTGATGGCGAAATACGGGACGCTGGCCTCGTCGACATCGGCGGCGCGCAGCACGCGCTGGCGGGTGCTGCTGGCACGTTCGACGTAGTACGCGCCTTCGAGGCGACCGGAATCCGAAAGTGCCTGGCGCACACCGGGGTAGGTGCGGCCGAGTTTCATGATGGCGGCGGCGTCGGCGCCGCGCAGGCGGTCGGTGAGCTCCTCGACCGGCATGGTGCCCGGGAGGATGGTCAGCACCTGTTCGCCTTCGACGAGCGGGGTGCCGAGGGCGGCCGAGGCCGCGCTCACCGAGGTGACGCCGGGAATGATCTCGGTGTCGAACCGGTCGGCCAGGCGGCGGTGCATATGCATGAAGGAGCTGTAGAACAGCGGGTCACCGGCGGCGAGCAGCGCCACCGAGCGTCCGGCCGCCAGATGGTCGGCGAGGCGGGCGGCGGCGCTCTCGTAGAACTCATCGATCGCGCCCTGGTATCCGCCCGGATGGTCGGTGGTCTCGGTGGTCACCGGGTAGACGAGGTGTTCTTCCACCTGGTCGGGCCGCATATACGGTTCGGCGATGGCACGGGAGATGCTGCGCCCGTGCCGGGCGCTGTGGAACGCCACCACATCGGCCGCGCCGATAATCCGTGCCGCCTTGACCGTCACCAGTTCCGGATCGCCCGGCCCCAGTCCGATACCCCAGAGCTTGCCGCTCATTCCTGTTCGCTCGCAATCGCATTGAGGGCGGCAGCGGTCATCGCACTGCCACCGCGGCGACCCCGCACCGTCAGGAATTCGATATCGCCGTATTCGGCCAGGGCCTGCTTGGATTCGGCCGCGCCGATGAATCCGACGGGGATACCGAGCACCGCCGCCGGACGTGGCGCACCCGCGTCGAGCATGTCGAGCAGGTGGAACAGCGCGGTCGGCGCATTGCCGATGGCCACCACCGCACCATCGAGGCGGTCGTGCCACAGTTCGAGGGCCGCCGCTGATCGCGTATTGCCCAGGGCCGCCGCCAATTCCGGCACCCGCGGATCATCGAGCAGGCACAGCACCTCGTTATCGGCGGGCAGCCGTTTACGGGTCACCCCCGACGCCACCATCTTCGCGTCGCACAGAATCGGCGCCCCGCCCCGTAGCGCCGCCCGCGCCTTCGCCACCGCATCGGTGCTGTATTCGACGTCCCCGGCCAAATCGACCTGCCCGCAGGCGTGAATCATCCGCACCACCACCTGCGACACCTCCGCCGGAAACCGGTCGAGTTCCGCCTCGGCGCGAATGGTGGCGAACGACCGCCGATAGATCTCGGCCCCGTCGGTGAGGTAGCTGGTGCGCACGTCGGACATGGCGTCCACCCTAAGGCGGGCGTCCGGGCGCCCCGCGCCCCGGGTCCGTGGTCAGCACGGCGATTTCACTCGACCCGGTCGGGGACCGGGAATTGGTCGACGGCTGAAACCTGTCTGACAGCGGCATCGCTCGACCTGGCTGCCCAGCGAGCAGATCGTAATAGGTCCCCGCCATACCAACCGTGCTGTCCGACCCTCGAGCGAATATAAAATCCGAGCGCCGCGCCACCACCACACCGAACGGCAATGATGAACTGGCGACATGACCGACCCGAGCCACCAGAATTCGTACAGCCGGGGGGAACTGTAGTAGACACGCGTGATGTGGCCTTCTGCCACGGGGACGATGATATGTGCGGGGCCGTATTCCAGTCCGAGTTGTGAAGTGCTCACTGTCACCTCGTGGTCGCCTGGGGGGTCGAGAGATGGCTGGCACCCCAGGTCAGGTTCGGAATCGGCCAGTCACCGACCTTGACCAGAGGCTGGATACCGAACTGTATGGGCAGCTTCGAAGTATCCAGCACGAATCCGGTCGGGCCTGGCTCGATCGTGAAGGCGGCCGGGATCTCCAGCGGTAGCTGCGAGTGGCGGTTATTCATCGCTCGATCCACTGTCGGCCTGTATAAGGTCGGATGTCACTGCGGCAGAGTCATGCTGTGCCCCTGCTCATCGGTCTTTCCGGTTTCACCGGCGGCAACCGCAACGCTACGTGTAGCCCGTGTGGGGTTACCGGCGCTATCAGTAGTTCACCCCGATATCGCTGAACCAGCGCGGAGGCGATGGGCAACCCGAGCCCGGTGCCGCCCGGTACAGCGGATGCGCCTCGGAAGAACCGTGTGGTGAGCTTGGTGATCTCGTCCTCGGAGACGCCGATCCCATTGTCCACCACCGATATAGTCGCGCGCTCGGACTCACCGCGGACGCGTACCTCGGTTGCCGCCCCCGATCCCGCGTATCGGCAGGAGTTGCTCAATGCGATATCGAGAATCTGCGCCAGCGCGTCGGCAGGGATCGCGGCTTCGATCACACTGAGCGAATATTCCGCCGTCAGCGTCATATTCGCCACTTCGAAGGCGACCTGCCACTCCTCGACCCGGTCCTCGACCACACGCATCACATCGCAGCGATCGGGCCAGTGCGCGTCGGATTGGGCCGGGTCGTAGCCCACCGGAGTCTCGGCAACGGCCAGTTTGAGCAGACCGTCGAGGATCGCGGTGAGCCTGTCGACCTGGGAACTGGCTCGCAAAAACGATGTACGTGCCTGCTCGGGAATCACCTTTTCCATGGCTTGTAAGCGAATGGCAAGCGCTGCCAGCGGATTCCGAATCGCATGGGCGGTGTCGGCGACCAGCTGGCGTTGTGAATGCACGGAGTCGGAGACGGCCGTCGACATCGAATCGAACGACCGTGCCAACTCCTGTATCTCGGGCGGGCCGAAGTATCCGCCATAGGAATCCGAGACCGTCTTCGACGGGCTGTGGTTCTTGTCGGGCGGTCTGGGCAGTGTCTCGGTCAGTGCGGCAACCGAGTCGGACAGTTTGAACAATGGACGCAACAACCAGCGGCTCAGGCCCAGCGCGACGCCGGTGAACAGCGTGAGTGCGGTGGACGCCCCGAGTGAGATGAGCGCCCATAGGCCGGTGATCTCGGACTTCGCCCGCACCGTCGACGCTTCGATAACCACTGCCCCCCTGATGTGGAGCCCACTCCCGATCGGAGACGCGACCAGCATCGTGTCCGGATCCCAGGTACGCAGGCGGTGCGGGGGACCGGTCGCATGGCGATTGCTGCGGACGGCGACGACGGCATTCTCGACACCGCGCGCCGAGGTATCCACGCCGGTATTGGCGAATTCGACACCACTCGCATCGACCACGAGAATCCTCTCCGAATACAATTCGCGATAGCGCTCCATCTCGTCGACTAGTGGTTTCCGATCGCCACTGTCCATGGATTTCCCGGCGAGATCGGCGAACCATCCGGCATAGACGAATCGGTTCAACCACAGCTCTTGGGTTCGTGAAGTGGAGACTGTCATGCACAGCGGAACCATGAATCCATACACCGCCAATGAGGCAAAGAGCAGTAATACAACCAGCAATCGTCGTCGCAAGAGCGGACCCCATCGTCACTTTCCCCAGCGGTAGCCGTAGCCCCGGATCGTGGCAATCAGCCCGGGCCGACCCAGTTTCTGGCGCAGGGTCGAGATATGGACATCCAGCGATCGGGAGACGGCGAGGAAAGCGTCGCCCCAGACCCGGTCCATGAGCAGTTCGCGACTCACGGCTGAACCGGGTCGTTCCACCAGAATCCGTACCAGCTCGAACTCCTTTTGCGTGAGGAATACCAGCTCGCCGCCGACTTCGACCTCGCGAGCTATGAGATCGACACGGACATCACCCGTGACCACCTCGGTAGCCACCGGCCCCAACTGTGTGACAGCGCGCCGGGTCACCGCCTCCAACCTTGCCACCAGTTCATCCAGGCGCGGTGGTTTGACGATGAAATCATCAGCGCCATTACGTAATCCGCGGACCACGGTGCGTTCGTCATCTCGGGCCGTCAAGATCACCACCGGTACCTTACTGACCTCGCGGAGTTGGCGCAGCACGTCGAGCCCGTCACCATCGGGTAGTCCGAGGTCGAGAATTACCGCGTCGTAGCGGCGGTGCCACAGCAGGAGATCCGCGCCCCGAGTTTGGCGTTCAGGGATGAACCCGTTGTCGGTGAGGACCTCCACGAGCGCATCGCCGACTTCGTCATCATCTTCTACTACTGCTAGTCGCACTGTCCGATCTTCTCTCATGGGGGGATCGTTATCGGAAGTGTTCGTAGGATCTGTTGTCTCGACGGCGCTCGGTGGGTCCGCGGACGCGGTGAATTCCCTCGGTTCCGTACCGGCATCATCGTGTTCAGGGGCATCGGGCGGGTCGAGTCGCGCATCACGATCCACCGGGTTCTCGGACAGTCGCTGACTGTGCTGTGCGGGTGGAACGCTGGCGGCGGCCGCGCGCCTATTACCGGAAGGCCATGTGGACATTGTTCATACGTATTTGCTGCCTGGCCAGGAGGCAACAGCGGTGAAAACACTTTACTGTTCTTTGACATACGTCCAGCACGTTCCGCGAGCTGGCTTGTGACAGAATGCTGTTGGCCATACCTCACCTCCCTATCCGTGCCAATCGCGAAGTGTTTCGATCGCCGCGGGATGCATCGGAAACTCGCCGGTGCCGACGAGCCAGCGTCTGTCCAGGAAGTGAATGCCCAGGGCCTGTTGCGGTACGATCCGATTCCCGTGGCGCAGAAGCAATTCCGTCATCGCCGAAACGGCCTCGTGATCGAGCCCGGGTGCGGCGATAAGGAGGTTCGCGACACCGATGGTGCTCACGGCCGGGGTGTTCGGATAGGCGTTCCCGGGGATCACCAGGTGGTCGTACGCGAATCCGAACCGCTCCTTCATGGCGGGGGCCCAGCTGCCGATATCCAGCAGACGCATGCGGGCGGGAATGTCGACACCGGGTGTCGGCACGCCACCACCCCAAAGGATTGCGTCGACTTCACCGGCGTACAGGGCGGGTGCCGAATCCGACACCTGTCGATGGCTGACGATCAGATCGGCGGCGGGGTCGATCCCCGCCGTGACAAGTAGTCGCTCAGCGGTCATAGCCGCGCCTGACCCCGCGACGCCGAGATCCACTCGCATACCCCGGAGATCCTCGATCCGCATGATCGGGCCGTCCGGCTGAACGGCGATGTGCAGATAGGCCTGATACAGACGCCCGAGCGCGAGTCCGTCGGTACTGGCCGCATGCGCCGCGTCGGCGAGGGAGAGTGCCGCATCGAGTTCCCCACGGTCGAGCATCTCGAGGTTCATCTGAGATCCGGCGGTGGTGACCGGATGGATACGGACCGTGTCGCCCTCAGCGGCGACGCCCGCCAGCAGGTGGGCGATTTCGTGAAACAACCCGCCCTCGCGGCCAGAACCGAGCCGGACCCGGACCGGATCACCGCTACATCCCGGGAGTGCCGATACCGCGGCGAGCGCGAGGAACCCTCGACGGCTGATCCTCGGGCGGCCGGCGACTCGACGATCGCGAGCGCCGTCATCCATCAAGCGCGCTCCTGTCTACCTCGGTGCCCCGGAGTCGGCGTGGGCAACAGTTGGCGCAAAGTCGCTCCATCAGTGGAAGACATTCCAACTGGTTCGACATGCCGTGTCAACAGCTTTGACCCCGGGTTCGCTGCGGTTGCTGATCGTCGGCGCGGCGGGAGTCCGGGGTGGAAGGTGAGGGCCGGTCCCGCGTTAGCGAACTGAGGCCACCGCGGATTCCGAGGCCTTCGTCGGAGTGGACATCGCCTCGTAGTGCGCGATCTTGGCGTCCAGAATCCGCAGGCAATCGGCAGACGGGTTTCGGGCACGCCGTCTGCGGGTCTCACCCGCTGCCGGGCCCGACACCGGGCAACGGTGTCGGGGCCACCGCTGCGTCCCAGGTCGGAAGGGTGCGACGCCTGGCGGCCGGGGCTCCGGCGATGGGCGGCTCGCGATCCCCGGTGTTCGGGAGCCGCGGCTCCGGCGGTGGGCCGCAGCTTGCGCAGCACATGGGGGTCTATCGCTTACCGGAGTTCGGCTGCTCGCGTCGCGGCGTGATCGCTAGCCCGATCGATATAGCAACTTCGGTTGACTAAGTGGTGCTTAGTCAACTACAGTTGCTTGCATGTCGGAGCATGAGATTCCCATACCGAAGTCATCCGCGGACGCACTGGCGGCAGTCGTAGCGCTGCGCCGATTGGCCGATCGCCTCGAGGACGCCGCGGTCGAACAGGCCATGCGGGAGAACTGGGGGTGGCCGCAGGTCGCCGAGGCCTTGGGGGTCACCCGGCAAGCAGTGCACAAGAAACATGCGAAACGGCTCATCGCCGGTGAGGTCGCATTGAGGAGAAGGCGTTGATTATGCGGACATTCGGGAAAACGGCCGGATTCGGGAAGTTCGTCGAGGCGACGGTCGAGGGCGGGCGTGCGGAAGCACGCGAGAGTGGATCGGCGACCGTCGAGGCGGAACACCTGCTCCTCGCCATCGCGGCGGGGCAGGACAAGACAAGTCGCGATGTGCTCGGTGCCGTTGGACTCGACCATGATTCGCTGGTTTCGGCGCTGGAAGCGGAGTTCGTGCACAGCCTGCGGGCGGTCGGCATCGGCGATCTGGCTCAGGAGTTGCCGCCGCCGACCCGGTCGGTGGAGCCGCCGGCGAATTTGAGCGCCTCCGCCAAACTGGCCATCGAGCGCGCCACCTCGGTGTCGGCGAATCGATTACAGCCCGCGCATCTACTGCTGGGCATCGTGCGGGCACAGGTCGGAACCGTCCCGCGCGCACTGGAATTGGCCGGAATAGACCGCGGTGCGCTGGAATCGCGCCTGCTCGACGCACTCACGGAGGAGCCCGGTCATGATCGGTAGCGAACTGACCATCGAGGTCGACGGGTTGCGCATGCGCTACGGCGACAAGGACGTTCTCACCGGGGTCACCTTCGCCGCCCGGCGCGGTGAGGTGCTGGCGCTGCTGGGACCCAACGGGGCGGGCAAGACCAGCACCATCGAGATCCTGGAGGGCTTCCGGCTGCGGTCGGCCGGGCAGGTCGCCGTCCTCGGCGTCGATCCGGCGCACGGCGACGATCGATGGCGGGCGCGGATCGGCGTGGTCCTGCAATCCTGGCGTGACCACGGCAAGTGGCGGGTGCGCGAACTGCTCGCGCACCTGGGCTCCTATTACGGCGACCACTCGACGGCGGAGATCGCCCGGCCCTGGGACACCGACGACCTGGTGGCCGCGGTCGGCCTCACCGAGCAGGCCGATACCCGTGTCGAACGGCTGTCCGGCGGACAACGCCGCCGCCTGGATGTGGCGGTCGGCCTGGTCGGGCGACCGGAGGTGCTGTTCCTGGACGAACCCACGGTCGGCTTCGACCCCGAGGCCCGCCGCGACTTCCACGAGGTGATTCTGGGCCTGGCCCGCACCGGGCAGACCACCATCCTGCTCACCACCCACGACCTGCACGAGGCCGCGAAGCTGGCCGACCGCATCGCCGTCCTCGATGGCGGCCGCATTATCGCCGACGGCACTCCGGATACGCTCGCCGTCGATATCGTCGGCAATGACGAGGTCCGATGGCGGTGTGACGGAAGGTCATTCGTGGAATCCACGCCGCACTCCACCGAATTCGTCTACGACCTGTTCACCCGGCACGGCCGCGATATCACCGATCTCGAAATCCGCCGGGCCACATTGGAAGACGCCTACCTCAGCCTGGTTCGGCGTGGTGACGTTCTGGAGGTGGCATCATGACCGCGACCGTTGTGCACTCCGGTATCCAGCGGGGACTGGTCGAATGGCGGCAAGCCTTCGGTGGTGCGGCGCTCATCGGCCAGATGTTCTGGCCGGTAGCGACATTGGTAGCGATGTTCCTGCTGCGCGACCGGACCATCGCGGGCGGAACCCAATTGGGGACCTTCATGCTGCCGAGTGTGCTGGGTATGTTTGTCGCCTTCGGAATGATGCTGGTCATCCAATACCTCGCCGCCGATCGCGAAGACGGAACCCTGCTGCGCGCCAAGATAATCCCCGGCGGTATCCAGGGATACTTCATCGGCAAGCTCGTCACCGTATCCGGATCGGTACTGGCGTACCTGGCCGTCCTGCTGATTCCCGGAGCATTCCTGGTCGGCGGGTTGACCCTCGACTCCACCTCTGTGCTGATCCTGGCATGGGTGGTGCCGCTCGGTTTCGTCGCCACCCAATCGATCGGTGCCATGCTGGGCTCGCTCATTTCCGGGCCACGCGGGGCGGGCTACATCTCACTACCCGTCATGGGATTGATCGCCATCTCCGGCATTTTCTACCCCATCACCGCCATGCCGGATTGGCTGCAGCCGATCGCCCAGATCTTCCCGGTCTACTGGCTCGGATTGGGAATGCGCTCGGCCATGCTCCCGGCCGACGCCGTAGCCGCCGAAATCGGTGAGTCGTGGCGGCATTGGGAAACCGCCGCCGTGCTCGGCGGCTGGGCGATCGTCGGCCTGGTGGTCGCGCCGATCGTGCTGCGCCGCATGGCCCGGCGCGAATCCGGCTCGCGGGTAGCCGCCCGCCGCGAACAACTGTTGGCGCGGACCGCGTAGGGCGTTCACCCGCACCCCGCGTGCGGGATCGCCGATTCGGCGGTCCCGCACGGTGGTTTCCGGCGCAGAAACCGTGATTACCTCGCCGGGCGAGCGGCTGCGAATTCGGGTGGCCGCTGTTGTGGTCCGGCCTGGCACGCTTCGAAGTCGACCGGATCGGCAACCGCAGCGTGTGTTGCCATCCGGTTCGCGGGGGTCTACCGGGCCGTCAACAGGGCCCTGGCCTGTTGTATGGCGAGATCGTGGGCTTCGGTCTTCGACCCCTCCCAGATTTCTCCGACGTAGCGGCCTTCGGTGACCAGGCAGTACCAGGATCTGATCCCGGCGAGAGTGGACCAGCACTGTGTGTTCGGTGAATCCGGTGGTGTGGCAGCTGGGGCGAGTAGTTGAGCGTCGTAGTTGTGGTGGCGCACGACGAATTCGGATAAAACCATGGCCAGCTGCTGTGCTGCGGCATTGTCACGGGTGCGGTAGACGGTTGTGCCCGCGACCCCTGCGGCTGTCATACCCACGTCGCCGAACAGCGCCAGCATCCGCGGTTGGTCGTACATCATCAGCGACGCCGCTCGCGGCCCGTATGTTCCCTCTCGGGCTCGCCGGTAACCGGTCCCGAGTGCCAAGCCGTACACGCCTTCTGGATCGATCGGCAGTTCAGCGTATTTCGCGGGTTCGGTCGCGACGAAGGAATCCAGCAGTGGGCGCTGCAGCTCAATAGCTCGTTTCGTGGTGCGCTCGGCATCGACCTCGGTGACGGCGTCGACTCCGGTGTAGATCACGTACTCGTGATAAGGAGCGAAAGCCCTGACGCCGACCGATTTTTCGCGCTTGGTGATGCTGTACCGGACCTCAGGTTCGTCGGCCAGCGGTGCCGCTTGATATACGTCGTCGTCCGAGATCCCGGTTGTCGTCGTTGCGACCTCGGCCAGCTCATCTGCGGCCCGTACCGCTGTCTCGGCGTCGAGGAACCGCATCACCACGATGCGCAGGCTCAGCCGGGCCACCCCCTGTGGTGCGCCTCCGTATGTCTTGAATCCGGCCAGCATGTTGTGCTGTGTCGCGACTCCGGGAAACGCTGCGTCGAAGTCGGGGCCTCCCGGCGCGTGCTTCGGCAACGGGCCGATGGCAGTGGTGTCCCAGGGAAGGTGGGTCAGGGTCGGGTCGACGTCTCCGGGAAGGACAACGAATTCGCCGAGCCGAATTCCCTCGAGTAGCGCGCCGTCGGCATCGACCGTCGCTACGGCAGGGACTGTCGATCGGGTAGGAGTTGTCGATTGGGTAGCCGGAACATGCTGTGGCTCTGGACTGCCCGAACAAGAGACAACCAGAAACACAGCGGCCGGAACTACCAGGCGGGAAAGCGATCGCACAGGGGTCATAGTTCCACCAGCGTCTACCGATCGCACCAGATAGCGTGATCATCTCGGCGTGCGGTGCTCAGCGGTTGTGTCGCTGGGCAGGAGCCGTTTGCGCAGCAGGCGCGGCCGAAGCATAGGCGTCTCCGGTATCCGCGCCAGAACCCGCGCGGTTTTCACGACCGTGGTGGCGTGAGCCGGTAGCCGCCCGGGGCGGCGACGATATCGGTGACCGCGCCGCGCGGACGGCCGCAGCGGCGTTCGCAGCCCGACCAATGCTGACGGCCCGCGGCGACGACCTCCGCGGCGGTCAGGTCGGTCAGTGCGGGTTGCGGCGTACCCGATGGGAGCACGCGGCCCTCCTCGACGGCGGCCGCCGCGTCCGCGCGGATATCGGTCAGCGATTTGGCGCAGCCGGGTTGGCCCGCGCAGGCCGTCACCTGGAGCCACCGGGACGCGGAATCGAAGATCAGGCCCATGGGGGCGAGTACCCGAACCACCTGTTCGGCCGTCCACTCGTCCATATCGGTCATGAAAATGCTGCGCCACGGGGTGAGGAAGACCGGGCGCTCGACGGCGGCGATGAATTCGGCGGTCCGGGCGGGCAGGATCCCCAGCGGGACACCCGCGCCCAATGCCACCAGATCATCGGCCTGATTCAGCCAGCCGATCGGAATATTGTGCCGCGCGGCGAGTTCCATGACCTCGGCGGTGGCGAGGTCGGGATGGTCGACCAGCAGGCGGTCGGCGAGGGCGGTGGGGCCGTTCGGGATCTCGTGCAGACGCCACTGCCCGTCGCGCAGATCGAGGAAGCCGTGTGCCGCGCTGAGCACGAGCTCGATGGCCCGGTCGGCGGGCACCCGGAGTCCGGAGTCGGACCCGCCCAGGAGCAGGGCATAGTCGCTGTCGTCGATCGCGTGCAGGCCGATATCGGCCCCGAGCCCGCTGACATCACCGCGACCGTCATCGACGGTGAACAGCACCCGGCCGGGCAGTTCGGCCAAGCGCGGATCGGCCCGCAAACCCGCGTCCAGAGCCGGGACCAGTCCGTGCGCGTCGGTCCAGCCGCCGACGCGTCCGGACAGCGGAGAGGCGATGATATTGCGCACCCGCTCATGGGTGGCGCTGGGCAACAGCCCGGCCGCCTCGAGCCGGCTCTCCAACTCGACCGCGTCCCGCACCTGCCGCAGTTGCGCATTCGCGCGCGAGGTGAGCTCGATCGTGCCGTCGCCCAGATCGCGCGCCGCCTCGGCGAGCGTGAGCAACTGTGACGGTCGCAGGTGTCCACCGGGCACACGGATACGGGCGAGCGGACCATCGGCCGCCTCGTGCAACCGCAGCACACCGGGGCAGGAATCGGAATCGGTTCGAGTCATGACCAGTCCAGACTACGGAAATGCGACAGCGCCCCCACTGCGAGGCGGGGACGCTGTCATTCCTTCGACGGGGTCAGCCCATCCGGTGCGACTCGTCGGCCTGGGGCGCGCCGCGTTCGCGCGCCCAACTCGGGGTGACCGACCAGGTGTCATTGAGCAGACTCGGCACATTGTGGTTCTCGAGGTGATCGCGGTGGACCGTGGTACTCAACAGCATCAGTGCGAAGAGGAGGGTGGCCGCGCAGATTCCGCCCGCGAGCACGGCCATATCGGAATGTCCGGTGCCGGCGGCGGTCAAAGCCATGGCCAGCGTTGCGAAGGCAACCAGTATGCAAAAGTACCCTGACCAGGCAGCAAAGCGATTCCGCCTGACCCAACCCGGAGTGTTCGGCATCCTCGCAGCGTACGCCCGCGGCTCGGCTCGGCACCAGGGAACCGGAACAGATTTGCAGCACCGTGATCGGTGCGCGATAGAGTCCGGGTGCTCGTCGGATGAGAAGAAACCGGTGCAATTCCGGTGCGGTCGCGCCACTGTGACAGTCAGACCTTCCCGATGGGCTCGAACCGTGCTGGGCGCGTCACCCTAGGAAGGCCGAACCTGTGATTCTGCTGCTGTCCACCTCCGACACCGATCTGCTGAGCGCGCGCGCCAGCGGAGCCGACTATCGGCTCGCCAATCCCGCGCGCCTGCTGCCGGAGGATCTGTCCGCCCTCCTCGACGGCGCCGATCTGGTGATCGTGCGCATCCTCGGCGGCGTCCGGGCCTGGGAGGAGGGCCTGGACGCGGTGCGCGCCACCGGTATTCCCCTGGTCGCGCTCGGCGGTGAACTCGCACCCGACGCCGAACTCATGGAATGCTCCACCGTGCCCATCGGTGTCGCCACCGACGCGCACAACTATCTCGCCGCGGGCGGACCGGGCAACCTGTTGCAGCTGCACAACTTCCTGTCCGACACGGTGCTGCTCACCGGCCACGGCTTCGAACCGCCGGTCGATATGCCCACATGGGGGGAGCTGGAGCGCACCGCGCGCCCGGTGGCCGACAATGCGCCGACCGTCGCTGTCGTCTACTACCGCGCGCAGCAGCTGGCCGGAAACACCAGCTATATCGATGCACTGTGCGAGGCCATCGAGAATGCCGGAGCGCGGGCGCTGCCGCTGTACTGCGCGTCGCTGCGCACCGCCGATCAGGAACTCCTCGCCCGCCTGCGCGAAGCCGACGCGCTCGTGGTGACCGTCCTCGCCGCCGGTGGCACCAAACCCGCCACCGCCTCCGCCGGCGGGGAGGACGAAGCCTGGGATGTGGGTGAGCTCGCCGACCTGGATGTGCCCATCCTGCAGGGACTCTGCCTCACCAGCAGCCGCGAACAGTGGGAAGCCAATGACGACGGCCTCTCGCCCCTCGATGTCGCCACCCAGGTGGCGGTGCCGGAATTCGACGGCCGCATCATCACGGTGCCGTTCTCGTTCAAGGAATTCGACGCCGACGGCCTGTCCACCTACGTGCCCGACCCGGAACGCGCGGCCCGCGTCGCCGGGATCGCGGTGCGGTACGCCAAGCTGCGCCACATCCCCAATGCCGACAAGCGCGTGGTGCTGATGCTGTCGGCCTACCCGACCAAACATGCCCGGATCGGCAATGCCGTCGGCCTCGACACCCCGGCCAGCACCATCGCCTTGCTCCAGGAAATGCGTTCCGCCGGTTACGATATCGGCGCTCCCGGCGAGATTCCCGGACTCGAGCAGGGGGATGGCGACGCACTCATCCACGCCCTCATCGCCGCCGGTGGGCAGGACCCGGACTGGTTGACCGCCGAACAGCTGGAAGGCAATCCGATCCGCATCGGCGCGGACGTCT
The DNA here is from genome assembly GCF_001613345.1 of Nocardia uniformis NBRC 13702. Lineage (GTDB taxonomy): Bacteria > Actinomycetota > Actinomycetes > Mycobacteriales > Mycobacteriaceae > Nocardia > Nocardia uniformis. Next base: position 53,462 of record NZ_BDCE01000070.1, on the reverse strand, counting down.
ATACCGCCTGGTTCGACACCCTCCCGGATGATCTGCGCGAGAACGTGATCGAGGCGTGGGGTCCGCCGCCCGGAGAGCTCTACGTCGACCGCTCCGCCGACCCCGAGGGCGAAATCGTCATCGCCGCCATGCGATTCGGCAATATCGTCCTCATTGTCCAGCCGCCGCGCGGTTTCGGCGCGAACCCGGTCGCCATCTACCACGACCCGGATCTGCCGCCCAGCCACCACTACCTGGCCGCCTACCGCTGGCTCGCCGCACCCGAGGGATTCCGGGCCGACGCCATGGTGCACCTGGGCAAGCACGGCAACCTGGAATGGCTGCCCGGTAAGACGCTCGGCATGTCGGCCTCCTGCGGCACCGATGCCGCGCTCGGCGATCTGCCGCTCATCTACCCGTTCCTGGTCAACGATCCCGGCGAGGGCACCCAGGCCAAGCGCCGCGCCCACGCCACCCTGGTCGACCACCTGATCCCGCCCATGGCGCGCGCCGAAACCTACGGCGATATCTCGCGTTTGGAACAGCTCCTCGACGAACACGCCAATATCTCCGCACTCGACCCGGCCAAGCTGCCCGCCATCCGCCAGCAGATCTGGACGCTCATGCGCGCCGCCAAGATGGACCACGATCTCGGGCTGGCCGAACGCCCGGACGAGGACGTCTTCGACGATATGCTGCTGCACGTCGACGGCTGGCTGTGCGAAATCAAGGACGTACAGATCCGCGACGGACTGCATATTCTCGGCCAGGCACCCAGCGGGGAGACCGAAATCGATCTCGTGCTGGCCATGCTGCGCGCACGGCAGCTGTGGGGCGGCGAAATGTCGGTCCCCGGTCTGCGAGAAGCGTTGGGGCTCAGCGAAGCCGGGGACGAATCGCGTGGACGCGTCGATACCTTCGAGTCGCGTGCCCGCGAACTCGTCGCCGCCATGGGGGAGGCCGATTGGGCGGTCGAGGCCATCGGACCGGTGACCGAGGCGCTGGTGGGCCGGGCCGAAACCGCCGGGGAGATCACCGATCCCGCCGCCCGACTGGCGGCCGTGCGGTCCGTCATGGAATTCGCCGCCACCGAGGTGGTGCCGCGCCTGCGCCAGACCGGAATCGAAATCCAGCGCATCCTGCACGCGTTGAATGGCGGATTCATTCCTGCCGGACCCAGCGGCTCCCCGCTGCGCGGCCTGATCAATGTGCTGCCCACCGGCCGCAACTTCTACTCCGTCGACCCCAAGGCCGTCCCGTCGCGGCTGGCGTGGGAAACCGGTCAGGCCATGGCGGATTCGCTCCTGGAACGCTACCTCGCTGATCACGGCGAATACCCGAAGTCGGTGGGTCTGTCGGTCTGGGGCACCTCCGCCATGCGCACCTCCGGCGACGATATCGCCGAAGTATTCGCACTCCTGGGTGTGCGGCCGGTGTGGGATGAGGCCAGCCGCCGCGTCACCACACTGGAGGCCATCTCCCTCGAGGAGCTGGGGCGTCCGCGTATCGACGTCACCGTGCGCATCTCCGGCTTCTTCCGCGACGCCTTCCCGCACGTGCTCGCCCTGCTCGACGACGCGGTGCGCCTGGTCGCCGACCTCGACGAACCCGCCGAATCCAATTACGTTCGCGCGCACGCGCAAACGGATCTGGCCGCGCACGGCGACGCCCGCCGCGCCACCACCCGCATCTTCGGCTCCAAGCCCGGCACCTACGGCGCGGGGCTGCTCCAGCTCATCGACTCCAAGAGCTGGCGCACCGACGACGACCTCGCGCAGGTGTACACCACCTGGGGCGGCTACGCCTACGGCCGTGACCTCGACGGCGCACCCGCCGCCGACGATATGCGCTCGGCCTATCGCCGAATCGCGGTGGCGGCCAAGAACACCGACACCCGCGAACACGATATCGTCGACTCCGACGACTACTTCCAGTACCACGGCGGCATGGTGGCCGCGGTGCGCGCGCTCACCGGTAAGAATCCGGAAGCCTATATCGGTGACAGCACCCGCCCGGATGCAGTTCGGACGCGCACACTTTCGGAGGAAACCACCCGGGTGTTCCGGGCCCGCGTGGTGAACCCGCGCTGGCTCGACGCCATGCGGCGACACGGGTACAAGGGTGCGTTCGAAATGGCCGCCACCGTCGACTATCTCTTCGGCTACGACGCCACCACGAATGTGGTGGCCGACTGGATGTACGAAAAGCTCGCCGAGAGCTACGTATTCGACGAGACCAATCGCAAATTCATGGAACAGTCCAATCCCTGGGCGCTGCACGGTATTGCGGAACGGTTGCTGGAGGCGGCCGAGCGGAAGCTCTGGGAGCAGCCCGAAGCCGAGACCCTGGACCGACTGCGCCAGGTGTACCTGGAAACCGAAGGCGAATTGGAGTAGAGCGGCAGCGGCGGCACGGCAGAGGACATCGGCGGACAACCCCTGTGCAGGGGTCTTCCGCCTGCGGGATTCTGAGAGGAACATAAGAATAGTTCCGACGTTGCGCCGGGGATGGCGTCGGAACTATTCAATCCCGTTCGAGGGAACAACAATTGGAATTCGATTCCCCGATTCGCCGCATCTATCGAGTCGTCCCCATTCGACGATATCGATCGAATTCGCATACTCGTACCCTGAGGTGAATCGGCTTCTCGATTAGGTAGTCATTATGAGTATCGCCAAATTCACCGCTACCGCATTACTTTCCATTGCCGCGCTGGGCGTTGCCGCCACGACCGCACACGGCGAAATCGGAGTCGCCGGACCGGGAATCAGTGGTGTCGACCGAGGGGTCGAGTACACCACCACCCTCGCTCCCGATCGCGGCGCCGTCACCACCACCCTGGCCTCGGGCCGCTTCGAAGTGGGTCATGATTCGGTGATCGTCCTCGCGCCCGACGGTGCGGCCGTCGGTGCGATTCCGACGACCTACCAGCTGGCTGATCGAGCGGTTCAGGTGGTGCCGCACCTGGACGCCACCGGCACCACCCTTACCGTGACACCGGCCAATGCCGCCGATGTGGCCGCGCCGAACCTCGAAACGGTCGCGCTACAGAATGTGGCCGACGCCGGCTCGATTGTCGCCGGAGCGCTCATCGGATGCGTTGTCGGCATTGTGATCGGTATCTGGTTCTTCTTCGTCGGCGCGATTATCGGTTGCGGCGTCGGAGGTCTGCTCGGGGCCATTATCGCGGGACAGCGGTAGTCAGCTGAACCGTGCGATCGGCCGTCCGCTCCACCGCCGGACAGTGGGTGATCCGGCGGTGGAGTTGTGCATCGGGGTGTCCACCGCGCCGATCCGCCGGCGGTCGTAGGCGGCGCTGCGCTTCGGGACGGATGTGTGCGCCCCGCGGCGCACCTACCGTGGTGGCATGACATGGACAGATGTGGCCGACGCCAGACACGCGCTGCTCACCACCTACAAGAAAGACGGCACGCCCGTCGGCACCCCCGTTTGGGTCGCGCCCGACGGGGACCGAATCGTGGTGTGGACCAACTCGAAAGCCTGGAAGGTCAAGCGGATCCGCCGCAACCCGCAGGTCACCCTGCGGATCTGCGATAACCGCGGTAAGCCGCGCGGCCAGGAGGTGCTAGCGGGAACCGCGCAGATTCTCGACGCCGCCGGTACGGAAGGTGTGCGCGGCGCGCTCGCCCGGAAGTACGGACTCCTCGGCACCATTGCCATCAAGGGGCACAAGCTGTTTCGTGGAGCGGACGGATCCGTGGGGCTCGCGATCACCCCACAGGGCACCTGAGCGTGGTGCCGAAAGTACCGCACGTCTCATGGCGCACCGCCCCGGTTACCCGGCGCGCTTCTCGGCGGAATCCGCACTGTGTGGCAGGCGCTTCGGGTGTGGATTCCGGCCACAAGCACGCCGGAATGACGAGGGGTGTTGCGCGTAGAGCCTCTGAGCAGGCACTCAGTTCGTCACTTTGGAGGGCCCCTAGTTCGTCACCCCGCAAGGCAACCTAGTTCTTCATCCTGGAGGGCGCCGCACTCGTCGCCCCCGGGGGCATCTCGGGGTGTTTCGCCGCTCAGTCGTCTGCGGTGATCTCCAGCGCGATGGTGCCGTTCTTGCCGCGCCGCAGCTGGCTGCCCTGGACGGTGATCCAGCCCATCAGCCCGTACTTGCGCTTGATCAACCCGCGCGCGCGGTCGCTGCCCTCGGCGTCCAGGACGATGCCCTTGCCTTTGACCACGTCACCGTGCGGTTTCCCCCGGACATCGCAGGGCTGCAGGGTGACCTGGGGATTGCGCCGCAACCGCTTCACCTTCCAGCTGTCGGTGACGGTCCAGATATAGAGGCGACCGGAGTCGAGGGCCGCCCATACGGCGGTGCCGACCGGGGTGCCGTCCTTGCGGAAGGTGGTCAGCAGCACGTAATTCGCGGTGCCCACGGGGCCGAACGGGTTATCCACGCCCGCAGCTTATCCCGCATCCGCCGCCTCGGGCGTGACCGGATCGTCCGCCATGCGGTATTCGCCCGCTTCCAGGCGGGTGAGGAGGCCGCCGGTCCAGCTGGTGAGGTTGGCGAATACGCCGGTCCACAGCTCCAGGAGATCCGGTGAATACGGGGCTTCGTAGCGGCTCGGGAATTCCGGAATCATGGCGGTGAGCCCGTCCCGGATCTCGCTGCTGTTGTGTTGCTGCTGCCGGAGCAGTTCGATGACCCGCGTGCGGGGGAGGGCATCCATGAAGGCGATACCCGCGCCGAGTTCTTCCATATCGATACTCGTCAGTGCGGTTTCGAGGAGTCTCAGGAATTCCTGCTCGCCCGTGTCGGTGAGATCGAACAGGGTGCGGCCCGGGCCCACGGTGCTGCCCTCGGTGCCGAGAATGCGCAGACTGCCCTCGTTCGCGAGTTGTTTGAGCGCGTGGTGGATCGAGCCGGGTTTGACGTTGGTCCAGGTTTCGGCGCGCCAGGACAGCAGTTCCTGGCGTACCGCGTAGCCGTAGGTCGGCTGCCGATGGCGGCGAACCACGCCGAGTACGAGCAGGCGTACAGCCGACATCGCGAATCTCCTACCGCAGAGGTGAGCGTGCGTAGTCATGGTACTCAAACTTGACTTCTGGATCGGACCGGTTCTAGCCTGGGGTAATCAAACTTGACTAGCTGGAATTGATCCAAAAGAGGTGATTCGGGAATGGCTGGGATGTCGATACCGGTGATGTGGGGCGGGAACCTGCCCGAGACCTTGGACTTCTACCGCACCCTCGGCTACCGGGTGACCAGTGAGCAGACGCGACCGTATACCTACGGGGTGGTCGAGCGCGACGGCTACGAGTTGCACTTCGGCCCCACGCCGAAGGATGGTGTCGACGCCGAATCGGCATACGTGGGTTGTCTGGCGCTGGTGGACGAGGTCGAGGAATTGCACGCGGATTTCACGGCCGCCCTGCGCGCGCGCTACGGCCGGGTGCCCGCTCGTGGCATTCCGCGCATCACCCGGTTCCGCCCGGGCCAAACTCGTTTCACGGTGGTGGATCCGGTGGGCAACTCGGTCATCTATATCCGCCGTGACGAACCCGATGTCGAATACGGCGGCTCGACCGACCTCGAGGGTCTGGCGCGCGTCCTCGACAATGCCCGCATCCTCCGTGAGTCCAAGCTCGACGACAAGGCCGCCGCCCGCGCCATCGAAGCCGGGCTGAAGCGCTTCGGTGCGACGGCTCCGGCGGTGGAGCGGGGGCGGGCGCTCGCCCAACTCGCCGAAATCGCCGTCGCCGCAGGCGATTCCGACAGGGTGGAGCAATTGCGCGGCAAAATCGGCGAATTGGAACTCTCGGATGCCGATCGAGCCGTCATTGCCGAGGAATTGAGCATTGTCGGCGATCTGGCGGACTGGCTGTCCAAGGAGGGCTGACGGCGCGGGCTCAGGCGGCCAGGGTCAGGATTTCCGGTCCGTCGGCGGTAATGGCAATGGTGTGTTCGGAGTGCGCCGTGCGGGAGCCGTCGGCGGAACGGATGGTCCAGCCGTCCGGGTCGGTGACCACCTCGGCGGTGGTGCGGGCGAACCAGGGTTCGATGGCGACGGTGAGGCCAGGCCGGAGGCGGTAGCCGCGGCCGGGGCGGCCGTGATTGGCGATGTGCGGGTCCTCGTGCATGGTGCGGCCGAGGCCGTGGCCGCCGAATTCGGTATTCACCGCGTAGCCGTATCCGTGGGCCACGGCGGCGATGGCGGCGGAGATATCGCCGATGCGATTGCCCGGCTGGGCGACCGCGATGGCCGCGGCGAGCGCCTCCTCGGTGGCGCGCACCAGACGGGTGTCCTCGGCGTCCGGGGTGCCGACAATGACCGTGGTGGCCGAATCCGCGACCCAGCCGTCGATGCTGACAGCGAGGTCCGTGGTGAGCACATCGCCGTCACGCAGCGCATAGTCGAACGGAAGGCCGTGCAGCACAGCGTCGTTCACCGACAGGCAGACGGTATTGCGGAACGGTCCGCGTCCGAACGAGGGTGCGTAGTCCCAGTAGCACGACACCGCGCCGCGCTGCTCGATCCGCTTGCGCACGTGGCGTTCCAGCTCGAGCAGATTCACCCCGACCCGCGCCCGCTCGCGCAGCTCACCCAGCACCTCGGCGACGAATCGCCCGGTCACCCGCATGCGCTCGATCTCGGCCGGGGACTTCAACTCCACCATCACAACCTCCAACTCGGTATTTAAATACCACTCTAACCACTTGCGGTATTTAAATACCAAACCGTAGAGTGGCGGCCATGGTTCGACTCCCGCTCACCCCGGCCCAGATCGAAGCAGGTCGCCGCTTGGGCACCGCGCTGCGCGCCGCCCGCGCCGCCCGCGACCTCACCGAGGTGGCTGGGGCCGCCCGAATCTCCCCGGAGACGCTGCGCAAAATCGAATCCGGCCGCCTGCCCACCCCCGCCTTCGGCACCATCGTCGCCCTGAGCCGTGCCCTCGACCTCCCCCTGGACACCCTCGCCGATATCTGGCAGCCCAGCCCCGCGCACGCCCAACGCTCCGCCTCCTGAGTGCGCGCGTCATCGCGCCGGACCGGGAATTCGCACAAAGCCCGGCTGAATGCCCACCGCACTGTCTCCACAGCCCTTGCCCTGCACAGTGATCGCGCGCTGCGCGAACTCGTGGACGCGGCCGTGCCGATCGGCTCCGGAATCGGCGGAAAGTCGGCCCTCCTGAAAGTCTCGGGTGTCCCGGTTTTCGTGAAGCGGGTGCCGCTCACCGATTTGGAGCGGCAACCGGAGAATGTCCGGTCGACGGCGAATATGTTCGAGCTGCCCGTCCGCTGCCAATACGGCATCGGCGGCCCGGGTTTCGGGGCCTGGCGTGAGCTCGCGGTGCACACCATGACGACGGACTGGGTGTTGGTGGGGGAGTACGTGGGTTTCCCGCTCATGTACCACTGGCGGGTGCTGCCGGACTCGACGCCGCTGCCCGAGGAGCTCGCCGATGTGGACCGGGTTGTCGCCTACTGGGGTGGCGGATCGCAAGTGCGCCAACGGATCGAGGCACTCGAGGGAGCCTCCGCGAGCATCGCCCTGTTCCTGGAGTACATCCCGCAGAACCTGCACCAGTGGCTGGGTGAGCAGATATCCGCCGGGGACGAGGCCGCCGACCGGGCCTGCGCGCTCGTCGACCGCGACCTGGCAGCGGGCATCGCGTTCATGAACGATCGCGGCCTGCTGCACTTCGACGCCCACTTCAAAAACATCCTGACCGACGGCCAGCGCCTCTATTTCGCCGACTACGGCCTCGCGATCTCCGCCGCATTCGCGCTGTCGCGGGAGGAGATCGCCTTCTTCGAACGGCACCGGACCTACGACCGGTGCTATTCGATCTACTACCTGGTGACCTGGCTGGTCACCGAACTGCACGGGTATTGGGGAGAAGAGCGGAGAGACCAGATTCGCGCATATGCCCGAGGTGAGCCGCCCGCTGGGATCCCAGCGCGGGCCGCGGCGATACTCGCCCACCATGCGCCCGTGGCCGCCGTGATGACGGACTTCTTCCGCGAGCTCCAGCAGGAGAGCCGGGAGACACGGTATCCGCTGGAGGAGATTCGCCGCGTGGTCGGGACGCGCGGCTAGCGCGATATCCACCATGATTCACGGCGTACTCACCCCGTCATTCCGGCGCGCTTTTGGCCGGAATCCACACTGTGCGGTGCCATTCGGGTGTGGATTCCGGCCAAAGGCATGCCGGAATGACGAGGGCGGGGCGTTCGGGACTTCTATCCAGCCGCTCAGGCGCTGGTCCGCACTGTTTGTCGACGGAATCGGTACGCGAGTCGCAGTAGGAGGATGTGGGGGAGGCTGACGGCGCGCATCTGGTTGACGGTGGCGGCGAGATAGAGGTCGCGGTCGGGGACATAGTAGAGGACGGTGCCGAAGGCTCCGGAGTGGCCGATCATGGCCGGGGCCGGGGCGAAGGGGGTTTGCCAGCGGGGCTGGCGGTAGCGCATCAGACCTACGCCGTAGTGGATGGGAACCAGGGGTGAGAACACCGAATTCCACTGTGCGGTCATCTCGGTGAGGTACTGGGCGGGGAACAGTTCGCCGGTGATGAAGGCGCGCAGGAAACGTAGTTGGTCGGTGGCCGTCGACACCACCGCGCCGTCCGGGGGGAATGAAGCGATGGTTTTCGGGATACGCAGTGGGATGCGGCCGTGTCGCAGTGGTGCGACCTCGTCATAGCGGTCCAGGGTTTGCGGAGTGAACAGCCAGGTATGTTGCAGGCCAAGCGGTTCGAGCACGCGGCGACGCAGCGCGTCCGCGAAGCTCCCGGCGGTGGCGACCTCGATGACTCGCCCGAGTAGCTGGTAGTTGGTGTCGCAGTACTGCGCCCGGCCCGGCTCGGAGGGGGTGAATCGGCTCGGCAGACTCCTGGCCATGTCGAGAAAGTCGTCGAAACTCCAGGCGGCGTCGGCCCGGATCATATCGTCGGCGAAAGTGGTGCCGTCCGGCCGCTTCTGATCGTAATAGTCAGGTATGCCGGAGGTTTGACTCAGCAGCTCGCGTACCGTGACCGCCGGACCATAGTCGTGACCGTCGTGCACGTTCAGCCCGCGCATCGTGTCCACACCGAGAATCTCCGCCGCGCGGGTGTCGAGGGTGAGGGCCCGCTCATCGCGCAGCTGCATTATCATCGCGACGGTATAGAGCTTGGTGATACTCGCGATGAAGTACGGCCGCTTGGATTCGCCGTACTCCCAGGTGAATCCGGTCGACGGCTGTTCGATCGCGGCGCCGAACGCCGATACCTTCGGCTTGGCGGCGCAGCGCGCCGCGATGCGATCGAGTTCGGTCGAGCTGGGCGTTCTCATGGCGTAATCCGTTCCAGCCGCCGTTGCGTGCTATCGAGCCAGGCGATTTCGGCCCTGCCCACGCTGATGCCGTAGTCGAGCGTGGCCAACCGCAGCTCCTGCCCGAGATCGGCGGCCTCGGCGGGGACGGCGAGCGTCTCCAATGCCGCCAACTCCTCGCTCAGCTCCCGTCGCCGGGCATCGAGGAGTTCGCGGATCCGCTCGGGCGGTAACCGGTCCGCGAAGAACAGGCGCGCCAGGAATGGATCGCGCGTCGGCGGCATCCGCAGCGGTGCGGTGAGCCAGGAGTCCAGCTCGGCCAGGCCGCGGTCGGTCACGCTGTGTACGTGCATATTCGGGCGCTCCTCCTGCACGATCGTGCGCCGCGAAGCCAGCCCGCCGTCCACCAGATCCGCGAGTGTGCGATACACCTGCGACTGATCCGTCGACCAGAAATGCCCGACGCTCTCGTCGATCACCTTCTTCAACTCGTAGCCGCTCATCGGCTTGATGGACAGGAGCCCGAGGATCGCGTGCCGCAGGGACATGGATATAGGTTAGCGCACATATATGTGGAGTCCCATAGTCGGCGACCTTCTCGCGAATCGAGCTGTCGAGAGAGGAGGCCGCCGCCGTCGGTCGGGCTCGGTCAGGCGTCGCCGGGCTTGCTGAACTCCTCGATCAGCACCGGATACTGCTCACCGCCGTGTCCGGCGGCGATCGAGCGGTCGGCCATCGCCTTGATCAGCCTCGGCAGTTCGGCGTTGACACCCACCGCCTCGCTTTCCTCGATCAGATGCGTCATGGCCCGCGCGTCGGTCTCCAGCGCCGACACTTCGGCCGGGAAGGAGCCGCTGTCGATCTGTTCGGCGTAGCCGGGCAGCCATTCGGCCACACCGGTGGCGATCTGCTGCGCGAAGGGAGCGAACGTCGCGGCGTCGATACCGGCCGTCCGGAGCATGGCGGTGCCCTGTAGCCAGGCGTTCAAGACGCTCCACATCATGGCGAGACCTGCCATGTCGTACAGCGACGCCAGCCCGTGATCCGCGCCGAGGTAGGTAATGGTGCCGAGCGCGTCCAGGGTCGACTTGTGCGCGTCGAAGTCCGACTCCGGCCCGCTGTGCAGAATCACCGCCTCGGCGGTCCCGATCGCGGGTGGGACGGCCATGATCGCGCCATCCAGGTACCGGGCACCGCGCTTTTCGGCCCAGTCGGCGGCTTCCCGAGCCTGCGCCGAGTCACCCGAGGTCAGGTTGATCAACATGGTGCCGTCCAGCTCGATATCGCTCGCACCGAGCAGTTCGTACATGGCCGGGTAGTCGGTGACGCAGATGACCGTGAGCGAACCCGCCGTAAGCGCTTCGGCGACGGTCGGTGCCAGCCGTGCACCCTCGCGGATCAGATCGTCGGCCTTGGCCCCCGTCCGGTTCCATACAGTGGTGGGATGCCCTGCTTTCAGAAAGGCGTGGGCGAGTGCCTGGCCCATCAGCCCGAGTCCGATAACTGTCACGGGTGTTTCGGTGGTGTCGGTCATGACAGCATCATCAACGTTGATACCGGTGTGAAGGTCAAGTGAGGATTCGATGCGGATCGGTGAATTGAGTCGGCGGGCGGGCGTCAATGCCCATCAGCTGCGCTACTACGAGGCACAGGGTCTCCTGGAGGCGGACCGCGGCACGAATGGCTACCGGGAGTACGACGAGGGCGCCATACTGCGGGTGAAGCAGATCCGGCACCTGCTCGACGCGGGGCTGTCGTCCGAGGACATCGCGTATCTGCTGCCCTGCGCGGTCGGCGAGGCCCCGGAGCTGCCCGGATGCCCGGAGTTGTTGACCGCGATGCGGTCTCGGCTGCGGCGAATCGACGATCAGATCGACAAGCTCGCTCGCTCCCGCCACGCTCTGGCCGATTACATCGACGCGGCCGCGCGAACCGGTGGCGAGAACTATCCGCCTTTCGACGGTGCTGAGCGGGAGTCCGTCACCGCCTGAGCGGCGGTGAGTTCGACGGGGACGGCTCAGCCCAGTTTGGCAACCCGGCGTCCCGCACGCCGGGACAGTGCGCCGAACCACCCTGTCGGTGCGCGATCGCCGCCTACGGTGGAACACGTTCTACCTTCTCCTCGAGCAGAATTGCGAGTTGATCATGGCGGTCGAGGAATTCGATGTTCTCATCGTGGGTGCCGGATTCTCCGGGCTGTACACACTGCACCGATTCCGGCAGCAGGGATATTCGGTACGGGTGTTGGAGGCAGCCGACGGGATCGGCGGCACCTGGTACTGGAATACCTATCCGGGTGCGCGCTGCGATGCGGAGAGCATCGACTATTCGTACTCCTTCTCCCCGGAGCTCGAACAGGAATGGACCTGGACGGAAAGGTATGCGGCGCAACCGGAGATCCTGCGCTATGTCGACCATGTCGTGGAGCGGTTCGATCTGCGCCGCGATATCCGGACCGGCGCCCGGGTGGTCACCGCCGACTACGACGAGAACTCGGTGCGGTGGGATGTCGCCATCGAATCGGGGGAGCGGTTCCGGTCCCGCTACCTGATTTTCGCCACCGGTGGGCTGTCGGCACCCCTCGAGCCGCCGTTCCCGGGCGTCGAGCGGTTCACCGGGGAGTCCTATCGGACCCAGATGTGGCCGCATGAACCGGTCGATCTGCGCGGTAAACGAGTCGCCGTCGTCGGCACGGGATCATCCGGGGTGCAATTGATCCCGGTGGTCGCCGAACAGGCGGCACGGCTCACGGTATTCCAGCGCACCGCCAATTTCAGTGTGCCCGGCCGCAATCGGCCCTTGACCGCCGAGGAAATCGAACGGGTCAAACGCGACTACCCGACCGTTCCGGCGGCGCAACGGAATTCACACGCCGGACTGAATCTGCACTCCACCGACCTGGCCTCCACTGATATGACCGAATCCGAGCAGCGCGCCCGCCTCGAAGAGCAGTGGGCGCTGGGTGGTTCGTTCGAGATGGCGGTGGCGTTCTCCGACGTGGCACTGAAAATGGACGCCAATGGGCTGGTCGCCGACTTCATTCGGGCGAAGATTCGCGAGCAGATCGGCGATCGGCACCGCGCCGACCTCCTGACTCCGCGTGACCACCCCTATGTCGGTAAACGGCCGTGCGTCGATCACGGATACTACGAGACGTTCAACCGCGACAATGTCGATCTGGTCGATATCCGCAGCGATCCGATCGCCGAGATCACGCCCACCGGAATCACACTCACCAGCGGTATCGAATACGAGACCGACGTGATCGTCTACGCCAATGGCTACGACGCCATCACCGGCGCGATCAACCGCATCGATATTCGCGGCCGCGGCGGAAAGTCCTTGCGGGAGCTGTGGTCCGACGGCCCCCGCACCTACCTCGGCTACGGCGTCGCCGGATTCCCGAACCTGCTGATGGTCGGCGGTCCCGGCAGCCCCTCGATCGTGGTGATGGCCATCGCGCTCGCCGAACAACAGGTGGAGTGGCTGCTGAACTGCCTCGACCACCTGCGGGCAGCCGGTATCGAGGAATTCGAGCCGACTGAGCGGGCACAGGACAGTTGGACCGAGCTCGTGGCACAGCTGGCCGCCGCCATCCCCGCCTACGCGAATACCGAATCGTCGTACTACAACGGCGCGAATGTGCCGGGCAAACCGCGCGGATACCCGATGTTCATGGGCGGCTGGGTGTTCTACCGGCAGATCTGCGGCGATGTGGCCGCGCAGGGATACGTCGAATTCAAGCCACCCGCCCGGGGGTGATTCGCGCCGCCCTGCTCGTGTCCGGGGGTGATCCTCGCCGCCACGCTCGTGCCCGGGAGTGATCCTCGCCCCCGCGCATGCCTGCGGGTGATCCTGCCCGCCACCCTCGTGCGAGCGGGCGATCGTGGCCGCCCGCCCCGCCCGAGGCCCCTGGCACCGGTATCAGGTCGCCTGGCTCACCGACGACATGTGGAAGTCCGGAATGCGTACGGCGGGCATGGCGGTTCGGGTGAACCAGTCCTTCCACTCGCGCGGCAGCGTGATCTCGGTGCGGCCCGCCTCGGTGACGCGCCGCAGCAGATCGAGGGGGCTCTCATTGAAGCGGAAGTTATTGACCGCCGCGGTCACCTCACCGTTCTCCACGAGATACACCCCGTCGCGGGTGAGCCCCGTCAGCAGCAGCGAGGCCGGATCCACCTCGCGGATATACCAGAGACAGGTGAGCAGCAGTCCGCGCTCGGTACCGGCGATCATCTCGGCGAGCGAGGCGTCGGAACCACCGGTCATGAGCAGGTTCCCGCCCGGAACCGTGACGGGGGCACCGAATTCGGCGGCGGTGGCGCGCGGATAGACGAGGGATTCGATCACACCCTCGCGAATCCAGTCGGCACGCTGCGCGGTGAGGCCGTTATCGAAGACCGACAACGACTCCGACGAGGACGTGGTGGCGACGAACGGCCGGTACTCCAGCCCCGCCGCGCCCGGATCGGAATACAGGGTGAGCGGAATATCGGTGAGCCGCTCACCGATTCGGGTGCCACCCGGGCGCGAGAACGCCGTATGGCCCTCGTGCGCGCCGCGGCCCTCCATGGACCACGCCATATAGATCATCAGGTCGGCGACCGCCGAAGGCGGCAGCAGGATTTCGTAGCGTCCGGCGGGCAGCTCCACGCGCCGCTTCGACCAATCGAGCCGCCGCGACAGCTCCGCCAGGAGCGCGGGCGTGTCGATATCGGCGAAATCCGTGGTGCCCGCGCCGACCCACGCGCTGGCGAGATCGGTGCCCGCGCCGCGCTTGCCATTGATCTCCACCGAACCGGTCGGCTGCACCCAGCGCCGACGCACCCCGGCCGAGGTGCCCAGCCAGCTGGAATGCACCTGGTGATGGGCGAAACCGTACAGCCGATCCGCGCCGTCGAAACCCCTCGCGAGATCGCGGGCCAGGCCCTCGAAGACGGTGATATCGGTGGTGGCGGGAGAGCCGTCCCAGGACAGCATCCAGTCCAGGCTGTCGGCACCGAGGGACTCCGGATCCAGCAGCGCCATGGCGTCTTTGGCCGGTGCGGCGGTGCGGGCGGCCTCCTCGCTCGCGCGCACCACGGCCTCGATCTCGTCGGCATCGACACTGGTGGAGCCGACATTGCCGACCCGCGCCACGGTCGGACCATCCCGGAAGATCGAGACCACCGCCCACTCCCGGGAGACCGAGGAACCATTGGTGGTCATGGAATTTCCGGCCCACCGCAGGGACGCGTCATGGGCGTCGGTGACAATAACCATGGCCTCGTCCGCGCGCGAGAGCCGCAGGGCGAGCTCCACGACCTCGGGTGCGGGGAGCATGCTCGCGACTGCGGCCGACCCCACGGTGCTGTCCTGTCCGCTCGGCGTGTTCACCGCGCCCCCTTCATATTCGCGGCCCGATGCGCGGCGCTCACCGCACCGGTCCGATGGCTGCGTTCGATACTCACCGAGTCGCTCACTGCCCCGCCTCGGCTCGCGTATTGAGAACGTTGATACCGCGCACCAGAACCGACGGGCAGCCGTGGCTGACCGCCGCGACCTGCCCGGGTTGGGCCTTGCCACAGTTGAACGCGCCGCCGAGCACCCAGGTCGAGGGGCCACCGACCGCCTCCATCGACCCCCAGAAGTCGGTGGTGGTGGCCTGGTAGGCGACATCGCGCACCTGTCCGGCCAACTCGCCGTCGCGGATTCGGAAGAACCGCTGACCGGTGAACTGGAAGTTGTAGCGCTGCATATCGATCGACCAGGACTTGTCGCCGACAATGTAGAGACCGTCCTCGACCCGCGAGATCAGTTCGGCGGTGGTGGTGTCGGCGACCGGATCCGGCTGTAGCGAAACATTTGCCATGCGCTGAATCGGCACATGGTGCGCGGAGTCGGCATACGAGCAGCCGTTCGAACGGTCGAGTCCGAGACGCGGCGCGAAGACCCGATCGAGCTGATAGCCGACCAGGATGCCGTCGCGCACCAGATCCCATTGCTGCCCGGCCACGCCCTCATCGTCGTAGCCGACCGACGCCAGACCGTGGGGTTCGGTGCGGTCGCCGGTCACCCGCATGATCGGGGTGCCGTACCGCAGGGTGCCGAGCTGGTCGGGGGTGGCGAAGGAGGTGCCCGCGTAGGCGGATTCGTAGCCGATGGCGCGGTCGTATTCGGTGGCGTGACCGATGGATTCGTGAATGGTCAGCCACAGGTTGGAGGGGTCGAGAACCAGGTCGGTCGACCCAGGGATGACGGTCGGGGCCATCACCTTCTCCGCCAGCCACTCCGGCATCTGTGCGAATTCGCCCGCCCAGTCCCAGATTCCGTCCGCACCGGTGACGTACTCCCAGCCACGCCCGGCCGGGGCGGCGAGGGTGCGCATGGTCTCGAACACGCCCGCCGCCGGATCGACGGTAATGGCCTCGAACTGCGGTTGCAGCCGCACCCGCTGCTGGGTGATGCGCGAGCCGAAGGTGTCGGCGTAGAAGGTTTGCTCCTTGACCTGCAGCAGCGATCCCGTCACGTGGTCGACACCGTCGGCGGCCTGCAGACGCGCCGAATAGTCCAGCAGCAGCGCCGTTTTCTCCGGCGTGGGCACCTCGAACGGATCGATATCGTAGGCCGACACCCACTCCGCACTGTCGTACACCGGCTCCGCGGCCAGCTCCACGCGCTCGCGATTCAAGGCCCGCAATGTGGTGGCGACCGTGACGGCGCGCCGCGCCACCTCCACCGCCGAGTCCGGGCTCAAGACCGCATGGGAGGCGAAACCCCAGGTGCCGTCCACGATTACCCGTACCGCGAAGCCGAGATCGGTGCTGTCGCTGATCGCTTCCACTCGGCCGTCGCGCAGCCGGATGGACTGGGTGAGGAGACGATGGACCCGCAGATCGGCGTAACTCGCCCCGGCCGCGCGCGCCGCCGAGAGGGCGGCGTCGGCGAGCGCGGTCAGCGGCAGTGCGCGGAATTGCTCGTCCACGACCTTGGTTGCGATGCTCACCTCGTCCAAACTAGGCGCGACACGCCCACGGTGACAACAGCACTCGCCCGCGACCCGAAATACACGCCGTGCAATCGTGCACACGCTGCAAGAATGCATGGACTGCGAAGTCGCACACCATGAAACGCACACGTCGAAGACACCGGCATCCGGCATTTTGCTGTTGGGATGCCGTAGCGTCTGCCCGCGTGCCGCCATCCGCACTCCGTGACCGCAAACGTGAACGCACCCGCCGCGCCCTCCACGAGGCCGCCGTCGAACTATTCGAGTCCAGAGGTTATGAGGCGACCACAGTCGCCGAGATCGCCGCCGCCGCCGAGGTCGGCACCAGAACGTTCTTCAATTACTTCGCGAGCAAAGAGGAACTACTGTTCCCCGAGCCCGACGAACGGGTGCAGTCGGCGGTGCAGGCCATCGCCACCCGACGGCCGGGGGAACGCCCGGTGGAGGTGCTGCTGCGCGCCCTGCGCGCGGCGGGCGACAACCCGGGCGATCACCTCGGCGACAACCTCGGCGCGCGAATCGCCGTACTGCGCGCCCAGATTTCGCGCACGGTGCCCGCGGTGAGTGGCCGCGCGGCCTACGCCCAGTTGGCCTCACAGCAGGAGATCGCCCGACAGTTGCGCGACGCCTTCCCCGACGAACTCGACGATGTCGGCGCGGCCGCCCTGGTAGGCGCGGTGGTCGGGGCCGTCTCCGGCGCGCTCACCGTGCTGTTCCAGAAACCCGGAATCGAGGACGGTGATCAGTTGCACCGCATGATCCGGGAGACCACGTCGAAAGTGCTGGCCCCGTGGCTATCCGATAAACCCGCCGTCGACGCGCCGCGAACGCCGATCCAGCGCACCACCTTCGACACCAGGCGATCGCTACCGAACGAGCGCCTCACCGTCGAGCGCGGGCACCGCGTGGAGGAGGACGCGCCACGCCGGGAAGCGACCTGGTACGCACCCGATGCGGCGCGCCGCGCCGCCGGCGACGACCTACCGTTGCCCGAGGACGCACTCGTCTAGTGCGTCCTCGGGCGGGTTCGGTATCAGGCGAATTGCTGCCAGCCCAGGCGTAGCACCATGCCGATCACCACCACCAGCAAGACCACCCGCACGAATTCCGCGCCCCGCGCGAGCGCCATGCGCGAGCCGATGACCGCACCCACCACATTGCCGACCGCCATGGCGAGGCCGAGCGCCCACAGCACATGTCCGGTCGCGCCGAGGAAGATGAGCGACCCCAGATTGGAGCCGCAATTGATCACCTTGGCCATGGCCGCCGCCTGCACGAATTCGGTGCCGAGCAGGGTGGCGAAACTGATGATCAGGAACGTGCCGGTGCCCGGGCCGAGCAGACCGTCGTAGAGGCCGATCAGCCCGGCGGAGATGCCGAGCACCAGCAGCGCTTTCCGTCGGGTCGGGGGATGAGTCGCGAGGGTGACGCCGATCGAGGGACGCAGCGTCACGAATATCGCGACGGCCACCAGCACCACCATCACGATCGGAATGAACAGATCCCGGTCGATCAGCCCCACCGCCGCCGACCCGGCGGCCGCCGCCACCCCCGCCAGCGCCGCCGCGGGCACGAGTGACTTCCACTGCATCGGCACCTTGCGAGCGAACGTGATCACCGCCGCGGTGGTCCCGGAGAACGCCGCGATCTTATTGGTGCCCAACGCCGTCTGCGGTGCCACACCGGGCATGACCACGAACAGCGTCGGCAGAATGATCAACCCACCGCCACCGACCACCGCATCGACCCACCCGGCCGCAGTCGCCGCGGTCAGCAATACCGCCCAGTCAGCAACATCCACCCGCCGACCCAACCAGAACCGCATACACCCGGCAAATCACCACGCGCTCCGCCGCCTCCCCGAATCTTCAGCGCCCGGCTGAGAGCCGTGGACCGTCGTGCACGCGTGCCGCCGGTTGGGAGTCGAGCCGATTTTGGGCGTACCCGACGAGTTACCCCGATTCTTGCGAGATCAGTTGTCGCCTTCCCGCTGTGCTCGTCGGTGACACGTTGCGTGTGGGGGAGCGAGGCGGGGGAGCCAGCTCAGGGTGGTGCCGTGCGTCGGTTCAGTAGTACTGGACCAGGCAGAATTCATGATCTTCGGGATCAGCCATGACTACGACGACGCCCTCGTCGTAGTCGTGCCGTTCGCCGGTGAACCGACCGCCGAGGGCGACGACCTGGGCGATGCCCTCGGCGATGTCGTCAACGGCGACGTCGAGATGCAGCCGCACCTTGCCGCGCTTGGGCGCGGTCACAGGTTGGAAGACGAGGCGGGGCTGTGCGTCGTCGGCATGTCCGAGGTAGACCCATCCAGGTTGGGACGGCCCCCGCGGGCGGCCGAGTAACCCGCTCCAAAAGCGCGCCAACTGTTCCACATCGACACAGTCGATGGTCACTCCGACCCAGCGGTTCGTCATGTCTGGGTACTCCTCGCTGTCGGCAGCCTCGCCCGAGGCGGGGTGGAGATCTCGTGCCGACACCCTCCGGATAGTTTCGCCGAAACGGGCTGCGAAGGGGTGCAGGCCAGCGACTCTCGGTCGGGCGCTGATGTCTCGGGGAGGCAGGGGAGCCTTAGGGTGGTGCCATGCGTCGGTTCAGTCTCTGGTTGCGGGGGAAGCCGCTGGTCGCTGATTCGATACTGGCGATCGCGCTCATGCTCGTCGATGCGCTCGGTGTTTCGGAGAGTCGGCACAAGGCGGTCTATCTCGCGATCAGTGTGCTGCTGCCGCTGCCGGTCATCTTCCGGCGCACGCATCCGGTGGGCAGCGCGCTGGTGGTGCTGGGGATGTCGTTGTTCACCACGCTGGTGCACTGGGGAATCGACGATGGGGACGCGCTGCATCCGGCGCTGCTGGCGCTGGGCATCATGCTGTACACGCTGGTGGCGTATGTCGGCCGCCGCCAAGGACTCTGGTACCTCGGCGCCCTGATTCTCGACAGCGGGTTCTCCTCCCTCATGATCGGTACGCCGAAAGGCACCGATATCGCCTTCACCGTCGTGTACTACGCGTTCTGCTGGACACTCGCCGAATTCATCGGTGCGCGCCACGCCTACGACACCGAGGTCGCCGCCCGCCTCGCCGTCGCCGATTACGACCGCGAACGCCGCGCGCACGACGCTGTTTCGGCCGAACGCACCCGCATTGCCCGCGAACTCCACGATGTGGTCGCCCATGCGGTGAGCGTCATCATTGTGCAGGCCGACGGCGCGCGCTATGCCCTGCGCCGGGACCCCGATACGGCCGAGGGGGCACTCACCACCATCGCCTCCACCGGCCGGGAGGCGCTGCGCGAACTGCGCCGGACCGTCGAATTGCTGCGCATCGAGCATTCCCCCGAACAGTTGCCGCAGCACGGCACCGCCGGTATCGCCAAGCTCGTGGAGATGATGCGCAGTGCGGGGTTGGCGGTGGAACTGGAACTGACCGGCGAACTCGACAATGTCAGCCCCGAGGTGAGCCTGGGAGTGCACCGGATCGTGCAGGAATCGCTGACCAACAGCCTGCGCTACGCCGGGCCGGACGCCCTCGCCCAGGTGCGGGTCCGCCGCCGCGACACCGACATTCTGGTGGAGGTCACCGACTCCGGCGCCACGTCCGTCGCGATTCGCCAGGCCACGGATACGGCCGCGGTCAAGTCCGGGAGCGGCACCATGAAAGCGGCCGCCGCCCAGCGTGACTCACCCACCCGCATTACCGGCAGCGGGTTCGGTCTGGTCGGTATGCGCGAACGCATGGCGGTCCTGGGCGGCACCCTCACCGCCGGACGCCGCCTCGAGGGCGGCTGGCGCGTCCGCGCCACCATCCCCCTCGACCGCACCCCCGGCGAGTAACCGGCCGGGCGCGGCCGGGACCGGGACGCCGGGCCGATAGATTGGTCCGTGTGCCGATCACCGTTCTCGTAGTCGACGACCAGGAACTCATGCGCGCGGGATTGAAGATGGTGCTCGGCGCGCATCCCGATATCGAGGTGATCGGTGAGGCCGACAATGGCAGCACCGCCATTGCCCGCACCGCCGAACTGCGCCCCGACGTGGTGCTCATGGATGTCCGCATGCCCGTCACCGACGGTGTCACCGCTACCGCGCGCATCATCGAATCCGAGTGCGGCAGCAGGGTTCTGGTCATGACCACCTTCGACCTCGACGAACACGCCCTCGGCGCGCTCCGCGCCGGAGCCAGCGGCTTCCTGCTCAAGGACACCCCGCCCGAAGACCTCATCTCCGCCATTCGCAGTGTCGCCGCCGGCGACGCGGTGGTCTCCCCGAAGGTCACCAAACGACTACTCGACCGCCTCATTGCCGACGATCCGGGCGCGGGCCGCGATCCGGGCATCCTCGAGGTCCTCACCGCCCGCGAACGCGAAGTCCTCGAACATATCGCCGCGGGCCGCTCCAATGGCGAAATCGCCGCTGCCCTCTTCCTCTCCGAGGCCACGGTCAAAACCCACGTCGGCCGCGTACTCACCAAACTCGGCCTGCGCGACCGGGTCCAAGCGGTGGTCCTCGCCTACGAAACCGGTCTGGTCCGCCCCGGTAGCGCCTGATCCGCCGACTGGCGGCGGTGCGCTGTGACACAGTGGTCGCGGCCTCGGGAGAAAATTCCGGCTCCCGGACGTTGTCTCGAGTAGATCGTCCGAAAGGATCGCACCATGGCTGCCCTGTTGTTCATCGCCTATCTCGTCGCGGAAGTCGCCACGCTCGTGGCGGTCGGCCACGTCATCGGCGTATTTCCGACCATCCTGCTGCTCATCGCGGGATCGGCGGCCGGGTTGATCCTGGTGAAATCGCAGGGGCGGCGGGTATTCGAACAGTTCCGCAAGGCCGGGCGCGGGGAGATCGCGGCGAGTTCGGCGGTCGCCGACGGCGCGCTGGTCACCGCGGGTGCGGTCTTGATGTTCGTACCCGGCCTGCTCACCACACTGGTGGGTCTGCTGGCACTGATCCCGGCCACCCGCTTCGTGCTCCGCCCGGCCGTGGCCGCCTTCGCCGCCCGCCGCATGGATCGCGTGGCCATGGCCGTCGGACCCCATGGCTACGGCAACGTGGTCATCGATCCCGATGGTGAGGTCATCGACGCCACCGTGGAGAACCAGTGGTACGACGACGGACAGGGCTCCGCGCACCGCATTATCGAACCTCGCTGACACCGGCCGCAATGCCGAACCGGTGGTGACTCCGTAGTCGGGCTCACCACCGGTTCGCTCTGTGCTGGTCGGAGCTCAGCCGCCGCTCTTACGGCGGAACATCTGCTTGTTATTGGCCGGTCCGTGCGTGCCGTGGACCTTGGAATTGCCACCGCCGCCGGTGCCCACACCATCGGAGTGCCGACCCTGTTTGCGCTCGAGGGCCTCGCGGAAGCGACGCTTGATGTCATCCGCGGGCTTACCGGTTTCGGCGGGCTCGGAGGCTGCGGTGGCCTCCGTATCGTCCTGATCTCCAGATTTCACACCCCTAGCGTGACAGGCGGGCGGGCGCTGGACCAGTTACCGGCCCGTGCGTCGCGTCGCCGGCTGTCGCGGGTGAGGCTGCCGGGACCGCGCGGCGGGGCGTGCGGCAGACTGGAGACTCGTGAGTACCCAGTTGCTTGTCGGTGGCCGTATCTACAGCTCCAGTAATCCGGACGCGACCGCCATGGCGGTCAGTGACGGCACCGTCGTATGGGTGGGGCAGGACAAACCAGCGCTGGCACTGCATCCGGACGCGGAGATCATCGACCTGGCGGGCGCGTTCGTCGCACCCGCGTTCGTGGATCCGCACGTACACATCACCGCACTGGGATTGAAACTCACCGGACTGGATCTGTCGCGCACCGATTCGCTGGCCGAATGCCTGGATCTGGTGCGGGAATTCGCGCGGGCCAACCCGGACGGGACCATTATCGGGGACGGCTGGGACGAAACGCGCTGGGACGAGGGACGACCGCCGACCGTCGCGGACCTGGAGAGCGCCGCACCCGGCCGCGCGGTGTATCTGACTCGGGTGGACGCGCATTCGGCCGCGGTGTCGTCCACACTGCTCGACTCCGTGCCCGAAGTGACCGCCACACCGGGCTTCACCCGTGGTGAACCGCTGCGCGCCGACGCCCACCACCTGGTGCGCACCGCCACCCTGGCCGGACTCGACCGTGGACAGCGCGACCGCGCCCGGCAGGCGGCCCTCGACCACGCCGCCGCCCAGGGCATTGCCGCCGTCCACGAATGCGCCGGGCCCGACATCAGCGGACGCACGGATGTGGCGGAGCTGCTGGAGTTCTCACACGGCGTCGACGTGCGCGTGTACTGGGGCGAGGCAGTGCGCACCGCCGATGAGGCCCGCACCCTGCTCGAGGAACTCGGCGTGCACGCACTCGGCGGCGACCTGTTCGTCGACGGCTCCCTCGGCTCCCATACCGCCTGGCTGCGCCACCCCTACACCGATAGCGACAGCACCGGTATCGGCTTCCTCGACGCTGGCACCATCGCCGCACACGTGCGCGCCTGCACCGAGGCCGGAATCCAGGCCGGATTCCACGTCATCGGCGACGCCGCCATGGACGCCGTGGTCACGGGCTTCGGCCGGGCCGTCGCGGAACTCGGCGGTCCGGCCGTCGCCGCGCGCGGCCACCGTCTCGAGCACGCCGAAATGCTCGACGCCGACCAGATCGCCCAGCTCGGCGAGTGGGGCGTAATCGCCAGCGTGCAACCGGGATTCGACGCCGCCTGGGGCGGCCCGGACGGTATGTACGCCACCCGCCTCGGCGCCGACCGCGCCGCCACCCTCAACCCCTTCGCCGCCATGGCCGCCGCCGGAATCTCCCTCGCCATCGGCTCCGACGCCCCCGTCACCCCGCTCGACCCATGGGCGGCCGTACGCGCCGCCGCCCACCACCGCACCCCCGGCCACCGGATTTCCCCCCGCGCCGCCTTCACCGCCGCCACCCGCGGCGCCTGGCGCGCGGGCGGCGTCCGCGACGGCGTCTCCGGCACCCTCGTCCCCGGAGCCCCCGCCACCTACGCCATCTGGGAAGCCGGCGAACTCGTCGTCGCCGCGGCCACCGACAAGGTCCAACGCTGGTCCACCGACCCCCGCTCCCGAGTCCCCGGCCTCCCACCCCTCACCCCGGAAGCCCCCCTCCCGCGCTGCCTGCGCACCGTGAACCGCGGCGTCACCATCCACGGTGCGTGAGGTGGACCCGCGCGTGCCCGAACAATCCAGCGCCCCAGGCGAACCGGCCTCGAGCGATATGCATTCGGAGATTGACGGCCGACAATCCGATGGACGGTCCGATAACGGGAACCTCGGCGACCGGGCCGACCCCGCCGCCTCCCGGATGCCCGGCGCAGACGGCAGGGAAATCGAACAGCTCAGCCGCGCAGGTGAACCTGCCCCGGATAGGGACAAGTCGACGGCAGACGGAGAACGGTCCGATAGCGCAGACGCCGGCAACCCGGCCGATGCTGCCGCGGTTCCGGCCCCCGCCGCACAGGGCAGGGTGACCGATCGGCCAGGTTCCACAGGCGAAATCGCTTCGGCCGGTATGACAGCGACGATCGGGGGTGAACGGCCGGATCGCGCCGGTGTCGGCAAGTCGGCCGATACGGTAGGAGTCCTGACGCCCACGGCGAGCGTCAGCGGAGCCGACCGGTCCAGTGGCACAGTCGACCCCGGCGACGCGCGTCACAGCGAATGGTCGGGACGCCCACACGACCATGTCGGTGAGTCCCCCGGCTCCGGGCAGCTTGCAGACACCGCTGGTGACCGGCCCCGAGGGCCAGTCGATCGGGCCGTGGCGTCGGCATGGCGGTATCCGGTTGTGGCACGGTCGATTACGGCAGTGATCGCGGGACTGTTGCTGTTCGTGAGCTTCCCGCCGCGGACGCTGTGGTTCATCGCCCCTGTCGGCATCGCGATACTCACCCTCACCGTGCGTGGAAACGGCCGCCTGCGTGGGGGATTCGGGTACGGGATGCTCGCCGGGCTCGGGTTCTTCCTGCCGCTGCTGCCGTGGACCGGGATCTATGTGGGGCCGGTGCCGTGGTTGGCGCTGTCGGTGGTGTGCGCGGTGTATGTCGGGCTCTTCGGCATGGTCGCCCGACTGGTCGGGCGGTTGCCGGGCTGGCCGCTGTGGGTGGCTGCGGGATGGTCGCTGACCGAGTGGTTGCGGGCCAGTTTTCCGTTCGGTGGATTTCCCTGGGGGAGGCTGGCTTTCGGGCAGGGCGACGGCTGGTTTCTGTCGTTTGCCATGGTCGGTGGCGCGCCGCTGCTCAGTTTCCTGGTGGCGCTGACCGGAACCGGGGTGGCGTGGATCGTGCTGCGGCTGTGGCGCTCGCGCGGCGCGGATGCCGAAGCCGCTAACTCTCCGCGTCTTTCCAGCTGGGGGACTTTGCGTCTCATATCGTGGAACCGAATTATTGTCGCGGCAATTGTTGTGGCTATCATTCCTGTCACCGGAGTGATCCTCCGGCCCGCGCTGCCCGGCCCGGAGGACGGCAACCGGCCGATCACGGTCGCCGCGATCCAGGGCAGCGTGCCGCGCCTGGGACTCGATTTCAATGCCCAGCGCCGCGCGGTGCTCGACAATCACGTCAGGCGCACCGAGGAGCTGGCCCGCGAGGTGGCCGCCGGACGCGCCCCGCAGCCGGATGTGGTGATCTGGCCGGAGAATTCGTCGGATATCGACCCGCTGCGCAACCCGGATGCCGCCGCCCTCATCACCCGGGCCTCCGCGGAGATCAAAGCTCCCATCCTGGTCGGCGCGGTGCTGGTGAATTCCGATCGCACCACCACCAATTCGGTCATGGTGTGGGACGGCGCGAACGGGCCGATCGACCGGCACGACAAGAAAATCATCCAGCCCTTCGGCGAATACCTGCCCTATCGCGAGTTCTTCCGGCACTTCTCCGAATATGCCGACCGCGCCGGGTATTTCGTCCCCGGCCACGGTGACGGCGTCGTCGCGGTCCCGACCGCCCGCGCCGGAATCGTCGACATCGGCGTCGCCACCTGCTACGAGGTGGCCTTCGACCGCGCCTTCTCCGATGCCGTCCGCGCGGGCGCGCAGCTGCTCACGGTGCCCACCAATAACGCCACCTTCGGCAAGAGTGAGATGACCTATCAGCAATTGGCCATGTCGCGGGTGCGCGCGGTCGAGCACGGCCGCGCCCTCATCGTCTCCGCTACCACCGGCGTGAGCGCGATAATCGGCGCCGACGGGCGAATTCAACAGCAGACTGGCCAGTTCGTTCCGGCCGCCCTGGTCGCCACGGTGCCGCTGCGCGAGGACTCGACACTTGCCACGCGGATCGGACCCGCACCGGAAGTGCTGTTGTGTATTCTGGCCGCGGCCGCCATAGCGGTGGCAGCGATCCGTCGGCGAACCCCCACCCCCGCGACGCCGACCGACCAGGACGCAGTCGGGTAACCACCCGGCTCCAATAATCGGGGCGACCCCGTACCTGCCGTGGGTACCGGGCCGTCCGAGCGGTGAACCACCCGTGACGTTCGTGGTGGCGGAGCGAATGAGGGTCGCCCGCCCGGCTCGCCAAGTTTGATTCGCCAGCTCTTAGCTAGTGCGATCATAACCTGTCCGAATTGCCGGAGGAAAATTCCGAATTGCCGGAACTCTACCCCTATTTCCCGTGCTAGATCCCGAAATCGCGAGGTTTGCGGTGAATTAGCCATTGAATAACTAACTCCGCCAACGACGTTCGTTGCCGGACAACTCGAGATCACTACCGATCCAGTCGGCGTGATGCTCCGAATCATAGGTCGTGGATCACGTCCTACGGCTCGCGCGTGCGCGCGTCAGCCGCAGTGTCGGGCCGCGGTGCTCGGGGAGTTGCGTCAACAGCGGCAGATTGGAGTGATTGATGAGTTCATTGGCCACGGATCGCGTCGACCAATGTTCATCCGGTGAATTCTCAGCACAACCATTCGCGCTCTCACCCGCGCAATCGGCCCTCTGGTATGCCCAGCGAATTCGGCCCGACGTCCCCCTCACCATCGCGCAGTACGTCGAGATCCACGGCGACCTCGATGCGGGTCGACTGTTGTACGCCATCGAACGCTTCGGCAGCGAAACCCAGGTGGGCCATGTGCGTTTGGTGGAGATCGATGGGGTGCCGCATCAGGTGGTCGATCCCACCTGGCGGCCGGGCTGGGCACGAATCGACCTGCGAGATGAACCGGATCCGCGCGCGGCGGCCCTGGCATGGATGAACGAGCACGCCAGCTCACCCATTGATATCGAACACGATCCGCTCACCATCAATGTGGTGCTGCGCACCGGGGATTCGGAATACCTCTGGTACACCCGCGGCCACCACATCGTGATCGACGGGTACGGCGCGATGAACGCCACCACCCGCACGGCGGAGATCTACAGCGCGCTGGAGAATCAGACCGAACCGGTGGTGTCCCGCGCGACGCCCCTGTCCTCTATATACGCGGACGAATCCCGCTACCGCGAAACCAGCCGATTCCGCAAGGACGGCGACTACTGGCGCGAACAACTCGACGGCGTGGGCGATCCGATCACCCTGTCCGCCACCGGCACCGTCGCACCGGTCGCCGACGCGGGCCGCCGCACCGCCGCCGCGGTCCTCACCCCCGGGCTCGAAGAAGCGGTCCAGGCGCGGGCAACGGCCTTGGACAGCAATAGCTCCACGCTGTTCGTCGCCGCGCTGGCCTGCTATGTCCGCGGCGTCACCGGCAATCAGGATGTGGTGCTGAGCCTGCCCGTCTCCGCTCGCACCACCGTGGCGCTGCGGCGTTCGGCCGGTGTCGTCTCCAATGTGGTCCCGCTGCGCGTGAAGTTCGGCGACCACAGCACCGTGGCCGATACCGTGCGCGCGGTCGAATTGCAGATCACCGGTGCCCTGCGGCATCAGCGCTACCGCAGTGACGATATTCGCCGAGACTGCGGCTACTCGCGGGACTCCCGCGGCTTCTTCGGGCCGATGGTCAATATCATGCTGTTCCACAGCGAATTGAACTTCGGCAGCCTGGTGGGCTCGCTCAATGTGCTCTCCACCGGACCGGTCGAAGATCTGTCGATCAACCTCTACAACGGTGCGGGCGGCCGCACCCACATCGACTTCGAGGCCAATCCGCGGCTCTACAACCCGGCCGAATTGACCACCCACCACAGTCGATTCCTCGATTTCCTGGACCGCTTCCTGGCCGCCGATCCGGGCACCGCCGTCACCACGCTGCCGGTACTCACCGATGACGAACGCGATCGCGTACTGCGCGAATGGAATTCGACCCAGGTGGCGCGCCAGGAGGGCACCCTCGCCGGACTGTTCGCCGACCGGGCCGCTATGTGCCCGAACCGGGTAGCCCTCGAATACGAGGACGAGACCCTCACCTACTCCGCCCTCGACGAGCGCGCGAACCGCCTCGCCCGCGAACTCATCGAGCGCGGCGCCGGGCCCGATACCGTGGTGGGCCTGGCCATTCGGCGCAGTACGGACCTGCTCATCGGTATGTACGCCGTCATCAAGGCCGGTGCCGCGTACCTGCCCATCGATCCGGATCACCCGGCCGACCGCATCGGGCAGATGCTGGAGCAGGCGCAGCCGCTGTGCGTGCTCACCACCACGCGAGACGGCCTCGAATTGCCGACCACCGCGCGCTTCGATATCGACACCGCGGACCTGTCCGCGCACAGCCCGCGCCCGGTGGCCGATGCCG
Organism: Nocardia uniformis NBRC 13702; assembly: GCF_001613345.1. Lineage (GTDB taxonomy): Bacteria > Actinomycetota > Actinomycetes > Mycobacteriales > Mycobacteriaceae > Nocardia > Nocardia uniformis. Next base: position 25,541 of record NZ_BDCE01000070.1, on the reverse strand, counting down.
ACCGTCGTGCCGCACTGCGCTCGGACCACCTGGCCTATGTCATCTTCACCTCCGGCTCCACCGGACGGCCCAAGGGTGTCGGCGTCAGCCATGCCGCCATCGTGAACCGGCTGCGCTGGATGCAACACGCCTACCCGCTCGACAGTGGCGATGTGGTGTTGCAGAAGACACCCGCCACCTTCGACGTCTCGGTGTGGGAGTTCTTCTGGCCCTTGCAGATCGGGGCGCGCCTGGTCATCGCCGCACCGGACGGGCATCGCGATCCGGCCTATCTGGCGCGGGTCATCGCCGAGAAGGGCGTCACCACCGCCCATTTCGTACCGTCCATGCTGTCGGTCTTCCTCACCGATACCGATGTGCGCGGGTGCACCGGACTGAAGCAGGTCTTCTGCAGTGGTGAGGCTCTGCCCACCGCCACCGTCACCGAATTCCATACCGCCCTGGGGACCGGCACCGACGCACCGCGATTGCACAATCTCTACGGCCCCACCGAGGCCGCCGTGGACGTCACCGCCTGGCATTGCGTACCCGGCGAGGCCGTGGTGCCCATCGGCTCACCCATCTGGAATACCCGCACCTACGTGCTGGATTCGAGGATGCAGCCGGTCGCACCCGGCGTCATCGGCGAGCTGTACCTGGCGGGTGTGCAGCTGGCCCGCGGCTATCTGGGCCGTCCGGCGCTGACCGGGGACCGATTCGTCGCCAATCCGTTCCTCCCCGGTGCGCGCATGTACCGCACCGGCGATCTGGTGCGCTGGCGCGTCGGACGCATCGGCGTACTGGAATACCTGGGTCGCAGCGATTTTCAGGTCAAGATCCGCGGCCTGCGCATCGAACTCGGGGATATCGAGAATGCCCTGCTCGCGGACCCGCGGGTCGCGCGCACGATCTGTGTGGCGCGGCATGGCCGCGGTGGTGACGAACTGGTCGGCTATGTGGTGGCCGCGCCGTGCGTGACCGAACTCGATACCGCCGAACTCGGCGCCGGTCTCAAGGTCCTGCTGCCCAGTTATATGGTGCCGTCGGTGCTCATGGTGCTCGATGAATTACCGCTCAGCGCCAATGGCAAGGTCGATCGCCGGGCCCTGCCGGAACCGGACGCGGCCGCACGGCGATCCGCCCCGGCTGCGGTCGCGCCGCGCACCGAGGTGGAACGACGACTCACCGGCATTTTCGCCGAGATGCTCGGCACCGACGAGATCGGCGTGGGAGACAGCTTCTTCGACCACGGCGGTAACTCGCTGAGTGCCGCCCGGGTCGTCGCCCGCATCAATGCCGCGCTCGGTGGCGCGCTCACCATTCGCGACCTGTTCGAACATTCGACGGTCGCGGCCCTGGCGGCCCGCTTCGACGGGCACAGCCCGGACAACTCCTCACCGAAACTGCTGGCAAGCCCGCGGCCGGAGCGGATTCCGCTGTCGCAGGCACAGCAGCGACTGTGGATCCTCAACCGCTTCGCCGAACACGCCGCCGCCTACAATATGCCCCTGGCGGTGGAACTGACCGGGGCCCTCGATATCTCGGCGCTGCGCGCCGGGCTGCTCGATGTGCTGGAACGGCACGAAAGCCTGCGCACCACCTTCCCGGATTCCCCGGACGGACCGTGCCAGCTGGTGCATCCGGCCTCGGAGATCCCACTGGCCCTCGACCCCATCGACGCCACCGACGACGATGTCGTCGAATTGGCGCGCGAATACGCCGGATACGGATTCGATCTGCGCAGCCAGGCCCCGATTCGGGTGGCGCTGTACACGACCGGACCCGACCGGCACGTCTTCCTCATGGTGCTGCATCACATCAGCGGCGACGGCTGGTCCATCGCGCCGCTGGCCCGCGACATCATGTCCGCGGTCGCCGCCCGCACCACCGGAACCGCGCCGCAGTGGCAGCCGCTGCCGGTGCAGTACGCGGATTTCGCGCTCTGGCAGCGCGAATTGCTCGGCGACGAATCCGATCCGGCGTCGGCGCTGTCGCGTCAGCTCGCCCATTGGCGGGCGGAGCTGGCGGACCTGCCCGACCAGTTGGATCTGCCACTGGACCGCCCGCGGCCGCGGCAGCGGTCCGCCGAGGGTGGCCGCGTCGAATTCACGATCGCCGCCGAAACCCGGCGCGCCATCGCGACATTGGCGCACGAGCGCGGTGTCAGCACGTTCATGGTGCTGCACGCCGCGCTGGCCTCGGTGCTGTCGCGACTGTGCAACACCACCGATATCGCCATCGGCACCCCCATCGCGGGCCGCTCCGATCCGGCCCTCGACGACCTCGTCGGCATGTTCGTCAACACCCTGGTGCTGCGCACCCGGGTGGATCCGGCCGCCGGATTCGACCAGATGCTCACCGAGGTCCGCGATACCGACCTCGACGCCTTCGCCAATGCCGACGTACCGTTCGAACGCCTCGTCGAGGTGGTCAATCCGGAACGCTCCGCCGCCCGGCATCCGCTGTTCCAGGTCATGCTGTCCTACGACAGCACCCCGGAGCTGCGCATCGACCTGCCCGGACTGTCGGCGTGCGTGGTACCCATGCCGATGGAACTGGCCAAATTCGATCTGCAGCTCACCGTGCACGAACCCGGTGGTAGAGCTGGAGCGGGCAGTACATCCGATATCGACGACGGGCCGCTCGTCGCGGAATTCGGTTATGCCGCCGATGTTTTCGACCGCACCACGGTGCAGGCCATTGCCCGCCGCTTCACCGCCGTGCTGACGGCCGCGGTCGCCGACCCGACCGTGCCCGTCGGAGATCTGCCGATTCTGGACGCCCGCGAAACCACGAAACTGGTGCCCATCATGGGTTCCCCGGCCGAACCGGCCGTGACCCTCGCCCGCCTGCTCGCCGATACCGCCGAGCGCGCCCCCGAAACGGTGGCGGTGCGCTACCTCGGCACCGACACCACCTACCGCGAACTAGACGAACGCTCCAACCGGCTGGCGCGCGTCCTCATCGAACACGGTGCCGGCCCGGAGGTGGTGGTGGCCATCGCGCTGCCCCGCACCCTCGACTGCATTCTCGCGGTGTGGTCGGTCGCCAAAACCGGTGCCGCCTATGTGCCCATCGACCCGGACTATCCGGCCGATCGCATCGGGCATATGCTCGCCGATTCCGGAGCCATGCTCGGGATCACCGATCCGGAATACCACAGCACCATGCCGGATTGGCCGAGTAACCGTGGCCGCCACCGCAAGTCGTACGTGGACTGGCTGCTGCTCGGCTCGGACACCCTCGCCGCCGAGTGCGCGCGATTCCCGGTCACCCCGCTCACCGACACCGACCGATACCATCCGCTGCGCACCGCGCACCCGGCGTACCTCATCTACACCTCCGGGTCCACCGGTAAGCCCAAGGCCGTCGTGGTCACCCATGCCGGACTCGCCTCGCTGGCCCACGAGCAGATGAATCTGTTCCGGGTCACCGATACCGCACGCACCCTGCACTTCTCCTCACCCAGCTTCGACGCGTCCGTCCTCGAACTGCTGCTCGGCTTCGCGGCCGGGGCCACCATTGTGGTCGCCCCCGCGGGCATGTTCGGCGGCGCGGAACTGGCGCGACTGCTGCGCACCGAACGGGTGACGCACGCCTTCATCACCCCCGCCGCGCTCGCCACCGTGCCGCCGGACGACCTCGACGATCTCGAGGCCGTCATTGTCGGCGGCGAAGCCTGCCCGGAGGATCTGGTCCGCGTCTGGACCGATCCGCGGGCACGCGGTGGCGCGGGCCGGCACATGCACAATATGTACGGCCCCTCGGAGGCCACCGTCGCCGCCACCGCCACCGGACCCATGGTGGCCGGAGCGCCGGTGCCGATCGGTCTGCCGGTGCGCGGTATGCGGCTGTTCGTCCTCGACGGTCGCCTGCATCCGGTACCGCCGGGGGTCGCGGGTGAGCTGTACCTGTCCGGCCCCGGTCTGGCGCGCGGCTACCTCGGGCGACTCGCCCTGACCGCCCAGCGGTTCCCGGCCAACCCGCACGGTCGGCGCGGTGAACGCATGTACCGCACCGGCGATCTCGTGGTCGCCGACGGCACCGGGCAGCTGCGCTTCCTCGGCCGCGCCGACGATCAGATCAAGATCCGCGGCTTCCGCATCGAACTGCGTGAAATCGACCATGTACTGCGCTCGCACCCCGGAGTCGCCTTCGCGCTCACCGTGGTACACAACGGCGACCGCGGAAATCCGCGCCTGGTCAGCTATCTCACCGCCGAGGACGAACTCGATACCGCCGCCGTCCTCGACACCGCGCGCGGTCGACTGCCCGGCTATATGGTGCCCGCCGCGGTCGTCGTCCTCGAGACCGTGCCGGTCACCCCGTCCGGCAAACTCGACCGGAAAGCGCTGCCCGCACCCGATTTCACCGCCGTCGCACCCTCGCGGGCGCCGGAAAGCGAGATGGAACAGCAGGTCGCGCAGGTCTTCGGCATGGTGCTCGGCACCCCGGTGCAGGGCGCGGACGACAATTTCTTCGATGTGGGCGGCAACTCGCTGCTCGCCACCCGGCTCACCGCCGCACTGCACACCGAATTCGGGGTGGAATTGCCGGTGCGGGCCATTTTCGAGGCCCCGACCGTGGCCGGGGTGGCCGCACGCCTGGCGGAAGCGCCCCGGACGCAGCGGGCGGCGCTGGCGGTGCATACCCCGCGTCCGGAACGCATCCCCCTGTCGCTGCCGCAGCAGCGACTGTGGTTCCTCAATAGGTATTCTCCCCAATCCAGCGCCTACAACATCGCGTTCGCGCTGCGGATCAGCGGCGATCTGGATATCGCCGCCCTACACGCGGCACTGGCCGACCTGGTCGACCGGCACGAGGTGCTGCGCACCGTCTTCGCCGACGACGGCGCGGGCGCACACCAGGTGGTCCTCGATACCGAACGCTGCCTGCCCGTACTCGCGGCCGAGGAGACCGCCGAGCCGGACGTCGAGGTGGCACTGCACGATCTCGCACAGCGCGGCTTCGACCTGTCCCATGAGATTCCGCTGCGCATCAGCCTGCTGCGCACCGGACCGCAACGCCATGTGCTCGGTATCGTGCTGCACCACATTGCCGCCGACGGCTGGTCGCTCGGACCGCTGACCCGCGATCTGGCCAATGCCTACACGGCACGACGCGGGGGAGCGGCTCCGGTCTGGCCGCCACTGCCCGTGCAGTACGCGGACTTCAGCCTGTGGCAGCGCGAATGCCTCGGCGCGGACACCGATCCCGACAGCACCGCCGCCATCCAGCTCGGCTACTGGCGCCACGCGCTGGCGGATCTGCCGGAGGAACTGCCACTGCCCTACGATCGGCCGCGTCCCAGCGAGCCGTCCCAGCGGGCCGCGGCGGTACGGTTCGAGGTGCCCGAGGCGCTGCAGGCGCGACTGTCGGAAATCGCGCGCGCCCACGGTGTTTCGACCTTCATGATGGTGCGCTCCGCGCTCGCGGTACTGCTGCGCATAGTCACCGGGGGCCGCGACATCGTGATCGGTACCCCGGTCGCCGGCCGCACCGATACCCGGCTCGACGATCTCGTCGGCATGTTCGTCAACACCCTGGTACTGCGTTCCGATGTGGATCCGGACCGGCATTTCAGCGAATTGCTGCAGGCCGACCGCGATACCGAACTCGCCGCCATGGCCAATGCCGAGGTGCCGTTCGAACGGGTGGTGGAAGAGGTCGGCGGCAGTGTGGGCGGAACCCGTCCGCTGCTGCAGGTGGCGCTCACCGTGCAGGACACCCCGCCGCCACCGCTGCAATTGCCCGGACTCGGGCTCGCGGCCGAAGAACTCGATATCGCGCTCGCCAAATTCGATCTGGAGCTGCGCGTCCTGCCCGGCGCGGATGCCGAGCAGCGGGCCTTCGAATTCGTCTACGCCACCGAACTTTTCGACCGGCAGTCGGTGGAAACCCTGGCCGAGCGTCTGGTTCGGGTCTTCGAGGCCATCGGTATCGACCCGCGGGTGCGGATTCGCGATATCGACGCCCGCACCGATACCGAATGCGAAATGCTCACCCCCGCCTGGGGTCCCGCACCGGAACCGCAGTGCAGTCTGGCCGCCTACTTCGCGGCCACCGCGCACCTCAATCCCGATCGGGTCTTCCTGCGCGCCGCCGACGCCGAACTCACCTACGAGGAGGCCGACGCCTACTCCGATCGTCTGGCGCGCGTCCTCATCGGCCGGGGGTTCGGCCCCGGTGACCGGGTGGCACTGGGGCTCACCCGTTCCATCGAATCGGTACTCACCGTGCTGGCCGTGGCCAAGGCCGGAGCGGCCTTCGTCCCGGTGGACCCCAACTATCCGGCCGACCGGGCACGGCATATGCTCGCCGACTCCGGCTGCCGGGTCGGTGTCAGCATGTCCGACCACGCCACCCGGCTCGAGACCGCGGCCGCCGGCCTCGCCATCGAATGGCTGCAGCTCGACGATCCCGGACTGACCGCCGAACTCGAGGTCGCCGAGGGCGGACCCATCACCGATATGGACCGGGTCGCCACGCTGTGGACCGGGGATCTGGCCTACGTCATCTACACCTCCGGTTCCACCGGAAAACCCAAGGGTGTCGCGGTCACGCACGGCGGTCTGTCCAATTTCGCCGATGAGATCCGTGAGCGCATGCGAGTCGACCGCGATTCGCGCACCATGCATTTCTCGTCACCGAGCTTCGACGCCGCCATCTTCGATCTGCTCCTGGCGATCGGATCGGGGGCCAGCATGGTGATCTGCCCACCCGATATCTACGGTGGCGACGAACTCGCCGCGCTGATCGACCGGGAACAGGTCAGCCACACCTTCCTGACCCCGGCCGCGCTGTCCACCATCGACCGCGACCGTTGGGAGCTGCCGCGGCTGCGTTCGATCATGGTCGGCGGGGAAGCCTGCGGGCCGGAACTGGTGGCGCGCTGGGCACCGGGCCGCGCCCTGTTCAACGGCTACGGCCCGACCGAAACCACCGTCGTCATCAGCATTGCCGGACCCATGGTCCCCGGCGAACCGGTCACCATCGGCTCCCTGGTGCGCGGTGCCCGGGCCCTGGTACTCGACGAACGGCTGCGGCCCGTCCCCGTGGGCGTACCCGGTGAGCTGTACCTCGGCGGTATGGGGGTGGCCCGTGGCTACTTCGACCGATTCGAGCTCAGCGCGGCGCGTTTCGTGGCCGACCCGTACGGGCCGGAAGGCGCCCGCATGTACCGCACCGGCGATGTGGTGCGCTGGACCGCCGCCGGTGAGCTCAGCTACCTGGGGCGCAGCGACCATCAGGTGAAGGTGCGCGGATTCCGGATCGAACTCGGCGAGATCGATGCCGTCCTCACCTCGCACCTCGGAGTCCGGTTCGCGCACACCGAGGTTCGGCAGATCGCGGGCACCTCGCGCATTGTGTCCTTCCTGCTGCCCGCCGACGGCGCGGGTCTGGATCTGGAGACGCTGCGCGCCCACGCCGCCGCCCACCTGCCCTCCCATATGGTGCCGAGCAGCCTGACCCTGCTCGACCACATTCCGCTCACCCCGGTCGGCAAACTCGACCGCGACGCCCTGCCCGAACCCCAGGCCATCGCCGCCACCGCATCCCGCGCACCGGCGACCGATACCGAACGCCTGGTCGCGGAGGTGATGGCGGACCTGGTCGGGGTCGAGAACATCGGTGCCGACGACTCGTTCTTCGACATCGGTGGCAACTCCCTGCTCGCCACCCAGTTGGTGGCGCGCCTGGCCGCCGCCACCGGGGTGCGGCTGGAAGTGCGTGGCGTCTTCGCGGCACCGACCGTGGCCGGACTCGCCGCGCAGCTCGACGCGGGCACCGGATCCGGCGAGCTGCGGCCCGAACCGCGCAAACGCACCCGGCCGGAACGTATTCCATTGTCCGCGGCGCAGCGGCGACTGTGGTTCCTGGAGCGCTTCAATGCCTCCGGGGACGCGGAAACCCTTGGCGCGTACAACATTCCGGTCGCCCTGCGCATGCGGGGCGAATTGGATGTGATCGCCCTGCGCGCGGCGGTCCACGCCGTGCAGCGGCGCCACGAAACGCTGCGCACCGTATTCCCCGATGTCGAAGGCGAACCCACCCAGTTCGTCCTGGAAGCGGAGCACGCCGCTATCGCGCTGCCGATCCGCACCGTCACCGAGGACGGGGTCACCGCTGAAATCCAGCGGATCGCCGCCGCCGGATTCGACCTCGGCACCGAGGCTCCCCTGCGGGCCGAGGTACTGCGGCTGGCCACCGACGATCATGTGCTGGTCCTGGTGGTGCACCACATCGCCATGGACGGCTGGTCACTGCAACCCCTGGCCGCCGATGTGGCCGCGGCCTACCGCGCACACGCCACCGGACAGGTCCCGGACTGGCCGGAACTGCCGGTGCAGTACGCCGATTACACGCTGTGGCAGCAGGACGTCCTCGGTCGGGAGGAGGATCCGGAATCGGTGATCGGCCGGCAGCTCGACTACTGGCGCGGCGCGCTCGACGGTATTCCGGAACTGCTGCAGGTACCCGCCGACCGCCCGCGCCCACCGGTGCCGAGCTACCGCGGCGGCACCGTGGAATGCACCCTGGACGCCTTCACCCATCGGGAACTGCAGACCGTGGCCGCCGAACACGGCGTCACCATGTTCATGGTGCTGCACGCCGCGCTGGTGACCCTGCTGCACCGCCTCACCGCCGGTGACGACATCACCGTCGGTACACCCATCGCCGGGCGCGGTCACCCCGCGCTCGACCGGATGGTCGGCATGTTCGTCGGAACCCTGGTGCTGCGTAGCAAGGTCGGGGGCGGCGACACCTTCGCCGACCTGCTGCGCGCGGTGCGCGATACCGACCTGGAAGCCTTCGCGCACGCCGACGTGCCCTTCGAACGGCTCGTCGAGGTGCTCAATCCGGTGCGCTCGCAGGCGCACCACCCCATGTTCCAGGTCATGCTGTCGGTGCAGAACCAGCCGCTGCGGGTCCTGGAACTGCCCGGACTGCGTATCGAGGCCGACGACGCCGACCCCGGTATCGCCAAATTCGATCTGCAGTTCACCCTCACCGAGGCGTGGACCGCGCAGCGCGAACCCGACGGCATCACCGTCAATGTGAACTACGCGGAGGACCTGTTCGACGCCGACACCGCGACCCGGCTCGCACAACGATTCGTTCGGCTGCTGACCGCCGCCGCCGCGAATCCGGCCACCGCCGTGGGCGATCTGGAACTCCTGGAATCCGACGAATGGTCGGCGCTCGCGCCGGTACGCGGCATCGAACCGGGACGCCCCATAACCTTCCCGCAGGTGTTCGAGGCGGCTGCCGCCATCGATCGACAGGCCGTCGCGGTACGGGCGGCGGGCACCCAGATCTCCTACGACGCCCTCGACCGCTGGACCAACCGTCTGGCGCGGGTGCTCATCACACAGGGAGTGGGACCGGAAACCCTGGTCGCCATGGGCATTCCACGCTCCGCCGAATCGGTGGCCGTCATGCTGGCCATCGCCAAGGCGGGCGCCGCCTTCGTACCCGTCGATCCCAACTATCCCGAACACCGCATCGTCCATATGCTCACCGATTCCGGTGCGGCCATGGGCATCACCCTGGCGGCACACCGCCAGCACATGCCCGACGGCGCCAGCTGGACCGTGCTGGACGCACCGTCGTTCCGGCGGAAGGTCCTGGGAACCTCGGACGCGCCGATCACCGACGCGGACCGGATCCTGCCGCTGCGCATGGACAATCCGGCGTACGTGATCTACACCTCCGGCTCCACCGGCACCCCCAAGGGCGTCGTCGTCACCCACGGCGGTATCTCCAACTTCGCCGCCGAAACCGCGCAGCGCTTCGACGTGCATCCGGGATCGCGCGTATTGCATTTCGCCACACCGAGTTTCGACGCTGCCATGCTCGATATCCTGTTCGCGCTCGGCGGTGCCGCCACCCTGGTCCTCACACCGCCCGGCGTGGTGGGTGGCGAAGAGTTGGGGGAGGTGTTCCGGCAGGAGCGCATTACCCACGCGTTCATCACCACCTCCGCACTCGGCACCGTCGACCCGACCGATATCACCGATATGCGGCACATTCTGGTCGGTGGTGAGGCATTGCCGCCGGATCTGGTGCACCGCTGGTCCTCCGGCCCGGCCGGACGGCACCTGTACAACGTGTACGGGCCGACCGAAACCACCATCGTCACCGTGATCTCGGAGCCGATGGGAGACGGCGTGCCGATCACCATCGGCGGGCCCATCCGCGGCGTGAGCGCGGCCGTGCTCGACGGGCGACTGCATCCCACACCCGTCGGCGTCACCGGCGAACTGCAATTGGCCGGAACGGCTCTGGCACGTGGCTACCTGCACCGCCCCGGCCTCACCGCACAGCGATTCGTGGCCAACCCGTTCGGCAAGCCCGGCGAGCGCATGTACCGCACCGGTGACCTGGTGCGGTGGTGTGAGAACAACGGCCGGGTGCGCGACCTCGAATATGTGGGCCGCACCGACCATCAGGTGAAGATTCGCGGTTTCCGTATCGAACTCGGTGAGATCGACGCGGCGCTGTCGAAGCATCACGCGGTCGAATTCACGCACACCATCGGGCATCGCACCCCGGCGGGCGTCACGGCGCTGGTGTCGTATGTGAAACCGCGCAGCGGCACCGCGCCGACCGTGGTGGAACTGACCACCTTCCTGGCCGATCTGGTCCCGAATTACATGGTGCCGCAATCGATCATGCTGCTGGACCGGGTGCCGCTGTCACCGGTCGGCAAACTCGATCGCAAGGCACTGCCGGAACCGGTGTTCGCCGCTCGTGAGGGCTACCGCGCACCGTCCACACCCACCGAAGCGGCGCTGTGCGCGGCCTTCGCGGATGTGCTCGGCCTCGACCAGGTCGGCGTGGACGCCGGATTCTTCGAACTGGGCGGCAACTCGCTGCTGGCCACCAAGGTGGTCTCGCATCTGCGAACCGACGGTATCGCGCTGCCGGTACAGGCCATGTTCGGCGAATCCAGCCCGGCCGCCATCGCCCGCAAACTCCAAGAGGCACACGGGGATCTGGATGCCGTCCTCGCGGCGGCGCTGGAACCGGTCCTGCCGATTCGGACCGCCGCCACCTCGGAGCGGCCGCCGCTGTGGTGCGTGCATCCGGCCATCGGCCTGGCCTGGTGCTTCGCCGGACTGCTCGCGCATCTGCCGGGCGATCAGCCGCTGTACGGCCTGCAGGCACCGCACGTCAACGGCGCGGACAATCACAGCTCCGTGGCAGAGGCGGCGAGAAGCTATGTGGCGCAACTGAAGACCGTGCAGCCGGAGGGCCCCTACCACCTGGTGGGCTGGTCGCTCGGCGGGCTCATCGCCCACGAGATGGCGGTGCAGTTGCAGGACGCCGGGGACGAGGTCGCACTGCTGGGGCTGATGGACAGCTTCCAGCTGTCCGACGAACTCCTCGAACGCGGTATCCCGTCCATCGCGGACATCATCGGCGAATTCGGTAGCGACCTGCTCGGGGGCGATACCGATATCGACCCGCGGATGAATCTGCAGGAGGCGGCGGAGCTGCTGCGCAACCGGCCCGGACCGTTCGCGGCCCTCACCGTCGAACACCTGGAACGGCTCTACGTCGGCTGCACCAATGGCGTCACCCTCGCGCACGGCTTCCGGCCCCGCGTCTTCGCCGGCGACATGATCTTCTTCACCGCCGCCGACGACGAGATCAACCGGGCCCACCCGGACCGCAATGCCGACGCGTGGGAGCCGTATGTCACCGGCACCGTGCACGCCGAACTGGTCCGATGCCGGCACTCCGGGATGACCACGCCCGAATCGCTGTCCGTAATCGGACCGGTGCTGCGAGATCACCTCAGCGGCAAGGTCGCCGAGCGAGAGGATGCCCGATGAGTCTCGCGGTAGAGGTCACCGGACTTGTCAAGTGCTACGGCAAGATACGGGTGCTGGACGGGATCGACCTGGAAATCCCGGCCGGCACCGTCATGGGACTGCTCGGCCCCAATGGGGCGGGCAAAACCACCGCGGTGCGGATCGTCACCACCCTGCTCCGCCCGAGCGCCGGAACCGTCCGGGTCATGGGCGTGGACGCGTTGAAGGAGCCCGCGCGCGTCCGCACCCGGCTCGGTCTGTCCGGTCAGTACGCGGCGGTCGACGCCAACCTGTCCGGCTTCGAGAATCTGCGCATGGTGGCGCGGCTCTACGGTATGACCCATAAACAGGCCGCCACCCGCGCCGGCGAACTACTCGGTGCGCTCGGCCTCGAATACGCGGCCGGGCGGCGCGCCGGAACCTACTCCGGCGGTATGGCCCGGCGACTCGACCTGGCGGGCGCGCTCGTCTCCCGCCCGCCGGTCGTGGTACTCGACGAACCCACCACCGGCCTCGATCCGCGTGCCCGCCTCGATATGTGGCGTGTCATCGGCGAACTCGTCGATGACGGCACCACCGTCCTGCTCACCACGCAGTACCTGGAGGAAGCCGATCTGCTCGCCGACCGCATCACCGTGATCGACCGCGGCCGGGTCATCGCCCGCGGCTCCGCCGATGAACTCAAAACCTCCATCGGCGGCGACAAACTCACCGTCAGCCTCGCGGCCGGACAGGATCCGGAGCCGGCCATGAAGGTGCTGGCCGAAGTGGGTATCGGCGAACCGAAATACGAAGCCGGAGAGGACCAGATCGTGGTCGTCGTCGGCGACGGCACCCGCACCATGGTCGAGGCGCTGCGCCGACTCGACGACGCGAGCGTCCACGTGGTCGATGCCGCCGTGCACCGCCCCAGCCTCGATGACGTATTCCTCTCGCTCACCGGCAAATCCGCGTCCCGGAAATCGCTACCGCGGAGTACCGAGGTGCAGGAGGAGGTCCTGTCGTGACGTCGCGGGATAGCTGGGAATTCGAAATCGTTGTCGCCGAGGAGAGTTGGATATGAGTGTCGATGTAGCAGCCGAGCCCGCACCGAGCGGTGACGCTCCGGCTCCGGCGAAGGACGGACGCAAAGCGCCGGAACCGGTGGATATCGGCTGGATGCCGCGCGTCCTGCGCGACAGCGCCATCGTCGCCTACCGAAATCTGCTCACCATCCTGCGGGTGCCGACCCTGCTGGTGACAGCGACCATCCAGCCGCTCATGTTCGTATTCCTGTTCGCCTATATTTTCGGCGCTTCCCTGGGCGGCAGCCAGTATCGCGAATTCCTGCTCGCCGGAATCTTCACCCAGACGGTGGCATTCAATGCCGCCTTCACCACGGTCGGCCTCGCCAATGACCTGCAGAAGGGGATTATCGACCGGATGCGCACGCTGCCCATGTCGCGGCTCGCGGTACTCATGGGACGCACGCTGTCGGATCTGGTGGTCAATATTCTCGCCCTGAGCGTGATGGTCGGCTGCGGTTACGCCGTCGGCTGGCGCATCAATGGTCCCGTCGCCGACGCGGTCCTGGCCTTCGCCATCATCCTGCTCTTCGCCTTCGCCATGTCCTGGGTCGGCGCACTGACCGGCCTGATGTCGCCCAGCGTGGAAGTGGCGCAGAGTGCGGGTCTGATCTGGCTCTTCCCGCTCACCTTCATCTCCTCGGCCTTCATCTCGGGCGAAACCCTCCCCGGCCCGCTACGCACCATCGCCGAATGGAACCCGATTACCGCTGTTTCGGCGGCGGGCCGCAAACTCTTCGACAACGGCGCACCCCCGACCTTCATCCCCGCCGACGGTTGGCCCGCCGAGCACTGCATCGAGTACGCCGTCCTGTGCTCGCTCGCCATCCTCGCCGTCGCCGTACCCATGGCCCTGCTGCAGTACCGCAAGGTCGCCAGCCACTGATCCGACGGATACCAGAGGGCCCAGCCGCCACCGCGGGGTGACGGCCGGGCCCTTGTGGTCTGTCCGTCTCGACGCGACACACAAGATTCCCGTACGGACGAGCAGGGCTCCCGCCCGGACCAGCGAGGCTCCTGCGTGGACGTACGCGGCCCCCCGGGTCCGGGCGTACACGGCTCCTGTACGACGGAACGAGGCCCGTACGACGAACGAGGCCCCCGCACGTGTGTGCGGGGGCCTCGTTGTCGAAAACGGGTGCTACATCCGTTTATCCGCGACGGCGGGCCTTGATGATGTCCATCCGCTCCTGGAGCAGCTCTTCGAGCTCTTCCTTGCTGCGACGCTCCAACAGCATGTCCCAGTGCGTGCGCGGCGGCTTGACCTTCTTGGGCTCCTGGGTGGTGCCCTCCATCAGAGCGCCTTCCTGGCCGTTACGGCACAGCCAGGTGGGCGGAATCTCCGCGTCATCGGCGAAGGGCACATCGAACTCTTCGCCATTATCGGTCTTGTACCGCGCCACTCGCCGCGGCGCCAGGTCGTGGTCGCGGTCGGTTTCGTAGCTCACCGCTCCGAGACGACTGCCTCGGAGTACGCGATCTGCCATGGGTGCGGTCCCTTCTCGCCTGTCGGCAACGTTACTTCGGTGTCGACGCCTTTACATAGCGTCAACGCATCGGTGCACGATTCGGTTCCCGTGGGGAGAACCCAGCCATTCTACGCCGTCGGCGACACCCGCTTCGACCGGCGTGCCCCGCGCCCGCTTCGCGCAGGCAGCGGCTACTCTCTCGACTCATGCGCCGCCTGGGGTCGTGTTCGTGGTGTGGAAGAGAAATCGGCGAATCCGAGATCGGGCGACGTCGTCGATACTGTCGCCAATCCTGTCGCCAACGCGCCTATGAACATCGAAACAGCGTGAAGGGCACCGGGATTCCCGAGGACTCGGTGGTGCTGTCGGCCCAGGAGGTGGCCGACCTGTCGGATCGGTGGTTCGCCGCGCGGTGTGCCGCCGAGGATGTGGCGACCGCGGTCGCCGAGGGCGCCGATCAGACGGAACTGAAGGAACTCACCGAGACGCTGGTCGCGATGGCCCGGGACGCGGAACGCCTGCGCTGAGAGCGGTGCCGCGCAAGGCATCCGGGCCGGGCGAAGGATCGCGACCGGCCCGGTAGCGCACCAGCGCGAACGCCCCGGCCGTCACCGCGGCCAATGCGCCGAGCGCCGCGAGGGTGACGCCATCGGGCCGGGTGACCGCCTGGCCGCGCAGCGCCTGCCACAGCAGTACCGCCATGAGCGCGGTGTAGCCGAGCGCCAGCACCGCGATGGCATCGGCGCGCGCCCGTTCCCCGCGCAGCCACGGTATCCGGGGCGCGAATCGGGCGAGCAGTACCGCCGCGAGAAGGAGCACCTGGATACCGTGCATGCCCAGGAAGTGCGGGATACGCAGGTCGCCGCCCGCGGTACTCCACTGGGTGACGGGCATCGCGCCCACACCGTCGCGGACCGGCGGCTGATCGGTCATGACGGTATGCCCGGCGGCGAGCTCCACCGGTCTGCCGTACGCGTCGGTCACCTGTTGCCGACCGGTGCCGCCCACCAGATAGGCCATCGCCATACCCAGGGCGGCGATCCCCAGGCCCGCGCGAATGGCGCGGCTGGTGGGTGGATCGGTGATCCGCTGCCACGAAAGCAGCACGGCGAGTACGAGATTCGCCAGGAACAGCCCTATCACACCGGACATGAAAACCTGCTGCCCGATGCTGTTGACCGCATCGGTCTGGGTATTGAAATGGCTGAAGGTGCCGCGCGCGGCCTGCACCACGATGAACCCGACATCGACGATGCCGGTGACCGCGAATGTCGTACCCAGCCACCAGGTGACCCGCCGGCCGCGATGCGGGAACGACAGCAGCCAGGCGAGGGTGGCGGTGTAGAGCGCGAACGAGAGCCCGAATTTGAACGGCTTCAACCAGATCGACTCGTTCAACAGCATGCGGTCATCGACGATCATGGCCAATACCGCGAATACGGCCAGCCCGGACATGGCGGCCGTGGCGGCCAGCAGCGGGCGATGCGGCCGCCGGGTGGTGGACCGCGGGGGAGCGCTGGGCGCGGCGATGATCATGGCGGTGACGCTAGGTTCGCAACCCCGCACGCCGGGTCCCCCACGAGAGCCGTTCCCGCCCAATACCTTGGTACTAGGGGATATTCACGACGAGGACCCCCGGGCAAACCCGGGGGTCCTCGTTGAATCGCTGTCCGCGTCGTCTTACGAAGTCGGCATCCCCTCACCGGCTGTCGACCATCGCGCCGCGGCGGCGTCGGCGCGGGAAATCAGTCCCGCGAGTAGCCGAGATCCACGCCGCGACCCACGAGCCACGGGTGCGGATCGATGGGGCCACCGGGGGTGTGCACCTCGTAGTGCAGGTGCGGGCCGGTGGAGTAGCCGCGGCTGCCGACGGTGGCGATGACGTCACCGGCGCGCACCTGCTGGCCGACCTGCACCAGAATGTCCTGCATATGGCCGTACACGCCGATGGTGCCGTCATCCTGCTGGACACGGACCCACAGGCCGAAGCCGGACGCCGGGCCCGCCTCGATGACGGTACCGTCGGTGACGGCGGCAATGGGCGCGCCGAAGCCGTCGGCGAAGTCCAGACCGGCGTGCATGGCACCCCAGCGCATGCCGTAGCCGGAGCTTACCGGGCCGGCGACGGGACGCACGGTGCGCGGGCGGTGATCGGTGGCCATGCCATTGAGGAGGTCGTGGACCTGCGGCGGCACCAGCTCCGGCGGAACGAAGTCAGGGATCTGCACGGCGCCGGCCACCGGGGCGGCGACGGGGGTGGCCTGATGCGGGGCGGCGGAAAGCTGTCCCACGGGGTTGCTGTCGGTCTGCTGATCGGCTGCGGCGAGTACGGAGAGCGAAGCTCCGGCGATCGCGGTAACGGCCACGGCACGAGTTGCTGCGGCCCGGTACCGGCGAAGGACGCGACCGGTTGATAACGGAACGGTTACGGGCATGGCTCGAACGTACGGGACCTAAACCCCTGGTCCGAAACCGTGTCGTTACCGTCACATTTGCGCAAAAGCCCAGTTGATGTATCACAAGTCGATAACGACACGCCGGTAGTTTTGAGACGACCTGCGGAAATGCGCGCGGTAGCGATCTTGACCAACACGCCGACCCCTCGACACACTATTTAAGTGGTCGCTAACGGAGTTCGAGTGTTCATCGCACTGGCCGACCCCACCCGTCGCATTCTCTTCGAGGCGCTGCCGCAGGGGCCGAGGTCGGTGGGTGAGCTCGCGGAGGTCGCGGGAGTCAGCAATTCGGCGGCATCGCAGCACCTCAAGGTGTTGCGGGAGGCCCGCCTGGTCATGGCGCAGCCGGTCGGTAATCGGCGGCTGTACTCCCTGGATCCGCGTGGTCTGGCCGATGCCCGTGACTACCTCGAACAGTTCTGGCCCAGTGCGATCGCCGCCTATTCGGCGGCTATCTCGTCCGCGCGCGCCGATATGGGGGAGATCTAGGGGCGCTTCGGGTCGGTATCAGCGGACTCGTCGGTGTCAGCCGACCCGGCGAAACTGCTGACCGCGCCGATCCATGCCGGTACCCGGCCACGGGCGCTTGTGCAGTTGCTTGTCCACGGCGTTCACCACCTCGGGGACGCCGATCTTCAACAGCCCCGGATCGGGTGAGGCGGCATCGGGGTCGCCGAGCTGCCCGGCCCACAGCACCACATGCCGTCCCAGTAGATGCGGGGGCGGCCCATTGCGCGAGGGGGGATTGGGGCCGAAGAGCAGTACGGTCCGCGTGCCGAACGCGGTGGCGAGGTGCGCGACGCCGGTGTCCCCGGAGACGACCAAAGCCGCCTCTGCGACGGTGGCGGCCAATTCGATGAGATTCTGTTCTCCCGCTAGTACCCGGGAGACCGGTAGCCCGGCGCGGGCCGCGATGCCGAGGGCGAGGTCGCGTTCGAATTCGTCGCCGGTGATCACGACCTCGCGGCCCTGGACGAGCAGATGCCGGATGGCCGCGGCGAACCGGTCGGGCGGCCAGCGGCGGGCGGGTGCGCCCGCGCCGATGTGGACGACCACGCAGTCCTTGTGGCTGGTGGTGGCGACCGGGGGTACCAGGCCCAGATTGCGACGGTCGGCGGTAATGCCGTCGGTCTCGAGGAGGTGGCACCAGCGGTCCACATCGTGCATATCCGGTTCCCATTCCGGTCCGGGCAGATCCGGAAAGGCGTGATTGCGGTAGGTGAGGATGCGGTCGGGGCGGGTGCGGGTCAATTCGACCAGGCCCTCGGGGCCGGAGCCGTGCAGATTGACCGCGAGCGCGGGTGTCGGCCCATCCCACCGCATACCGGCCGGTCCGGCGGTGGAGATCATCTCGTCGACGGAGGCGATGAGATCGACAATGGGTTTGAGACGCGGTGGAGCGGCTAATGCGATGTGGTCACCGGTCCTGGCGCGGCGAAGCGCGCGCAAGGCGGGAACGGCGGTGAGCAGATCGCCCAGCCCGCGTGCACGTAGCACGAGTACAACCGCCACCCTCTTCTCCTAGCCATGCGTTGCCCAGCGCGGTTCGGCCCACCCCCGCTGCACACGGACCGACGTGAGCCACTGGGAGTGGACTACCCGGCGCGCCCCCGCGCGAAACGCGAGCTCGGTCGCGGGATCAGCAAATTTTGTTACTACGGTCTGTCGTTGACGGGTGCTGATCAACTACCGTGTGGATTCATGGATTTCGTCTACAACCTCATGGTTGTCGCCCACCTGCTCGGTATGGCCGCGGTGGTCGGCGGATACGCGGCATCACAGCCCCGGGTGTCCGAGTTGATGGTGTGGGGCGCCCGCGCACAGCTGATCACCGGTGTGATCCTGGTGGGTATGGCCGAGTCGATCGATTCGCTCGGCAAGGACCCGAATATGACCAAGATCGGCATAAAGCTGGTCATCTCGGTCGCGGTGGCGGCCTTCGCCGAGATCGGGCGCGCGGACGCCAAGCGTGGCAAGGCGGTGCCGTGGATGACCCATGCCGCGGGCGGGCTGGCCATTGTGAATGTGTTCGTCGCGGCGCTGTGGACCTGATGACGCGCTGAACCCGCTCTCCGGTTACCCGGCCGCGCGCAACTGCCGCGGCCGGGTCGATGCGCGTTCCAGGGCGACGCGCAGCCCGGTGCGGCCCTCGCGTCGATAGGCCGCGCGGGCGCGCGGCATGACCCGCACCGATTCCGGCAGTAGAGGCCAGGTGCGTGCGACGGCCTGGCGGAAGGTGTCGAAGGCCAACTGGTTGGCGCGGGTCCAGCGGTAGCCGTACAGGTCCCGCAGCTGCGGCGGCAGGGTGCCGACGAGCAACTGTCGCCACGCCTCGCTCACGGAGGGGGCGAGAATGCGCCACAGCGCCTGGGGAATCCACGGCTGCGGCATATCGCCGGCACTGTCGAAGTAGTCGATGAGCCCGCGCGCCGACGGTGTCGGCTCCAGGACATTGTCGATGGTGTGGTTCCAGTACTCGACGAAGTCGTCGTAGGTGGGCGGCACGACGCGCATGGACATGCCGTACATCTGCCACCACGCGATGCCCTCCTCGTAGACGGCGGCCTTCTCATCGTGGGTGTAGGGCCGCTGCGCGAACAGGTCGCGGGCGCGCCAGGCGGTATCGATGAAGGTGGCGTGCGCCCAGAAGTAGGTGTGCGGATCGAGGGCGTGATAGCGCTCGCCGTCGTCCATCGTGCCCTTGATGTCTTTGTGGAAGTCGCGGACCTGCGCGGCGGTGTGCGGTGCGTCCGGCCCGTCGTAGATCATGCCCTGGATCTGCGGTACCGATCGGAACAGTCGTTCCCACGGTTCATTGAAGAAGTCCGAATGCTGCTGCACGCCCTTACCGAGCGAGGGGTACATCAGCTGCAGCAGGCCCTCGAGCGGTGCGAGCAGATATCCGCGCCGGTCACCGTAGGTTTCGTACAGCAGCGATCCGGGGCCGAAGCGCGGCACGTCCGTGCTCATGGCGACCTCCACATTGAGGATGAGAGAATTTCTGTCACTATCTCTCACGGGGTGGGTGGCGTCAAGCGTGCCCGACCGGTCCCGGCCGCCCTACGATGGCGCAATGTCAGTGTTGCCGTTGATCTTTACCGCGGGTTGGGCGAGTGGGATCAACGCCTATGCCGTGGTGTTGCTGCTCGGACTGTTCGGACGGACGGGCCTGTCCGATGAGGTACCGGAAGCGTTGCAGCGCACCGATGTACTGATCGCCGCCGCGGTGCTGTTCGCCATCGAGGCCGTGGCCGACAAGATCCCGTTCCTGGATTCCTTCTGGGATTCGGTGCATACCGTGGTGCGCCCGGCGGCGGGGGCCGTGGTCGCGGGTCTGCTGGCCGATCAGGACGGTTCGATCTCGCAGCTCGCGGCGGGCGCGGTCGGCGGTACCACCGCGCTGGTCAGTCATCTGGTGAAGGCCGGAACGCGAATGGCGATCAATACCTCGCCGGAGCCCGCCAGCAATATCGTGATGAGCACCGCGGAGGATGTGACGGTCGCGGGCGTCATCACCCTCGCCATCTTCTATCCCGTGGCCGCCGCCATCTGCGCGGCCGTCCTGCTCGTGATCGGCGTCGTGCTGGTGGTCTTCCTGGCCACCCGGATTCGTCGCTATCTGCGGCGGCGGCGGGCGCGTCGCGAGGGGCGGGAGCAACCCGCGGTCTAGGCGGGTAGTGCTCGGGTGACGCGGCCGGTCAGGGTGCGCGGGTTCGCGAGGGCGTCGGGTGGACCCGGCACGGTGTCGTCGTGGGTAGCGGAACGGTTGCGCGAGCGAGGTATTTCGCGGCTGCGAATCGGACCGACCGGGTTGTGGATGGTTTCACGTGGAGCCGACACTCTGCGGGGGCGCGCCAAATGCGCTGGTGCACAGGGTGCATCGTTGCGCGGCCTGCCGCCTCGGGTCGGCTCCCGGGGTGTCGTCAGTCCTCGTGTCCCGGTCGGCGCCGGTTTCCGACCGTGCCGGTGGGTGTCGAGTCCCCGTGTCGGCCGAGGGATTTCAGCAATTCCGCGGCCACCACCGCCTGTCCCGCCATGGTCAGGTGGATGCGGTCGGCGCTGAGCCAGTCCTCGCGCAGGCGTGCGGGGTGCTCCCAGAACTCGGTGAGAATGGCATCGTGGCGGCCCGCGACGCGGCGGACGATATCGGCGAAGGCGACGAAACGTGGTCGCAGCGACCGCAATCGGTCGAAGAACGCGTCGGCGAGGGTGAACATCGACAGCCGCGCACCGTCGGCGGCGAGCGCCGCGCACAGCTCATCGAGAT
This sequence comes from Nocardia uniformis NBRC 13702, assembly GCF_001613345.1. Lineage (GTDB taxonomy): Bacteria > Actinomycetota > Actinomycetes > Mycobacteriales > Mycobacteriaceae > Nocardia > Nocardia uniformis. The sequence continues at coordinate 4,484 of NZ_BDCE01000070.1, read as the reverse complement.
CGCTCTCCACCCGCGCCAGGTCCGCATCCGGGAGGAACAGGTCATTGCCACCGCAACTGATATGCACCAGATCGGGTGCGAATTCCAGTACCTGCCGCAGTTGCGTGTCCCGGACCTGGGCGATGGTCGCGCCCATGACGCCGGTATTGAGGTACTCGAGGTCCGGGTGCGCCGAGCGCAGCGCGCGGGCGAGGCGGTCGGGCCAGGACCGGGTTTCGTAACCGGGAGCCGGATCGCCGGTACCGGCCGCGGTGGAATCGCCGATCACCGCGAACCGTCGCCACGGCACCTCGGCGAGCAGGGCGCGGGCGGCGTCGGGGGACAGCAGCATCGGATCGTTGGCTTCGGTGCGCGTTTCGGCGCTGAGGGGCTGGTTCATCGGAGAGTCTCCTGGGATGGCATCGGATGGTGGTTCGGGTGAGATCGGTTTCGCGGCACGTGACCGGTCGGTCGTGGGCGGCGTGCGTGCGCGGGAGCGGAAATGGACGTACGATCGGTCGTATTGTTGAAAAGTACGACCGGTCGTGCGTTTTGGCAAGGGGGAAGTGGAAGGATGTACCCGTGCCCGAACCGACGCAGACCTCCGACCAGCGCCTCGTCAAAGGTGCCCGAGCTCGCGCGACCATTGCCCGCCACGCCGCCGACGTCGCCTCCGTCGAGGGTCTGACGGGTTTGAGCCTGGGGCGGCTCGCCAGTGACCTCGGGGTCAGCAAGAGCGGCGTCGCCACCCTGTTCGGCACCAAGGAGAAGCTGCAACTGGCCGCCGTCGCATCCGCCCGCGACGTCTTCATCGACCACGTCATCCGCCCGGCCCTCCCCGAACCCGGGGGTTGGCCGCGCCTGCGCGCCCTCGTCGACAATTGGCTGGCCTACATCGAGGAGCCGGTCCATCCCGGCGGCTGTTTCCGGGTCGCGAGTATCGCCGAATTCGATTCCCGCCCAGGCCCGGTCCGCGACGCCCTCAAGGCCGACCGCGACGACTGGTTCACCCTCCTGGAAAAGGAAATTTCCCGGGCCCGAGCTCAGGGCCGCGCCCCCGACCGCGACCCGCACGCGCTCGCCTTCCAGCTCGACGCTCTCGTCGGCGCGGCCAATGTCGGCGCCCGCCTCGGCGACGACACGGCCATCCACACCGCCCGAACCATTATCGACGCCCTCCTCGCGCCCGGACCGGGCACCACGCCACCGACCGACACGTGAGCGCCCCGCTTGGTCCTCCGCCCGTCGAGCGCCGATTACTGAAATGGTGTGCGCTATGACCGATGCCAATCTGTCCGAGATGCGAACGCGTGCCGAGCACGGTGACACCGACGCCCTCGACGAACTCATCGAACTCGCTGGCGAACAGGGCGATACCGAGGAACTCCGACACTGGGCCGCCCGCGGTAACCAGGACGCTGTCGATCAGCTGGTGGAACTGGCCACCGAGCGCAATGATCTGCCCGAACTGCGCCGTCTCGCCGACGCGGGCAGTGCCGATGCCGTGGACCAACTCGTCGAATCGGCCTCGGAGCGCAATGATCTGCCCGAACTGCGCCGCCTGGCCGCCACCGGCCATGCCGATGCCGCCGACCTGCTGGCTGAACTCGCGGACGAGGACTCCACGCAGTCGCCCGGGTAATCACCGAGCTGGGCGGAGGTTCGCCGGGTCGATCTCGCGCCGGACGCTGAACGGAGTGCGGGGGCGCACACGATGATCGCGACGCCGGTGCGGCGGATCGCACTCGGGCAATATTCCAGCGGCCGGACCGGTAGCAGTCGCGGACAATGTCCCGGTAGAACCGGCGTAGCCTGGGGTGATGCGATACGCGGACTGGGGTGAGCGCGCCTCTCGGTGGTCCGGAATTCGCAGCGAGACAGTCGATGTGCGCGGCACGAAGGTGCACTACCTGGTAACCGATCAGACGCGGATGCCGGACGCGCCGGTTCACCTGTTGGTTCCCAACCCGACCGCCAGCGCCTCGAACTGGCTCGACGTACTCGCGGAACTGCGACCACACGCCCACGCGATCGCGGTAGACCTGCCCGGCACGTTCGCCGGCCACACCGCGCTGCCGAACCGGCGCGCGGCGAGCATTGAACCCAACGCGCTGTTCCTGCGCGATTTCACCGACGCACTCGAGCTGGATCGGGTCACGGTGCACGGCTGGTCGGCGGGCGGGATGATTGCGTTGCTGTTCGCCGACCAGGCACCCGAACGGGTTGACGGGCTCGTGTTGGTGGTGCCGGCACTTCCTCCCCCGCTGAGCGACCGCGAGGCACGCATCTGGCAAACCCTCGGCAGGGCGGGGCTGGCCCTCGTCGCGCCGATCGCCCGTGTGCTGCTCCGCGTTTCGGGGCGGCGCGTCCTCGCTTGGAACCTGCGGCAACTGGCCGATCCCGCGTCGATTGCGGGCAGCAAATGGAATGCGGGCGGTGACCTGACGAAAATGTCGCCGGAAATTGTCGGTCTCATGCGGGAGGAGATGTCGACGGTCGAGCCGACACGTTTGGGAAGTGCGGTCACGGTGTATGCCTCGCTGACGTCGCTGATGCTCGTCCGGCGGCGACCCGTGCTCGACGCGATGCGCCGGGTGACGTCGCCGACTCTCCTTGTCTGCGGCGAGGATGACCGCATGACTCCCCGCGTGTCGATCGATGACTGGACGGCGCAGCGGCCCGACTGGAACTTGGTGGTCCTCCACCGTGTGGGTCACGCGCCGCCGTTGGAAGTCCCCGCTGATTACGCGCGCACGGTCCTCGACTGGTGTGGTCCACCGACAGTCGACCGGTAGAGCTACACGACGCCTTGACGCAGCTGTCGTGCCGAACCGGGAAGACTCCACGTCATAGGGGATTTTCGGCCGCGGGTTATGCGGGCCGCGGGGCGTACATGATGATCGCGACGCCGAGGAGGCAGATCGCCGCGCCCGCGATATCCCAGCGGTCGGGGCGGTAGCCGTCGAAGATCATGCCCCAGGCGAGGGACCCGGCGACGAAGACGCCGCCGTAGGCGGCGAGGATACGGCCGAAATTGGCGTCGGGTTGCAGGGTGGCGACGAAGCCGTAGAGGCCGAGCGCGATGACGCCCGCGCCCATCCACACCAAGCCGCGATCTTCGCGCACACCCTGCCAGATCAGCCATGCCCCACCGATTTCGGCGACGGCGGCCAATCCGAACAGCAGAATCGAACGCAACACGGTCATGATCACGCACCCTACGGGCCGATTCCGGCGACACCCCCGCAACCGGTCGTATGTGGCTCGAAGATGGTGTTCGCTGCACGAAATGCGCTGTGGCACTTCGCGCAGCGAACCTCGGTTACCCCTCGAACAGCGGTTGGCCCAGGTAGCCACCGGGTTTCGGGACACCCGGCGGGATGGCGAAGACCGCCGACCCGATGGGCGTCGTCCACTGGTTGAGGGCGTCGAAGTCGGCCAGGCGCTGCTGGACGGGCAGGTACTGGGCGTCGATATCGCGCTGGAAGCACGCGAACAGCAGACCCGAATTCGACACGGTGCCCGGGGCGGGCGCGTCGTCGTAGTTGTAGCCGCGGCGCAGGAACCGTTCACCGTCGGTGCTGTGGTGGGCACGGGCGATATGTGACGACGGCGGGATCACGGGGATGCCGGTGTCGTCGACGGCCTCGAAATCGGGGTCGTCGAATTCACCGGTGCCCGTGAGCGGTGCGCCGTTGGCGACGCGGCGGCCGACGCTGAGTTCGCGGCCGTCGTCATCGAGCTCGTCCCAGGTGTCGAGATCCATGGCGATACGCCGCAACACCATCGACGTGCCACCCGCCAGCCACGGCAGCCCCGTCCCGTCATCCCACACCAGACGATCGAAATCGACGCCCGAGGCGATATTGACGGTGCCATCCACCGAACCCATCAGATTGCGCATGCTCTGCCCCTCGGACGCATTGCGGAATCCGCGCTGCACCCACCGCACCCGCACCAGCGAGGTGACGTTCTTGCACAGCACCCGCACCGCGTGCGACACCGTGGTGGCCTCGTCGGCACAGATCTGCAGCAGCAGATCCGCACCGGTGTAGGCCTCCTCGAGGCGGTCGATGGTGAACGGCGGCAGGGCTTTCAACCAGTGCGGGCGCGCGTGCTCGAGCGCGGCGGCGGTGAACAGTCCGGGTCCGAAACCGACGGTGATGGTGAGCCGAGCCGGCCGCGCCGCCAGTTCGGCCTCGGTGTCGGCGAGTGCGGGCCGCCCCTGGGTGAGGCGGGCCGCGTCATCGGTCCAGATCCGCAACAGGCCGATAATGTCCGCGCGGTCGGTGCCGGGCACCAGATCGAAACCCACGAAGGCGCACTGGTCCTGCGGTTCGGTGTCGATACCCGACTGATGGGCGCCGAAGAACGGCACGGTCCGCGCCGCCGGATCGGTGTGGTGCTCGCGATGGGTGAGCGTGGCCGCACCCCATCCGATTCCGGCGACCCCGGCCGCCGCGACGCCACCACCGAGCAGCACGCGCCGCGACAGCCGGGGCCGG
>NZ_BDCE01000069.1 GCF_001613345.1 Nocardia uniformis NBRC 13702 | reverse complement strand
GCTTTCGTTTCCTTCTCCGGCACCCGGCTGGAACCGCAGCCCGCGCTCGAAAACTTGGCTACGTAGGCCCCGAGAACAGCTTTCAGTCCCCACCAACACCAGAGCTGAGGTCAGCGCCACCACGTATCAAGCGGCGTCACCGGAACGGCCCGCTTGTGTCGGGTATTGCGGAAGAGGGTCTCCACTCGCTCCGATACCTCGGGGCCCACTTCCTTGCCCTCGAGGTAGTCGTCGATCTGGCTGTAGCGCAGGCCGAGGGCTTCTTCGTCGGGGAGGGCGGGGCGGTCGTCCTCGAGGTCGGCGGTGGGGACCTTCTGCCAGGTGCTCGGCGGTGCGCCGAGTTCTTGGAGCAGTGCCGCGCCTTGGCGTTTGGTGAGGCCGGTCAAGGGGGTCAGGTCTACGCCGCCGTCGCCGAATTTGGTGAAGAAGCCGGTGACCGCTTCGGCGGCGTGGTCGGTGCCGACCACCAGGAGTTCGAGTTGGCCCGCGATGGAGTACTGGATGACCATGCGTTCGCGGGCTTTGATATTGCCGCGCACGAAGTCTCGCAGTCGCGGTTCCCCGCCGAGGAGTTCCTTCAGGCCGAGGGCGGACTCCTCGCCGACGGCGTCGGCGCTGGGTTTGACATTCACGGAGATGGAGCGATCCGGCTGGATGAACTTCAGCGCGATCTGTGCGTCCGCCTCATCGGCCTGCACTCCGTACGGCAGTCGGGCCGCCACGAAGGTGGCCGCCACGCCCTCGGCACGCAGTTCCTCGACGGCGAGTTGGCACAGCCGCCCGGTCAGTGTCGAGTCCTGGCCGCCGCTGATACCGAGTACGAAGCCCTTGGCGGGCGTGGACCGCAGGTAGTCCTTGAGGAAGTCGATGCGCCGTCGCACTTCGGTTTTCGGCTCGATGGTCGGCACTACACCCAACTCGGCGATGATCTCTTCGCGCAACTCACCCATGGGCATACTCTACTGCGCGGTCCGCGCGGTGACCCGGCGGACGAGGCTCTCCCAGTAGTCGCCGATCTGCTCGAGTGTGTACCCGAGCACCCGGGTCTGATGCAGCACCAGCCCGGCGTCGATGGCGGCCATCAGGGTATCTGCCAGCAGCCAGATGTTCCCCTCCGCCTCGGCCTGCCGGAGCAGTAGCGACACATGGGTTTTCGTCACGTTATAGGGAGCGCCGGAGTAGCGGTCGGCACCGCCGGAGGCTTCGCGAATCACATCGCCCTCCACCTCGATCCCGTTCAGCCGCGCCCGCCCGAAGGCGACCAGCCGTTCGACCGGCGGTGCGCCCGGACCCAGTGGGGGCGGTCCGAACATGTACGCGGCCTGCAGCTTCTTCTCCGACTGGTCCAGCAGCGCGTGCATGAGCCCGGATCGACTTCCGAAGCGGCGGAACACAGTTCCCTTGCCGACGCCCGCGCGTTTGGCGACGGCGTCCATGGTGACGGCATCCGCGCCCTGCTCGCGCACCAGTGCCTCGGCGGCATCGAGTAGCAGCTCGCGATTGCGCGCGGCGTCGCTGCGTTCGGTGGGCTCGGTATTCAATATGGCCGACCGCGGGAGGGGCCCGGGCGTGACGGGCTCGATCGACAGCATGTCGGAACCGAATACCGGCGGTATATCGGGCCTGCCCGGTTCGGGTGTGTCGTGGCTCACGGCGTCGTGCTCCAACCCTGGGAATGGAACCGGACCACGGTCCGGTTAGTGTGTAGTGAAAGTACCACCACCCGCTGAATCAAAGCCTCAGGAGTGACCGTCATGTCCCAGACCCGTCTGCTCGCACTCGTCGGAAGCCTCCGTGCCGCTTCCATCAACCGCCGCCTCGCCGAGGCGGCCGCCAAGACCGCGGCCGAGGGCGTGGAGATCACGCTCTACGAGGGTCTGGCCGATATTCCTTTCTACAACGAAGACCTCGATGTCGAGGGCAAGGTCCCCGCCGCCGCGCAGGCGCTGCGTGACGCGGTCGCCGCCGCGGACGGTCTGCTGCTGGTCACCCCCGAATACAACGGCTCCCTTCCGGCCGTGCTGAAGAATGCCATCGACTGGGCCTCGCGTCCGTACGGCGCCGGCGCGCTGAAGGAGAAGCCGGCCGCGGTGGTGAGCGCGTCCATCAGCCAGAATGCCGCCAAGTGGGCGCACGGCGACACCGTCAAGGTGCTGGGCGTCGCGGGCGCGGGCGTGGTCGAAGGCGCGCATCTGCACTTCGGTGTGATCGGCCAGCGTTTCGCCGAGACGCATCCGGTCGATGATGCCGAGGCGCTGACCCAGCTCGCCGCCACCATCGGCACGCTGGTGGACGCCACCCGGGGCAAGCTGGTAACCGTCTGACCTCGGATGATCAGTGATCGGGTTAGCAAATGGATCGTTCACTCCCTGAATATGGCTAGAGGCCACGGCATTTCAGCCGTGGCTTCGCCTGTTTTGCGGCCTTCTGGTCTAGGTTCTAGCCATGAAGCTACTTTCTGGCAAATCAGCGCTGGCGCGATGCTGCGCGGCCGCCGTGCTGGCCATGTCCAGCGCATCGGTGCTGGGCGCGGGCGACGCCGCGGCCAATGAGCGTGTCCGCCTGGGCAACTGGGCCGGTTATGTAGTGAAGGGGAACTTCGGCAAGGTCGCGGCCACCTGGGAGCATCCGACCATCACCTGTACCAATCCCGGCGTGGTGCAGCGGGTGGTGCCGTGGGTCGGATTGAACGGCACCCTGGACGGCGCGGGCGCCCTGGCGCTGCCGCTCATGCAGACCGGGGTCGAATCCATTTGTGTCAGTTGGGCCGCCGTCTACGCGGCCCGGCCCGGCCTGCAGCTGCAGGACGCCGCCGCCGATCTCACCTTCAGTGCTCCGCTGTTGTCGAGTGTGCTGATGACCGCCAGTTCCAAAGTGGGCAATGCGCTCGGCGGCGCGGCGGACGGGCTGTGCTCGACCGGTGCCTTCATCGATGACTGCGCCACCGAATGGAGTACCGATGCCTGGTGGGAGGCGTACCCGGAGCCCCCGTACTTCTACGACGACGTCACCACGGACCCCGGCGACATCATGCGGTCGACCGTCGAATACGACGGGGCGCGCTACACGATGACCCTCGAGAACCGCACGCGGAACTGGACCCGCGCGACCACCATCGAGTCCGCCGTCCCCGCCCGCACCGCGGAGATCATTGTCGAGGGGCTGCTCGATAGCGCGCTGCCCGGTTTCTCCCCGATCACTTTCACCGATATCGAGATCGACGGAAAGCCGTTGTCGGCGTGGCCCACCGAGGCGGTCGGCATTGCCGCGGCCAATCGAGTGCTGGTGCCGGGACCGATTCGGGATTCGAGCTTCACCCTCAGCTGAGGCTCGGTTGCGCGACACGCCGACGCGAGAATTTCGCTGTGCGGTCGACTCACGCGACACGCCGGGAGGGGAACGGGCTCGCGCCACGCGGAACGGTCGGCCTGCTCTGCGGCAACAGTCGTCTCCCGGTGCGCATGTGACCCGCGTGGTGCCTGTTATGCCTGATAAAGGTGTGTTTGCTGAGAGTGTGCTAATTGCTGAAATTGTGATCTCTGCCTCAGTCGTGTCGAGTTGCGAATCGACTGTCCAGGTACTTACCGCACCAGAATTTCACCTTTGTGCTTCGCAACATGTCGTGTCGTACCAAACTGTCGGCCACTAGGTGTAGTGTCTTGGGTGCTGGAGAGCCACCCGAGATGAACACTGAGTCGAACCGGGTGACCAGGGATTTCGATCCCGCTTCCAGGGGTTTGCGAAGCCAATACGTGGATCTTGCTCGTTCGTGCACTGCATACGGATTCAAGGCAAGGGAGAAGGGGACAACCATGACCATCACCGTGTACACGAAGCCCGCTTGTGTTCAGTGCAATGCCACCTATAAAGCTCTCGACAAGGTCGGTGTCGAGTACGACATCATCGACATCTCCGAGAACCCCGAAGCCCGCGATTACGTGATGGCCCTGGGCTACCTGCAGGCCCCCGTCGTCGTGGCCGGTGAGGATCACTGGTCCGGCTTCCGGCCGGACCGCATCAAGGCACTCGCCACCGTCGCGGCCTGACCGGCGGCTGCGGCTGACGGGGAAGTCAGCCGCGGAGCAGGTTCGCCCGAACGATCTGGGGAAGGTGGCCGAAATGGCAGATCTCGTCTACTTCTCGAGCGCCTCGGAGAACACGCACCGTTTTGTGCGGAAGCTGGATATGCCAGCGATCCGTATACCACTGCATACTGCCGACTCGCTTCGCGTCGACGAACCCTACGTGCTGATCGTTCCCACATACGGTGGCGGTCGGCACGTCTTGGGTGGGGAGCGGTCCGAAAAGGAATTCGTGCCCCGTCAGGTGGCCAAGTTCCTCAACGATCCGCACAACCGTGCCCTCCTGCGCGGCGTCGTCGCGGCCGGCAATACGAACTTCGGCGATACGTACTGCTTTGCGGGAGACGTCATCTCGCGCAAATGCGGGGTCCCGTACCTGTATCGCTTCGAACTCATGGGAACCGCCGAGGACGTCGAGCGCGTCCGAGAGGGATTGGGATTGTTTTGGCAACAACAACCACAGCACCGGTCGGAAAGACTGCCCGCGTAGAGCAGCGCCCCGCCAACGCGGAGGCCACCGAGGGTATGGACTACCACGCTCTCAACGCGATGCTGAATCTGTACGGCCCCAATGGCGAGATCCAGTTCGACAAGGATCGCGAGGCCGCGCACCAGTACTTCCTGCAGCACGTCAACCAGAACACCGTCTTCTTCCACAATCTCGCGGAGAAGCTCGACTACCTCGTCAGCGAGAACTACTACGAGGCCGAGGTTCTCGACCAGTACAGCCGCGAGTTCGTCAAGAAGCTGTTCAAGCAGGCGTATGCCAAGAAGTTCCGCTTCCCGACCTTCCTCGGCGCGTTCAAGTACTACACCAGCTACACGCTCAAGACCTTCGACGGTAAGCGCTACCTGGAGCGTTTCGAGGATCGCGTATGCATGGTGGCGCTGACCCTCGCCGCCGGTGACGAAGTGCTGGCGTCGGAGTTGGTCGACGAGGTCATGGACGGTCGCTTCCAGCCCGCCACCCCGACCTTCCTGAACTCCGGTAAGAAGCAGCGCGGCGAGCCGGTGTCCTGCTTCCTGCTGCGTATCGAGGACAATATGGAGTCCATCGGACGCTCCATCAACTCCGCGCTGCAGCTGTCCAAGCGCGGCGGCGGTGTTGCCTTGCTGCTCAGCAATATTCGTGAGGCCGGTGCTCCGATCAAGAAGATCGAGAACCAGTCCTCGGGTGTCATCCCGATCATGAAGCTGCTCGAGGATTCCTTCTCCTACGCGAACCAGCTCGGTGCGCGTCAGGGTGCGGGCGCGGTGTACCTGCACGCCCACCACCCCGATATCTACCGCTTCCTCGATACCAAGCGGGAGAACGCGGACGAGAAGATCCGCATCAAGACGCTGTCCCTCGGTGTGGTCATCCCGGACATCACCTTCGAGCTGGCGCGCAAGAACGAGGACATGTACCTCTTCTCGCCGTACGACGTCGAACGCATCTACGGGGTGCCGTACGCCGATATCAATGTCACCGAGAAGTACTACGAGATGGTCGACGACAAGCGGATTCGCAAGTCGAAGATCAAGGCGCGCGAGTTCTTCCAGACCATTGCCGAGCTGCAGTTCGAATCCGGCTACCCGTACATCATGTACGAGGACACCGTGAACCGGTCCAACCCGATCGCGGGCAAGATCACCCACTCCAACCTGTGCTCGGAGATTCTGCAGGTCTCCACCCCCTCGGAGTTCAACGACGATCTCTCGTACTCCAAGGTCGGCAAGGACATCTCCTGCAACCTGGGTTCGCTGAATATCGCCAAGACCATGGATTCGCCGGATCTCGCCAAGACGGTGGAGACGTCCATCCGCGCACTCACCGCGGTCTCGGATCAGACGCACATCTACTCGGTGCCGTCGATCGAGCAGGGCAACAACGAATCGCACGCCATCGGCCTCGGCCAGATGAACCTGCACGGCTACCTGGCTCGCGAGCACGTCTACTACGGCTCCGAGGAAGGTATCGACTTCACCAATATCTACTTCTACGCAATCGCCTACCACGCGGTGCGGGCGTCGAATCTGATCGCCAAGGAGCGCGGCTCCTACTTCGGCGGCTTCCCCGAGTCGAAGTACGCCTCCGGCGAGTATTTCGACAAGTACACCGATCAGGTGTGGGAGCCCCAGACCGAGCGGGTCCGCCAGCTCTTCGCCGACGCGGGCGTGCACATCCCGACCCAGGACGATTGGCGCGAGCTCAAGGCGTCGGTCATGGAGCACGGCATCTACAACCAGAACCTACAGGCGGTTCCGCCGACCGGGTCCATCTCCTATATCAATCACTCGACGAGCTCGATCCACCCGATCGCGTCGAAGATCGAGATTCGCAAGGAAGGCAAAATCGGCCGCGTCTACTACCCGGCCCCCTACCTGACCAACGAGAATCTCCAGTACTTCGAAGACGCCTACGACATCGGCTTCGAAAAGGTCATCGATACCTACGCCGCCGCCACCCAGCACGTGGACCAGGGCCTGTCGCTGACATTGTTCTTCAAGGACAGCGCCACCACCCGCGATGTCAATCGCGCCCAGATCTACGCGTGGCGCAAGGGCATCAAAACCCTCTACTACATCCGGATCCGCCAAATGGCTTTGGAGGGAACAGAAGTCGAGGGCTGCGTAAGCTGCATGCTCTGACGAGCTGACCACGACGAGGGCGCTTCCGGTGTGAAAACGGAAGCGCCCTCTTTGCGTATCGGCGTGGCAGCTCGGTCGCAGGCACCTGTCCTGACACCATCGTCTGCGTGACGGATGGGACGCGCAGGATAGGGATTCTGCTGTTCGACGGGGTCGAGGAGCTCGACTTCGCCGGGCCCTGGGAGGTGCTCGCATTCTGGGCCACGAGCTGCCCGGAGGACGGGTGGGAGGTGTTCACGGTCTCGCGGTACGGCGAGAACGTCGAATGCGCCAAGGGGCTGAAGGTGATTCCGGATTACTCGCTGGAATCCGCGCCGCCGATGGATGTGCTGGTCTTCCCCGGTGGCAAGGGAACTCGGTGGATGCTGCGCGACGACGCGGTACTCGCGTGTGTGCGGCGGTTGCGGGCTCGGGTGCCGTTGATGACGAGTGTCTGCACCGGATCGCTGGTTTTCGCCGCGGCGGGGCTACTGCACGGACGGCCCGCTACCACGCACTGGCTGTCGTTGGATGTGCTCGCCGAGTTGGACTCGACCATTGATGTCCGGCGGGATGAGAGGTTCGTCGATGACGGTGATGTGATCACCTCCGCCGGTGTGTCCGCCGGGACCGATATGGCGCTGCATCTGGTGCAGCGGCTGGCGGGTAAGGAACGTGCCCGGTGGGTGCGGCGCGGAATCCAGTACGACCCGGAGCCGCCGCTCGGTACCGAATGGTCCGAGGGTGCGGAGTGGGAGTTGGAGCCGGTGCCCGCGCGGCAATGAGTTCTCCTGCGTGGCATTCGATCTGACCGCGCCGAAGTAGCGGATTGGTTGGTTGCGCCAACAATGTGGGTGGGGTGGTCTAATCTGATTCCCGTGGATCCCCGCACCGCGCCGCGCCGATTGCGCTCCCTACCGACCTGGTTGCTCAGCCAATGCGCCACTCAGGGCCACCGGCTCGTCGGTGAACGGCTCATCAGCGCCGATGTCGCGCACCGCTACCATTTCTCATTGCTGGCGGCGCTCGACGAATCCGGCCCCACCAGTCAGGCCGACCTCGGCCGCCGCATCGGCCTGGACCGCAGCGACGTCACCGCCGCCATCACCGACCTCGAGCACGGCGGCTACCTGGAACGCACCCCCGACCCCCACGACCGCCGCCGAAACCTGGTGAACCTCACCGCAACCGGCCGCCGCCACCTCGACACCCTCGACACCCTCGTCCGCACGGCCCAGGCGGAACTGCTCGCACCCCTCAGCGGCGAAGAGCAGCGCCAACTGATCCGCCTGCTGCGCATCGTGGTCGACCACCACGTCGACCAGCCCTGAGGGGAACCCCAACTCTCGGGGCTCTCAGGGGCTTCGCCCCCGAACCCCTCAAACCGCGCGTGTCGAGTCCTACCGCGACGGAATGAGTGGCGCGCCTCGGCTTTCGGGGGCTTTCAGGGGCTTCGCCCCGAACCCTCAACCGCGAGGGTCGAGTGCTGTCGTGACGGGGAATGAGTGGCGCGCCTCGGCTTTCGGGGGCTCTCAGGACTTCGTCGCCGAAGTTTCATGTCGAGGGCCGGGTCTTGCCGCGACGGGATTGGTGGTGGGTCTCAACTCGCGGGTCTTCAGGACTTCGTCCCGAACCCCGACCCCGAGCGTCGGGTCCAGCCGAGGCCGGGATCTATAGGTGGACAGCGATTTTCGGGCGCGGGGGCTTCGTTTCTGAACGGCGAGTGCCCCGCAGGGTGGGGTGCGCCTAGTCGTCATCCCAGCGTGTTTCTCGGCCGGGATCAGCACCTCGATGGATTTGTCTGTCGGGGGGTGTGGATTCCGGTCAAAAGCGCGCCGGAATGACGGGGCGGAGATGGTGGGTAGAGATGACAGGCAGAGATGGCGGGTGGGGCTGGTCAGGGGGCTGGTAGATGTTCGGTCTCGTTGTAGCCGACCAGGCGCATTGTGGATCCGTCTTGCTCCCAGCGACTCACTGAGCAATTGCGGAGCTGGTCGCTTTCGATGTCGAGGATTTCGGCCTCGGTCAGGTCGCCGAGGATGTAGCGGGTCATGACGATTACCAGGTCGTGGGTGAAGATCAGGGCGTGGCCGTGGAGTTCGGGTAGGAGGGACCTGATGCGCAGGGCCACATCGGGCCACGACTCGCCGCCGGGTGGGCGGTAGTAGAACTTGCCGACGCGTTCTCGTTCGTGGTGTTCGGCGGGGAAGCGGGTGCGGACGCCTGAGGCGGTGTGGCCCTGGAGGATTCCCTTCTCGCGGTCGCGGAGCCGCTCGTCGAGTCGGGGTTGCGGCCAATCCGGTTCGCGCAGAGCGATGTCGGCGGTTTCGCGGGCGCGTAGATAGGGCGAGCACCCGATGAGGTCGGGCTGTGGGTGACGCGCTAGCCAGGTCCCCAGTGCCGCCGCCTCCGCGCGGCCGAGGTCGGAGAGGGGGAAGTCCGCATCCCTTGTGCCGGAGGCGAATTCCTCGGCTCCGGCCCGCAGTGCCGCCGCCAGTGCCGCATTGCCGGTGCTCTCGCCGTGTCGCACCATCGTCAGTGATTTCAACCGCACGGCTCCCAGCTCAACACATCCCGGCGGCCGGAGCGCGGAGGCCGCGAAATGGGGCCCGCCGGTGCGGCGCGGTTTCCCGTGCCGGTCGAGCGCGGTCTCCGGCATGTCGCGGACGGCCGGGGCTGAGTGGTTGCGGAAAACGGTGAGGTCGACGCGGATCCTGTCGACCGCCATCTGTCGGTGGCCCTGTGCGGGTCGGCCAGCCATCGTGACGGCATTCCGCGGCTGCCCGCGCACGTGAGACCGATCACCACCCACCCCGTCCACCGGCTGCTGGTTAGGCGGACCTTCGTGCCGGGTTGTATGCTGCACAAGGATGCTTTCTGTCCTCTGCGTTCGCGAATTTGTCCGCGGCGGATGATCACACTCACCAGCGGTGGGTACCTGACAGTGCACGGTTACGACGGAGGAGGTGGGTTGCATGCGCAGCGAACCCCCCAGTCGAAGGCCGCGCGGCATCACCCCTTCTTCCCGATAGTGCGGTAGTCAGTACCACTGCGGCCGGGGTCGGTGCCTCGCGGTGTGAAACCTGGTGTTTTTCTCCGTTCACCCCTGACTCGCCTCTCCGGCCGAGGTTCCGCTATGACGCAGACAGATCTGCACGTCGCTCCGTCGACGATGCTGCCCGAAATTCCGCCGCGCCCCGAGCGTGATGCTGTGGGTGCCACTGGCACGGTGTCCGCTAACGGCCCGATGTCCACTAATGGCACTGCCGTTGACCATGGCGGCGCTCTGCCCGAAACCCGGGTATCCGGCGTCTCACTGCGCGATATCGTCGACTGCCATCATGTCGGTCCGACACTGGAATGGCTCGAAAATCACGCGCCGCACGTCATCGCCGACGAACTCGCGCGGATGGATGCGATCAGCGCGGGTATTGCCTTCCGGCTGCTCGACAAGGACCGGGCTCTCGATGTCTTCGAGGAGCTGGAACCTGTTGACCAGCAACAGATTCTGACCGGTCTGCGCGATGAGCGGTTCCGTGAACTCGTCGAGGAGATGGATCCCGACGACCGTGCCCGCATGCTGCGCGAAGCACCGGCCAAGGTCGCCAAGAAGGTGCTGGCCGGGCTGAGCCCGCGCGAAAGGCGAATGACCGCAGCGCTTTTGGGCTACCCCGAGGGTTCCGTCGGTTACTACATGACCCCGGAAGTCGTTGCGCTGCCGCGTAATCTGCCGGTCGTACAAGCCTTGCAGTGGGTGCGCACCAAGGGTGCCAATGCCGAAACCGTCTACACGCTGCCGGTGGTGGACGCCGGTCGCCGCCTCATCGGCGTGGTCGAAATGCGCGATCTGGTACTCAGCTCCCCGGACGCCATGATCGCCGATCTGGTGGAGGCCGAACCGGTCTTCGTGCGTGCCACCGACTCCGCCGAGAAGGCGGCCCGGCTCATGCAGGGCACCAACCTGCTCAACCTGCCGGTGGTGGACAGCGAGGACCGCCTGGTCGGCCTGCTCACCTTCGATGACGCGATCGAGGTCATCGAGGCCGCCGACTCCGAGGATGTCGCCCGCCAGGCGGGCACCACGCCCTGGGAAGGCCACTACATGGCGGCCGGGGTATTCCAGTTGGCGCGCTACCGCGCCATGTGGCTGACCCTCCTGCTGGTGGCGGCGACGCTGACCGTCAGTGTGACCGACTTCTTCTCCGGAACTCTCGAACAGGCAGCACATTTGGCGCTGTTCATCCCGCTGCTCATCGGCGCGGGCGGCAATGCCGGAGCCCAAGCCGCCACCACCTGCGTGCGCGCGTTGGCGGTCGGTGAGGTGCGCGTATCGGATCTGTTCAAGGTGATCTGGCGCGAATGCCGAGTCGGATTGCTGCTGGGCACCATGCTCGCGATTGTCGGCTTAGTGATCGGCGGCCTGTTCGTCGGCGCGGAAATCGGTGTGGTGGTGGGTATTACGCTGGTGATCATCTGCGGCTGGGCGGCCACCATCGGCGGCACCATGCCGCTACTGGCCAAGAAGCTGCGCATCGATCCGGCGGTCATCTCGGCGCCGATGGTCACCACCCTGGTCGACGCGACCGGTCTGATCATCTACTTCACGACCGCGAAAATCGTGCTCGGCATTTGAGCTGTGCCTGATGCTTCCGCTACGGTGAGGTCTTCGATCTGGCGTTTCCCTGCGACCCGACCACACCGGTCACCGATCGCAGCGTGAGCGCTGTCATAGGACAACCGCACCACCTCGGTGACCGCCAACCGGGCGATGCCGTGGCTGTGACGACCCGCCGGCAGCGACAGGGTCGCGTCGGCAGGATAGATATTGCGATGCCCCGGGGCACGTAATGCGCAGCGACGCACCGTGACCGGACCGAGGACGGTCGCCAGCACCCGCTCGTGTCCGTATTCGATGCGAGTGCGCCCGCCCGGGCGATCTCTGGTGGCGCGCCGGGCCGCCAGTCCGGTCCGTTCGCGCAGCGCCCGCAGGTCCAAATGGTCTTGCAGCAACTGCCGCAACAACTCCCGGCCTCTGTCGGTGATCACTTCTTCCAGCTCCGCGTGCGATATCGCGGCAGTGTTCTCGCCGGTCAATTCACCGATCAACGATTCGAACGATTCTCTCGACAGGTCAAAGGACCCAGAGGTCGAGGCAGCCTCATAGTGTGTCACCGCGGGCTCTTTCCACGGGCTTTCGGATTGGTTGGCACCTTCGAAACTAGCGGGAAGAGCCCGCCAATCCTGCTATACACCACACGCTTTCAGCCGTTGACCTCGACACCGTCGGATCCGATGCCACCGACCCGAAAACCTCCGGCTCGCAACGTAGTACAGACAGATCTGCGGCACAGTCCCCGCCGATCGCGACCGCGACCGCCAAATCCAGCACGATCTTGCCCGGATCATGGGTCGCCAGCGGCTTACGCCACGGCGAGAGCGCGGCCGACAACACCCGATCCAACCCGACCGCGGACGCGGTGCGCAGCAACGCCACCGCTCCCACCTGCGACACCACCCCCGACCCGCCGGAGTCAACTTTGAGCGACGGGTACCACGACATAGACTTGCTCACCGAGAAGGTGCTCCAACATCCTCGAAATTCATTCTTAGACAGTCGAATTATCGCAGTTCGGAGCACCTTTTCGCTAATCCCGGCACATCGTGCCGGAATGAGCATGAATGGGCGAGGCTAGATAGCTGTTCGTTCGGTGCTACTCCGGATCCTCTCCGCGTAGTCCGGTGCACACTGCAACGGGTAATCATCGACCTCGCCGATGAACAGGAACCTGCGTCGGAGCATCGGCACGTGCGATGCACGGGTATGTAGCTCTAATCGGCTTTGACCTCCGAAGTCGCCGTGGTCTTTGTCATACAGCGCGAACGCGCCAGCGAGCTTGTCGGCGATGAGCTGACACGCGGTCATGTCCAGCCACTCCAACGGAATGCCTGTGGTTTCGACGTAGACGGTTGTCACGGGCTCGGACTGCTGATCTTGGGCCATGTCGTGAGATTCCCTTGTGCATCGGTGTGAGCCTCCACCGACGAAAGGAGTTGCACCGCATGCTCTTCCGTCCGTGCGAGGGTCGCCCAGGAATGGACACAAGGACCGTCGTAGTCGTCGCCGCACCAGTACCCCACAGCGTGGGTGCCCTGGACGTGAAGCTTGAAAAAGTACGACCCGGCCGTGGTAACGCCTTCATCCGAGGATTCGTAGAAGCCGATCAGCGAGTTGGTACCGCGATGCAACCTAAGCTCACCCGTGAATGCGTAGTCGCCAGCCTGGATAGCGTTGTCGCCCTGAGCGCGACCTGCGTCCAGAAGCAACAGATCCTCATCCTGACTGATCTCCAGCTCCGTGGTATCTACACGGCGCACACCATCTTTGAAGCTGAAGTTGCTTGTGTACCAACGGCCGTCAAGCCGCGGACCCTTAGGTGCCGGCTTGTAGAGCTTGGCAACTGAAATCTCCAGGTAGTCCGCGATGGCGTACAACGTGGACGCTTTCGGTTCCTGCTCCCCGGTCTCGTACCGACGCATCTGCCGTGGGGTAACGCCCACGGCCACGGCGAGATCGGCTTGCTCAACCTTCTTCTCGGATCGGTGAAACAGGATGCGACCGCCGATGGCGGATCGAATCGCAGCGTTGTCGTAGCTGTTCATAGCTGACAGTCCTTGAGGCGTCGGGTGCAGAAGGTTCAAGGGGATGATCCCCCATTCACTCTGCCTGATCGCCATGAACCAAGTATAGTCCTGTGAGGACATATTAGTCCGGTAATCCTGAAAGCGCCTAAGGGGCAGTCATGGCAGCGAGGGCGATTGTCTACATCTACAAGCCGCTTGCCCACACCAAAGAGAACCTCGAAGCGGCCGAGTACATCGCCAAGCAACGGGCCGCATCGTTGTCCGCGACCGTCGTCAAGACGGTGTGGGGGCTTGAGTCCTGGGCAGATCCGATCGCGAAGCTCAACGAGATCTGCGAGAAGTCGAACGCGTGGCTGATCGTCACGCCGACTCTTGATCACATCCGCGGTGACACAGACGCCGCAGTGAAGATCGCCGATTTGGCGACTGCTCAACCGCCCGCGCACTGGCCTTGGCAGGTGCCGAACGAGCTGGTCGCCACATATGTCACGAAGTCGAGGGCTAGGAGGTGAATCAGCAGAACAGCCCTTAGGGCTTGGCGCTCGAAATATGTACTGCCACAACTAAACTAACAGGAAACGTGATGCATATCGCTCGCAAGTTCTCAGTCGTCGCCGTGTTACCCCTCGCAGCAGCGGGCGTCTTGGTGGGCAGCGCCGGAACCGCCAACGCCGCCAAATCTTGTACCTTCATGTTCACGCACACTCAGCCCTCTGTGTATCCCCCGGAGATCATCGGTAACGGCTGGGCGCAGTGCGACGTACCGCCCGAAGAGCATGTCGTGAGTATGGCTTTGGAGTACAAGCAGGGCGGCAAGTGGACGAACGCCAGCCACATCCGGGACGCGGGGATTCCTCCGGGTCCGCCGAATCGCCGGTCGTATGAGGTGAAGGCGGCCTGCTACGCAGGAGAGTGGCGTATCAGTATGAGTGTCACTGGAAGCCTTCAGGAGAACCCGTTCGTCTTCAGCGACTACTCGAGAACCCGCGAAGTATCATCCAGTCAGTGCCCGAGCCGATGAAAGGACTCGTGATGTCGAACCTGGATGAGCAGAGGGACAAGCTCCAACTGCTCTGTGAGGAAGTAGCAGAGTTGCTTGGTGTCGAACACCCGGCCGTGGTGGCGCTCCAACACGCAGCAACCGAACTGTCGGTAGCCGCCAGTGGTCCACGGCGCTACGCCGACTACTCACAAGCAGGCTGAGAGCAAGCAACAGAACCCCCGGTGGCTTCGGCTTCCGGGGGTTTTTTTGTGTGCAAAATCAACGTGGGCCAGGTGGCCCGCGACACAAGGTGTAGTGCTGCGTTGGTGCGTCGTACCCCAGCGGTAGTGTTCACTGTATGAGCCCTGAGTTCCGTACAACTAAGCTGATTGACCAAGTATCGGCGATCAACTGGAACCGCGTGTCCGACGAAAAGGATGCAGAGGTCTGGGACCGCCTGACCGGCAACTTCTGGTTGCCCGAAAAGGTACCCGTCTCCAATGACATTCCGTCGTGGAACACGCTGACAGCTCATGAGAAGCAGTTGACCATGCGGGTATTCACCGGTCTCACACTGCTCGACACCATCCAGGGCACGGTCGGCGCGGTGAGCCTCATTCCGGATGCGCTCACCCCGCACGAGGAAGCGGTGCTCACCAATATCGCGTTCATGGAGTCGGTGCACGCCAAGAGCTACAGCTCCATCTTCTCGACGCTGTGTTCCACCCGCGATATCGACGATGCCTTCCGCTGGTCGGAGGAGAATCCCAATCTGCAGCGCAAGGCGCAGATCGTCATGGACTACTACCAGGGCGAGGATCCGCTCAAGCGCAAGGTGGCCTCCACCCTGCTGGAGAGCTTCCTGTTCTACTCCGGCTTCTACCTGCCGATGTACTGGTCCTCGCGGGCCAAGCTCACCAACACTGCCGACCTGATCCGCCTCATCATTCGCGATGAGGCCGTGCACGGGTACTACATCGGCTACAAGTACCAGAAGGGCCTGGAGCTGGTCTCCGAGGCCGAGCGCGAGGAACTCAAGTCCTACACCTTCGAGCTGCTGTTCGAGTTGTACGAGAACGAGGTCGAGTACACCCAGGATCTCTACGACGAGGTCGGCCTGACCGAGGATGTCAAGAAGTTCCTGCGCTACAACGCCAATAAGGCGCTGATGAACCTCGGCTACGAGGGTTTGTTCCCGAAGGACGAGTGCGACGTCAACCCGGCCATCCTGTCGGCCCTGTCGCCCAATGCCGACGAGAACCACGACTTCTTCTCCGGCTCCGGCTCCAGCTACGTGATCGGCAAGGCCGTCAATACCGAAGATGAGGACTGGGAGTTCTGACCGCGGGTTAGCGAATCTCGTTTGATACGAGGGGCTTTCGGTATCCGCCGGAAGCCCTTCCGTTCTTCTGGCGGCCGCTTCCCTCACCGGGATGACGGGTGGTGGCTACGCCGGGATGACGGGTGGTGCTCAGTCGGTGACGTAGCCGTTCAGGGTATTGCGCACATCATCGAGGAGGGCGCGGGCCGCGGTGACGCCACTGCCGTGCCAGATGGTGTCCTCGACGGCGAAGTTGCGCTTATCCTCGATGGCGCTGAGTGATTTCCAATCCTCGCCGCGCATAACGGATTCCCCGTACTCGAGCCCCTCCGGACCATTGAATACGACGTAGATCAGATCGCCCTCGACCTTATCGCGGTCGTACTCGGTGGCGACGTTCTCGATGTCGAAGGTGTCCCCGCGCTGCGCGGTCGGACGCTGCACTCCGGTGTCGGCCAGTACCTGCCCGGCGAAGCTGTTATCGCCCAGCACCTGAATGCCATCGGCGCCGAAGCGCAGCACCGAGGCCTGAGTCAGGCTGGACCCCACCGCGTCTCCGGTCTCGCGGGCCGCGATGCGGTAGTCCTCCAGAACCTTGTCGGCGGCCCGTTCGCGTCCCAGCGCGTCGGCGATGGCGGTGAACTGGTTCTGCCAGCCACCGTCGGCGGGTACCAGCACGGTGGGCGCGATGCCCTGCAGCGCTTCGTAACTCGTGCTGTCACCGGCCGCGCCGATAATCACATCCGGTTTCAGGTCGGCGATCAGCGCCGGATTGGGGTTGCCGACCATGCCGACACCCGGAATTTCGGAGATCCCGGTACCGAGGTAGGCCGGTTGCGGGGTCACCCCGCCGACGGTCGCCGCACCCACCACGCGTTCCCAGAGGCCCAGCGCGCAGATGGCGTCCAGGGCCGGAGTCGACAGCACCACGATCCGTTGCGGATCGGCGGGCACCTGCACAGTCCCCGTAGTGCTGTTGATCGCCCGCGTACCGGATGTCGAATCGGCCGCACTCGGCAGCGCGCACGCGGTGCGCGTATCGCGCTCGAGACCCACCACACTCGCGCCCGCGACATTCGTCGTGGTGCGCACGATCGCGCTGGCGGCATCGTCGGAAGGTTTGCCACATCCCGAGAGCAGACCGACCGGTAGCACCGCGGCCGCGGCGAGCACAGCACCCCAGGTGCGCAAACGGCGCACACGCGGGGCCGCGACGGCCTCGGAACCGGGGGATGGGGCGAACGTGTTTCGGGTGGAAGCGGACTCGCGCACCGACATGCGGAGGAGAGTACATGCGTGACCGGGCGAGCCCAATCGCGGCGCGGCCCGCTGGGGAAATACGACAGAGAGTAGGACCGCCCGCGACCGCTGCGGCAGCACAGTTTACGATTCTCGGAGCGCAAGCCCCCCGTCGTTCCCGTGTGCGTGAAAACCGGACGCCGGAAGCAACCGCGACGAACGACCAGAAGGCACCTGTCAGGAGGTTCAGTGACTGCCGTAGAGCCACGCCCAGTCCGTGAAGTGGAAGCGGCTCGGCCATACCCACAACGCGTGGGTCCGAAGGGTTCGTTCATCTACAAGATGGTCACCACGACCGATCCCAAGGTGCTCGGCGTCATGTACCTGGTGACGGCCATGTCC
>NZ_BDCE01000068.1 GCF_001613345.1 Nocardia uniformis NBRC 13702 | reverse complement strand
GCTGTTCCGCATGCCGATCTTCACCTGGAACATCCTGGTGACCTCGGTGCTGGTACTGCTGGCCTTCCCGCTGCTCACCGCGGCGCTGTTCGGCCTGGCCTACGACCGACACCTGGGCGGCCACATCTACGACCCGGCCTCGGGCGGCACGCTGTTGTTCCAGCATCTGTTCTGGTTCTTCGGCCACCCCGAGGTGTACATCATCGCGCTGCCGTTCTTCGGCATCGTGTCGGAGATCTACCCGGTCTTCAGCCGTAAGCCGATCTTCGGTTACACCACCCTGGTCTACGCGACCCTGGGTATCGCGGCGCTGTCGATCGCGGTGTGGGCGCACCACATGTACGCCACCGGCGCGGTACTGCTGCCGTACTTCTCGTTCATGACCTTCCTCATCGCGGTTCCGACCGGTGTGAAGTTCTTCAACTGGATCGGCACCATGTGGCGAGGGCAATTGACCTTCGAATCACCGATGCTGTGGTCGATCGGCTTCCTGGTGACCTTCCTCTTCGGTGGTCTCTCGGGTGTCATCCTGGCGTCGCCGCCGCTGGACTTCCACGTCACCGACTCGTACTTCGTGGTCGCGCACTTCCACTACGTGCTCTTCGGCACCATCGTGTTCGCCACCTTCGCCGGTATCTACTTCTGGTTCCCGAAGATGACCGGTCGCATGATGGACGAGCGCCTGGGCAAGTGGCACTTCTGGGCGACCTTCGTCGGCTTCCACGCCACCTTCCTGGTGCAGCACTGGCTGGGTGCGGAGGGTATGCCGCGTCGCTACGCGGACTACCTGGAGTCCGACGGCTTCACCAACCTGAACACCATCTCGACCATCGGCGCCTTCATCCTGGGCGCGTCGATGCTGCCGTTCATCTGGAACGTCTTCAAGTCCTACCGCTACGGCGAAGTGGTGACCGTGGACGATCCGTGGGGCTACGGCAACTCCCTCGAGTGGGCCACCGCCTGCCCGCCGCCGCGGCACAACTTCTACGAGTTGCCGCGGGTGCGTTCGGAGCGTCCGGCGTTCGAGCTGCACTACCCGCACATGGTCGAGCGCATGCGCGCCGAGGCCCATGTCGGTTGGGGCGGTAAGGCGCACACCGTCCACGAGGCGAAGGTCACAAGCTAGCCCGCGCTGGTTGTTATGCCGTGACGCGGCGGCCGTCTCACTGACGGCCGCCGCGTTCGCATTTCGGCGACAGCACCCCCGTCATTCCGGCGTGAGACCCCCGTCATTCCGGCATGCTTTTGGCCGGAATCCACACTTCGCGAGGTTGTGGATCCCGGCCAAAAGCACTCCGGGATGACGGCGCGTGACGTGCCAGGATGACGGGTGGGGCGAGATGCCAGGGAACAGGCGGGTGATACCGGCCACCGCGATGGCAGTCGGCGCGGAAAGCTCGGCACCGACCTGAAAGAATGAGCCCGCCGTCGCACGTCGACGGGCTGCGGACACACGCGATGAACGGAGTTTCGATTGAGCACGTCTGACACGACGGT
The DNA here is from genome assembly GCF_001613345.1 of Nocardia uniformis NBRC 13702. Taxonomy (GTDB): domain Bacteria; phylum Actinomycetota; class Actinomycetes; order Mycobacteriales; family Mycobacteriaceae; genus Nocardia; species Nocardia uniformis. Next base: position 12,174 of record NZ_BDCE01000068.1, on the reverse strand, counting down.
TCTGGTTACGGTCACCGGACCCGACAAGCCGGGCGTGACATCGGTGCTACTCGCCGCGCTGTCCAATAATGCCGTCAGCCTCCTCGATGTGGAGCAGGTCGTGATTCGCGGCCGCCTGACCCTCGGTGTTCTGGTGTCGTGTCCCAACGATCCGGAGGCGCTGCAGGAACAGCTCGAGGAAGCCATGGCCACAGTGGGCATGAATGTCGATGTGGAAATCGGGACCAATGGCGCGAACAGCTTCGCCGGAGCCAAACTCTCCACCCACGCGGTGGTGGTGATCGGTAGTCCGGTCACCGCGCGCGCGTTCAGCGCTATCTCGCGCAAACTCGCCGGTCAGGGCGTCAATATCGATTCCATTCGCGGTATCGCCGACTACCCGGTGACCGGTCTCGAACTCATGGTCACCGCGCCGTCCGCCGACGCTGTCTCGGTGCCGTTGGACGACTCGCAGGACCCCTCCGCGGGTACGCGGGCCGCCCTCGGGGCTGACGTGAGCGTCGCCGAGACCCGACTGCGTACCGGATTGGCCGAGGTGGCGGTCAAGGAAGGCGTCGATGTGGCGGTGGAGCGCGCCGGACTGGCGCGCCGGGCCAAGCGGCTCATCGTGTTCGATGTCGACTCGACTCTGATCCAGGGTGAGGTCATCGAAATGCTGGCCGCGCACGCCGGTGTCGAGGAGGAGGTCCGCAAGGTCACCGAGGCCGCCATGCGCGGTGAGATCGATTTCGCCGAATCGCTTCGTCAGCGGGTAGCGACCCTGGCCGGCCTGGACGCCTCCGTCATCGACGAGGTGGCCGAACAGATCGAACTCACCCCGGGCGCCCGCACCACCATTCGCACCCTGCGTCGTCTCGGTTTCCGCTGCGGCGTTGTGTCCGGCGGCTTCCGACAGGTCATCGAACCCCTGGCCCATGAGCTGGAACTCGATTTCGTACAGGCCAACACCCTCGAGGTGGTGAACGGCAAACTCACCGGCGAGGTGGTCGGCGAAATCGTGGACCGCGCCGCGAAAGCCGTTGCGCTGCGGCGCTTCGCTACCGAGGCCGGGGTGCCGATGGAGCAGACCGTCGCGGTGGGTGACGGCGCCAATGACATCGATATGCTCAATGCGGCGGGGCTGGGTATTGCCTTCCAGGCCAAACCCGCGCTGCGTGAGGTGGCCGATACGGCGCTGTCGCATCCGTACCTGGACGCGGTGCTGTTCATCCTCGGTGTGACTCGGGAAGAGATCGAGGCCGCCGATGCCCACGATGGGATTTTGCGCCGCGTACCGCTCGGCTGAATCTTTGTGCCGAGGGCACTCGAGAATCCGCGTTCCCGGTTCCGCACGGCTGACCGGTATTTCGTTTCCCGCCGATACGCTGTGCGGTAACTGGCCGTTCGCCGATCGGAGAACTCGTGGTGCGCACAACCGTCCTGATTGCCCTGCTCGGTCTATCTCTGGTCGCCTGCTCGAATGGTGATTCGGACAGCGATCACCAGCCCTTGACCTCGACCGTGGTCGCCGAATCCAGCAAGCCCACGTCGAGCAGTGCGCAGCCGACCTCCAGTGGCGAGCACGCGACCTCGACCACCGCGCCCACGGCCGCGCCCCTGACGGTCGATGACAGTGCCGATGGCACCGAGGTGCGGTTGGTCCCCGACCAGAAACTGGTGGTGCGGCTGCCCGCGAACAACTCCACCGGATACGCGTGGAGCGTCCAGAAGGTCGACGAGGACACCCTGAAGCAGGACGGCAATCCGGAGTACAAGCCCGATCCGCAGCCGGAGGGCCACGTCGGCGGTGGTGGAACCTCGATCTGGTCCTTCCAGGCGGGCAAGCCCGGCGACACCACACTCGAACTCGTCTATTTCCGGCCGTGGGAGGAGCCCGTCGATTCCGATAAGCGCTTCACCCTGACGGTAAGGGTGCAGTAGCCGCGAATTCCGCTCCGCCCCACGCCGGGATGACGGAGCGGCGCCCGCCGACAGGCGTGCCTGCCCGCCGATTCGCAGTCCGCTCACCGTCCATTACTGTCGGATAGTGGTCGAATCGCTCGAATGTGACTCCGCTGCCGGGCTCGCCGGATTCCAGGCCCGGCACGCGGAACTCGCGCGGGGTTACGGCGGTGCCGGAGACCCCGCGGATCCCGCCCTCGTACAGGCCATGCAAATGGTCCTGCACATTCCCAAAGTCGATCCGCCCCGGCGTAGCTCGCTACTTGCCGCAGCGGCCGCCTCGGCGGTCGCCTTGTGTCTGGATGAACGCGTCGGGCCGGAGGGCGAATGGGAGGAGCGCTATCTCGCGTGGAAGCGCGCCCGGATTCGCAAGGTGGCGCGGCGGGCTCGGGGCGCGCATTGGCTGGTGGCACAGGAGGTCGACGGGGTGACCGTCGATATCGATGGCGCGCAGGCGCGGGCCTTCGTGCCCGGGCCGGTCGGATCGATTGATCCGCGCATCAAACGCCTGCAGATCGGTGGTACCGAACTACCGGTGGACGAGCCCGATGATCCCGATCCGGAAGTTCCGATGCTATGGGTGAACGCCGAATTGGGTATGACAGTGGGTAAGGCTGCCGCGCAGGTTGGACATGCGAGCATGCTGCTTGCCGGTGCGCTATCGGTGGAGCAGGCGTATATCTGGGCCGAGCGTGGTTTCCGCTGCGGCGTCGCCGAGGCCGATCCCGGTCACTGGACGCGGTTGCGGAAACAAGTGGCCGAGGGCAGTGCGGTAGCGGTCCGCGATGCCGGGTTCACCGAGGTGGCACCGGGTTCGATGACGGTTATCGCGGTGCCGGGACGGTGACGGAGACAGTGTCCCAGCGATGGACCGAACGGTCTCCACACTGACCCATGTGTGCTGAGGGTATCGACTTCCCCGGTTAGCTGGGCAAGGATCGGTGCACGAGTTTCCCAGGGAGGAAACACGGAGATGACGACTCTGCTGGTTGTTCTGATCGTGTGGGTGCTGCTCTCGATTCCGGCGGCGCTGATTCTGGCACGCATGTTTCGCGGACCGCGGGTAGATCCGCGACCACGGCTAACCGATTCCGAGCGCGCCGAGCTACGGCAGTACGACCGGGAATTCGACCGTCCCACCGACGAATTCGGGCGCGACCGTCGCCCGAGCGGACTGTGACACGCATCGGTGATCGCCTACCACGTTGACGCGAGCCGCCGGGTGTGAGACAAGATGGACCCCGTGCCGCAACCGGATCCTGATCTGCTCATCGACTTCAACGACGTTATCGTCCGACGCTCCGGTAATACCCTCGTCGGGCCGGTCACCTGGCAGGTGGAACTCGACGAACGCTGGGTGGTACTCGGCCCCAATGGAGCCGGGAAAACCTCCCTGCTGCGGATGGCCGCCGCCGAAATGCACCCCACCTCGGGTGCGGCGAATCTGCTCGGTGAGACGCTCGGCAAGGTCGACGTGAACGAGCTACGCCCGCGCATCGGACTCTCCTCGGCCGCGGTCGCCAGCCGGATTCCGCGCGACGAGAAGGTCGGCGACCTGGTGGTCTCCGCCGGGTACGCGGTGATGGGTCGCTGGCGCGAACGCTATGACGAGCTGGATACCGAACGGGCCGTGGATGTCCTGGAAAGCCTGGGGGCCGAACACCTTTCCGATCGCGCCTACGGCACCCTGTCCGAGGGGGAGCGCAAACGCGTACTGATCGCGCGGGCCCTCATGACCGATCCGGAACTGCTACTGCTCGACGAACCCGCTGCCGGACTCGACCTGGGTGGACGTGAGGAACTGGTGGAGCGCCTCGGCGATCTGGCCGCCGATCCCGATGCCCCCGCCACCGTGCTGGTCACCCATCACGTGGAGGAGATTCCGCCCGGATTCACCCACGGCATGCTGCTCAATGAGGGCAGTGTTGTCGCGCAGGGCCTGCTCGAAGATGTCCTGACTGCCGAGAACCTCAGCAGTGCCTTCCGGCAATCCATCACCCTCGACCGCATCGACGGCCGCTACTTCGCCCGCCGCGCACAGCGATTCGGGCGGCACCGCACCCGTTGAGTGCTAGCGCCTCCCGGCAATCCGCTGGGCCGTCGTGCGCTCTCCTTCCCGCTCAGGTGGGTCGCCCCTTGTCATTCCGGCATGTGCTCGGCAGGAATCCACCACCGCTGCTGACGGGACCGGATCTCGACTGAAACACGTCGGGATTACGGGTGTTTCGCTTCGCTCGATTCCGGACACGCGACCGCTGATTCGGTGCCATGCTCAGCACGTTCAACGGTGTTCGTCGCATTCGTACGGCGTGCTCCCTTTGCACCGATAGCGATGGGAAGGCAAACTGTCCGCAACATCGTTGGTGTCGAGTCCAACTGGGCGTCGTCGACGATCGCTATCGTGTAGCCGCACTGCGGCGAACACTCAGCGCGGAGGGCGACCAGGGCGGAGTCGTCGCGGACGGAGGGAGCAGCGATGCGTCGGACGCTCATTTCGGTGGTGCTGGTCGCGATCGCACTCGCGGGTGCGGCCTGTGTGGCGGATCCGCCGCCACCGCAGCAGGCTTCCCCGCGCTCGGAAACCCCGGCGGGTCTCGCACCGGCGGCTCTGCCCGCCGACCTGAACGGCAAGATCGTGCGGATCGCCTATGACACCGGCGCGACCGAAACCCTCACCTTCGCGCCGGATGCGAAGTCCGTCACCGCCGTGCACACCGACAATCGCATCTCCGCCGACAGCCGTCCGAGCGCACCGGCGGCCGTGGTGGCTCTCGAATCCGGTGTCTTCCTGGTCACCTGGTCGGTAGCCGGTGGGGTGAACAGTCAGGTACAGGACTACCGCACCGGTGAGATGCATGGCACCTGGTCGCATCGCGCCGACCCGGCCGCGCCCTTGACCATCGAAACCCGCAGCGGCTCCGTGCGATTGGTGGAGTAGATCGGCAGTCCACGACTCGGGGCCGCCGGGCGTAGGGGCTGGCAGCGAGGCACCGCCCTGTCCCCATGACCGAGCAAACGTTAGGGTGCGAAAGGTGAGCGAGACAGTGCAGTCCGATTCTCAGCCCGCCGTGGCCCCGGTCAAGGACGCCTCCACGGTGATGCTGGTGCGTGACGGTGTGAACGGGCCGGAGATCTTCCTGCAGCGCCGGGTGAATGCCATGGCGTTCGCGGCGGGAATGACCGTGTTCCCGGGTGGCGGGGTCGATCCCTCGGACGCCTCCGTTGAGCTCGACTGGGCCGGGCCCGAACCCGCCTGGTGGGGTGAGAGATTCGGTATCGACGCGCCGCGCGCGCAAGCGCTGGTCTGCGCGGCGGTCCGCGAGACCTTCGAGGAATGCGGCGTCCTGCTGGCCGGGCCGACCGCCGACACCGTCGTCTGCGAGACCGCGGTCTACGCCGAGGCGCGCGGACAGTTGGAGCGCCGCGAACTGTCTTTCGCCGAATTCCTGACCCGCGAAAAGCTGGTGCTGCGCGCGGATCTGCTGCGCCCGTGGGCGAATTGGGTCACCCCAGTGGTGGAGACCCGCCGCTACGACACCCGTTTCTTCGTGGCGGTGCTGCCCGCGGGTCAACTCGCCGACGGCGCGACCTCCGAGGCCGAGATCGTCACCTGGTCCACCCCGGCCGAGGCCATCGAGCGCTGGAAGTCGGGCCTGGACGTCCTGCTCCCACCCACCTGGTCCCAGCTGGTCGCCCTCGCCGAATTCGGCTCCACCGCCGACATTCTGGCCGCCACCCCCGTAATCGAGCCGATCATGCCGGTCTACGACCCCGCCAGCGGCGGCCCGACCCTCGCCTTCCCGGATGCCGCCAAGTACTTCGCCGACCTGCCCGAGGGGGCGCGCCTGCGCGGTTCGCGGCGGCCCTGACCGGGGTTCGCGGCCCCCGGTGGTCTGCAATCCCCGACAGGACAGGTACACCTGGCCGCCGTGCGGCGGGGCTACGCTGGGTTCGCTGACTTTGTGGCGGATCCCGGTGAACACCCCGACGAAAGGTGCGGACTGATGGCACAGGTGACGAATGAGCCCCTCCCGGCCCTTCCGCTGGAGTCGTGGCGGCCGACCAAGGAGACGCTGCACCGCTTCTGCCAGATCGTTGGGAAGGTCGCGCTGGAGAAGGGGATCCGCCGCAACCACTGGTGGCATATGACCTTCCGCCTCACCGCGCGCGGTTGGACCACGGTGGCGCTCGGCTCCGCGCGGAGCGGGCCGGTATTCACGTGTGCGTTCGACTTCTTCGATCATGTGCTGCGGATCGAGACCGATGGCGGACAGCGCGTGGACGTACCCTTGGTCGATCAGTCGGTGGCCACGTTCTACACCGGTGTCATGGCGGCGCTGCGAGAGCTCGGCATCGACGTCACCATCGCGCATCCGACGCCCTACGACCTGCCCGATCACGGTCGGCCGTTCGATGAGGACACCGAGCACGCCGATTACGACCCGGCCAAGGCACAGCAAGCGTTCCGCGTGTACAGCCAGGTCGGGCGGATTCTGGAGGAGTTCAGCGCGACCTTCTCCGGGAAGATCAGTCCGGTACAGGTGTTCTGGCACACCTTCGATATCGCCGTGCAGCGGTTCGCGCCGCGGCATATCGATATGCCGGAGAGCGTGGACCCGGTGACGCGTGAGGCGTATTCGCGCGAGGTGATCAGCGCCGGGTTCTGGTTCGGTGACGACAAGGTGCCGGAGCCGACCTTCTACTCCTACGTCGCGCCCGAGCCCAAGGGGCTGACCGATATCGCGGTGGAGCCCGCGAAGGCGCGGTGGGTGGATTCGGGATCGGCGCACGCCGCCTACTTCTCCTACGACGATGCCCGCAACAGCCCGGATCCGGTCGGGGCGGCGCTCGAGTTCTTCCAGTTCGTCTACGGGCGTGGCTCCGAACTCGCGGGATGGGACGTGCCGAACCTATCGTGCCGGGGCGGTATCACCGACCCGGTCCTGCGTGAGCCCTATCCCCGCGGGAACGACTGATCGGACGTCGGGAATCCGATCGGGTGCCGTGCCCACGACTCACTGACCAGGTATTCGTCACCGGATTCGCGGCGGCACTCCGGTCCTGTGGGCTGACCGATAGCGCGCCGCAGCCGCGGCAGGCGAGGCGGGTGTCACGCGGGGCAGCGTCTGTGGGCTGCCTGCCCTGGTGGAGAAGCGAGCGCAGCGCTGATCCGAACGCGCGGCCCGGTGGCTCGGTCGGATGATCGAGGCCCGGATCGCGGGTGACCGGGGCGGCGCGGTGGTACGGCAGTACTCTTCTGGGCTGTGGCCGAATTCGTGACCGTGGACCGGGGAGTGGCGGAGGGTATCGCCGTACTCCGGATCGCACGCCCGCCGATGAATCTGATCGACCTGCAGGTCGCCCTCGAAGTCGCGGCAGCGGCCGAGCGGATCGGGACCGACACATCGGTGCGGGCCGTGGTGGTCTACGGCGATGAGCGGGTGTTCTCCGCCGGGGACGCGGTGGCCGAGTTGGCGCGACTCACGGCGGAGCAGGCGTCGGCCCTGGCCAAGGATCTGCAATCGGCACTCGGATGCCTGGCCCGGCTTCCGCAGCCGACCGTCGCGGCCATCAGCGGGTACGCACTCGGTGCGGGTTTGGAACTGGCGTTGGGCGCCGATCGTCGCGTCATTGGCGACAATGTGAAGTTGGGTCTGCCACAGATCGCGGCGGGGCTGATTCCGCTGTCCGGGATTCGCCGGTTGAGTCTGCTCATCGGCCCGTCGCGGGCCAAGGACCTGGTCTACAGCGGCCGGTTCGTCGACCACGAGGAAGCGGTGGCCATCGGCCTGGTCGACGAGGTCGTCGCCCCCGATGATGTGTTCGAGGCCGCACTGCGCTGGGCGCGGCAGTTCACCGCGGGCCCGGCACTGGCATTGGCAGCCGCCAAGCGCGTTTTCGAGGCCGGGACGCACGGCCACGACCGCGCCCGCACCGAGTGGTCGGAGCTGTTCGGCACCGAAGATCAGCAGGTTGGAACACGTTCCTATTTGGCGGACGGTCCCGGATCGGCGCGATTCACCGGCCGTTGACCGGGCCGATCTGCGGGCTTATCCGGTGATTCATTAGGCTGCCCTCCATGACTGCTCGTCCTGACGACCCAGCGCCGAACCCGCACGCCACCGAGGCCCAGGTCCAGGCCGCGCTCACCGACAATAAGCTCGCGCAGGTCCTCTACCACGACTGGGAAGCGGAGACCTACGACGACAAGTGGTCCATCTCCTACGACGAGCGCTGCATCGAGTACGCGCGCGGCCGTTTCGATGCCGTGGTCCCGGATGCGCCGCTGCCGTATGAGCGTGCGCTCGAACTCGGTTGCGGCACCGGCTTCTTCCTGCTGAACCTCATGCAGGGCGGCGTGGCCAAGTCCGGTTCGGTGACCGACCTTTCCCCGGGCATGGTCAAGGTCGCGACGCGCAATGGCAAGAACCTCGGCCTGGATGTGGACGGCCGGGTCGCCGATGCCGAAACCATTCCTTACGACGACGACACCTTCGATCTGGTGGTGGGTCACGCTGTGCTGCACCACATTCCGGATGTGGAGCTGGCGCTGAAGGAATGCCTGCGGGTACTCAAGCCGGGCGGGCGCTTCGTCTTCGCCGGTGAGCCGACCACCATCGGCAATATCTATGCCCGCCGTCTCGGCCAGGCCACCTGGAAGGTCACCACCGAGATCACCAAGCTGCCCTTCCTCAAGGATTGGCGCCGCCCGCAGGAGGAACTGGACGAGTCCTCCCGCGCCGCCGCCCTGGAGGCCGTGGTGGATCTGCACACGTTCGACCCCACCGACCTGGAGGCCATTGCCTCCCGCGTGGGCGCGGTCGAGGTGCGGGCCAAGACCGAGGAGTTCGCCGCCGCGCTGTGGGGCTGGCCGGTGCGCACCTTCGAGGCCGCGGTTCCCGATTCCAAGCTGACCATGCGCTACCGCCTGGCCCAGTACAAGGCGTGGCTGGGCCTGAGCAAGCTGGACGAGAAGGTACTGCGGCATGTGGTGCCGCGGCAGTTCTTCTACAACGTCATGATCACCGGCGTGAAGCCCGGTGCGGCCGCGAAATAGTCGGTGGGCTACGGCTTCTCCCGCGACGATGTCGCGTATCTCGGTAGCGCGGCCGGATCGGCCGCGCTTGCCGAGACCGATCGCCTGACCCTGACTCCGGCGACCCTGCTGCGCGATCTCGAGAGCTTGCGCCGCGAATTCGGTGACCGGTCGGCCGCTCTCGTGGAGACGGTGCGGCTGCGTCGCCGTGCGGGTGTGAAGTTGGTTGATGCGGGGGAGTGGCTGTTCACCGACGACGCGCTACAGCAGGCGACGCCCACGGCGGTGGCTCGGCAGCGCGCCCTGCGTCTGGCGGGCCGCACCGTCCATGACGTCACCTGCTCCATCGGTGCGGAACTCGTTGAGCTGGCACAGGTTTGCCCGTCTGTGATCGGCAGCGACCTGGACCCGGTGCGGCTCGATATCGCCGCTCACAACCTGCGCGTGGCCACCGGCGCGCACTCGGAGGGTGTGCGCGAGGCCGTTCGAAATGTGGTGCTGGCCAAGGCCGATGCGCTCGTCCCGTGCAGCACCGCCGAGGTGATCATCGCCGACCCGGCCCGCCGTGCCGACGGCCGCCGCACCCACGATCCAGCGAAACTGCAACCCCCACTGCCGGATCTGCTCGCCGCCTACTCCGGCCGCGATCTGGCCGTAAAGTGCGCTCCCGGACTGGATTTCGACCGTCTCGACTGGTCCGGCGAAATCGAGGTCGTCTCCCTCGACGGTGCGGTCCGCGAAGCCTGCCTGTGGTCTGCGGGCCTCACCGAACCCGGCGTAACCCGCCGCGCCACCGTCCTCTCGTCGTCGGGCCCGGCGTGGAGCATGACCGACGCCGATCCCGACGACATCGGCGAGCGCGGGCCCGGCGAATGGATCATCGACCCCGACGGCGCGGTGGTCCGCGCCGGCTTGGTCCGCCACTACGCCGCGAAACACGGCCTGTGGCAACTAGATCCTCGCATCGCCTACCTCACCGGCGACACCGTCCCCGAGGGTGTCCGCGGCTTCCGCATCCTGCACCGCATGGACTACAAGGAAAAGCCGCTGCGCGCCGAACTCCACCGCCGCGACTGCGGCCCCCTCGAAATCCTCACCCGCGGTGTGGATATCGACCCCGACGCCCTGCGCACGAGGATCAAACCGCGCGGCTCCCAACCGCACACGCTGATCATCACCCGCATCGGCCGCACCCCGACGGTCTTCCTCTGTGCCACGCCCTGAGTGGTGTGCTCATGATTGCTTCTCCAAACCAACCGATACGTCGCGATGGGTCGAAGCCTCTTACGCCGCACAGAATTCCGGGGCGCTACTTCTCCGGCTTGAAGACGAACAGTTCGCCGATCTTCGTCGCCACCACCACTTCACCCTCGGCCCCGACGGAGGTGCCCTCCGTGGTGCCCTGTGCCCCGGGCAGCTCATCGGAGTCGACGGTCGCGCCGGTCGCGGTGTCGAAGGTGAACAGGGTGAGGGTTTCGCCGATACTGGCTACCGTGTAGCCGGTACCGCCCGCGGTTTGGACGGGTCGGCCACGCAGTGCGAGGTCCTTGCGCTCCCAGGCGATTTCGGAGGTGTCTCCGAGATCGCGCACAGCGAGGAGATAGCCGTCGTCACCGGCGGGAATGATCAGGTCATCGGCGATGGAGAAGCCGCCGCGGGGCGGGAAGCCGAGATCCCGGGTCCACTTGGTGTGGCCGTCGGAAGTATCCACGGCGATGAGCCGGTTGGCATTGTCGCCCACGTAGAGCGTGGAGCCGTCCGCGGCGAGCGCGGGGCTGGTGGCGCTGCCCTCGGTCAGCATGGCCGCCCGCCACTCCTCGCGAATCCTCTTGTCGCCGTACCGCAGTGCGACCAGTTCGGCGGTGCCCTCGCCGGGCCGCCAGACGGTGGCGTAGAAGCGTCCGGTGTCCTGGTCGACGGCGGAGACATTGGCGATGGAGCACTGCGGGCCGCCGACGGCGCACTCGTCGAGCCCCTGACCGTCCGGCGGACGGTTCAGACCCGGATTCTCCAGGGCATCGGGTTCGCCGAGCATTTGATAGGTGGGGACCATCCGGTCGCCGGTTTGGCGGCTGAGCACATCGACCTGCCCGAACTGGGTCACCGACAGCACATTTCCGTTACCGGTGAACTGCACCGACACCGGCACCCCGGCGACGGGTGTGCGCCAGCGCGGCTGCCCGAGGGCGTTGTAGGCGTTCATACCGCCGTCTTCGCCGATGTAGAGATTGGTGCCGCCGTCCACCGCGGATCCGGCGTAGATCGCGCTGGGCCCCATGGGATTGCAGAAGCGCTTGCGTCCGGTGCGCATCTGGAAGGAGAAGAGCACGCAGTCGGTCGAGGTACGGGTGGTGACGAACATCTGCCCATCCGGTCCCACGGTGACCGGTGCGGCGATCGGGCCGCCGACCGGGCGTGACCAGTCCAGGGCCAGCGCCCGCGATCCCGTGACCGGACTGCTACCGCTATTGCGGGCGTCGTGGAAGGCGGCGGGCCAACCCTTGCCGGGACCGACGGTGATGTCGTCGACATCGGTACCGCAGCCGGTCAACGCCAGCAACCCCGCCAATCCGAGCACCGCTGTACGCGATACGAGTCGCGGCGGCACGAACCGTGGCGATTCCGGCGGTAGTGCGTGCACGCCGGATCGGGCCTGGGTGCGGTCACCGGGTCGCTGCTCGTTCCATCCGGTCTGCCGCCTGCCGCTTCGCACCTGCTGGTGTCCCTTCTGCCGGTACCGAGTCTTCGGTTTCTTGGTCGGGGCTGATGCAGCCGGAGCACAGCCTACTTTCGCGCCCGGTGAACGGGACCGATACCCTCGTCTAAACGACCCAGCAGTCCGCGCCGGGCCGCCGATCCGGCGGTATCGATATCGCACAGCGGCGGCGGCGCGATCGAGCACAACAGGAGCACTTCGTGACGAGCATGTGGGGCGCACCGCTGCGCTCGCGTTGGCGGGGGTCGCGTCGCCGGGATCCGGAACAGGCGCGCTTTCTGACTATCGCCTCGCTCAAGTGGGTGCTGGCCAATCGCGCGTATACGCCCTGGTACCTGGTGCGCTACTACCGGCTGTTCAAGTTCAAGCTGTCGAATCCGCACATCGTATTGCGCGGCATGGTCTTCCTGGGTCGCAATGTCGAGGTGCACGCCACACCGGAATTCGGCCGCATGGAGATCGGCAAGTGGGTGCATATCGG
>NZ_BDCE01000067.1 GCF_001613345.1 Nocardia uniformis NBRC 13702 | reverse complement strand
TTCGGCAAGGACAATGTCGTCAACACCTACCTCGATATCGAGATCGGCGAATCCACCCTGGTCGCGGACTGGTGCTACATCTGCGACTTCGACCACCGCATGGACGACATCACCATGCCGATCAAGGACCAGGGCATTGTGAAGAGCCCGGTCCGGATCGGTCCCGACACCTGGATCGCCGCCAAGGTGACCGTGTTGCGCGGCACCCGCGTGGGCCGGGGCTGTGTGCTCGGTGCGCACGCCGTGGTGAAGGGTGATTTCCCGGACTTCAGTATCGCGGTCGGCGCGCCCGCCAAGGCCGTCAAGAACCGCAAGGTGGCCTGGGACGCCGCCGCATCGCAGCGGGCCGAACACCTTGCCGCCCTGGCCGATATCGAGCGCAAGAAGAACGGGGTCGGCAACGGCGGGCTCCCCCGCCTCCCCGAATCTTCAGCGCACGGCTGAGAGCCGTTGACTGTCGTGCACGCGTGCCGGCGGTTGCGTGCCGAGCCGATTGTGGGCGTACCCGACGAGTTACCCCGAACCTTGCGAAATCAGTTGTCACATCGGGACGAGGTCGGGGCGGCGGTACTGTCGGCGGTATGAATCGCTATGCCGCCTTCCTGCGTGGGATCGCGCCGATGAACCCGAATATGAAGAACGACAAGCTGCGCGGCGTATTCGAAGGTCTCGGCCTCGAGGGCGTGGGTTCGGTGCTGTCGAGCGGCAATATCGTGTTCAGCGCTCCCGAAACTGATGTTCCCGCACTGGAATCGCGGATTCAGCAGGCCTTGCAGGACCAACTCGGCATTGGCGGCGGCACCCTGATTCGCAGCAGCGATCAGCTGCGCGCCCTGGTGGAGGCCGATCCGTTCGCCGGTCTGACGCACTGCCGCGAAACCTATCTGACGGTTACCTTTCTGAAGTATCACGTCGAACCCCCGGAGCTCGAGACGACGGAGGTCGACCCGACGGTGCGGGTGGTCGGCTACGACAAGGGAACGCACGCGGTGCTGTGGGTGGTCGACAACAGCACACCGAACACCCCGAAGTTCATGGCCTGGCTGGAGAAGCACCACGGCAAGGACATCACCACGCGCACCTTTTTGACCGTGCAGCGCGTGCTGAAGAAATTGTAATTCTGACCAGTCTGTTAATGCGCTGAATGACAAACTCGTCGGGGTTCGACCTCGGAGAATTATGTGGCATGCTGTCGCCCGATAGTGCCTGTGCAAGTTGAGGTATCTGCCGGAACAAGGGGGTAAGTCCTTGTGGGTTCACTGGGCCGACACGCTGGCCCGCGCGGTGGAACGGCGCGAACGGGACAATTTGGCCCGATTGTGGATGTCGCGCGCCGAATATGACCGAAGTGTCGAATATGACCGAATTCGTTTCGAAAGCTGGGCGCCCGAAGCGGAATACGAGGACCCGAATATTCGGACCGTGCGACAAATCGCCGGATATTATCCGAGCCGCTCCGGGGAGCGGCTGCTGGTACTGGGCGAACCCGGCGCGGGTAAGGCCGTCACCCTGCTGAGCCTGCTGCTCGAATTGCTCGCCGACCGCGATCGCCGACCAACCGAGGAGCGTGGCCCGGTGCCGGTGCGGGTGGATGCGGCGACCTGGAATCCCTTGACGCGCAGCCTGACCGGCTGGCTGGCCGATCGCATAGCCAGCGACCACGGTCTGCGGGTGGGTGTGGTGCGGCGACTGGTCGAGAGCGGCGCCATCCTGCCGGTGCTCGAACGGATCGACGGCATGGACCCACCGGGTCGTGAACCCGTCCGATTGCGTTGCGCCATCGAACAGCTCGACGCCGCGGAATGGCACGACCGTGCCCTCGTCATCGGCTGCGATGCCGACACCTACCAGCGCCTGCGCTCCGACGGCGGCAGACTGGGTTCGGCCACGGTGATCGAACTGCAGCCCATCGGCACCCAGACGGTGCTCGAGCGCCTCAATGAAATGCGCAACGACCCGACCTACGACAGCGATACCTGGAAGCCGGTGGTGTGGCGGCTGGTCGAATCCCCGGACGGCCCACTGGCCCGATCACTGCGCACCCCGGTACATTTCACGCTCGCCGTGAACTTTCTGCGACGCGGCCGACCCGGCGATATCGCCCGGCTGGTGCATGCGAGCAGTGAGGCGGAGGTGGCGTCGGTGCTGCATTCGGCCGTCCTGGCCGCTGCGATCGAGAGCACGCCCCGCGTCGCCTCCGGAACCGACCGCTATGACGAGGGCCAAGTTCACCGCTGGCTGCACGGTCTCGCCGAATACCTCGGTGCGCGACCGCGAGTCGGGCGTATCGACACCGTCTTCGGGCGCGACGACATCTGGGAACTGATCGGCAAACGCACCCGCATCCTGCAGGGCGTCCTGGCGGCTCTGCTCGGATTCATTGTGCTCGGCTACGCCTACGGCATTATGGGCACGCATTACGCCTGCGTTCGGACCCCGTCCGGCGACGGCCTCTTCGGTCTCTTCGGATGGACCTGCACCACACCGGCTTTCGCTCTCGACCCGCTGCTCGTTCCGATGGCCCTGCTGTGCGGAATCGTCAGCTCCGCCCCGACGTGGACGCGCCAGCACTGGTCGCCGGTCGCGAGTATGACCGCGCGTATCGGTGCCACCGCCCTGTTCGCCGGACTGGTGGTGGCGCTGGCGGTCGATATCGCCTGGTGGAATTACCGGCCGATGGAATCGGCGCGCACGCTCGCGATCGGTTTGGCCGTCTCCGCCATCGCGGCCGCCGCGGTGGCGGCGCGGGGCTGGTCGGGCAGTACCTCGCGGCTGGTACAGCGTGCCACCCGTTTCGCGGCGACCGGATTCGTCGTCGGCCTGGTGGTCGCACTGGCCCAGGCGTCGCGTATCGCCGGTGCGGGTTCACCGATCTGGTTGCACGACAGGGTGATTCTGCTCGCCGGGCACGGTCTCGCGGGTGCAGCCGGTGTATGGCCGGTCGTCGCGATCCTGGCCGCACTGCTGGCCTTCCTGGGACCGGTCCTGGAGGTGCGTTTCCTCGAACCCGCGGGTGAACACCGCTGGCTGTTCCAGTGGGGCCGCACCGCCTGGGTCGTATTGCTCACCGCCCTGGCCGGTTTCGCGCTCTGCTACGCCGTCGTGGCCTTCACGACCGACCGCACCGGCCTACACCTCGCCCTGTTCACAGCCGCGACCTCCGCGGTCGCGGTCGGCGGCGGCACCTGCGCGGTCCGCCGAATCCGCTACACCTGCGCCTGCCTGCTCCTGCTCGGCGGCGACCGATTCAGCCCACGCCCAGCCGTTTTCCTGGAATGGGCCCACCGCGCCGGGCTCTTACGCGCCGCCGGCGGAAACTACCAGTTCAGCGACGAGTCCTTCCGCCGCTGGCTACTGGCGAACCCGACCCCACCTCGCAATCACGACCACGACGATTCATCGGAACTAGAGCTCGCGGGCGCGTGATCGGCGAGCCCCCTTCATGGACAATGGGAATGGGGCCACAGCGGTGCGGGGCACCGCGGAATCGGAGGAGCACCATGCGAACACCGACAAGGCAACCAACCATCATCGAATGGTCAGCCCTGGTAGTAGCCGTCATTATCGGATTCGGCGTAGCCACCTACTTCGGCAACCTCATCGCCGGAATCGCCGTCATGATCGCCATCGCCATCATCGGCTCGGGGTTCTTCTACGTCCGGAAGTAGGTATCGGTTTCGTCAGATCGGCTGGTTCGGATCGCGTTCCGGGAGTGGGCGTTCCGCGATCACCGGGCGGGTCAGGGGGATGCGGACGCGGCGTTTTGCGGCCTGGTAGACCAGGGCGGTTTCGGCGGCGACCACATCCCAGGCGAAGTCGGCGGTGAGGCGTTCGCGGGCGGCCCAGGCGCGGTCCTGGGCGGCAGCCTGGTTGTCGAGGACGGAGACTGCGGCGTCGACCAGACCGTTGACGTCGGCTGGTTCGAAGGATGCGCCGGTGACGTCGTCGATGACGAGTTCGCCGAGACCACCTGCGGTCGACGTGACCAAGGGCGTCCCCGCAGCGGCCGCTTCCAGCGCGACAATGCCGAAGGGTTCGTAGCGGCTGGGCAGGACGATCGCGTCGGCGCTGTGCAGCCAGCCCAGCAGATCGGTGTGGTCGAGGCGGCCGACGAAATTGACGGCACGGGCGACGCGGTGGTGGCGGGCGCGTTCGCGCAGCCAGTCGAATTGGGTGCCGACACCGGCGACGGTCAAAGTCGTTCCGGGATGGGCCTTTCGGATACGGGGGAGGGCGGCGATGGCGTCCTGCACACCCTTCTCGTATTCGAGGCGGCCGACGTAGAGCAGACGCGGCGGGCCGGAGCGCGGGGCGCGTTCGCGGAAAGTCCACGCGCCCACGTCGATGCCATTGCGAATGACGGTCAGCGGCGTCCGGTCGGGGCTGTAGAGCCGCTCGACCTCGTCCTGCATGGAGGCCGAACAGGTGATGAGCGCATCGGATTCGTGCGCCAGCCACCATTCGACCGAGTGCACCTGCTTATTGACCCGGCCCGACACCCAGCCGCTGTGCCGCCCGGCCTCGGTGGCGTGAATGGTGGAAACCAGTGGCACGTCATAGAACTCGGCCAGCGCGATACCGGGATGCGCGACCAGCCAGTCGTGCGCGTGCACGACATCGGGGGTCCAGCCCTCACCGACGCCGGGCTTTTCCAGCGCGATCCCGGCCCGAACCATGGCGTGACCCATCGCGAGGGTCCACGCCAGCATGTCCTCGCCGAAGTCGAAGCACGGTGAATCCTCGGCGACCGCGACCACCAGCACCCCGTCCTCGACGAACGAGTGCGTGGGATGGGTGCTCGCGTCGGTGCCCATGGGCCGACGAGCCAGCACCACGACCTCATGTCCGGCCGCCGCTAGTTCGGTAGCCAGGTGATGGACGTGACGGCCCAACCCGCCGACAACGACAGGTGGGTACTCCCACGACACCATCAAGATCTTCATCGGGGTCCTTCTGCGTCCATGCGGCGTCCACGGGGCCCTGCGTGGTTACGCAAGCTGCCTCCTCCGGACTCGTCGTTCCCGCCGAGGGCGGGGCCGAGTCGGCGCGCGTCGAGCGCCGGGAAGAGTCCGTCGGCCGCAGCCCATCCTGCCGCCAACCGCTGTGCTTTGGCGAGTTGCCCGCCGGAAATAGCGGAAGCGATTTCGCGCACGGCGTGTGCGTGCTCATGAGCGCGGTCACGCGCGTAGCCGGCGGCGGAGTCCTTGGAGACCATGAACGCCCAGTCGCTGGAGATGGTGAGGATGGTTTCGCGCAGCAGCTGATCGGCGACCGGATCGCGCAGCCCGTCCTGGTCGGCGCGCATCTTGTCGAGGGTGTCGAGCGCCAGCCGCACGATATCGGTATTGAGGTCGACCAGATCGGCAACCTGGTCCCCGGCCCACACTCGCCAGTCCTTGCCCGAACCCCACGAGGAATCGGCCAATTCGACGCGTTCGCCCACGTAACCACGGTCCCGCGCATCGGCGAGGGTACCGACCGTGACACCGGCTTCGGGCAGTGCGCGCAGCACCTGATCGAGCCACTGCGGGCCCTCGTGCCACCAGTGCCCGAACAGTTCGGTGTCGAACGCGGCCACCACGAGCGCGGGTCGACCGATGCGTTCGGATTCGGAGAACAGGCGTTCGCGCACCGTCGCCACGAAGTCGGCGACATCGCGTTCGATGGCCGCGGCGGCGAGTTCCGGATCGTAGGGAGCCTTGTCCGGCCCGGCGACGGTTTTGCCGGTGACCCGGGCGGGTTTGAGCCCGGAGGCATGATCGTAGTGATGGAAATCACGGTAGTACGGCTGTCCGGGGTACCCGGATTTCGGCGACCAGACGCGATAGGACACGTGCAGATCGCGTCCGAACACCACCGTGTCCGAGTCCCAGACGGGTCGCCCGAGCGAGGTGTCACCGCGCAGTGCGGGCCCGTCGCACATGAAATGGGAGATGCCCGCCGCGTCGTAGTTCTTCTCCATACCGGGTGTGAATCCGCATTCGGGAGCCCAGATACCGGCGGGGGTGTGGCCGACGCGGTGCTGTGCGTCGGCGAGACCTTCGTGCAGCTGATAGGTCCGCAGCCGCTCGTCCAGCAGCGGCTGGAACGGATGAGCCAGGGGACCGCCGAGCAGTTCGATGGCCTCGGCGTCGATCAGCTCCCGCCATACCGGTGACGATCCGTGCCGCCAGCGCGTCTCGAAATCGTCGAGAGCCTCGGTGGCGAGCCGATGTTCGTGCGCGCCGAGTGCGGTATTGCCGGCCATCGACGCCTCGTCGGCGCGCAGCTTCCAGTTGCCCAACCAGTGATGCATGCCCGAGAGGCAGTGCGGGTCATCGAGCTGTGCCGCCAGCACCGGCGTGATGCCGAGGCTCAGCAGATGTGAACGCCCTTCGGCGGCAAGGTTTCTCAGCACCTTCGCTACGGGCAGATAGGTGGCCGCCCACGACTGGTACAACCATTCCTCACCGACCGGCCACCGCCCGTGATGGGCCAGCCAGGGCAGATGTGAATGCAGGACCAGCGTGAACTGGCCTGGAACAGTGGACTTCTCGCTCACTGCGGTTTCACCGCGATAGCGACCAGATCGAGGCTGGCGTCGATATCGGCGGTGCGCAGTTCGAAATCATCGGTGCTCACGGCGGCGACATCCGCGGTCAGCTCGGCGGGCCACGGCTCACCCGCGAGGGCCCGCTCGATCTGTGCGTCGATAATCGAGCCGCCCCACTTGGTGTCTAGCGCGGCCAGTTTCGCGCCGTGGTGCACGCCGGTCATGAGCTCGACCTGGAAACCGGCCTCGACAAGAAGTTCGTCGAGTTCGGCGGCATTGAGTTCGCGGGTGTGGAAGGGGTTCAACGGTGTATCGCGCCCCGGCGAGAAGGTGATCCGGTTGGGTGTGCTGATCAACAGCTGCCCGCCCGGTCGCAGCACCCGCAGGCATTCGCGCAGGAATTGTGCTTGATCCCACAGGTGTTCGATCACCTGGAAGTTCACGACGATATCGACGGAGTCGTTGTCGAGGGGTAGGTCCGCGAGGTTGCCCTGCATCATTTCTACGCGTGGGTAGCGCGCCCGCACGTGCGCGACCGCGGAATCGTCGTAGTCCAGCCCGATTACGCGCTCGGCGACCTCGGCGATCATGTTCGCGCCGTAGCCTTCGCCGGATCCGGCCTCGAGCACCACACGCCCGGCGCAGCGGTCCAGCAGACGGGCGTAAGCGATCTCGTGCCGCCGGAACCAGTAGTTCTCCTCGGCGATGCCGGGCACCGTGCGTTCGCCGGTCAACGGCAGGGGATCGGCGTGGTTTTCGGTGGATACAACGGCATCGCTCACGGCCTCGACGTTAGCGGTTGCCCATATCACAGCGACGGCCGGAGGGGGTCATGGAGAACATCACAGCCTAAGTTACCCGCGAGTAACTTAACATGGGGTAATGTCCTGCGCGAGCTACACATGTGGGACGTACGGACGGTCGTACTACCTCACCCCGTGCCATCAGAACAGGAGGTCGACGAAGACCAATGCCGAACATCGTCGTACTGATCAAGCAGGTTCCCGACACCTGGTCCGAGCGCAAGCTGACCGATGGTGACTACACCCTCGACCGCGAGGCCGCCGACGCCATCCTCGACGAGATCAACGAGCGCGCTGTCGAAGAAGCGCTGCTGATCAAGGAGGCGCAGGGCGGCGAGGTTACCGTCCTGGCCATGGGTCCGGCGCGTACCACCGAGGCAATCCGCAAGGCGCTGTCCATGGGTGCCGACAAGGCCATCCACATTCAGGACGAGGCCGTTCACGGCTCCGACGCCGTGCAGACCGCCTACGTGCTGGCCGCCGCGCTGGGCCAGATCGAGGGCATCGAACTGGTCATCGCCGGTAACGAGGCCACCGACGGTCGCTCCGGCGCCGTCCCGGCCATCATTGCCGAATACCTGGGTCTGCCGCAGCTGACCCACCTGCGCAAGCTGACTGTCGATGGCGAGCGCATCTCGGGCGAGCGCGAGACCGACGAGGGCGTCTTCAAGCTGGAGGCCACCCTGCCGGCCATCGTCTCGGTCAGCGAGAAGATCAACGAGCCGCGCTTCCCGTCCTTCAAGGGCATCATGGCCGCGAAGAAGAAGGAAGTTCAGACCTTCACGCTGGCCGATCTGGGCGTCGACCCGGAGACCGTGGGCGTCGCGAACGCCGGCACCCAGGTGACCGGTGTGACCCCGAAGCCGGCGCGCACGGCGGGCGAGAAGATCGTCGACGAGGGTGAGGGCGGCCAGAACATTGCCACCTACCTGGTCGGCCAGAAGATCATCTAAATAGCCCCCGAGCACAACGGTTGGGGCGCAGTGCTTGCCAGCTCGCCCCCATAGACGCAGCAGGAGAAGGAACAATGGCAGAAGTACTCGTGCTCGTGGAGCACGCCGAAGGTGCGCCCAAGAAGGTCACCTCCGAACTGATCACCGCGGCTCGTAGCCTGGGCACCCCGGCCGCCGTCGTGGTCGCCGGCCCCGGCACCGCCGACAAGCTGGCCGACGCGCTGACTTCCGCCGGCGCCGAGAAGATCTACGTCGCCGAGTCCGACGACGCCGAGGGCTTCCTGGTGACGCCGAAGGTGGACGTCCTCGCCGGCCTGTCCGAGACCGCCGCCCCGGCCGCGATCCTGGTCGCCGCCACCGCCGACGGCAAGGAGGTGTCGGGCCGCCTTGCCGCCCGCATCGGCTCCGGGCTGCTGGTCGACGTCATCTCCATCAATGCCGACGGCTCGGCCCAGCACTCCATCTTCGGTGGCGCGTTCACCGTCGACGCCAAGGCCACCGGCGACGTGCCGGTGATTTCGGTCCGCCCGGGCGCCATCGAGGCAGCCCCCGCGGCCGGCGCCGGCGAGAAGGTCGTCGTCGAGGTTCCGGCCCAGGACGAGGGCGTCACCAAGATCGTCTCGCGTGAGCCGATCGTGGGCGGCGACCGTCCGGAGCTCACCGAGGCCGCGATCGTGGTCTCCGGTGGCCGTGGCGTCGGTTCGGCCGATAACTTCGGCAAGGTCGTCGAGCCCCTGGCCGACGCCCTCGGTGCCGCCGTCGGTGCTTCCCGCGCCGCCGTCGACTCCGGCTACTACCCGGGCCAGTTCCAGGTCGGTCAGACCGGTAAGACGGTTTCCCCGCAGCTGTACATCGCCCTCGGTATCTCCGGCGCCATCCAGCACCGCGCTGGTATGCAGACCTCGAAGACCATCGTCGCTGTCAACAAGGACGAGGAAGCTCCCATCTTCGAGATCAGCGACTACGGCATCGTCGGCGACCTGTTCAATGTCGCCCCGCAGCTGACCGAGGCCGTGAAGACCCACAAGGGTTAAGCGTCTCGCGCTGAGCGCAATCGACACGGCCCCCGTTGGAAACAACGGGGGCCGAGTTGTTTTCGGCCCACCTCGCTCACGACTGACGTCATCCCACGTCATCCCGGCCGACCCCGGCTGAGGTGTCTGGTGAAGCCGGATCAGGTGTACCCGTCACGGCGACGGTTGTCGCGGTTGACGGTGATGCCGATGAAGGTGGGGATGAATAGGGCCAGGCCCCAGGGGACCGCCACCCAGAAGGGCCAGAAGTAGCCCATTCCGGTGGCCAGCCAGATCACGACCATGAGGATGTTCACGAAAACCCAGGGGGTCCACATGATTTTGACCCAGGTGGGGATGGTGCTGGTGTCGCCGGAGCCTGTGGATACACCCTTGCTGGGGCGCTGGGCGGGGAGGTCGGAGACTATGGGGGCCAGTTCACCGTGCGTTTTGGCGGCGTAGACGTCCTGCAGACGGCTGTCGAACTCGTGCAGGGTCAGTCGGCCCTCGTCCATCGCGACTCGTAGTCGGTCGACGATCTTTTCGCGGTCTGCGTCTGATGCTCGCAGGTTCTCGGCGCTCACGATTTCAGGGTAGGTCGATCGCGGGCGGCGTGCGCGACGAATGAGAGGGTGGTGTCATGATCTTGCCTGCCGAGGTGGCTGAGAACATTCGTGAGATCTTCGCCGAGCGCGGGGAACAGTGGTTGGCGGAGCTACCCGGAGTCATCGAGCAGCGCTGCGCCGCTTGGGGTTTGACGGTGATCGGCGCGGCCTTCGGGGGTGGGACGCATTCCTGGGTCGCACCGGTTCGCCGCGCCGACGGATCCGTTGCGGTACTGAAGATTCCGGTGGTGGACCCGGAGAATATCGGCGAGGCCGCCGGAATGTACTGCTATCAGGGTGATGGCGCGGTGCGGCTCTACGAATTCGACCCGAAAACCGGTGCGTTGCTGCTCGAATGGGCGCGGCCCGGAGCGCCGCTGCTGGTGCAGCCGGGATTTCCGAGTCTCGAAGGGCGGCCGGAGCATATCGACAAGGTCGACCTCGCCTGTCGGCTCTATCGGCGACTGCGGCGCGCACCCATCGCCATACCGGACGGCTATCCCGCGCTACCCGAAGCCGCGGGGATAGTGGCGGAATGGGTCGAGTTGTTCACCGACCCCGATCCCGAACTCGCTCAGGTGATTCCGGCGCACCTGCTGGACGCGGCCCGCCTCTGGTGCGAGCGACTGGTGGTGCCCGACGGGCCGCTGCTCATCGTCAATCGCGATACCCACCTCGGCAATATCGTTGCGGCCGAACGCGAGCCGTGGCTGCTCATCGATCCGAAGGCGTATCTGGGTGAGGCCGCCTTCGACGCCGGATTCCTCATTATGATCTCGGTGCAGAGCGCACCCACGCCCGCACATGCCCGCGCCGTGGTCGAACGCATAGCCGCCGGTCTCGGCGTCGACGCCGAACGCGCCCGAGGCTGGGCCTTCATGCGCGCCATGGAGGAGATCGCCTGGGCGCTCGAAGACGAAGAGCCCGAGGATATGCGGCTGCACCTGGCCGTCGCGCACGCCCTGACCGTCCAGTCTTCCCAATCTGCCCTCTCGGAATGACGGGGTCAGGATCTCTACTGATCGAGAGCGGTCTTCTTCCACCAGCCGACAACGTCCTGCTTGTCACTCGACGACTTCGGGCGCGCGTACATGAGGAAGGCAGCTTGGTGTTTCGTGTCGAGGAAGACCGTGACGATCGCCTCGCCCCAATACGAGGTCACCCGGTAGTTGGTGTAGGACCGGCCATTGTTGTCCTCGGTGAACTTCTTGTTCGGATCCAGCAGTGCCGTGACCGCCCGCACATCGGCGGACGAGTTGTAGGCGTAGAACCGGAAGGTCGGATCCTTGTAGTTCCCACCGGATTCGCATTCCCACTGGGCGGTCCACCTACCGAAATCCAACCCATCGTCGCTGTCGGTCGGGCGGTCCTTGGGCAGATAGCTCTTGCACGAGGCCGCGTTGTAGCCTTCCTTGCGACTCGTAGTGACCGGCACCATCTGCGGGAACGCCCGCCAGATCGAGGCGTGGTCGCCGGACGAGTGCTGCTCGGCGTCCGCACCGCTCCTCGCGAAGAGGATGCCGGACGCAATGGCGAGTGCGGTGACGAGTGCGGCAGCGATACCCGCGAACAGCCAGGTGCGCGAGCGGCCCTTTTCGACGGGCAATGGCGCGGGGTCGGCGGTACGGACGGTGGGGTCGGTGTGGGCGATTCGCGGCGCGGGGCCGGGTTCGTACATGGGCGCGGTCACCGTCGCGCCGCTGCCACCGCTATCGGACAATGCCTGCTGTGCCGCCCGCGCGAACTCCACGCACGAGTTGAACCGGTCCTGCGGCCTTTTCGCCATGGCTCTGGCCATCACTCGATCCAGTGCCGCGGGCAGATCCGGTCGCGCACTGCTCAATGATGGTGGCGCATCGTAGAGATGCCCCTGCATCACCACGGCCGGGTGCTCCGAGGCATACGGACCCGAGCCGGTGAGCAGGCGAAACAGGGTGCAGGCCAGCGAATACTGGTCGGCCCGAGCATCGAGCGTCTCGCCGGAAAGCTGCTCCGGCGAGGCGAATGCCAAAGTCGCCGTGAAGGTTCCGGTGCGCGTCAGATGTCCGGCGTCATCGCGGAGTCGAGCGATCCCGAAGTCGGTGAGCACCACACGCTCCGGCCTCCCGTTCGCCGGTCGCTCGAGCAGGATATTCGCCGGTTTGACATCGCGGTGCAGGACGCCGCAGCTGTGCGCGTAATCGAGGGCCCCGGCGACCTGGGCGATAATGTGCACCGCACGGGCCGGGGCCACCTCGCGTCCCGGAAGCGGCTCGGCGTCGGTGCCGTCCACATACTGCATCGAGATCCACAGCCGTTCGCCCTCCGCGCCGCGGTCGTAGATCGACACGATATTCGGATGATCCAGGCGCGCGACGAGATCGGCTTCCCGATCGAACCTGGCGCGGCTCTCGGCATCGGAGAACAGTTCCCGATTCAGGACTTTCAGTGCCGTCTTGCGCGGCAGCCGGGGATGTTGGGCGAGATAGACCGATCCCATTCCGCCGCGGCCCAGCTCGCGTTCGATGACAAAGTCGGCGAGGACCTCACCGCTGCGTAGCATTCCTGCACTCCCAACCTCTTCGAACCAGCCGGTCGGCGACTAACGCTCGCGACCGCGCCCGACAACTTATCGGACTCGTCGTCTTCTCCGGAGTCGCCGCGTGTTCGGCCGCGGTGCGAGATCCCCGAAGTCGGGTGGCTCAGGGTCAAGCACTGTGTAGCGCGGCCAGCAGCGTGGTGAGGATGGGGGAGCGTCGAATATCGGCCCGCACCACCGCCGACACCGGTACCCGCAGCGGCCCCCGCGCCAACCGGAGCGTCGCGATGCCCTCGGTCTGACTGTCGGCATACAGAATCGTCCACGCGTCGGGTCGATTGATGAGCTCCATGGTGGCGGTGTGGTCCGGCGGAATCGGAGGACCGTAGACCGGACCGCTCGGCAGATCGGCGAAGGCGCCGCGCACCACATTGTGCAGCAGCACCTGTTCCGATTCCGGCGGCAGCAGTAACGGGTAGGCGCTGAGTTCGGACAGGACCACATCCTGGCGTCCGGCCAGGGGGTGCGCGGTCGCGGTCGCGATGACGAGATCTTCCACCCAGAGCTTCTCCACCTCCAGTCCGGGCTGATCCACGCTGCCGCGAATCAGCGCCAGATCGCAGTCGCCGTCCGCGACCGCCTGGATGCGCTGGCGGAACGGCTTGATGACGAACTCGATTTCCGCGCCGGGATGCGCGGCGCGCGCTCCAGCTATCGCCGAGAGTGATCTTGTTGCGAAGGACATATTCGCTGCCAAGCGAATTCGCGGCCCGGAGGCCCGTACAGCTGCGCGAATGGCCGATTCCAGGCTCAGCATTTGTTTCGCAAGGGGAAGTAGCCGAGTGGTCGCGTCGGTGGGTACCACCGATCTTGTCGACCGTTCGAAGAGGGTTACGCCAAGATCCCGCTCGAGTCGAGCGATCTGATGACTGATCGCCGACTGTGAGATGAACGAGCGCGTCGCCGCCCGGCTGAAGCTGAGCTCCTCGCAGACGGCGACGAAGTAGGCCAGCTGTCGCAGCTCCACAGATGATCTCCATTCATGATCAACCAAGATAAGAGTCATCTCCATTATGCGCCCTGACCCCTGGAACATTCTCACTTCGAATCACGGTTAGTCATGAGAGAAGGGAGCTGTCATGCAGAACGTGCATTCGGGGATCGAAGCCACTGATGTCGTCATCGTCGGATCGGGCTTCGGTGGCCTCGCCGCCGCCAAGCAGTTGAATAAATCAGGAGTCGATTACGTCCTCATCTCAGCTACGCCGGAACATCTGTTCCAGCCGCTGCTCTATCAGGTAGCGACGGGTGTGCTGGCTTCGGATGAGATCGCGCCGCCGATTGAGAACATTATTCGGCACCACAAGCATGGTGAGGCCCGGCTCGGCAAGGTCGTCGCTATCGACGCCGAGGCCGCCGTACTGACCTACGAAACCCCGGAGGGGCCGCGCAAGATCCGCTACGGATCGCTCATCGCGGCGACCGGGGCCAATCAGTCCTATTTCGGGCGTGACGATTTCGCCGATAAGACCTTCTCGCTCAAGACCATCGATGATGCCAAGCGCCTGCGCGCCCAGATCGAGAGCGTCTTCGAACTGGCTCGCAATGCCGATGCCGAGACCCAGCAGCGGCTGCTGAGCTTCGTCGTCGTGGGTGCGGGCGCGACCGGCGTCGAGGTCGCGGGCCAGCTGAAGGAACTCTCGAAACGGCATTACCACCAGGAGGTTTCGGTCACCCTGGTCGAGGGTGCGGACGCGGTGCTGCCGCCCTTCGGTGGCGGACTGTCGGAGTATGCGAAGCAGTCGCTGACCCGCAGCGGTGTCGAGGTCATGCTCGATACCTTCGTGACCGATATCGAACTGGGCAAGGTGACGGTCAAGACCAAGGACGGCGTGGAGCGGCGGATTGCCGCCGAGACCGTGGTGTGGTCGGCCGGTGTGCAGGCGGGCGGCTTCGCCCAGCTGTTGGCCGAGGCCACCGGCTGCGAAACTGACCGCGCCGGACGACTATTGATCAATCCCGACCTCACCGTGGGCGGCCACGCCGATATCTACGCCATCGGCGATATGACCTCGCTCAACGGCTATCCGGGCCAGTCGCCGGTCGCCATGCAGGAGGGCCGCCACGCCGCCGACATCATTCGCCGCAGGATGCCGTCCGGCACCCCGTTCCAGTACTGGGACAAGGGCAGTATGGCGGTGATCAGCCGGTTCAGCGCGGTCACCAAGGTGAACGACAAGCTGAAGTTCACCGGAACCATCGCCTGGTTCGCCTGGTTGGCGGTGCACCTGTTCTACCTGGTCGGGTTCCGCAATCGCTTCGCCGCGGTGTTCTCGTGGCTGGTGGCGTTCATCGGCACCGGGCGGCCGGGCTTCGACGAGGTCGAGAAGACCACCGCGCCACGGCAAATGGAGCAACGCCGCGCCGCATGAGGTAGCAGTCGCACTCTCGGATCTCGTGCCCCTTCCAGCAGAGCTGGAAGGGGCACTGTCCTGTGCGGATGGGTGCGGCAGTGCCGGAAGGGGCGCTGTGCGTGCGCACGGGTGCGCTACTGCACCGGCGTGCCGGGTGGATCGGCGGCTGTACAGCGCTACGGGGCTCTAGGTGTGACGTCGTTTGCCGCCCCTCCGCAGGTTCGCGGTGTGATGCGGCGCAGGTTCGTGGCGCGGATGTCGCCGACGCCAGGGCGGGGCGACACCACGCGTTCGCTCTCAGTAACCTGCGGATATGGCTGTTCCCACCACTCGATTGCTAGTGCTCGCCGTAGTCCGGCTGCTACAACCGGTGCACGGTTACGACGTGCGTCGTGAATTGCTGTCCTGGCGCGCCGACGACTGGGCGCATACCAAACCCGGCTCCATCTACGGCGCGCTCAAGACCCTGGAGCGCGACGGGCTGATCGCGGTGGAGGGGGTGGATCAGGGCGCGGGGCGTCCGGAGCGCACCAGCTATCACCTGACTTCCGACGGCGAGAAGGAGTTCGGCGACCTCATGCGGGCGGTGCTGTTCTCGGCGGAACAGCCCAAGTACATCTATTACACGGCGGTGGCGCTGTTCCCGCACGTGCCGCGTTCCGATGTTATCGCCGCGCTGCGCAGTCGAATTCTGAAGTTCGAGGCCGAACTGGTGATCCTGGATCGAGAGGTGGAACGGGTGCTTGCGGGTAGCGGTGATCCTACGGAGGCGGAGCCGTACCAGGTGGCGGATGCGATGGGGTTGGCCGCGGCGCATGTGCGCGCGGATCTGGAGTGGGCGCGTAAGACATTGCAGCGCATCGAAAGTGGACAGCTCGACGTGTGGACGCCGGGGAAGAAAGGGGCATTGCCAGCCCGCCTAGTCAAGCCTGAATAATCAAGCTTGACTAACGAGTCGGTTGTTTCTACCGTGGGATGGGTGGAAACGACCGACTCGGTTCGCGTTCATCCCGCCGACTCGGTAATCCGGGCGCGCGGGCTGGCCCGAACGTTCACTACCAAATCCGGCCCGGTCGAAGCGGTTAAGGGAATCGACTTCGACGTCCATGCGGGCGAAATTCTCGGTCTGCTCGGCCCCAACGGCGCGGGTAAGACCACGACATTGCGCATGATCTCGACGTTGCTCGCACCCACTGCGGGCGAAGCGACCGTCGTGGGCGCGGACCTGCGCACCGAACCCCGCATCGTGCGCTCGCGTATCGGCTATGTGCCGCAGGGCGGTTCGACGGTCGACGAGCACATCGTCGAGGAAGAATTGGTGCTACAGGCCCGGCTTTTCGGTCTTTCCAAGGCCGAGGCGCGGCGCAGTGCTGCCGCGCTGTACGAGGCGTTGGGCCTGGAAGGGTTGGCAGGACGCACCTGCGGGCAGCTCTCGGGCGGGCAGCGTCGTCGCGTCGATATCGCACTCGGCCTGGTGCACCGGCCCACCCTCATCTACCTGGACGAACCGACCACCGGACTGGACCCGCAGAGCCGGGCCAATCTCTGGGAGCACATTCGGCGACTGCGCGGCGACGGCACCACCGTCGTCCTCACCACCCACTACCTGGAGGAAGCCGACGCCCTCTGCGACCGGATCCTGGTCATGGATCACGGCGGGATTGTCGCGATGGGTACGCCCGATGAGCTGAAGCGGCGTATCTCCGGCGATGTGATCAGCCTCGAAATCGAGGACAGCGACGCCGATCTCGCGCTTCAGGTCGCTGAATCGGTGTTGGACGTGCGGCAGGGTATACGGGCGGACGGCGACAGAACCGGCCGTACCGGAACGGCTCTGGTGCATCTGACCGTCGAACGCGGTGACGAGGCCGTGGTGCCGCTATTGCGCGCGCTCGACGAAAAAGACATCACCCCTGGGGCTCTCACCGTGAAGCGGCCCAGTCTCGACGATGTATTTCTCTCACTCACGGGACGTTCACTGCGGGAAGGAGCACAGTCATGACATCGCTGCGAGAGACCGGGCTGATCTTCTGGTCGCAGCTGCGGGGCAATCTACGCAACCCGGCGTGGGTGCTGATCGGGGTTTTCCAGCCGATCCTCTATCTGGTGCTGTTCGGGCCATTGGTGAAGGGCATCTCGCCGGGGGAGGACTCGTGGACGATCCTCACTCCGGCGCTGGTCATTCAGATCGGACTGTTCGGGTCCATGTTCGCGGGATTCGGTATAGTCGCCGAACTGCGGTCCGGGACTGTTGAGCGGCAACGGGTTACGCCCGCGTCACGCGCCGCGCTGCTGGTCGGGCGGGTGCTCAAGGATATGGTGGTGCTCGCCGCGCAGGCGCTCATTCTGGTGGGCGTTGCCACGCTGGCCTTCGGAGTGCGGCCGGACCCGGTGGGTTTGGTGCTTTCGGTCCTGCTCATCTCGGTAATGGCGGCAGGGCTGGCCTCGGCGTCCTATGCCCTGGGTATGTGGGCGCGTTCGGAGACGACGCTCGCGTCGGTGCTCAACTCCATTTCGGTGCCGCTCATGCTGCTGTCCGGAATCCTGCTGCCCATGAGTGTGGGCCCCGCCTGGTTGCAGAACATCGCGGCCGTGAATCCCTTCTCGCACACCGTTGATGCGGCGCGGGCGCTGTTCCGGGGTGATTTCGGGGCGAGTGAGGTGTATCTCGGGACCGCGCTCACAGTGGGTGTGGCGTTGGTACTCATGGTGATCGGCGCACGCAGCTTCGCCCGGGAGAATGCCTGAAGCGCCAGACCTGATTGCACCGCACTGTCGCCCAGGGCGAACTGCAACCACCGCGGCTGATCGATACGAATCGGGCCGCCCGCACAGGAAGTCGCGGGAGCTCGCGCAGATTACATGGAGAGCCGAGCGGTTCCGGTCCGCGTCCGAACCGCTGACCATCGGATTGTTCGCCTTCGGCGAAGAATCATTGACCTCGAGTTCAGTTGAGGTTTCACGATGGCGTTATGGGAGACAACAGCACAGCACTCATCACTGGAGCCTCGGCGGGGTTCGGGCGGGCGCTCGCGCTCGCCCTTTCCGCACAGGGGTGGCGGTTGATCATTACCGCGCGCGGGGCCGAGCGGCTCGAAGCCGTTCGAGCGGCGACGGGAGCCTATGCGGTGGTCGGGGATATCGCTGATCCAACGCATCGAGCACAACTCGTCGGCGCGGTCGAAGCGGCGGGGCGGCTCGATCTGGTGATCAACAATGCCAGTGCCCTTGGCCCGAGTCCGCTACCGCGTTTGGACCGGTATCCACTGGATGACCTGGCGGCAGTGTACGAGACCAATGTCATTGCGCCCCTGGCGGTATTGCAGGCGACATTGCCGCTGCTGCGTAGCTCCGAGGGGATCGCGGTGAATATCAGCTCGGATGCCGCTGTCGGCGCGTACGAGGGCTGGGGTGGGTACGGGTCGTCCAAAGCGGCCCTCGACCAGGTCACCGCGGTGCTCGCGGCCGAGAACCCCGAGCTGCGGATCTACAGCTTCGATCCCGGCGATATGCGTACCGAGATGCATCAGGCGGCCTTCCCGGGCGAGGAGATCTCCGATCGTCCGGAGCCGGAAACCGTTGTGCCCACGCTACTTCAGCTCATAGGCACGCGCCCTGACAGCGGGCGATACCTGGCCTCCGAGCTCGCGGTGCGGTCATGACCATCGCGATGGAGACGGTCGATTTCACACTGCCCACCGATCGTGCCGCCACCAGCCCGCCGGAGGCGCGGGGGCTGGAGCGCGACGAGGTTCGGCTCATGGTGTCCGACGGTGGGGTTCTCACCCACGCGAGATTTCACGAGCTGCCGAACTTCCTGCACCCCGGCGATCTGGTGGTGGTGAACAACTCGGCAATGCTGAAAGCGGCCGTGGACGCGATCTTCGGCTCCACTGGTGTACTGCACTTCGGCACCTGGCTCGAGGACGGCGGTTGGGTAGTCGAGCTGCGTGATCCGCATGGAACACCATGGTCGGGCGCACCGCTGGAATCGGGTGCGCGGGTGCGCCTTCCGGGTGGGATCAGCGCTGTCCTGCGCCGACCCTGGTTACCGGGTGCACGACGGCTCTGGGTCGCCGATGTGAGCGGCGACGTATGGCGGCTGCTGGTTCGGCACGGTCGACCGATCACCTATTCCTATGTCACACAGCGCTGGTCGGCGTCCTACTACCGGACCGTCTTCGCAAGTGAGCCCGGCAGCGCTGAAATGCCCAGTGCGGCACGTCCATTCACCGAGGGGCTGGTGACCGAACTGGTGAGCGCCGGGGTGGTGCTCGCGCCGATCACCCTGCACACCAATGTGTCCTCCCCGGAGTCACGGGAACCACCGAGCCCGGAGCGGCTCACAGTATCGGAATCGACTGCCCGCCTGGTGAATGCCACGCGTGCGGCGGGCGGACGGGTGGTCGCGGTGGGTACCACGGTCACCAGGGCGCTCGAATCCGCTGTCGGACCGGACGGACTCGTGCATCCGATATCGGGCTGGACGAAGTTGGTGCTCGGCACGGACCATCCGGCCCGGGTGGTGGACGGTCTCATTACCGGCTGGCATGAACCCGGAGCCTCGCACCTGCACCTCCTGGAGGCTGTCGCGGGCGCGGTCACCGTGCGTGAGGCGTACCGCGCGGCCCTCGACACCGGCTATCTATGGCACGAATTCGGTGACACCGCACTGCTCTTCGGCAGTTGAAGCCGGGGGTGGTCGAACGCGGCCCGCGACCGTGTCATACGCTGTCCTTCCTCGGCGAGCCATGCGCATCGTGCTTTCGGGAACGAGCAAAAGGCCTGGTAGGGAACGATTAGCGACGCATCGGTGAACTCCGCGTGTGGTCCAGGTCGCGTTCACCGGACTGGCATCGGCACGCCATCTCGCGGTCGCTCCGAGGCAGTGTGCGGCTGGCTTGATCATCACTATGACCACAAAGGCAGCGTCGACCTCCAGCCTGCTTACCGCTGGATCGAATCCCGCACTGCTCCCGTCCGCGTCATGTTCCACACCGGAACCGATCCGCTCCACCGGCCGCGCCCGCTACTCCCTGGTCGTCGAATCCGACGTCGCCCATCGTGAGGTGGCGCAGCGGCTGCGCTACCGGGTCTTCGCCAATGAGCCCGGGTTCACCATTACCGATGACGGCACCGGCCGCGATCACGACCGCTTCGATGAGCACTGCGATCACCTGCTGGTTCGCGACAATCTCACCGAGGAATTCGTCGGCTGCTACCGAATGCTGCCGCCGCACAAGGTAATCGCGGCAGGCGGCTACTACACCGCCACCGAATTCGATCTGGCGGGGCTCGATCCCACCGGACAGCGCATTGTCGAGATGGGCCGCGCGTGTGTCCTGCCCGAACATCGCAACGGCTCGGTGCTCAGCCTCATGTGGGCGGGCATCCTGCACTACATCGAACTCACCGGCTACGACTGGGTGATGGGTTGCGTGTCGGTGCCCATGCAACTGACGGCCGACGACCAGCCCGGCGTGAATGTGCGCGGTGTGCGCGATCTGTTGCTCGCCCGCCACGCCATCGAAGCGCCGCGATTCGTTCAGCCGTACCGCCCGGTCGTGGTGGGCGGTCGCACCCTCGACGATATCGAACCGCCCGCCCGGGCCAAGGTTCCGCCACTGCTCAACGGCTATCTGCGTCTCGGCGCGCAGATTTGCGGTGAACCCGCGCACGACCCGGAATTCGGCGTCGCCGACTTCGTGGCCCTGCTCGGCTTCTCCACTATCAACACCCGCTACCTGGACCGATTGCGCAGCGCCGCAGCCACTTTCGACGCCCGGTGAGTAACCATGATTTCAGCGCTCCTTTCCCCGGGCTCGGCACCCCTATCGTGCCCGCCCGCCGCCCCCGTGCACGCCTGGATGCCGTCGAGCCCCTGCGGGCCGGACTGCGTCGACGCACCCACTGAGGCCGGAACCCTCCGCGTCGCTGCCCGAGTCCTCTCCTTCGCGGCGGTACTCTCCACCTTCCCCGTCGCCTACCTGGCCGCTCCCCGCCGCTGGCGACCTGCGGTGAACCGCCGCTACGCCCGAACCCTGCTGTTCTGCTGCGGGATTCGGATTCGAGTGATCGACAACAGTGCCGCCGGTGCCGCGCCCGCGGACCCCGGCACCGGCCTGCTGGTCGTAGCCGACCACGTCGGCTGGACCGATATCGCGGTACTGGCGGCCGTACAGCCCATGGGATTCGTGGCCCGCGCCGACCTGATCGACTGGCCATTGCTTGGCGGTATCGCCCGCATGGTGCGCGTGCTCCCGATTGAACGCGAAAGCCTGCGCCGCCTGCCCGGCGTGGTCGATCAGCTGGCCGCCCGCCTGCGTTCCGGAGATCGCGTCGCCATCTTCCCCGAGGGCACCACCTGGTGCGGTCGCGCCCGCGGCCGCCTCCGCCCCGCCCTGTTCCAAGCCGCCGTCGATACCGGCACCCCCGTGCGGCCCATGCACCTGCGCTACCGCGACCGCGTCGGCAACCTGTCCACTATCCCCGGATTCATCGGCGCCGACACCCTCAGCGACTCCATCCGCCGCGTCCTGCGCTCACGCGGAGTCGTCGCCGAAGTAGTCCTGCGACCGCTGGAAATGCCCGGTACCGACCGCCATGACCTGGCCCGCCGCTGCGAGCGCGCCTTGAACGACGCCCACGCCGACCAGGATTTCGCGGCCTGGCCGGTCCATGCCCGCGAAGCGGGTGCGGGGCAGCTTCGTGAAGAACAGCCGAGTGTCCAGCCGGACCAGGTACTCGCGCCGAACGCGCATCCGGATCGGAATGCGGTTTTCAAGGGTGGTTCCCCGCACCGCCGAGTCGTTGGAGCAGTCCGAGTCTGAGCATTAGCGCTCGGGGTGATCACGTGGGGGCGCGAGGGTGGATTGCACTGTGGTCGTGACGATGTGGGCGGCGTCGTCGGCCGGCATGCGTCCGGCACGAACCTCGGCGGCAGCGCCGTTGAGGATGTAGTGGACGAGGTTCACCAGCCAGGTGATCGGTAGGTCGGTGCGGAAGACGCCTTCGCGCTGGCCGCGGCGAATGAGCCCTTCGACTCGTACCGCGTGGCCGGTGTGCAGTTCGCGGATGCGCTCCTCGGGCAGGGTTGCCTGGGCCGCTATCAGCAGTGCGGTGGATTCAGCCACGAGTGACCAGCTCGAGTCGAGCAGTTGGGTCAGGGCGTCGCGTGCGTTCCCGTTGAGGTCGACGTCCGCCAGGGTTTCATCACCGGATCGCAGGGCGTCGGTCAATGCGGCGTCGACCAGTTCGGCCCGGTTGGGGAAGTGGCCGTAGAGCGTCATCCGGCCGACCGCCGCCGCCTTGGCAATGTCATCGATGCTCGCATCCGGGTTGACGCTCAGGCTCTTTCGCGCCGCGGCGATTATGCGGGCAATGCTGCGTTCGGCGTCTGCGCGTCGGCGAGGACCGGTGGTTGGGGGCATGACAGTAGCTTAACTCGTACTGGAATATACGTGTTAGTCTTCAATCGATAACTCGTACTACTTCATACGAGTTGAGCTAGGAGGCTACTGATGACCGAACAGATATGGGCGGAGCCCAGCACCGCGCATCCCTTGCGCTGGCGAATCCTCGGCTTCCTGGGCGTCGCCCAGCTGATGTTGATCCTCGATATCACCGTGGTGGCAATCGCGCTGCCGCATATCGAGACCGATCTCGACCTGAGCCGTGCGGCACTGACCTGGACGATCAGCGCGTACACCCTGGTATTCGGCGGCCTGATACTGCTGGGTGGACGGGCCGCCGACCTGATCGGGGCCAAGCCGGTTGTGCTGACCGGGTTGACGATCTTCGCGGTGGCGTCGCTGGTAGCCGGACTTTCGGAATCGGCGGGCCTGCTGCTGGGCGGTCGCGTCGCCCAGGGTGTCGGCGCGGCGTTGCTATCACCGGCGGCTCTGTCCCTGGTCGTCGGCCTGTTCGCCGGTGATGAGCGGAACAGGGCGCTCGGCGTCTGGTCTGCGCTCGGTGGCGGCGGCGCGGCTCTCGGAGTGCTGCTGGGCGGGCTCCTCACCGCGGGCCCCGGATGGCCGTGGGTCTTCTACATCAATGTGCCCATCGCGTTGGTAATTGCTGTAGCTCTGGCCCGAATGCTGCCGCGACAGCAGGTCACCGGGCCCCGCACCCGGCTCGACGTGTTCGGCGCGTTGCTGGTCACCGCCTCGGCCGGCACGGTGATCTACGCACTGATCAATGCCGGAGACCACGGGTGGCGCACCGCCGCCACCGCGGGGCTGCTCGGGGTGGGCGCGCTCGGATACCTGGTATTCGTGCTGTGGGAGAAGACCACTCGGTCACCACTGCTGGATATCGGCCTGATCGTCCGCCGTCCGGTGGCCACCGGCACGTTCCTGATCCTGATGGCGACCGCGTTGATGATCGCGGTGTTCTTCCTCGGCACCTTCTACTTCCAGCAGAGCCAGGGCTACGGCGCGCTGCGGACCGGATTGCTGTTCCTTCCGGTGGCGCTGGCGACAATGCTGGGAGCCGACCTCACCGGCCGGGCGATAGCTCGGCTCGGGGCGCGAGCGCTCGGGGTGGCCGGACTGCTGGCTGCCGCGATTGGGCTGGCCATACCCGCCCTCTCGATGCGGCCCGCGACCGTGGTGGTGGGTGTGACGATCGCGGCCGCCGGGACCGGTGCCATGTTCGTCGTCGCCTCGGCAACCGCCCTCGGTCAGATCGCCCCGCACGAAGCGGGCATCGCCTCCG
The DNA here is from genome assembly GCF_001613345.1 of Nocardia uniformis NBRC 13702. GTDB lineage: Bacteria > Actinomycetota > Actinomycetes > Mycobacteriales > Mycobacteriaceae > Nocardia > Nocardia uniformis. Next base: position 163,220 of record NZ_BDCE01000067.1, on the reverse strand, counting down.
GAATCGTCAGCACCTTCCACGAATTCGGTGCCGCTCTCGGAGCAGCCGTCATTTCCAGTGTCGCGGCCGCCAGCCTCGCCGCGAACACACTCGACGGATTCACGAGCGGATTCACCGTCGCCGCTGTCGCCGCTGTCGCTGCTGCCGGTGCGGCCCTCGTCGCCGCCGTGCTCACTCCAGGACGACAGCCGCGCACCGCCTGACACATCCCGCCCCGGCGTCGGACCGCACCCGACGTCGGGGCGGGATGTGTGCGGTGGTCAGGTAGTGCGCGGATGTGCCGTTGCCCGCGAAGCGGGTACGGGCAGCTTCGTGAAGAACAGCCGAACGTCCAGCCGGACCAGGTACTCACCGGGCGACGAGCGGTCCCGCGAGCGCACTCATCATGGGTCCGGCGAGTACCCCGAGCATGACGGAGCCGATGGCGGCCGTATTCGCCGCGACGCGGGACGGCGCATCGGACCGGTCGAGTTCGTGTCCCGGCGGTCGGGGACGCAGTGCCGGAGCGATCCAGCGCAGGTAGTAGAAGACGCTCGCTACCGTATTGACCGCCGCCAGGACGACCAGCCAACCGAATCCGGCGTCGACAGTGGCGGTGAATACGCTGAGCTTGCCCACGAAGACACCGGTGGGCGGGGTGCCGATCAGACCCAGCAGGCAGACCACCAGGGCCAGCAGCAGTCCGGGCCGACGTCGTAGCAGCCCGGTGTAGTCGGTGACGGTGCGCAAACCCGGGAGAGCGCACACGACCGCGAACGCACCGAGATTGGTGACGGTGTAGGCGGCGAGATAGAACAGCACCGCGGGCACGGCTTGGTCAGCGCGGCCCACCGCCGTGACGCCCATGAGCAGGTAGCCGACCTGGCTGATGGTCGAGTAGGCCAGCAGCCTGCGCACGTCGGTCTGGAAGAAGGCGCCCAGATTGCCCAGCGTCATCGTGACGGCGGCGACCGCGGCGATCAGCACCCGCCAGTCCAGTGCGCTCGGCTCCAATACCATTGCGCACAAACGAATGATCGCGACCACGGCACCCAGTTTGGGCACGGTGGTGACCAGTGCGGCGACGGCCGGGCGGGTGCCCTGGGTGACATCGGGTACCCAGAAGTGCGCCGGTACCGCACCCGCCTTGAACAGCAGCCCGCCCAGTATCGCCACCGCGGCGAGTACCAGCGCCGCACGCGGGGCGTGCGGGAGTGCTGCTGCCGCAGCCGGATAGGCGGTGGCCCCGCCGACCCCGAACAGGACTGCCACACCGAACAGCATGGTGGTGCCGAACAGCGCGCCGAGCAGATAGTACTTGAGGGTGGCCTCGGTGCCGGGGGAGTCCTTCGCGAAACCGGTGAGGGCGTAGAGCGGGACGCTGGCGAGCAGGTACGCCGCGACCAGCACCAGGGCATCGGTGGCCCCGGCCAGCAGCACCGCTCCCAAACCGCTGATCAGCAGCAGGATCAGGAATTCTGATTCCCTTGGGCCGCTGTGTGTTTCCCCGAACGAGAGGACCAGCAGCAAGAGGAGTGCGGCGGCCACCGCGAGGCGCACGGTATTGGTGGCGGTGTCGATGCCGTAGCTGCCCTCGAGGATCGTCATGGCGTCTCGACCCCACACCGCGAGGGTGCTGGCCGCCACCCCCAGGCAGGCGAGGGCCGCGAGCCCACGCACCACCGACTGCCGATTGCGGGGGAGGAATGAGCCGAGCAGCAAGCCGAGCACGGCGGTGGCCGCGAGTATGCCCTCCGGGAGCAAGGCGATCAGGTCCTGGACCATGTGGTCGGTCGATTCCATCTCAGCGTTCCACCAGGACGCCCAGCGTTCGGGCCGCGGGTTCGATCACATCGAGCAGGACGCGCGGGAAGATGCCGAGGGCCAATGCGAAGGCCATCAGCGGCATGATCGAAATCGCTTCCGGCGCGGTGAGATCGGCGAACGAGCCGGCGCGGGGCGCGCCGAGGAACACTCGCTGGTACGCGCGCAGTAGCAGTGCGGCGGTGAGCAGAATTCCGGGAACGGCCAGTGCGGTATAGACCGGCGCCGAGGCGAAGGAGCCGGTGAAGATCTGGAATTCGGCAATGAAGCCGGAGAAGCCGGGCAGCCCGAGCGAGGCGAACGCCGCCATCGCGGTGACGGCGGCGAGAACCGGTGCCTGGGCGGCCAATCCGCCGAAGTGGTCCATCTCGTAGGTGTGGCGGCGTTCGTAGAGCACCCCCGCCACCAGGAACAACGCACCCGTGATCAGCCCGTGGCTGACCATCTGGGTGACCGCGCCGCTGACCGCGAGGGTGCGCGCCTGCTCACTATTGCCCGCGGCGAGCCCGGCCGCGCCCAGGGCGAGCGCGATATAGCCCATATGGTTGACCGACGTGTAGGCGACCATGCGCTTGAAGTTGTTCTGCGCCAGCGCCACCAGCGCGCCGTACAGCACACTGACCACGCCGATGATCACGATGACCAGTGCATAGCGGCGCCACGCTTCCGGAAGCATCGGCATGGCGATCCGGACGAAACCATAGGTGCCCAGCTTCAGCAGCACACCCGCGAGAATCGCCGATCCGGCGGCGGGTGCCTCGGTGTGGGCCAGCGGCAGCCAGGTGTGGAACGGCACGGTCGGCGTTTTGATCGCCAGGCCGATCCCGATCGCGGCGAGCGCCACCGCACCGCGAGCGGTATTGCCCGCCAACGGATTCTGCTCGATCAGCGCCACCATGTCGAAGGTGTGCGGTTGCGCGGACAGGTACAGCACGATGAACCCGAGCAGCATCGCCAGCGATCCGAGGAAGGTGTAGAGGAAGAATTGCAGGGCCGCCCGGCGGGCCTGCGTATGCCCCCACCCGTTGATCAGGAAATACATCCCGACAATGGACAGGTCGAAGAAGACGAAGAACAGCACCAGGTCCAGCGATACGAAGACACCGAGGCAGGTGGTCTCGAGAAAGAGGAACAGTGCCGCGAACCAGCGCACCCGCCGGGTCTCGCGCAGTGAGTACACCGCGCAGGCGAGGAACAGTACGGCGGTGAGCGCGATCAGCGGGAGGCTGAGTCCGTCGATCCCGATGTGGTAACTCGAACCCAGACTGGGGATCCACTCGCGGCGCACCTCCTCGGCAAAGGCACCGTCGGCCGCTGGTCCGCTGGTGTAGCGCACCCACAGCACGGCGACCAGCAGCACTTCGACGGCGCTCACCGCGACCCAGATCCAGCGGGCCGCCCGGTCGCCGATCCGGGGCGCGGCGATCAGGCCGACGGCCGCGAGCAGCGGCAGGAACACCAGAATGCTGAGCACACTCACCTCTCTTCTCGTGGTCGCTCTTCATGTGGTCGCGGAGTCATCGCAGCAGGAGCAGGACGACGGCGAGAACGGCGATGCCGATCGTCGCCTGGGCGTAGTACTGATGCACCAGACCCGTCTGGGGGCGGCGAGCCCACCGCCCGAGTTGACGAGTGGCGGCGGCAATGCCGCGTATCGTCGCGTCGATATCGTGTTCGGTGCGCCGGTCGGAGATTTCCGCCAGGGTGAGTACCGCGTGCGTGCCGGTGTCCACACCGGCATCCAGTACGTGGTCGTCGAAGTCGGCCAGTCGCCGGGCGAGGACCCGGGTGCCATGGGCGGTCCTGCCGACGCTCGTGTCGAGTGCGTGATCGTCGACATTCGCCAGTCGCCCGGCCAGGGCTCGTGTTCCGGTACCGGCGGTGTCCACACCCGCGCTCAGCACTCGGTCATCGAAGCGCGCGAGCGTCCGGGCGGTGGCGAGTACCGGTTTCACCAGTAGCCGTCGCGCGGCCGTTTCCAGGCCGAGCCATCCGGCCAGTACGGCGGGGGCGGGGAGGTCGCCGCGTCGGCGCACCAGGAGGGCGACCACGGAGACGGCCGTTACCGCTACGCCGCCGGATACGACGAGTTCGGACCAGCCCGGCGCCGGTGCGGAATCATGATCGAGAAGTGCGGCGAATCGGTCGTGCACCACGGGCAGCGCCATCCCACCCGCGGCCACGGTGAGTACGGCGAGCGCGACCAGCGGTATCGCCTGGGCGGAGTTCACGCTGCGGGTACCGGGTTCCTCACTGTCCCAGTGGCTTTCGGTGTCCGCCAGCGGTCGCAGCCACACCAGGGTGAGCGCCCGCCCCGCATACACCGCACTGAGCAGTGCCGCCGCGAATCCGGCCGCGTACAGCGCCACCGAACTGTCTCGGGCCGCGGTGAGGACGGCGTCCTTCGTCGGCCACAGGGCGAACGGCGGCACCCCGGCCAGCGCCAGCGCACCCACCGTGAACGCCACGCCCGCAAGGGGATACGACCGCGCGACGCCGCGTAGTCCGGCCAGACTCCTGGTGCCGAGCGCGGTGAGCCACGCACCCGCGGTCAGGAACAGCAGGCTCTTGGTCACCGCGTGCGCGACCAGGTGCCCGCTGCCCGCGGCCACGCCACCCACTCCCGCCGCCAGCACCATGAAACCCACCTGAGCCGAAGTCGACGCCGCCAGTAGCTGTTTGAGATCGCTCTGACATACCGCCACCGCGCCGAGTGCTATCGCCGTGCCCACGCCGATCCACGCGGTGGCGGTGGCCGCCCAGCCGGTCGCGTCGAGCAGGGGAGCCGAACGCAGCAGCAGGTAGGCGCCCGCCGCCACCATGGTCGCCGAATGCAGCAGGGCGGAAACAGGACTCGGGCCGACCATGGCGCGCGACAGCCAGAAGCTGAACGGCAATTGCGCCGATTTGCCGAGCGCGGCGAGCAGTACCCCGGCGGCGGCCACATGCAGCCACAGGCTGTCGAGGTCGGCCAGCGCGTCGAGCGCGAGGACGCCGGCACCGCCCGCCAGGGCAGCCCCGGCCGCGATATACAGGCCCAAATCGCAGGTGCGAGTGGTGAGGAAGGCCACCAGACCGGATTCGGTGCGCTCCGCCTCGCGCCAGCGGAAACCGATCAGCGCATAGGACGCGGCCCCCATCAGCTCCCATGCCATCAGCAGCGGGAGCAGCGACCGCGCGGTCACGGTGGCCAGCATGGCGGCGGCGAACAGCAGCATGAGGCCGTGGAAACGGGCGCGTGGCTCGTCGGAACCGAGGTCGCCCAGAGCGAAGATCAGGACCGCGACGACGATTACCGCGACGGCGACGATCAGTACCGCCGAAAGGCCATCGACGCCGAACGACACCGGGATTCCGGCCAGGAACGGTGCGGACACCGCAGGCCGTTCGGCGGCGTTCAGCACGGCGAGCACGGCGGTCGCCACCGCCGTGAGCAGTGCGATTCCGGGCGCGAATCGATCGACGCGGCGGCCGCCGAGCAGCAGTGCCACACCGGCGACGGCGGGTAGCGCGATCATCGGCCACAGCATGGGTTCAGCCCCGCAGATCGTCGGCCGAGTCGACCATATCGATATCGCGGGCGCGGAAGATCGCGGTGGTCACCGCGAACCCGGCCGCCATTTCGATCGCCATCGCGGTGACCGCGACGAGGACGAGTACCTGCGCATCGGCCGCGGGCCAGGCGAAGTACCAAAAGGCCGCCGCGGCAACAATTATCGCATTGATCATGAGTTCCAGCCCCATCATGATCATCACGATGGACTGCTGTGACAGCACGCCGTACAGGCCGACACTGAACAGCGCCGCGGCCAGCACCAGGAATTCGGGCAGATTCATCGGCCGACACCGCCGCGCGCCGGATCATCGGGTATGCGCCGGTCCAGCCGATCACCGTAGCGGTCGTAGCGGCCGCGATGGGTGGCCAGCACCACCGTCGCCACCATGGTGGTGAACAGTGCCAGCCCGAGAATCATCATGACGAGCATCTTCGGGCCCATCAGTGCCTCACCGAGGGAGACGGTCGGGTCGGGCGGCCGGGGTCGGCCCGATCGCGGCCAGTCGACGAGCAGCGCGACCGCGGACAGTGCGACGAACACCGCCGCCGAAATGCCCAGTGCCGCTTTCTGGTTGTGCACCATGCTCATGGGCATCAGCCCGGCCGGGTTCATCATGTACATGATCATGAAAACCACCATGATGACCATCTCCATGATCATCATCAGCACCACCAGGGCACCGAGGTAGGGCAGCCGCACCAGCAGCACCGTTCCCGCCGCGAACACAAATGACGCCAGCAGCGCGAAGGTCGCCCGCGCCATCGAATCCACCCGGAATACCGCGATACCGGTCCCGACCGCGCCGACCGCGCACAGCCAGAACAGCACCTGTGACCACACCGTCGACCACCTCCCGATTCACCGGACGACAACGAGCGAAACCACCAACGCCTGCAACAGAATCAGCGGCAGCAGCACGATCCAGGCGACTTCCGTATACCGCGACATCCGGATCGTCGGCCAGCGCCGCCCCAGCCAGATCAGCACGGCCAGCACCGCGAGGGTCTTGATCAGCAGCCACGACCACGCGGGCAGCAGCGGTCCCGCACCGCCGCCGAGGAAGAGCGGAACCGCCATTGCCGCGGCCGCCACGAACAGCACCCGTTGCCCGGCGGCCAGGACCAGGCGGTCGACACCCGACAGTTCCGCGGCCACGCCCCCGGCGATATCCGCACCCGTCGGGGCGTCGAATGGAGCGCGGAAGGCTATGGCGGGCACCGACAGCAGGTAGACCGCGAAGGCCACCGGCATGATCACGATGAACCATTGATCCTCCTGGGCGGCAACAATATCCGCGATTCGCAAAGATCCCGCGCCGAGCGCCGCCGTGGTCAGCGCCAACATATGCGGCAGCTCGTAGGCCAGCCCCTGGGCGATGAAACGGTAGCCCCCGACCAGGGCGAACGCGGAGTTCGAACCCCAACCGGCCAACCACACCGCCGCCCAGGCCACCACCTCGGCGGCGTTGAACCACACCACACCCACACCGGAATCCAGCACCACCTGCCCGCCGACCGGGATCAGGGCGGCGGCCAGTACCCCAGCGGTCAGCAATGCCACACCGGCACAGCGCCACAGCGGCACATCCGCACCGACCACCCGCCGGCGCTGCTGGAGGAGCAGTAGTGCGGCCGAGCGCAGTGGGGCGGTGGCGGCCACCGCCGTAGGTGAGCCAGCGGTGCGGGCGCGCAGTAGCGACTCGGTGATCTCCACACCGACCACGATCAGTAGCACCGCGCCCGGTAGGGCGAGGGCCATCCACCAGGGCGCCACCTCAACCACGCGGCATCACCACTGATTGCCGCAGCGCCGCCACATCCGGATCGAAACCGGCGACGAGCAGTCGGGCCTCCGCCAGCTCGACCCCGGCCAGCAGCTCGGGTAGCGCCGCGACGATCCATTCGTCGCGGGTTGCCTGGTCGCCGACGAATGTTCCAGGCCGTAAAGGACTTTCGTCGCGCAGTTCGCTGTCCCGGATATCGCTGACCATTCGCAGGAGGCGATCGTGGGTATCGCCCGCCAGCCCGGACGGGACGTTGTGGTGTGCGGCGACCCGGCCGATATCCCGCAGCGACCAGCGCAGTATCCGGGAGCTCGACACTCGGTGGGTCCAATGACGCAGCCGCCGTTCGGCATTCGCGTCCGGCCCGGTCCACAGCAATTCGTCCCGCAGTCGCCCCGCCGCTATCGACGCATCGTCCCAGCCGGTCAGCGCGAGCAGGGATGCGGCCGAATCCAGTCGTCGGGCAGCGAGCCATCGCCCGCCCTCGGCCACGGTGCTCGGTTCACCCCGATCCGCCCGCAGCCATGGACGCAGCCAGAACGATTCGGTTCCCGGTGGCGGCGGCAGCACCGAAACCGTTGCGCTGGTGATCAAGTCGCCCTGCAGCCGGGTGCGCACGATCAGCCCGGCGGGCCACCACGCGGTAATCGGGCCGAGCGTAACGGTGAGCACATCGAGCTCGAGCCCATCGCGATCCGCGGCCCGGTCGGCCATCGCCAGCCCACCGGGCAGCCCCATCGACGCCATGTCGTGCCCGCCGTGGCCGTGGCCGTCATGCTCGCTATGTCCGTCGTGGGTGCCATGCTCGCCATGCTCGCCATGCTCGCCATGCTCGCCATGCTCGCCGTGTTCATCGTGAGCGCCATGCCCGGCGTGGGTGTCGTGCCCGGCGTGGGTGTCGTGCTCGCCATGGCTGTGGGGTTCGCCGGGGTCGTGGTCGTCGTGTTCACCGTGTCCGGCCGGGGTGTCGGGTGCGCGGTAGGTGTTGTGTGCGTCGTGTCCGCTGTGACTGCTGTGGCTGTTGTGTTTGCTGTGGGGAGCGTGCTCGGTGTGTGCGCCGTGCCCGGGATGGGCGTCATGTCCGCCGGTTCGGCGGTCGCCGACCTGCTCACCGAGCTGTTGGTCAGAGGTTCGAGGCGTAACACCTCTCGTCATTCCGGCGTGCTTGTGGCCGGAATCCACACCCGGAAGTGCGTGCCACACGGTGCGGATCCCGGCCAAGAAGCGCGTCGCGATGCCGGTGCGCCTCGCCATGAAACGTGCGGTGCTTTCGGCACCACCCTCAGGTCTCTCGTGTTCGCCGGCGTCGCGACTCCCGCCAGGGCTGTCGCCGGTGCGCAGCCCCAGGGCCGCGTTCTCCAACAGGGCTGCGGCATTATCGGATTCGGCGATATCGACCCGCACGCACGGCGCCGGAAGTGCCGCGAGTACCTGCCGCACGTCCTCGTCGAACTCACCGCCCACCGGTGCGCCCGCGACCACCAGCAGATCCGCGGCGGCCGGGCTCGTCACCGGCCGCCAGCCTTTCTCCCGAACCGCGCGCTCGACGGCGAGCCGTACCGCGGTGCCGCCCGGCGCCGTCGCGATGAGCGGCGCCACCGCCACCCGGCCGCGTAGCCACGAGGTCACACCCATCGCAGTGCGCCTTCCTGCCAGGCGTAGAGCACGCCGACCATCAGCACCGCGAGGAAGCCGAACATCTCCACCACGGCCATGACGCCGATATCAGCGACGACCACCGCCCACGGGAACATGAAGACCATCTCCATATCGAAGGCCAGAAAGATCATCGTGATGGCGTACCAGCGCACGTGATAGCGCGAAACCGCGTGTTCCACCGCGGTTTTGCCGGAGAGGAAGGGCATGGTGTCCAGGTCCGGCGGGGCGGATCGCAGGATGCGCGCGGCCGAATACGCCGCCGCCAATGACGCGACGACGACGGCGGCCAGCACGAGAAGATTCGTCACCACCGACGATCACCTCCTGTACCCGGCGGCCTGGCGAGGACGCTACTACTCCGATACCGAATGAGCCGGGATCGTCGGCGGCCTGTTTCCGTTGGTCCTACCCGGTCGGCACAGTGGTCGAAACAATGGTCACCACAGGTGTGGCCGGAGCGCGGCGGCGTCTCGACGAGTACCCGCCATATCGCCGAATACTGCACAGTCCGCCCGCTCCCGGCGCGATTCGCCATAACCCGGCCCGCTCGTCGCCGCCCAGCAGGGGGCCGGTGAATCGAGTCGCGGAAAACACAACCCATCGATGGATCCGTCCCGCCCGACCAGTGCCGCGGTCTGCAGGTCCCCCCAGCAAGCCGAAGTCCTCGATTAGCAGCGCCATACCTCACCAACGCCGATTCGCCGGCCGACGCGGGGCTGATACCCGCAGCAGCGCATGTACGCGTGGTGATAGCTGATCTCGGTCGGCGCGATAGGGATTGGACGGCCAACCCGGGGTGGAATATCCGGCGGGTGCGCGCGGGTTGCGCATCGTGGGTGCATGGGTCGAGAAATCGTCGAGCCAGCCCGGATACCCCAAGGTAGTGCAGGTAGAGAGTGGGATAGGCTTTATCGGTCATGAAGTCGGTTTACCCGGGTCCGGTCGGTGCCCAGACGGTCTACCTCGATCACGCGGCCACTACTCCGATGTTCCCGGTCGCCATCGAGGCGATGACGGCTGTCCTGGGGCTCGCGGGGAATGCTTCCTCGCTGCACGGGTCGGGGCGGGCGGCACGGCGGTGGCTCGAGGAGGCGCGTGAATCGATCGCGGCGAATCTGGGGGCTCGACCGTCCGAGGTGATCTTCACCTCCGGTGGGACCGAGAGTGACAATCTCGCCGTCAAGGGGATCTATCGGGCGCGGCTCGATGCCGATCCGAAGCGGTCCCGGATTCTGGTGAGCGCGGTCGAACACCACGCGGTGCTGGACGCCGTGGAGTGGTTGGAGCAGCACGAAGGCGCGCGGGTCACCTGGCTGGATGTGGACTCCGAGGGAGTCGTATCACCGCGGACGCTGCGCGACGCGCTCGCCGCGTATGCCGACGAAATCGCCCTCGTGAGTGTCATGTGGGCCAATAACGAGGTCGGCACGATTCAGCCGATCAACGAATTGGCGGCGGTGGCACAGGAGTTCGATATTCCCATGCACAGCGACGCGGTGCAGGCCGCGGCGCAGCTGCCCATCGACTTCGCGGGCAGCCGACTCGCGGCGGCCAGTTTCGCCGGACACAAGGTGGGTGGACCGCACGGGGTCGGGGTACTGCTGCTGGGTCGGTCGGTGCCGTGTGTGCCGCTGGTGCACGGCGGCGGACACGAACGTGATCTGCGGTCGGGAACCTCGGATGTGCCCGCGGCCGTGGGGCTGGCGGCGGCGCTGCGGGAGACCGCGCGCGGAATGTCGGGCCGTGCGACCGAATTGGGGCGGCTGAGTGGTCGTCTCATTGCCGGAGTCCGCGACGCGGTACCTGATGCGGTGCTGAACGGCGCGACCGGAGAACATCGCCTGCCGGGCAATGTGCACTTCACCTTCCCCGGTTGTGAAGGTGATTCGCTATTGATGCTGCTGGATGCGGCCGGAATCGAATGTTCCACCGGATCCGCCTGCAATGCGGGGGTCGCCGGGCCCAGCCATGTGCTGCTCGCCATGGGGGTGGAACCGGGGCTGGCGCGCGGATCGCTGCGCTTCTCGCTGGGACATGATTCGAACGATGCCGATGTGGATGCCGTACTGGCGGTATTGCCACAGGTGGTGGAAAGAGCCAAGGCTGCCGGACTGGCCAGTGCGAAGGGAGGGTATTGATGCGAGTACTTGCCGCGATGAGCGGTGGCGTGGATTCGGCGGTGGCCGCCGCCCGCGCCGTCGACGCCGGACATGAGGTGGTGGGCGTGCACCTGGCGCTGTCCGCCTCGCCCGGGACACTGCGCACCGGATCGCGTGGTTGCTGCTCCAAGGAGGACGCCGGAGACGCGCGCCGCGCCGCCGATGTGCTCGGAATCCCGTTCTACGTTTGGGATTTCGCCGACCGGTTCAAGGAGGACGTCATCGACGATTTCGTCGCGTCCTACGCCGCCGGGGAGACCCCGAATCCATGCCTGCGCTGCAACGAGAAGATCAAGTTCTCGGCGCTGGCCGACCGTGCGCTGGCGCTCGGCTTCGATGCCGTGGTGACCGGGCATTACGCCCGCCTCGAGGACGGTGTGCTGCGGCGGGCGGTGGATGAGGACAAGGACCAGTCCTATGTGCTCGCGGTGCTGACCGCCGAGCAGCTTTCGCGTGCCATGTTCCCCGTCGGCGATACTCCGAAGCCGCGTATTCGCGAAGAGGCCGCCGAGCGCGGCCTCGCGGTGGCGAATAAGCCGGACAGCCACGACATCTGCTTCATCCCCTCCGGCGATACCCGGGCCTTCCTGGGCGCGAAGATCGGTATCCGCCCGGGTGCGGTGCTCGATTCCGACGGCACCAAGCTCGCCGATCACGAAGGCGTGCACGGTTTCACCATCGGTCAGCGCAAGGGGCTGGGTCTGCCGGGTCCCGCCGCCGACGGTAAGCCGCGCTACGTCACCGATATCGACCCGGATTCCGGCACCGTGCGTGTCGGTTCCGCCGAGGATCTGCACGTGTGGACGGTGCTCGCCGACCGCGCCATCTGGACCTCCGGGGAAACCCCCGACGGACCGATCGAATGCACCGTCCAGGTGCGCGCGCACGGCGGTCTCGCCGCGGCGGTGGTCGAACCGGTCGACGGCGGTCTTGTGGTGCGCCTGCGCGAACCGCTCACCGGTGTCGCACGCGGGCAGGCGGTGGTCATGTACCGGTTGGATGCCGAGGGCGGCGATCTCGTGCTCGGTAGCGGCACCATCTCCGGTACCGAACGTGAGAAGCACTCGTACGCGAACGAATTGGTGTCCGGCACCGCCGAATGAGTGGTGACGCACCATGGTCAGGCGGCTATGGACCCCGGTTGTTCGGCCGGTGAGTCGCCCCGTCGTTCTGTCCAGCGGAACAACCCCGTCGTTTCGGCCTTGTTCCGACCAACGGCACACCGCCGGAACAGCCCCGTCATTCCGGCATGCTTTTGGCCGGAATCCACCTCTGGTCGGCAGCGGATACCGCCCGAACCGCACCGGGATGACAGGCTGGGCCAGCGGTGCCGAACCGACACGGCAGTTTCGCGTGCCGGACGATCGGCGAATGTGCACGTCGGGATACCGACGTGCACACCGGTGACGACGCTCGAAAGGCGAAGTGAATCCAGTTGAGTGACAACGGCACAGACGAGCGCGGCGCACTGCCGGGTGGGATCGCGACCGGAGTCGGATCGTGGCCCGGTGACGATATCCGCGAGGCGACCGCGACCGTGGTCGGTGAACTCGGGGATCTGCCGCATCTGGTGGAACTGCCCGATCGCGGGGTCGGCGCGGACATGGTCGGCCGCGCCTCGGCCCTGCTGGTGGATATGCGGTTCGACACCACCACCCGCGGTTACCGCCTGGCCGTCCGCCCAGGGGGCGCGGCCCGCCGCTCCCGCGACTTCCTGCGCCGAGATCTGGACACCCTCGAAGAAGCCTGGGAGACAGCCGGTCTCACCGGCACCGGCCGTACGATCAAGGTGCAGGCAGTAGGTCCCCTGACCCTCGCCGCCCAGGTGGAACTGCCACTCGGGCACCGGGTACTCACCGATTCCGGTGCGGTGCGCGACCTTTCGGAATCCCTGGCCGAGGGCCTGGCCAAGCACGTCGCCGAGGTGGGTAAGCGCCTGGGCGCGAAAGTCATTGTGCAGCTGGACGAACCCATGCTGAATGCCGTTCTGGAGGGTTCGCTCGTCGGCCCGAGCGTGATGAACACGGTGCGCGCCGTCCCCGCCCCGGAAGCGCAGCATATTCTCGACACGGTCATCACCGCGCAACCCGGCCCGGTCCTGATTCACAGTTGCGAAGAGCCACCCGCCCTGGACTTCCTCCGTGGCACCGCCACCGCCGGAGTCGGTTTCGACCTCGCCACCATCCGCACCGCCGACCTCGACGCCCTCGGCGAACTCCTCGAATCCGGCCGCCACCTAGCCCTCGGCCTCATCCCCACCACCGCCCCGGCAACCCCCGTCACCTGGCGCGAACTCGCCGAACCCGGTGTGCGCCTGATGGACCGCCTCAGCTTCCCCCGCCGTCGCCTCGCCACCCAAATCCTGGTAACCCCCGCCTGCGGCCTAGCCACCACCTCCCTCGACTGGGCCCGCAAATCCCTCACCCTCGCCACCGAGATCGCCACCGCCTACACCGACGAACCGGAAGCGCTGACGTTCGACTGATGTGCAGGGCTAGTTCAGGTCGAACTCGCCAGCGCGCATGCCTGCCGTGAAGGTGTCCCATTCGGCCGAGGAGAAGATCAGCGCTGGACCGCTCGGGTCCTTGCTGTCGCGGACGCCGACGCCGCCGGTGACGAAGGCCACCTCCACACACTCCTGCCCGCCTGCGCTGGAGCTGGACTTGAACCACTTCGCGTGCGATAGATCTAGCTTCACGCTCCCACCTTTACCCTGGTCGCTCGCGGCCCAGTTATTCGGGCGCTAGTTCAGGTCGAACTCGCCAGCGCGCATGCCTGCCGTGAAGGTGTCCCATTCGACCGGGGAGAAGATCAGCGCTGGACCGCTCGGGTCCTTGCTGTCGCGGACGCCGACGCCGCCGGTGACGAAGGCCACCTCCACACACTCCTTGGCCGCGTCGCTCCGGGTGCTCTTGAACCACCGTGCTCCGGATAGGTCAACGTTCACGTTCGTACTCCCTTGCAATCTGGCGCAGCATATTTCTGCTGCTCACCTCGTCCAACGTCGCGTGCTGGATCGCCTGGAACGCCTGATCGTATTTGCGGACGTCCTCTTCCTTCTCCAGGTACATGTCACCGGTGAAGATCGGAACGTATACGACTCGCGGTTCGGCTGGATCGCCGAAGCCCAGCACAATGAAGGGTCCGGTGAGGCGACCGCTCGGAACACCGGCGGTGAACGGCAGAATGCGGATCGTCACGTTCGGTCGCGTACTCAGGTCCGCGATATGGCGTAGCTGCGCGGACATCACACCGCGTCCGCCGATTACGCGCCGAAGCACGAACTCGTTCAGGACGACATCGACTGTCGCCGAATGAGTTTTGCGTGTGATCAGGATTTGTCGCTGCGCCCGCATCCGCACCCGCCTATCGTGGTCGGCGGCGGTTTCTTCAGGGTACCCAGATCGGACGAGCGCTCTCGTGTAGTCGGCGGTCTGGAGCAGTCCCGGAACCAGTTCGACGTTGTAGGCCGTGAAATTGCGGGCCGCTGCCTCCAAACCCATGTACACGTCGAAGCTTTGCGGGATGAGATCCCCGAAGTCATGCCACCAAGACTTCACTTTCGCTTGTTGAGCCAACCCGAGCATCGCCGCCGTGGTCGTTTCGTCGGCACCGTAGACGCGGCACAACGCCTCGACATCGAGCACCCGAACCCGACCGGTGCCCTTCTCCAGCCGCTGCAGGGTGCTCGAACCGTGTTCGATCAGCTTCGCGGCTTCGGTAATCGTCATGCCCGACTGTAGGCGAAGATCTCGCAGGTACCGACCGAGTTGCCTTCGGGGAAGCGTGGACTCGATTTCGGACATCGCTGATGCTCCGTTTGGGTGTGAAGTGCTCGTGTTCTGGGATTTGTGATGAGTGCGTTTGGATAAGTGTGCGCCGTGGTTCGGGCGTGGTTCTGGGCTTTCGGAAGATTCGTTCTGGGTTTCCCGAAACGTGTTGCCCTGAGATGTATCGCGGCATGTGCTGGTGTCACGTCTCTCCAGGCGTTTCACAACCCGCCGATGATCGGAAGGACCGACATCATGGAACTTCTCGTATCCACGCTCGCCGCGCTGCTGCTTGTGATGGCGGCCGTATCCAATAGCACTCGCCCGGCTCGTCATCGTGCAGGTTCCACCGTCGCCGAGATTCAGGCCCGCCTCGCCTCCGAATCCCGCACTTATCTGCCGCGTCGGGGGTGGTGATCGTGCTCGAAGTACCAACCGCCCTCGGCTACCTGCGTTCCGACATCTCTGGCATACGCCAACCGTGGGACGACACACACATCCGCAGCCTCGCGAGGCGGCTCGGCTACACGTTCGCCAAAACCGTTGTGTTCGGCGCACATACCGACCATCCACTCCAACGACTCGTCAATGTCGCCAAGGCGACCGATGTCGATGCCGTTGTGGTGCCGAGCCTCGAGCATTTCGGCGGAGAGTTGCCCGATGAGTTGGTGGCCGTCGCCGACGTGATCACCGTATCGCCCGAGCAGACCTTCGCACGCTGGATCTCCCGCCCGATGCAGCCACCGATGCGGGTGGGCGATGGCCATGCCGAGGGCTAGTGAACCGCTGGGCCGCAGGGGGTATCGCGTCGTTGACACTTTTCGTGCACTATCTCCCCTGGAAGCGCGGAATTCGCCTGGACAGTGCTGATAGTGCACGAAACAGCCCACTCCGCCAGGCCGCCGCTCTGTAGCGGCTTCAGCTCTTGGCGAGGATACCCGCCGCGATGCGTGTGGCCGCCGCGTAGCGCTGCTCATCGGTGAGGGGTAGGTCCCCCATCATCGAGACGCTCCAACTGATGGCGAGCAGCGCCTGCCGTGCGTGGAAGATGGCGAGGGGTTCGCTTTCGGGTTCGGTCATGAGATCGCCCAGCGTGCGAAACTGGTAGCGCAGGCTGGTGCCGAAGCCGAGATCGCGGAAGGCGGGCTGGTTTTCGTGCCAGAACCGGACCATGTCGGAACCGAGGCCGTGGAGCAGTGCGCCATAGCGGGTGAGGATCTCCCGGGCCCGTTCGGATCCGGGCGGCGTGGATTGCGCCCAGTTGACGATCTCGTCAATGCCGCGGCGCAGGTCCTCGGAGAGGCTGACCACGATGTCTTCCTTGGTGCGGAAGTGGTAGTAGACGGCGGCCTTGGTGACGCCGAGGCGGTCGGCGATCTCCCGCAGCGAGGTCCTCTCGTAACCACGTTCGGAGAACAATTCCATTGCCACGGAACGGATTCGCTCCCGCGTATCGCTGCGACGCCCGTCCATCGAATCCTTCCGTAGTGCTTGACGACCGGCCGGTAGGAGCCTAGCGTCCCAGTTCGAGTGAGATTACTAGCCGGGCGGCAAGTTAGTTGCTCGGAGGGGAGGGCGTTATGGATGAAGCATCGACGCGAGTCCCGGTTGCGGGGGTGGCAATGACCGCGATCGGAGTGGCTGTGATCCGGGCACGCGAATCCGCACGGACTGATCGCCTATATGACGACCCCTTGGCGCAGTGGTTCGTCGATGCGGCGCGGGAGGGGTTCACGGCGGAGCGGTGGGAGCGGGTGGACGCGCTGTCCGGCCAGTTCTACGAGGGGCGGACCGTCGGGGTCCGGCTGGTTGATGATCGGGTCCGGGAGGCGGTTGGTCAGGGGATTCGGCAGATCGTGTTGATCGGGGCGGGCCTGGATACTCGCGCGTTTCGCATGGAGTGGCCCGCGCAGACACGGATCTTCGAGGTCGATCTCCCGGAGACATTCGGGTTCAAGGAACCTGTGCTGCGGAAGGCTGAGGCGCGTCCTCGGTGTGAACGGCAGGTCGTAGCCGTGGATCTACGCGACGAGTGGGCGGAAACCCTTATTGCGCAGGGATTCCGCGTCGATCAGCCAACGCTCTGGGTGGACGAGGGGGTGCTGGGCTATCTGTCCGCTGAGGAAGCTTTGCGGGCGGCGGCCATCATCACCGAACTGTCCGCTCCGGGAAGCAATTTCGGTGCCGGACGATTCACCACCGAGGTGAACAGTGGCCGGTATGCCGAACTCCACCGCTTGGTTTCCGGCGATGACGCCCCGCCTCGCTTGCCCGGTGGTCTCGGCCCGGATATCGAAGTCTGGTTCGACGAGAATGGTTGGAGTACCGAGTTTTTCGGTTGGGACGATCTCGTAGCAGCCATCGATCGACCAGAGGCTGCCGTGCACGATCCGGGTGTCGGATTCATTCGGGCGGTCCGTCGCTGACGTCAGCCGTGGAAGGGTGACCCCGTTCCCCGGCGCGCACCCGGATGGTCGGGGAACCAGTGTTGCGGCTTACCGGAGGGGTAGAGGACCGGGATCTGCTCGCCCACATACGGCCAACGGTTCACATCCCAGACGAAGCGTCCGTAGGCCTCGTACGCGACCAGGCTCGGTCCGGAGATATTGCCGGTGATGGTGACGTACTGATCGTCGAGTGCTTCGGGGCGCGGGCTGATGCCGGTGACGTACAGCGTCCCGGACTCTTGTTCGCCACGCCCGCTGAAAGGGTTGCGCCCGCGCCAGAAGTAGCCGATGGCCAGGACGAGCGCCGTGGCCATCATCAGCACGAACATGAGTTGTACCAGCATGCCCATGCACTCAGGCTAGCGTGCCGGGGGTGCGGTCAGCGGGCGGTCAGTTCGGTGGCGCCGTGGTCGTTGCGGCGGAGCTGCCAGACCGTGGTGCGCTTGGATTGGGAGCGGCCGTTGCCGCGGTCGATGAGGGCGCGGTTTCCGGTGGTGAAGATCAGTTGTGCGCCCTGGGTGTTGGTCTCGGGGTTCTGGAAGAGCTGGATGAGGCGGTCGGCGGCGTCGCCGGTGAGGTGGGTGTCGATATCGTCGACGGCCAGTACGCCACCGGTGTCGAGGGTGTCGAGAATGGGTGGCAGCAGGCGCAGCAGGGCGACGGTGGCGGTGGATTCGTCGGTGATATCGAAGGCCGTATCGATGCCCTCGTGGACCAGGCCCAGGCCGACGCCGCGGCGGGCCACCATGCGGGAGTAGAGGGCGTCGCGGGCGGCGGTCAGGTTGGCCAGTTCGCGCTGTAGCACGGTGATGGTGAGGCCGTGGTCGCGCAGCAGTACCTCGGCGCGGGCGGGGGAGGAGGTGGCGGCGTCGACTTCCTTTGCGGTGGTGGCGATATCGTTGTCGAGATCACGCAGGTAGTCGGCGTACATCGGGTCGTTCTCGGGAATCAGCAGATCGGTGATGCCGAATTCGGCGGAGCGCAGCAGGGTGAGCAGGCGGGCGGCGTGCTCGGTGGAGCGGGAGACGTGACTGCCGAGGCGGTGTGCGACGGCGTGCGGATCCTGTTGCCCGCGTTGTACTTCCAGCAGTGACTGGAACCAGCGGTAGGCGGGGACCAGCGCCTCGGCGTACAGCTGCCCGGACAGGCTGAGTAGCAGGGCATTCGGGCGCACCAGGGGCACCAGGGCACCGATACCGAAGCGGGCGGCCTCGAACAGCGGGCCGATCCGAATATCCTCGCCCGACCGTTCGAAGACGATCCGTTTGCGGTGGTGCGGATGGGTATGCAGCCATTCGGCGGTGACATCGGCATTGTCGAGCCGGAAGCCGTAGGTGTACGGACAGCCCTCGGCGACGAAATTGGCCACGAATTCCGTTGGCTGCGCGGTGAATCCGAGATGTGGGGTACGGCCCGGCCCGGCATAGGGATCCCACCCGCTGACCGAGTTCAGCACCGCGTCGCGCATATGCCAGAGCGCGTCGATCAGGCTGGTCTTCCCGGTGGCGGCCGACCCGTGCACGGCGGTCACCGGAACGGCGACCGGCCCGCTACCGCGGGTGAGCCGCAATTCCTGGGGTTCGGCGAGGGACCTGTGGTTCGTCACCTGAAAGCTGCGCAACACGATGGTCATCCTGCCGGTAGGCGACGCAATGCGCGAGCGCGGGTTGACATGCAACCAAATGGTTGCCTAAGCTGAGTTGTGCAACCATTGGGTTGCCTATGGAGGTGAGGCATGGACGAGGTGTTCCGGGCATTGGCCGACCCGAGTCGCCGCCGCCTGCTCGACAGTCTCAACGAACGCAATGGTCAGACCCTGCGGGAGCTGTGCGAAGGGCTGGAGATGACCCGCCAGGCGGTGAGTAAGCATCTGGCGGTCCTGGAGGCGGCCAATCTGGTGACCACCCGCCGCCACGGCCGCGAAAAACTGCACTACCTCAATGCCGAACCCGTCAATGCCATTGCCGACCGCTGGATCCACCGCTACGACCGCGGGCGGGTACGTGTACTCGCCGACCTCAAAACCGCATTGGAGAGCGCGACCATGAGCACGGAAGAATTCGTCTACACCACCTACATCAAGACCACGCCCGAAGAGCTGTGGGTGGCCCTGACCGACCCGGCATTCACCATCCGCTACTGGGGTGCCATCTTCGATACCGATTGGCAGCCCGGCTCGCCCATGGTGTGGGAGCAATTCGGCTGGGTGAGTAAGGATCCCGAACAGGTGGTCCTGGAATCGGAGCCCTACCGCCGGCTGTCCTACACCTGGCACTCGGTCGACCAGGCCTTCGGTGAGCAGTTCGAATTCAGCCCGGACGAGGTCGCGAAGATGGCCGCCGAACCCCGTTCGAAGGTCACCTTCGACATCGAACCCCACGGTGAGACCGTGAAACTCACCGTCATCCACGACGGCTTCGGCCCCGACAGCGTCATGCTCGACGGTGTGCGCAATGGCTGGCCCGCCATCCTCTCCAGCCTCAAGACGCTGCTGGAAACCGGTGCGACCCTGCCGGAACCCGAAAGCGCGGAGTAACTTTCGAATTCGGTGACCCGCTCGCGCCCTCAGGGCAGCATGCCGTAGACCCGGTTCGGTGTAATCCGCACCACGGCGCGCCGATCGGCCACCATGGCACGGCGGTAGTCGTCCCAGTCCGGGTGCTCGCCGCTGAGAGCGCGGTAATAGGCGATCAATTCCTCGACCGTCGCATCATCGGGATCGGCCGCCACCGGTGACAGCTCCGCCGTGCCCTCCAGCACCGCGTAGGCCCAGAAATCATCCTGGGTCACGTGTATCGCGGCCCACGGTTCACGGCGCAGATTGTGGTATTTCGCCCGGTCGGCGGTAATGGAGATGCGGATGACACCGTCGTCGGTGACCCAGTGCGCCACATTCGACAGCTGGGGACGGGTGTCCTTGCGAATGGTCGCGAGGACGGACTGCTGGTGAGTGCGCGCGAAGGTGACGGCGGTCGCTATATCCATAAGCCGTGCAACCCCACCCCTGGGACCGGTGTTCCCAGAGGTGGGCGGTTCTCAGCGGGTATTCATCGGCAGCGAGCGCAGCCCGCGCAGGACGGGGCTGGGGATGCGGACCGGCTCGCCCGCGCGGGTGAGGCCGGGCACCCGGGCCGCCAGAATTTCGAGGGCGATCGCGGCCTCCATTCGAGCCAGCGCATTGGCTATGCAGTAGTGGATTCCGATGCCGAAGGCGATGTGGTCGTTGCGGTTTCGGTCCAGCCGGAAATCGTCGGGGGAGTCCCAGTGCCGGGGATCGCGGTTCGCGGAGCCGAGCAGGGGTAGCACTCGGGCCCCGGCGGGAATTGTCACGCCGTGCAGGGTGACGTCGGTTGTGGTGATGCGCAGCAGATTCTGCGCGGGACCGTCGTAGCGAAGCGCCTCCTCGACAACGGTCGCCGCACCCGCCGGATCCTCGGTGAGCTGCTGCCACAGGTCCGGCCGATCCAGCAGTGCGAGAACGGCATTGGAGATCAGATTGGTGGTGGTCTCATGACCGCCCACCAGCAGCAGGATGCAGAAGTTGACCAGATCGAAGAGATTCAGCCTGCCATCGGCGTCGGGGGTGATCAGGAGACTGATCAGGTCATCGCCCGGGTGCCGTCGACGGCGGCGGATGGTGCGGCCGAAGAAGACTCTGATGGCAATGGCGCTGGTGACCATGCGGCGGGTATTGCCGCCGGTGAGCAGGCCGTCGGTGAGATCGTCCGACCAGCGCTTGAAATCGTCTCTCCGTTCGGCCGGAATGCCCAGGAGTTCGGCGATCACCACGGTCGGCAGTGGTCCGGCCAGGTCGCGCACCAGATCCACCCGTTCGCCCCGTGCCGCGCGGGCGAGGAGCTCGGCCACCAGACCCTCGGTGATTTCGCGAATACGCGGTTCCAGGGCCGACATTCGGCGCGGTGCGAAGGCGCGGCTCACCTTCTTGCGGAACCGGGTGTGCTGTGGCGGGTCGCTGGTGAGCAGGGTTCGCACGGGCGGCAATCGATTGACCAGCCAGGTCACCCAGCGTGGCAGCTGTTGTCCCGGATTGAATGGATTGTCCGAGAAGTCCTCCGCCGCATAGAGATCGGAGGAGAAGCGCACATTGTCGCGAAGCGCCATGACCACATCGTCGTAGCGGCTGAGGAGCCACAGATCGGGTGCGCTGGTGTGGTGTACCGGCGCTTCGTCGCGCAGCCACCGATAGTGTGGGTACGGGTCGGCGATAACCGCGGGATCATTGAGATCAAATGTGGCGGTGGTGATGTCGGCCATGATGGCCCTCCCTGGGGTTGGGGATCAGGGTGCCGCGCCGATGGCGGCGCGAAGTGTGTCGACCCACTGGCGGACGAATCGGTCGTCGTCGATGCCGAAGGGCGGATCGTCGTAGAGATAGGTTGCGGCCCAGTAGTTTTCGAGCGCTCCCTGCCAGATGGTGGTGATGGCCTCGAAATCGCGTTCGATATCCGAGGATTCGGCCTTACCTGCCAACCAGTCGGCGAGAAACCGGCGTGACGGCGCGAACAGTCGCTCGCGAGCCTGTGCCATTACCGCCGGGAACTTCTCGCTCTCCTTGGTCATGACGCGAATCAGGTTGCCCCAGCTGTGCAGAATCATCAGCGAGCCGCGGGCGATGAGCGTCAGCTCGGCCTCCAGATTCCCCAGCGAGAGAATCGGCGCGAGCGCGAACGCGCCCTCCGATCCTGCCACGGCACGCTCGACGGCGGCGGCGAGCACCTGCTCCTTGGAGCCGAAGTGGGTATAGAGCGCACCGGAATGCGGTGAGAGACCGGCCGCCTTCTCAATGGCGGCCACCGACGTCCCCGCATAGCCCTGTTCGGCGAACAGGCGCAATGCCTCGTTGAGAATGCGATCGCGGGTACCGTCCACCGCCGGGTTCTCCAATCAACCACTTGGATATTTCCATGGTGCGCTTGTCAATGCCCTCATGTCTCGACTCGCGCCGTGATTCGTCCGAAAACCGCTGTCCGGGGGGAAGGCCGACCGTTCCGCAACGCCCGGAGGGCATCGTGCCGACCGGTCGCAATTCGACGGCGATAACGGCGCGACGTGCGGGAATGTCGCACCGAGCTGTCGGTGGGCTCCGCTAGGGTGCCTATTGTGAGCGAATCGGGTATGGAGATCACCCCGGCGAGTGGGGACGTGCGCGTGGAGTGGCAGCAACTGGCGGAGGAGGTTCGCGACCACCAGTTCCGCTACTACGTCCGGGACGCACCCATCGTCACCGATGGGGAATTCGACGAGCTGTTCCAACGCCTGGAGGCCCTCGAAGCGGCCCATCCCGACCTACGCACACCCGATTCGCCGACCCAGGTGGTTGGTGGCGGATTCACCACCGAATTCCAACCGGTGGACCATCTCGAGCGAATGATGTCGCTCGACAATGTCTTCAACGACGATGAGATGCGCCAGTGGGTCGGCAAGGCGGCGGCCGAGACCGGCTCGGATATCCACTATGTCTGCGAGGTCAAGATCGATGGCGTCGCACTCAACCTCGTCTACGAGAATGGCCGACTGGTACGCGGCGCGACCCGCGGTGACGGGCGCACCGGTGAGGACGTCACCCTCAATGCCCGCACCATCGACGATATCCCGCATGTCCTGAAGCCCACCGACGAATTCCCGGTGCCGAAGCTCCTCGAGGTGCGCGGCGAGGCGTATATGACCCTCGAGGATTTCGCGGCGCTCAATGCCGCCATAGTCGCGGAAGGTAAACCGCCGTACGCGAATCCGCGCAATACCGCCGCCGGATCACTGCGCCAGAAGGACCCCGCCGTCACCGCCAGGCGGAAGCTGCGAATGATCTGCCACGGCTTCGGTCGGATGGACGGTTGGGCACCGACATCGCAGTACGAGGCATATCGGGCGCTGGCTGCCTGGGGACTGCCGGTATCCGCGCACACCGTGCGGGTGCAGGGTGCCGACGCGGTGGTGGAACGCATCCACTACTGGGGTGAACACCGCCACGATATCGAGCACGAAATCGACGGCCAGGTCATCAAGGTCGATGAATTCTCCCTGCAACGCCGCCTCGGCGCGACCTCACGCGCGCCGCGCTGGGCCATCGCGTACAAGTACCCGCCGGAGGAGGCCACCACCAAACTGCTCGACATCCAGGTGAATGTCGGTCGTACCGGCCGGGTTACGCCGTTCGCGGTCATGGAGCCGGTCACCGTGGCGGGCTCCACCGTCGCGATGGCCACCCTGCACAATGCCTCCGAAGTGAAGCGCAAGGGCGTACTCATCGGCGACACCATTACGTTGCGCAAGGCCGGTGACGTCATTCCCGAGGTGCTCGGCCCGGTGGTGGACGCCCGCGATGGCAGCGAACGCGAATTCGTCATGCCCACGCACTGCCCCGAATGCGGAACCGAACTCGCTCCCGCCAAGGAGGGAGACGCCGATATCCGCTGCCCCAACCAGCAGTACTGCCCGGCGCAGCTGCGCGAGCGCGTCTTCCACGTGGCCGGTCGCGGCGCGTTCGATATCGAGGCCCTCGGCTACGAGGCCGCCATCGATCTGCTCAAATCCGGTGCCATCGGCGATGAGGGTGACCTGTTCGATCTCACCGAGGAAAAACTGCTCACCACAACGCTTTTCACCAATAAGAGCGGCACCCTGTCGCAGAACGGCAAGCGGTTGCTCGCCAATCTGGAAGCCGCCAAGGACCGGCCGCTGTGGCGGGTGCTGGTGGGCCTGTCCATTCGCCACGTCGGCCCGACCGCCGCGCGCGCCCTGGCCGCCGAGTTCGCCAGTATGGAGTGCATCGAGGCAGCCTCGGTGGAAGAGCTCGCCGCCACCGACGGCGTCGGCCCCACCATTGCCGTCGCGGCCAAGGAGTGGTTCGACGTCGACTGGCACCGCGCGATTGTCGACAAGTGGCGGGCCGCGGGCGTGCGGATGGAGGATGAACGCGACGAGTCCATCGAGCGCAACCTCGAGGGTATGTCCATCGTGGTAACCGGTTCCCTGCAAGGGTTTACCCGCGACGGGGCCAAGGAGGCGATCCTGATCCGCGGCGGCAAGGCGGCCAGTTCGGTCTCCAAGAAGACGGCGTACGTCGTAATCGGCGATGCCCCGGGTTCGAAGGCCGCCAAAGCGGAAGAACTGGGCGTCCCTATCCTCGACGAGGACGGCTTCCGGCTCCTGCTCGAAGGCGGTCCCGAGGCTGTGCGGGGTCCGGACGTGTCGGAGAAGGACCCGGATGTGGCCGAGAAGGACCCGGACGCGGGGGAGTAGGCCCGGCTACACGACGGGGCCTGGCTTCCGCCAGTTTGATGGGACCGGCTGTCATCGATGTGGGCCGTCCGGAATGACGAGGGTTGCCCGCCGGAATGGCGAGGGTCGCCCGCCGGAATGACGAGGGTTGCCCGCCGGGCTGGCGAAGGGTGGGCCGTCCGGAATGGCGAGGGTCGCCCGCCGGAATGACGAGGGTCGCCCGCCGGGCTGGCGAAGGGTCGGCCGTCCGGACTGACGAGGGAGCCTGCTGGAGACAAGGGTGTCCCGCTGGAAAGGACAGGGTGGCTCCGCCGGAATGGCGAAGGGTTGCGGCATGTTGGAACGACGGGTATCGGGCGTCGCATGGGAAAGCTCGAGTTCCGCAATGGGTTCGGATGGAGATGAGATGGGTGTGCGGAATGGGGATGTCGAGATTCGGGATGCGCGGGCGGCCGAGTTCGCGGCTGTCGGGGCGCTGACTGTCGACGTGTATGTCGGCGAGGGGCATGTGAACCCCGAAAGTTCCTATGTCACAGAGCTTGCCGATACCGCGACACGCGCGCGAACAGCGGAGATCCTGGTCGCGGTGCGTGAGGGGGAGGTACTCGGTTCGGTGACAGTCGCTCGGCCCGGCACCGAGTTCGCCGATATCGCCCGGGTCGGCGAGTTGGAATTCCGCATGCTCGCGGTGTCGAAGCGGGCGCGCGGTCTCGGACTCGGTTCTGCCCTGGTCGGCAAGATCGTCGAGATCGCGCGGGCCGAGGGGTTCGAGGCCGTCGTACTCACCACCATGGCGACCATGGCCGATGCCCGTCGCGTCTACGACAGGCTCGGCTTCGTTCATGTACCGGAGCGTGATTGGCGCACCATGGCCGGGTCGCCGCTTACGGTCATGCGAATGTCGCTGTCCTGAACCGGCTTCGGCTCCGAAGGATCAGCCGAGCACCGTGGCGATAATGCCCGCCAGGTAGCCCAGTCGCGCCACCTCGGACGGCCGGAAATCCGGTCCGCCGGGGCGGCCCAGCAATAGCACCTTGCCCGTATCGCCGAGCGGTGCGGCGGCGAGTTTGGTGTCCATATCCTTCCAGATCTGCGGTACCCAGTCGGCTTCGGTATCGAGGGTGCACGGCTTTTCGAGCGGCATCCACGGGGTCGCGCTCGCCTGGGTCGAGGGCGCGCTCTGGCTGCCCACCACCCGGTACGCACCGGACGGTCCCATATCGATGACGGTGCTCCAACCGACCCGCAGCACCCGCGGCACCCCGTCGACCAGCACCTGCAACCGGTCGTCGTGTGCGCTGGCCACCTGGTCGATGAGCTCGAGTTCCCGGTGGGTGTCGAGCATTCCGGAGTACGGGCGCAGCGAATCCACGAGGACGTCGGCCAGCGATTCGGCAGCGGTGATCAGGGTGTCCGGCAAAGCTCCGGACGGCACCTCCACCACGATGTCGTCGATCGCGAATCCGTCGCCTCGTTCGACGACATCCAGCGAGAGGATGTCGGCGCCGACCGAGCCCAGCGCGAGTGCGAGCGAGCCGAGACTTCCTGGGCGATCCGGAAGTTGCACGCGGAGCAGATAAGACACGTGCTTTCCTTCTTTCCTATGCGACCGAGACCCTGCGACGAGTACCCGAGTCTGGCAATACTTACACCCCCGAGTGATAGTTATCGACTCGAAGGACTTTCGGTGATGTGGGCCACTCTTCATTGTGGCGGCTATTGAGCATCCGCGCAGCGATCCGGTCCTGTGACGGGCGGCCCCACGCTAGTCGCTAGGCTGTCCATGGCCGAATCACCAAGCTAGAACCACGCGAAAGGGGTCCCGCGGTGCCCGCCATCTCTCGAGACGAGGTCGCACACCTCGCTCGGTTGTCTCGGCTCGCTCTGACCGAGGAAGAACTGGACCTGTACGCCGGTCAGCTGGATTCGATTCTGACCCACGTCAAGGCCATCTCCGAAGTCGCTGCCGCCGATGTCCCGGCCACCGCGTCGCCGAATCCGGCGACCAATGTGACCCGTCCGGACGAGGTTCTGCCCTGCCTCACCCCTGAGGAAGCGCTGTCCGGTGCTCCCGCCGAAGAGGAACAGCGGTTCCTGGTTCCGCAGATTCTGGGGGAGGACTGATGACTACATCATCACGTAGTGATTCCGTGGGGGATGGCGGTCGGGGCTCGGGTGGGCGTGACCTGACCAAACTGTCCGCCTCCGAGCTCGCGGACCGGATCCATGCCCGTGAGGTCTCCTCCGTGGAGGTGACCGAGGCGCACATTCAGCGCATTGCCGAGGTCGACGGCGAGATCAATGCCTTCCTGCATGTTTCCGGCGAAGAGGCGCTGCTCGCGGCCGCCGAAGTGGACAAGTCCATTGCCGCCGGTACGGTCGCCTCGCCGCTCGCCGGTGTGCCCTTGGCGCTGAAAGACGTCTTCACCACCACCGATGCGCCGACCACCTGCGGGTCGAAAATGCTCGAGGGTTGGGTCTCGCCGTATGACGCGACGGTGACCGCGCGACTGCGTGCCGCCGGAATCCCGATTCTCGGCAAGACCAATATGGACGAGTTCGCCATGGGCTCCTCCACCGAGAACTCGGCATACGGGCCGACCCGGAACCCGTGGGACCACAGCCGGATTCCCGGCGGCTCCGGTGGTGGTTCGGCGGCCGCGCTGGCCTCGTACCAGGCACCGCTGGCCATCGGCACCGATACCGGTGGTTCGATTCGGCAGCCCGCGGCCGTGACCGCGACCGTCGGCACCAAGCCCACGTACGGCACCGTCTCGCGTTACGGACTCGTGGCGTGCGCGTCGTCGCTGGATCAGGGCGGCCCGTGTGGTCGCACCGTCCTGGACACCGCGCTGCTGCACGAGGTGATCGCCGGCTACGACCCGCGTGACTCCACCTCGCGCAATGTGCCGGTGCCGCCGGTGGTCGCCGCCGCTCGCGAGGGCGCCAAGGGCGATCTGGCCGGTGTGAAGGTCGGTGTGGTCAAGGAACTGCACTCCGACAACTACCAGCCCGGCGTGATCTCCTCCTTCGACGCCGCCGTCGCGCAGTTGAAGGATCTGGGTGCCGAGGTCGTCGAGGTGTCGTGCCCGCACTTCGAGTACGCGCTGGCCTCCTACTACCTCATCCTGCCGTCCGAGGTGTCGTCCAACCTGGCTCGCTTCGATGCCATGCGGTACGGCCTGCGGGTCGGCGACGACGGTTCGCATTCGGCCGACCAGGTGATGTCGCTGTCCCGCGAGGCCGGTTTCGGTCCGGAGGTCAAGCGCCGCATCATGATCGGTACCTACGCGCTGTCGTCGGGCTATTACGACGCCTACTACGGTCAGGCCTTGAAGGTCCGGACCCTTATCGCGCAGGACTTCGACAAGGCCTACGAGTCAGTCGATGTATTGGTCTCGCCGACCAGTCCGTTCACGCCGTGGAAGCTGGGCGAGAAGGTCAACGATCCGCTCGCCATGTACCTGTCCGACCTGTGCACCCTGCCGACCAACCTGGCCGGGCACTGCGCCATGTCGGTGCCATCCGGGCTGAGTCAGGACGACGGCATGCCGGTGGGGCTGCAGATCATGGCGCCGGCGCTGGCCGATGACCGGTTGTACCGGGTCGGTGCGGCGTACGAGGCCGCTCGCGGGGCTATCGCCTGACCTGAAACTATCAACGCCGGAACCCCTTTCGCGATCGCGAAAGGGGTTCCGGCGTTCAGCGGCGGCTCACATCGGTACCGTCCTCTCGCCATCCCGGTACCGTTCTTTCATCATCCCGGCGTGCCTTTGGCCGGGATCCACTGCTGCGGAAGTGTGGATTCCGGCCAAAGACACGCCGGTATGACGGCCCGTTGTGACAGCCCGTTGTGACGGTTCGAAATGAAGGCTCGGAATGACAGCTCGGAATGACGGCGTGCTATGCGGGCCAGGTGAATTCCGGGTCCCGAACGTAGTCCTGGCGGCGTTGGTCGAGGGCCATGGCGACCATTTCCTGGGCTCCCGGGCCGATGATCTTGCGCAGCGGTGGATTCGGGTCGTTCACCAATGCGAGCAGGCCCGCCGCGCCGACTTCCGGCGCGGCTTCGACCCATTCGGCATTCTCGTCGGCGTCGGTGCTGCCGTCGGTCTCGGTCTCGGACTCCGTCTCGCCGACTTCCGGTGCGGCCGACCGGTCCGGGTAATCCGGCATGCCGAGAATGCCCTCGCGCAGCCCCTGGTAGGCCGGTAGGCCCTCGGGGAACTTCATACTCGACTTGGCCCAATCGGTGTCGAAGCCGCCCATCTGCGCCATGGTGACCGCGATTCCGAAGGGGCGCAGCTCATCCGCGAGTGAGGAGCTGAGACCCTCCAGCGCCCACTTGCTGGCGTTGTAGATGCTGAACAGCGGTAGTGAGCCCACCGCGCCGACCGTGGAGATCTGCACGATGTGGCCGGAGCCCTGGGCGCGCAGGTAGGGCGTCGCGGCCTGCGAGACCCACAGCGCGCCATAGAAGTTGGTGTCCATCTGATCGCGGATCTGCGCTTCGGTGAGTTCTTCGAGCGCGCCGACCAGGCCGTATCCGGCATTGTTGACGATGACGTCGATGCTGCCGGACTTGTCGAATGCGGCCGCCACGGTGGCGAATACGCTCTCCCGGTCGCGAACATCCAAGGGCAGCACCGTCAGTCGCTCATCGGTGAGGTCGTCCATGGTGCGGGGATCACGGGCCGTCGCGACGACACGATCACCTGCGGCCAGGGCGGCCATGGTGAAGGCGCGGCCGAGGCCGCGGTTTGCGCCGGTAATGAACCAGGTTCGAGTCATCGCACTTCCTCTCATGGCGAGACGCTCCGTCTCGTTTTAAGCAACTGTGCCAAGCGATGAGCGTCATGTCAAGACGATACGTTGCGTCTCGTGCAGTGGTACCATGCACTCATGCCCGAGACCCCGAGTGTGGCGCGCCGCAGCGAGCGCGCTCGCGCTGCCATCCTCGCCGCCACGACCGAACTGATCGGTGAGCTGCCCTATGGGAAGTTGAGTATCGAGGCCATTGCCGCCCGGGCAGGTGTGGGCAAACAGACGATCTACCGCTGGTGGCCGTCCAAGGGGTCGGTCGTCTTCGACGCGATGCTCGATAGGAATGCCGGGCCCGACGGGTTGGCGCTGCCCGATACCGGCGATATTCGCACCGACCTCCGGACGCTGCTGCGTGGAACGGTCGTCGCGCTCACCGATCCCGTTTTCGAGAGCTTTCTGCGGGCCATGCTCATCGAACTCCAACAGGATTCCGATTTGGCCGCCACCTATCGCGAACGACTCCTGCTCCCGGAACGCGCCGCCATCGCCGACCGCCTGACGGCGGCCGTCGCGGCCGGGCAGTTGCGCCCTGACACGAATATCGAACTGGCCCTGGACCTGCTACTCGGCCCCGTGCAGAGCCGCTGGACCCTCGGCCTCGGCAATCTCACCGACGATTACGCCGACGCGGTGGTGGACGCGGCGCTCGCCCACTTCACCGCCCAAGCGCCTGATCAGAAGCCCTGAGCGCAAGCCCCTCGTCATTCCGGCGTGCTTGTGGCCGGAATCCACACCCGAATAGCACCGCACAGTGTGCATCCTGGCCGGAAGCGCGTCGGGATGACGGCGCGGTTCGGTCACGAAACGTGCGGTACCTCCGACCACCCACTCAGCAGCCGCCGAGCAGGGTGCCCTGATCGGGGCCGTAGCGGTGGCCGTGCCCGGTGGGAGCATCCAACGCGCCGAGTAGATCGGCGCTGGTCTGTAGGAAGCTGAGGATCGGGAGCCATTGCGGGACAGGGGCGTCGGGACGGGTGCCGGTGAGATCCGGTGCGCGCCACAGCAGCGACGGGGACCAGTGCACGACCGGGTCGGAGGCATTGGCGAGAACCGTCGCACCGCCGTGATGTGCGCGGCCCGCGGGCGGACCCGCCCAGAGCGCAGCACAGGTGCGACGGTCCTGGTCGGCATTATCGGTGAAGATCGAATGACCGCCGACCGCGCCGAGACTCTGGCCGTAGACGTAGAGCTTCGGGGCACGGGGGAGGGTGGACAGGCGCTCTTCGATGGCGGTGAAGAGCGCCTGCGCCGATTGTTCGGCGGCCGTGCGGCCGAAGAGGAAGGTGGCCCAGCTGGGGGCCGACGAATACTGCATGCCGACCAGTGCGACATCGCCGTCGAAGCGATCGTCCAGTCCGGCGGCGGCCTCGGCATCGATCCAGCCGGATCCGGTCGGAATGGTCACCACCAGATTCGCGCGCTCCAGGCCGCCGGAGCGCTCCAACTCCCGCAGCGCCAGTGCCACTCGGGTATTAAGATCCGGGGCCGAATCCAGGCCGACATAGACGCGAACCGCCCGGGTCGGTGTGCCGGCCACGAACCGCCGCCCCTGCGCCCCCAGCGAAGGCCAACTGACCGTGGAAACCGGACTACCTGATCGAGTGCCGGAAATCGGCTGACTGACGCCGGGTTCCAGCGCCGCGTTCGCGGCGGCATAAGCCGATTGCCGCCACTCGATCACCGCCGGTATCGCCGCGAACTGCACCGCCACCGCCAATACAGCGGCCACCACCACACTCCGCTTCCGGCCCAATCGCCGTATCAGCCACCGTATTCCGCGTGCGACTCCCACCAGCACCCCACCGATGAGCGTCGCTCCCAGCAGACACTGCAACCAATATCCGGCGCCGACCGGGGCCACCCCCATGACATCCCGCAACCGCGACTGCCAATACTCGGCGTACCCGGCCATCGCACCCACCGCGACAACCCCGACCGCGAGCGCCCAGAGCCGATATCGCGCGAACACCGCGTCGACATCGATTCCGCTCCGCCGCAGCACGAAACGAACCACCCCGGCGATTCCCAACCCGATGGCGGCCAGTAGTCCGGTGACTATCGCCTGAGCCGACGGCGTGCGCGGTAGCAATCCAGGCGCGAGCGATGCGAGAACGCCCAAGACGATCCCCATCGTGGTGCCGACTCGCGGTGCGATAGTGCCGATGCTTATCCGGCGCAGCCGCGCGGCTTCCTCTCCGCGCTCGGCGGAAGCCGCCCGGTGCCGCATTCGGACGCTGCCCACGCGTCGTGGCGTAACCGGTTGGGGCTGAACTCCTTCAGTGGTTCCCCGTCGACTTCCCGCATACCGGGACTGCTGTCCGGTGGCGGGCCGACCCCCAGCGGTATTCGT
Organism: Nocardia uniformis NBRC 13702; assembly: GCF_001613345.1. Lineage (GTDB taxonomy): Bacteria > Actinomycetota > Actinomycetes > Mycobacteriales > Mycobacteriaceae > Nocardia > Nocardia uniformis. The sequence goes on along the minus strand of NZ_BDCE01000067.1, from coordinate 131,629 downwards.
GGATGCGAGAGGCGATTCGATGGCTCCGGACTCGGTGCCGCCAGGTGTCGGCTCGGGGTCCCGCCCAGTGGGCTGTCGGGTGTTCCGGGCGGGCCCCGCGGTCCGGCCCGGTACCGGTGCTGTCGCGTCGGATGCGGCTGATTCACGCCGGGGATCGGTAACTGTTTCGACGGCACCGTCATCGGCGCCGTTGTGTTTCGCTTCGATGCCGTGCACGGTGGGCGGCCGGGTGATCCGACCGCGCCCCGTTGTCGTCCGGCCCGGCTGTCGTATCGGGGCGGTCGGGTCGGGGCCTGCCGATTCGCACCGCGGATCGGCAGGCGTTCCGCGCGTATCGGACGCGGTGCTCATGCGGAGACCTCCTGCGGCGCAGTGTGGTTGAGGCGGCGGCGGGTGCTGCGGGCGGCGAATCCGGCGAACGCCAGCGCTGATCCCGCGACGGGGATGGCGGCGGCCGCGTGCACCCGCGGCTCGGATTCGGTGGTGTTGGAACGGGATTCGTTGACCGGAGGGCCGTAGCCCTGGCGGCGGGAATTCAGATCGACGAAGGTATTGGCGATACTGGCCATGGCCTGGCAGCCGGTGCGGGAGACCGTATTGGCGCGGGTGGTGCAGGCGGCGTGCATGCGCTGTTCGAAGGTGGCGTCGAGGGCCTGGCGGGCCCAGGCGGTGAGCGGCTGGCCGCGCGAATCCGCGTAGCGGAGCAGGTCGTAACCGAGATCATGTGCCTTGCAGGTGATCTCGAACTCAGCGGGCAGCGGGACGGGGGAGGAGCATTCACCGTCGGGATTGACCAGGAGGCCTTGCTCGATGGTCGGCTGGTAGCCGGCGCCGGCGGCGAAGTCGGCCGGAATCGCGGCCGTGGCTTGGTCCGGCGAGGTCAGTGCCTCAATCGCGGTACGCGCGGCAGTGTTCTCGGTGTTCTCGGTGTTCTCCGTGATCGCGGCTGCGGCAGCCGGATTCGAATCACCTGCTGTTGCCGCCGCGGTGGGCGCGGTGATGGCGGTGGCGGCCAGCAGGACTGCGGCAGCGGCTGCGAGTAGACCGCCGCGCCGGATCGGTGTCCCCGAGGGAGAAGGTTGCGGGCGGGTGCTCGAGCCGGTGGTGGTTACCCGGCGCGTTGCGGTCGGCGGCTCGGTGGCGGATGCGGTCTGCTGCCCGTCCACCAGCGGCGTGCTGGAGTGCGGGGCGTCCTGCCCTGCCCGTGTCGATGCGACGGATTGCCCGGTGCGCGCCGCGGTGTCGGCGAGGGTTGCGGCGTGCACCGGGCGCGCCACGGCCGCGCCGGGCGTCGTCGTATGTCCGGTGCGCGCCGAAGTCTCGGGTCCGGTCGGCGGGCTGGGGGTGACTGCTGCTCGCACCGAGCGCCGCGGTCGGTCCGGGAGGTCCTGGATCACGATCATGGTTGCCGACGTTATGGAGCGGGAAGGCCTCGGGGCCTCACGCTGTGGGGCGGTTTTCGGGTGCGTGGAGCGAGGGAGGAGGAGAGGCGGGTAGTACTGGGGTAGGGGGTGCGAGATCAGCCGGGGGTGTGAGGCCCCGGCGGCGCGGTGGAACCTAATGTCGTGGTCATGATGGCTACCTGGAGAGCGTTGCGACGCCCGAAGCATGCGCGATTGTGGTTCGACGCGTTCATCGTCCTGGTGACCACGGTGTTCCTGGCGGTGGCGTGGCCGACGCTGCACATCACCCATCAGGTGCCGGTGGCGGCGCAGCCGTTCATCGCGGGCTTCGCGGCCCTGCCATTCCTGTTGATTCGGGTGAATCCCGCACTGGGGTGGGCGGTTTCGGCCGGATCGGCGCTGCTGATCGCGCTCGCCATTCCGCACCAGCCCAATAGTGACCTGCCATTCCAGGTGGTGCACATCCTGTGCCTGTTCGCGCTGACCTTCGCGGTAGCGGTGCGGGCGCCCATACAGATCGTGCTGGTGGCGTGGATCTCGACCTCGCTGCTGATGGCCACCACCATGGCGCAGCTCGATGATTCGTTCGCGCAGGCCGGACTGGGGTGGCCCATCGCCATTACCGGGCTCATAGTGTTCGGACTACTGGTGCGGTGGTTGACGCTGTCCCAGCTGGCGCTGTTGGAGCAGTCCGAGGAGACCGAACTCGAGCGGGCCCGCCGCGCCATCCTCGAGGAGAAGGCGCGGATCGCCCGCGACCTGCACGATGTGGTCGCCCACCACATGTCCATGGTGGTGGTGCAGGCCCAGACCGCGCCGTACCGCATCGACGGATTGTCGGCGGACGCCCGCGCGGAATTCGAGGCCATCGGGACGGGTGCCCGCGCGGCGCTCAATGAAATCCGTGGCCTGCTGGGTGTTCTGCGCAGCGACGGGCAGCTGCCGGAACATGCGCCGCAGCCGACCGCGGCCGAGGTGCCGGGGCTGCTGGATGGCGCCCAGCGCGCCGGAATGCAGCTCACCTCGGTAATCGAAGGACCCCTGGACGCCATCCCGGAGTCGACGGGCCTGGCTCTCTACCGAATCGTCCAGGAATCGCTGGCGAATGCCTCGCGGCACGCCCCCGGCGCCGCCGTCCAGGTCCGGATCACCTCCGCCGAGAACCTCACCCTCACCGTCGTCAACGACCCGGCCACCCACCCCGCCACCTCCCGATCCCCCCACGACACCCCCGGCAGCGGCATTACCGGCATGCAATCGCGCGCCCAGGCCGCGGGCGGCCACCTCACCGCCGCCCCCCGCCCCGACGGCGGCTTCGAAGTCCGAGCCGAACTCCCCCTCACCCCAGCCTTCGTAACCCACACCGCCGCACCCCTCCCCGAGTTCAATATCTGATCAAGATCAGCAGCCCGGTGAGCGGCCGCCAGAATTCCGGCCCGTAACGCCCCTCGTCATTCCGGCGTGCCTGTGGTCGGAATCAATACCGGAGAACACGCACCACACAGTGTGGATCCCGGCCAAGAAGCGCGCCGGGATGACCGAGGTGGTTCGGTCCCGAACCGTGCGGTACTTCCACCCACCACTCAGTCGTCTCGTTGATCCCAACGTGGCGACTGATCTCGAAAGATTTGGGGTAACTCGTCGGGTACGTCCAGAATCGGATTGGCTCCCAACCGGCGGCACGCGTGCGAAACGTTCGACGGCTCTCGGGCCCGCGCTGAAGTCTCGGGGAGGCGGGGGAGTTCGGGGTAACTCATCGGGTACGCCCAAAATCGGCTCGGCCCTCAACCGCCGGCACGCGTGCATGACGGCCGACGGCTCCGAGCCGGGCGCTGAAGATTCGGGGAGGCGGGGGAGCGGCGGGGGAGCTCGCTCGGGGTGCTTTCATGCGAGACTCGTGAGGTGCGTGAGGTGCGATTGTGGCGATAACCGTTTTGATCGCTGATGACCAGGCGATGGTGCGGGCCGGGTTCGGCGCGTTACTTGCGGCGCAACCGGATATCAGCGTTGTGGGTGATGCGTGCGACGGGAAAGTCGCTGTGGCGGAGGCGAAGCGGCTGCGACCCGATGTGGTGCTCATGGATGTGCGCATGCCGGAGATGAATGGTCTCGACGCGGCGCGCGCGATTCTGTCCGCGGGGTTCGATCCGCCGGTACGGGTACTCATGCTGACCACCTTCGATATCGACGACTACGTGTACGAGGCGCTCGGTCTCGGGGCGAGCGGGTTCCTGCTCAAGGACGCCCCCGCCGAGGAACTGGTGCGTGCGGTGCGGGTGGTCGCCGGTGGTGATGCGCTGCTCGCGCCGACGGTGACGCGGCGGCTGATCGCCGATGTCACTCGGCGTCGTGCGCGCCGTACCCCGACTCCCGCGCTGGGCGATCTCACCCCCCGCGAACGCGAGGTGCTGGAGTTGATCGCGCGCGGTCTGTCCAACGCCGAGATCGCCGATAATCTGTTTGTCGCGGAGCAGACCGTGAAGACCCACGTATCCAAGGTTTTCGCGAAACTGAACCTGCGCGATCGAGCCCAGGCGGTGGTGTTGGCCTACGAATCCGGGTTGGTGACACCGGGCTGAATCCATTGCGCGGCATAGCTGATGTGTCAGGTACCAGAGATATCGGCGCGGTAGGCTTTCGAACTCATACGTCGCCGGAAGGGGGTCGTGATGCTGAACAGTGGTGACGTGTTCGCCGGTTTCACCATCGAACGGCTGCTCGGCCAGGGCGGAATGGGATCGGTGTATCTCGCCCGCCATCCTCGGCTGGGGCGATTGACCGCGTTGAAACTGCTCAACCGGGAACTGTTCGCCGACCGCGAAGTTCGCGCCCGCTTCGAACGCGAAGCCGATCTGGTGGCGCAGCTGGAGCACCCGAATATCGTCGCCGTCTACGACCGCGGTTCCGAGGACGCGCAGCTGTGGATCTCGATGCAGTACGTGGACGGGGTGGATGCCGCGAGCGTGCAGGTCGCCACGCTGCCGCCGGAGCGGGCCGTGCAGATTATCGAAGGTGTCGCGGACGCGCTGGATTACGCGCACACCACGGGGGTGCTGCACCGAGATGTCAAGCCCGCCAACATAATGCTGGCCCGATCGGTTGCCGGGCACGGCGAGCGGGTATTCCTCGCCGACTTCGGAATCGCCCGGCTGCGTGAGGATTCCACGCATCTCACCCAGGCGGGAATGTTCACCGCCACCCTCGCCTATGCCTCGCCCGAGCAGATGACCGGCGCCCCGCTGGACCACTCCACCGACCAGTACTCACTGGCCTGCGCCCTCTACTGGCTGCTGATCGGCATCGGCCCCTTCGACTCCCCGCATCCGTCCGAAATCATTCGCGGCCATTTGCAACTCATGCCCTATCCGGCCAGCATGCGCCGCCCCGGCATCTCACCCGCGATGGACGCCGTCATCAATAGGGCGATGGCCAAACGTCCGGTCGACCGCTTCTCCAGCTGCGCCGAATTCGCCGCCGCCGCCCGCCGCGCCCTCAAGGAACCGCCCGCGCTACCGGCCCCACCGGTGCAATCCGGCCCGACCTTCCGCTACCCGCCGAATAATCCTGCGGGCCAGCAGCCTTCACCACCCGGCTACGCCCCGCCCCTGCCCGGCTACGCCGCACCCCCGCAGCCATACCCACCCCCGGGTTACCAGGTCCCACCGCAGGGTCCGGCCGCCGCCCCGCATGGTCAGGTTCCGCCGCAGGGGCAGGGCGCCGCGCACGGTCAGGTTCCGCCCCAAGGTCAGGGCGCCGAGCAGGGTCAGGGCGCCCCGCCGGGTCACCACGCACCACAGGTCCAAGCCGCCCCACCCCCCGGTTATCCCGCGCCATCACCCGCCTACGCCGCCTCGCACCAGAATCACGCTGGCGCACCGTCTTTCGTCGCACCGCCGGTGGTTGATCCACCGGACTACCCCGCAGTGCGGGCATCCGCCCCGGGCCCGCCCGGCTATGCCGCACCACCCGCCTCCACTCCGGCGGCCCCGCCCACCGGCCAACCGCCACAATCTCGCGATCCCGCACGGCAATACGCCGATCCCGGACAGCGGTACGCGAGTGCCACCCCAGTGTTCGGCGCTCCGGACTCCACGTCGGAGGGTGCGGGCCCGCACCCGCCCGAGCCCGGGCCGCGATCAGCGGGTCCGCGAGCGGGAGCAGCCGTGCCCAGTGTGGACCCGGCGGGCCGCGACGATGCCCCCGGCGACGCGGAGTTCGCATCCGCGGCCACCGAGCAAATGGCGTATCCCGCGGTCCCCCAACGACACCCCGTCGGCGTGGCAGTACCCGCGCAACCCGGCCCGGCGGAATCCGCGCAATCTGGTCGTGCGGCGCCCGATGTGTCCGAACAGCCTGACGCTGCGGTGCCTGAGGTGCCGGAGCAGTCCGGCCGCGCGGTGCCCGAGCAGTTCGGCGCGGTGCCCGCCGGACGGTCGGCGGAACCAGAGGGACGGTCGGCGGACCCCGATCGGGCCGGAGTGACCGTCGATGGCGGCGTTTCGACACCCGTCACCACTCCGGTGGGTTACCTAGTTGCGCCACACCGGGACTCAGCGGGTACCGCGCACCCGGAGGACTCAGCGGCTCCGGTGGGGGAGAGTGCGGTCGGCGTGTCGTTCTCGAGGTGCCTCGGCGGGGTCGAGGGAGCTCAGGCCACGCCGTCGGACTCGGTCACGCCTGAGTCCGACACGGCAATCGGCTCCGATGAGGTGCGCGCTCGGAGCGGTGCCGCGCGTGCGGGGGCGGTTTCGGTCGCTGCCGAATCGGGGGCAGGCGGCGCGAGCGCGGAATCCGATGCGGATCAGCAGGATTCGAAATCGGGCAGTGGTGCCGCGCGGGTGGATTCCGCCGGAGGTACCGAGTCGGATTCTGTCTTCATCGGTAGGGATTCGGCCGTGCCGAGAGAGTCGGTCACGCCCGAGTCCGAGGTGGATATCGACTCCGGCGAGGTGCGCGCTCGGAGCGGTGCCACGAGTTCCGAAGCGGGCTCGGTCGCCGCCGGTTCGAGTTCGGTCGGCGCGGGCGCGGAGTCTGTCGCCGCGGCTGATGACGCGGTGTCCGGCGTGGGCGGCCACGTGTCTGATCGGGGCGATGCGGGCGTGGAGTCCGGTTCGGAGGATGCGCTGTCGACCGGAACAGGGCATAGTTCGACGGGCCCGGAAGTGCCGGGAAGCGGTGTGGGCACGGGCGGGACCGGAGGGGGACCGGGATTCGAGGTACCGGCTGGGGCGCCGACCGCATATGGGGCACAGGGTGTGCCGCAGGTCGGGCCGGGGCCGTTCGGGCCGCCGCAGTATCCGCCGAATACCGTTCCGCCGCAGCGGATACCGCCGCACCGTCCCGGATTGGGAGACGTGCAGCCGGGGGTCGTGGTGGTGCTGGCGCTGGCCGTCGCGGTGCTGTTGACGCTGCTGGCTCTGATTGTCTTGAATGCGGTCGGATAGCGGTCGACCGTCAGCGGTACTCGCCGGGCCCGGTCATGGGGCCGCGCGGTGGGCGAGCACCATTTGCCCGTTCTCCACGAGAAGTTGACGGGCTCGACGTCGGACGCGGCAGTCATCCACGGTGCAGCACATGTGGATTCGCATGGCTTCATGAGCCTGGTCGAGGGTGAGATCGCCCGGGTCGATGGTGCAGTCGAAGAGGAACATCATATTTCCGCCGAGTCAGCGTCTTTGCGATTACGGCCGGGTGGTTCGGTGTTCGTCCGGCATACTCCGCAAGCGTATCGAGTTCGGCGGAGTTCGGCGGCGGTATCGGAGTCCAGTAGGCAGCGATCGAGGGTCCATCGGGCAGCGATCGAGTGTCCAATCGGCAGCGACCAAAGGGTCTGCTGGCGATGAGTCAATGCCCGGTCGGCCGCGGCCGACCCAGGGCGGTGAGCGTTCGCTCGGCGCGCGAGCGCGCCCGGCATTCCCTATCGGCGCAACACAGGTGGATCTGTAGCACCTCATACGCCAGATCCGGCGCGAGGTCGCCCGGATCGACGGTGCAATCGAAGATCAGCATTACCGAGCCGGTCATGGTTCCTCGTGCGGGTCGAGTGGCGATCACGAGAGTTGGGTGCGCCCGGCTCGGGGACGAGTAGGTCCGAAGTTGTCAGGGCTCCGGCTCTCACCGGGCGCTAGTCAAGCACAGCACTCGGCGTCGAGGCCGTCACCCGAAGTCCGCGGTTGTGCGGAAACTTTCCCAAACCGCCAGGTCAGCATTCATATCGCATGGGAGCATCGTTCACAGTGACCGAAAACCGCCTGCGCGGGGGAGGATTCGATGTCCGAACACGGGTCTACACTTCCACGGCGCCAACTGGGGCGATACCTGCGTGAGGGGCGCATGGAGGCCAATATGACCATCGCCGAGGCCGCGGCCCTGATGGAGTGGAGTGAATCGAAACTCCAGCGCCTGGAAACCGGTAACGCCGAGAAGATTCGGGTGCTCGACATCCGGGAACTGTGCCGCATCTACGATTTCGACGACGAATTCAGCGCCGCGCTGGTCGGGCTGGCCCAGGAGGCGAATGTCAAGTCCTGGTGGCACGAATACGACAGTCTCGTGCCCGAGGGCTTCAACATGTATGTGGGCCTGGAATCTTCGGCACGAGCCCTCATTTCCTATCAACCCGATCTGGTGCCGGGACTGATGCAGACCGCCGATTACGCGCGGGTCCTCATCAGCGATTACTGGCCGGATGCTCTGCCCGAACAGATGGACCGCCGCGTGCAGTTGCGCATGCGTCGACAGCGTCTGCTCACCCGCAAACGCAGCCCCGCCATCCTCGATGTGGTGCTGCACGAAACCGCGCTACGCCGGGTGGTGGGTGGTCCGCGCATCATGGCAGCCCAGTTGCGCCGCGTGGCGGATATGAGCACTCTCCCGACGATTGCTGTTCGTGTACTACCCTTCTCCGCAGGCGTTCCGTCGGGCCACACCGTCGGGCCGTTCGTGATTCTGGAATTCGCCCGGGACAGCCGAAATAGACCGGTCGATCCCACCGTGGTGTACCTGGAGAACTTTCTCGGTGATCTGTATCTGGAGAAACAGGCCGCGGTCGACCGATATCGCCAGGCATATCACGCACTCCAGCAGTCGGCGCTGGATGAGCAGAGCAGCAGAGAACTCTTGCGGAAGGCAGCGAAGGAGTACGCGTAGTGGACGAACCGTTCGGCGCCCGGTGGTTCAAGAGCACTCACAGCACCGGTGCGAAGGAATGCGTGGAGATCGCCTTCCTCGACGGTGGAGTGGGTGTGCGCGACAGCAAGAATCCCACCGGCCCGGCGCTGATATTCGCGCCTGCGGAGTGGGAGAGATTCACCGCGGCCGTGGTATCGGGGCGGTTCGACCTCCCCTGCCTCCCCGTGACGCTCCCCTGCCTCCCCGTGACGCTCCCCCGCCTCCCCGTGACGCTCCCCCGCCTCCCCGTGACGCTCCCCCGCCTCCCCGTGACTTCAGCGCCCGGCTGAGTGCCGTTGCCGGTTGGGGACGCGTGCCGGCGGTTGGGAGCCGAACCGATTTCGGGGGTACCCCCGGAGTTACCCCGACCGTTACGAAATCAGTCGTCACCTCGGTCAACGATTCGGGCCCCTGCTCTCCTGGACGGGGCCCCAATCGATTTCCCTCCCTCAGCCGAAGAAGGCGGCGGCCTCGTTGTAGCGGTCCGGGGGAACGAGTTTGAGTTGTTTAGTGGCTTCGGCGAGGGGTACGAGGTCGATCTCGGTGCCGTGCAGGGCGACCATCTGGCCGAATTTTCCGGCGTGCACGGCCTCGGCGGCGTGGACGCCGAAGCGGGTGGCCAGGACTCGGTCATAGGCGGTGGGGGTGCCGCCGCGCTGGACGTGACCCAGGACGGTGGTGCGTACCTCTTTGCCGATTCGGCGTTCGATTTCCGCGCCGAGCTGCTGGGCGACACCGGTAAAGCGAATATGACCGAATTCGTCGATACCGCCGTCGCGCAGGGTCATCGAGTCGGCCTGCGGGTTAGCGCCCTCGGCGACGACGCAGATGAAGTGCGAATCTCCGCGCTGGAAGCGGCGTTTGATCATGGTGCACACCTCTTCGACATCGAAGGGCACCTCCGGAATCAAGGTCAGGTGCGCGCCCGCAGCGATTCCGGCATTCAAAGCGATCCACCCGGCATGGCGACCCATGACCTCCACCAGCATGACGCGCTGATGCGATTCGGCGGTGGTGTGCAGTCGGTCGATGGCCTCGGTGGCGACCGCGAGCGCGGTGTCATGGCCGAAAGTGACGTCGGTGCAGTCGATATCGTTATCGATGGTCTTGGGCACGCCCACCACGGGAACACCCTCGTCGGCCAACCAGCTCGCGGCGGTCAGCGTGCCCTCGCCGCCGATGGGTATGAGCGCCTCGATGCCATTGTTGTCGAGGGTCTTCTTGATCTGACCGAGCCCGGCGCGCAGCACATCCGGATTGGTGCGCGCGGTGCCGAGCATGGTGCCGCCCTTGGCCAGCAACCGGTCGGTGCGGTCGTCATTGAAAATCTGGATCTTTCGATCCTCGAGTAGTCCGCGCCAGCCGTCCTGAAAGCCGACGATCGAGTCGCCCCAGCGTCCGTTCGCGGTGCGAACGACAGCTCGGATGACCGCGTTCAAGCCTGGGCAGTCCCCGCCTCCGGTCAAAACTCCGATACGCATGGCGACCATCTTGCCCGGTGTTCGGGAGTCTGTGGGCCGCACCCCCGTGAAGGGCTGGTTACGAGATCGGGTCACTCAGCGTGGCGCGGGGCAGTCGCCGCCGCGCAACTCCTCGAGGTGCTTATCGATCAGCGCGGCGAGCTTGTTCAGGATGACGGTGCCGTCGTCGAAGGAGCCCGATGTGGGCGCGGCGGCCAGCGCGATCGCGATTTCCCCGTGCTCGACCGGTAGTAGCCCGAACTGTCGCACCAGGTAGTTACCGCTGAGGTCGGGACCCCAACCACCCTTGAACTCAGCGCCGTCGAGGGTGCCGAGACCCCAGCGCTGGCCGTAATTGACCTTTCCCATCAGGGAGGTCACCGAATCCGATTGCGGCAGGCAGGGCAGATTGGAGGCGAAGCGAATCTGATCGGCGAGCGACCAGTCGGCTTGCCCGAAAGCCGAGTAGTCGGCGCGAGTTCTGGTGGCGGGCACCTCGGTGGTGGCGTCGCCGCCCTCGCGCAGGACATCCTCCACCGACTGCGCGGCCACCTCACCCGTACCGAGCGACTGCCAGAGCGTTTCGGCCGCGGAATTATCCGAACTGGTAATGGCGGAGGTCGCGGTCCCGGAGTATCCGGCATTGTTGCGCAGCGCGGCCAGTGTCAGCGGCACCTTCATGGTCGACCAGGCCGATCCGCTGGTCCAGTCGCCGAGGAGGACCGGATACTCGCCCCCGACCGCCATGACGGCCAAGCCGACCCGACCATTCAATGAGCCGCGTAATTCATTGAAATCCCACGCCAAGGTGCCGGGTACGGTGGCGACGGCCCCCGCCGTCGGGCTGCCCGCAGCGGATCTGGTGGTGATCGGGGCGTCCGGTTCCAGGGCGGGTTCGCTGCCGCAGGCGCTGGTCACCAACAGCACGGCGATGGCGCCCGCCGTACGTGCGCACCAGCGCCGCATCGATTGCCCTGTGGGCGCGCCGATTTCGGCGCTGGCCCGGTTGTCCGCCCGCGAGACGTCCACCCCGTGTACCTCCATAACCCGGGCGCGTGGACGACAATCACCTGCTCGCCCACCGACACCCGTCGATCGCAAGGATTCTGGTGTGTCACCGCGTCACGGTCAAATGCGGTGGGGACTATCACGTTTGAACAGGTGCTTCAGTGTGTACAGGTTCCGCCGTGTAGTTCGGGTATGTGATCGGCGAACAGCAATGCCATGCGGTCCAGCATGTCGGTGGCGTCGTCGAAACCCCCGGAGGTGGGTTCGGCGGCCAGTGCGACCGCGATCGGACCCGATAGCGTCGGGACCAGACCGAATTGCCGCACGGTGTAATCGCCGGTCTCGTCGTCGGGTCCCCAGCCGCCCTTGAATTCCGCGCCGATCAATCGGCCCAAACCCCAACTCTGGCTGGAGGTGATCTCACTCATGAGCGAGACGACCGAGTTGGCGTTCGACAGGCACGGCAGCCGGGAGGCGAAACGCACCTGATCGGCGAGCGCCCAACTGGTGGCACCGAAGGCCATCAGCTCATCGGAGCCCACCGTCGCGAGTCTGCTCTTGCGGTCGGCGACATCGGTGACCGTGTCGCCGCCCTCGCGCAATACCGATTCCACGGCGTCAGCGGCCTCGTTCGAGGTGCCCAGCGAATTCCAGAGTGTTTGTGCCGCACCATTATCGGAGAAGGTAATGGCCGCTTCGGCGGTGGACAGCATGCCACTCGGGTCGTGGCGCAGCGCCGCCAATGCCAGCGGCACCTTGATGGTGGACCAGGCGATACCGGTATTCCAGTCGCCGAGCAGGGTCAGGTCGCCGCCACCGACCGGCATGATCGCCATCCCGAGGCGGCCGTCGAGACTGGCCTGGAGGTCGGCGAAATCTGCTGCGAGAGAGATGGTTCGAGGAAGGCCGAAGAGGTCCGGCAGGTTCGGGACCGCCATCGACATATGCGGGTCGGCCGCCGCCGCGGGCGCGATATCGGCCGATTGCGCCACCGGCACACCCGGGGTGGTGGCCTGGGCGCCGCACGCCGACACCGCGATCAAGGCCGCGAGCGTCACTCCACGCGCGATGGCCTTGCGACAGGCCGGGGTTGGATCAATAGACATACACCACCGCATTCTCACCACCGACGCAGGTCACCAATTTCTCTGCGGCGGTGCAACTCATCGTGTAGGACCGGCCCGTAACCGGACTAACGGCCACTACAGTAGCGGCAGCACCTGGTTGATTTCCTGTCGAACCGGCATAGGCCCGACGCACCTCTTCGGCGAATGGGCAACTGGTAACCGTACTTCCGATCGCGGAGTCCGTGTAGCCGTTGAGCGAGCCGAAGACCGACGGGCACGGCGTCGCCCCCGCCGGTAGCTGCACCGTGGTCGGCGCAGCGGAGGTCGTGGTGGTCGGAGTCGTGGAAGGCGCACCGATAGGAGGTGGCGCCACTCCTGGATTGCCTTGCTCCGCAGTCATGGTCGGTGATTCGTCACCGCCACCGTCGATGATTTGCCAACCGAGCGCACCGGCCACCGCGGCCACCGCGATGGCGAGCGCGCCCACCGCCATCGGTACCGCGATGGAGCGCCGCCGTGGTGGCCGGTAGGCCGGCTCGGGGGCGTGCTGGCGCGGATGCGACGAGGTCGGGTAGGCGGACGGATCGGGTGCGGGCGCGTACGGAAAGTCCTGCGGGCCCGACGAGTACGACGACTGCTGATGCCCCCACGGCGAACTGGGCTGTGGGTTGTCCTCATTCGGCGGCAGCGGTGTGAAGTAGAAATCACTGGGCCGCACCACCGTCGGATCGGCGGGCACGATGACCGGCAGGTCACTGGCGGACGGATGCTCGCCGCTCACCGGCGGGAAGCCGCCGGTGGTATACGGCGGAAACGCGCCCGTACCGGGATCGGTGCGGGGATTGCCCTGCACCACAGTCGGATCGGATTTGCCGACCGGGGGCATCGCGCTGGTGGGTGGTGCACCGACCGCGCCCGGTGGGGTACTGCGTACGGTCGGCGGGGGCACCATGCGTCCGGGTGGGAGTGATTCGGTGGGTGGCGCGGTGACCGGACCGCCCATCAGCGCGATGCGCGCCGCGGAGGCGAATTCCCCGGCGGTGTAGTACCGGTCATTCGGATTCTTGGCCAGTGCTCGCGCGATCACCGAATCCAGCGCCGGCGGAATCCCGGGTCGCAGCGCGGTGGCCGGTGGCGGTGACTGCGACAGATGCGCCCGAATCAGCTCGCTCATATTCTGTGCCGGGAAAGGCCGTGTGCCCGTCAGGCATTCGTGCAGCACACAGCCCAGCGAGTAGATATCGGCCCGACCCGTCACCGGCCCGACATCGAAGCGTTCGGGCGCCATATAGGCGTAGGAGCCGACCGCGGTCCCAGCCATGGTGACGGCGGTGTCGCCCTCGGTGCGCGCGATGCCGAAATCCGCGAGATATGCGAAATCCGCATCAGTGACAAGGATATTGGCGGGTTTCACATCGCGGTGTACCAGCCCCGAATAGTGCGCGGCGTCCAACCCGGCCGCGATCTGCTCGAGTAGTCCGACCGCGCGGGCGGGCGACAGTGTGCCGTGTGTATTCAGCAGCGAGCGCAGATCCTGTCCGCGAACGAGGCGCATATCGATGTAGAGCACACCGTCGATCTCGCCCCAGTCGTGGATCGGAATGATGTGCGGTTCCGCCAGTCTCGCCGCCGCCTGCGATTCGCGGCGGAAACGTTCCTGATAGGAGGGGTCTTCCGCGAGCTCGGCAGGTAGCAGTTTGAGCGCGACGACGCGGTCCTTATTGGTGTCGTAGGCCTCGTAGACCTCACCCATGCCGCCCTTGCCCAGCAGCGTGCGCAACTCGTACGGGCCGAATCTGCTCCCGGCCCGCGATGGCGGTGCATCCACCCCGTAAAACCTCCAACTCCCGGACCGGTCACGACCGAGGCGACCGAAAAATGCCCGTCAGGAATTGGATTGTCCGGGTGCGACTACGCCGTGGTCAAACGCGAAGACGATCGCCGCTGCCCGGTCGCGTAGTCCCAGCTTACCGAAAATGTGTCCCACATGGCTTTTCACGGTTACTTCCGAGATGCCCAGGGTCCGGGCGATCTCCGCGTTCAGACTGCCACGCCCGATGAGTTCGAGTACCTCCAATTCGCGGGCGGTGAGTTCGGCGAGGCGATTGCCGACGGGGGACCGGGTGGGTCGGACCGTCCGGTATGCGTCGAGTACCTGCGGGGTCACCGTCGGATCCAACCAGGAACCACCCGCCGCCACCGTGCGCACCGCACGGATCAGATCCTCGGCCGGGGAATCCTTGAGAATGAATCCGGCCGCACCCGCTCGCAGCGCACCGGAGAGCAATTGCTCGTCGTCGAAGGTGGTGAGCACCAAAACCGGTGGGGCGTCGTCGCGCTCGCGCACGGTACGGGTGGCCTCGATACCGCCGACGCGTTTCATCCGCAGATCCATCATCACCACATCGGGCCGGTGCGCGGCGATCGCGGCGGGCACCTCATCGCCGTCTGCGCATTCGCTGATGGTGAAACCGTCACGGCGACGCAGGATTCGGCGCAATCCGCCGCGCACGAGTTCCTGATCGTCGACGACGAGGACCTCGATGAATTGCTCGTCGGAGCTCACACACCCTCCTGGCGCTGGGGGAGTGCGGCCGATTCGTCGCGCCCCTCGTGCAGTTTGCGAGTTACCGACGCCATGACCGAGCGGACCGAATCCTCGGCGACGCAGGAGTACGGCTGTCCGGAGTACGGGATTCGGGCGTCCACCCGCCACCCCTCACCGCTGGGCCCGGCACTGAGCCCGCCGCCGAGCATCATGGCGCGCTGGCGCATCCCCGAGATACCCATGCCCCGCCCGGGTCGGTGCGTCGCACCTGCGGGCAGCGTATTGCTCACCCGCACCCTGACCTCCTTGGCGCATACCTCGATTCGCAGCCGCACACTCGCACCGGAGGCGTGTTTGGCGATATTCGCCAGCGATTCCTGGCAGATCCGGTACACCGCCAGCCCGAGCCCCGCCGAGACGGCATTCGAATCACCGTCGAGCCGGTGGTCGATCGCCATTCCGGCCCGCAGGAAGTCGCTGACCAGATCACCGATGTCGTCGAGGCCGGGTTCGGGGGTGATCCGGGACGGTCGTTGATCCAACAGGCCGACGGTTCGGCGAATATCGGCCATGGCCTGGCGCCCCAGCCGTTCGGCATCGGTGAGCGCGTCCACGGCCTCGTCGACATCACGATCGGTCTGCAGGCTGTGGCGGGCGGCGGTGACATGCAACAGGGTGACGCTCAATGAATGGGCGATCACGTCGTGCACCTCCCTGGCAATGCGACGGCGCTCCTCGTCGGCGGCCTGGGTGGCCCGGACATCTTGATACTCGCGCTCCTGGCGCAGATACCGGGTCTGGTAGAGCAGCATCCGGCCGGTCATCCAGCCGCACACCACCCCGCCGCTGTATTGGATCAGGCCGTCGATATGTCCGATCCGAGCAAAGAGAGCGAGCTGCAGCAGCATCGCGATGGTTACTGGTGCGCTGACCCATACCGTGGCGATCGCGGTGACCTCGCCCGCGGCCAGCACCAGGATGAGCGGCGCGACATCGTTCTCGACCGGGTGGGCCAGGAACAGCGCGGTCGCGCCCATGGCCAGCCCGGCGATCATCAGCGGCTTCGGTACGACACCGAAGAACGCGTACAGCGGGCCCGTGACGTAGGTGAGGGCCATGGCCAGCAGTGGCAGCAGGTTGGGCAGGTACTCGTGCCGCTGAATCATCGCGATGGTCGCCACCACCAGCAGCACCGCATCCAGCAGCATGACCACCGACGCCGGATAGTCCCACGGCAGGTCGTCGACATTGCGGCGGAACTCGATGGCCGGATGGCGTGCGAACCGCCCCATCCGTTCGCCGCTGCGCCGGGCGCCGTCCCACACACGACGCCCGACCGGCACCGCGGGTGCGGGTGAGGTGGCGTCGGTCACGTTCATTCTGTAAGGCTAATGGCCCGATTCACCCCCGCGCATCCTTCGTTGAGCGGGGTTGGTCTCCTACCCCGGTAGGAGAGCGAGTCGCGTCCGGAGCACGAAGACAGGGCATGGGGAGGTCAGTAGCGTTTGCGATATCGAGTTGTCCGGTACGCCAACAATCCGGGCGAACAACGAAAGGTTGGAGCCATGTCCTGGACAGACCTGCACACTCGGATGGACATTCTGCACACTGTTGTCGATCGCGCGGCACGAAATGCCGCTGATCCCAGACTGTTCGACGGAATTCCGGAGCTGAACCGGCTGTTCGGCGGGCCCGCGGGCGTACTGCTGGCGCTGCGGTACCGCTGGGACAACCATTTGCGCGTGAAAATGGAACACGCACTGGCACAGGGCAAGTCGGCCGTCGAGGTGTATCTCGAACTGGCGGCCGAACAGCCGGGGGTCCGGGCCATCCTCGATACCTACGACACCGATCGACTGATGGGGCAACCGCGCGCCAGCGCCTACGCACACTGAACTACGCATCTCGACGAGGGGAAAACCATGCTGGAACTGACCGACGTAACCAAGGAATACAAGGTGGGCGGCCAGGTGGTGCGCGCGCTCGACGGCGTCAGCCTGCGCATCGAACCGGGACAATTCACCGCCATTGTCGGGCCGTCCGGCTCCGGCAAGAGCACCCTGCTGCACCTGCTGGGGGCCTTGGATTCTCCCGGTACCGGGTCGATTCGTTTCCAGGGTGCGGAGATCGGTGGTCTCGACGACGACCGGCAGTCCGAATTCCGCAGGCATCGCGTCGGTTTCATCTTCCAGTTCTTCAACCTGCTGCCCACACTGTCGGCGTGGGAGAACGTCGCTATTCCGAAACTGCTGGACGGCACCGGATTACGTAAGGCGAAGCCGCGCGCACTGGAGCTGCTGGATCTGGTCGGACTCGCCGATCGCGCCGAGCACCGGCCGGCCGAACTGTCCGGCGGGCAGATGCAGCGCGTCGCGGTGGCGCGGGCGCTGATCATGGATCCGCCACTCATCCTGGCCGATGAGCCGACCGGCAACCTGGATTCCAAGACCGGGGCCTCGATTCTGGAGCTGCTCGGCGATATCACCCGGCAGGGGAACTCGGTGGTGATGGTGACCCACGATATGGGTGCGGTGCGGTACTGCGATCGGCTGGTCACCCTGCGGGACGGCAAGATCAGGTCCAATGAGCGCGTCGAGCACACCGATAATGGTGAGATCCGCACTATGCCGGTGGAACTGACCGAATCGATGACCGATAATGCCGCAGCTGACTCCGAAACCGCTGGGGCTGACTCCGAAACCGCCGGGGCGGTGCGTCCATGATTCGCGCGGCCTGGGATAGATTGCGGCTGTTCAATATCGGAGAACTGCTCGCCCATCGCGGTCGCACCACCATGGCGATGGTTGTCATGGGAGTCTCGGCGGGTCTGCTGGTCTCGGTATTCAGCATCTCCGGATCCATTACCGGATCGGTGGACAAGCTGACCGAGAGCCTCGGCGGAGATGCGGTATTGGAGGTCAGCGGCATCACCGATTCGGGATTCGAACAACAACTGCTGCAACAGGTTCGGGGCGTTCCGGGGGTGGAGGCCGCCGTGCCCATGCTGCGGCAGGGTGTCGGGGCCGATGACGACCGGGCGCTGCTGATCGGCGCGGACGCCAGCATCGCCCAGCTCGGCAGCACCCTCGACGGGGCGCTGAGCGATCAGGCGACCAAACTGATGACCGTGCCCAAGGGGGTACTGGTCGGCACGGGCATTGGTCGAGAGGCCGGCGAGAAGTTCCAGATCGGCACCAGCACCGTCACTGTCGCGGGCGTGATCGACGACCCCGCCGCTGCCGCGCTCAATGACGGACACCTCATCGTCGCCCTGCTTCCGGTGGCGCAGCAGATTACCGACCGGGTCGGCAGGCTCGACTCCATCCAGATTATCGCCGCTCCGAATACTGATGTGGGACAACTGCGTTCGTCCCTGTCCGAGGCGGTCGACGGCCGTGCGGTGGTCGCCGACCCGAGTCTGCGCACCGCGCAGGCGAGCGGCAGCGTGCAACTGGTGCGACTGTCGACGCTCGCGTCCTCGGCGGCGGCGCTCATCGTCTCGGCCTTCCTCATCTACAACGCCATGAGTATGGCGGTGGCACAACGCCGTCCGCAGCTGTCGCTGCTGCGTGCCATCGGCGGCCGCCGCACCCCCATGGTGCGCGATCTCATTGCCGAAGCGGCGCTGCTGGGCCTGCTCGGCGGCCTGATCGGCGCGCTGATCGGAATTGTGATGGGCAGCCAGGCCATCGATCGGCTGCCCGCGGCCATGCTGAACGCGGTGGAGGCGCGCACCGAATACATGGTGCCCGGCTATGCCATACCGGTTGCCGTGGCGGCCTGCGTGCTGGCCAGTGTCGGAGCCGCCGCGCTCGCCGCCCGTCAGGTGTACAAGGTTTCGCCGATCGAGGCGCTCGCACCGGTGGGCGTATCCACCTCCGATGTGGTCAATCCGGTGCTGCGCTGGGTCGCGGTGGTCGGCGGTATCGGCCTGATCGGGGCGTCGATCTACATCGCGAACGGCGATTTCGGGCGGCTATCCATGGCGTCGACCTCGCTGGCCATTACCGGAGCGGTATTCCTGTGCTTCGCCGCCACCGGACCGATCGTTCGAGCGACAGCCGTGGTGGCACGGCTATTCGGTGCGCCGGGCGCCCTCGGCGCCACCACCGTCGAGCGAGCGCCACGGCGGGTGTGGGCGACCGCCATGACGGTCATGATCGGCGTCACCGCCGTCGTGGCCATCGGCAATGCCACCCGCGATATGGCCGATTCGGCGGCCGAGACCTTCGAGGGCCTCGGTGTCACCGACGTATTCGTCAGCCCGACCGCCATGGCGCAATTCCCGACCGGGCCACTACTGCCCTCGGATTTGAAGGACAAGATCAGCGCGGTGCCGGGCGTCGCGGGTGCGGGCTCGGCGCAAATGGCCTTCACCACCCTCGGTGGCGGTCGGGTAATGCTGCAAGCCTTCGAGGACGGTGCCGGTCGGCAAGCCTCGACCGATTCACTGAGCTCGGATGTCTTGCGCCGCATGGCCGCCGGTGAAGGTGTGGTGATATCCCGTGATATCGCACGATCGCTCGGCGTGAGCGAGGGCTCCGAACTGGACCTGCCGACACCCAGCGGTGTGCACAAGGTCGAAGTGCTGCAGGTGGTTCCGTACTTCTCCGCAATCTCGGGGGTGGTGCAGATGGACCTGGAAATTCTGCGGCAGTGGTACCAGCGTCCCGGCGAAACCATTATCGGCGTCGATTTCCTGCCCGACGCCGACCCGGAACAGGTATTCGCCGCGATCCGCGCGGTCGTCCCACCGGAATTGCACGTGGACACCGGCCCGGGCGCCGTCGCCGAGATATCGGGCAGTGTGGAGCAGGGCACCTCGATCAGTACGTCGATCCTGTGGATCGTGGTGCTGGTCTCCACGGTCGCGCTGCTCAATACCCTCATGCTCTCGGTGCTGGAACGCCGCCGCGAACTCGGGGTACTGCGCGCCATGGGCACCAGCCGACGCTTCCTGCTCCGGACCGTGCTCGCCGAGGCCGCCGGTATCGGAGTGGTCGGCGCGGCAATCGGATTGGGGGTCGGCGCGGCCGTCCACTACCTGGCCACTATTGCCATGAGCCAGGTCGTATCGCTGGATATCACCTACCAGCCCAGCCCACTGCTGCTGGTCTACGCCATTGTCGCCCTGTTGCTGGCGCTGCTCGGCTCGATCCCACCGGCGCTGCGCGCCGCGCGGCTGCCCATCGTGGACGCCATCGCGGCCGACTGAAGTCCACGTGGTGTAAGAGGACCTACCGGCGAGACACTTCGCCGGTAGGCACCTCTCGTCAGTTCGGACCAGATCAGGCAGGATGCAGCAGGTCGTCGACCGCAAGATCGGTGTCGGCGTAGCGAATCGGGATCCGATCGCCTGCGCGGTACTCGGCACGCAGTCGATAGCCGCTCGCCGTCGGCTCCGTGTGTTCGTAGATGACGTCCTTCGTCACCACCCAGTACGCCGGATATCCGGCCCGGCCGTACAGCTTCGCCTTGACACCGAGGTCCTGCATTACGGTTTCGTCCGACACCTCGATGACCAGCAGCAGATCTCTCGGATCCCACACCGCCAGCCGCGAGCCGATCGACTCGGTCGGCTCGGCATCCCTTCGCCGTACCCAACAATCCGGGTCCGGTAGCGAGTCCCCGGTCGGCAGCGTCGAACTCGAAATCCGCACACCACGTCTCGGCAGCACAGCAGCGACGGTCATTACCGTCTCGCCGTGCCATGACCCGATTACCACCGGCCAGACCTCCCCCTCCACCAGCTCCACCCTGCGCTCGAAGACATCGGCATCCCAGGCCCGAACGAACTCGTCGCGGGACCAGTGGTAGCTCAACGTGGCTTCCTCGGTCATGCTCCAACCGTACCGCCGCGATTCGGGTCGCGGCCTGGTACGAGCCGTTTTCGGTGGTTCCCGCACACCTTTCGTTAGTTGTGGAGCCGCACCTTCGTGTCCGTGTCGATCGCCACGATCCCCGGGCACCGAGGCACGGCTGCCCTGGGGGACCGCGGGCATCGAGCCGTACATAGACTGATGGCCATGAGTGCAGCGACCGCGGACTTGATGGACTACGCCGATGTCATCGACCGGTACGAGCCGGTGCTGGGCATGGAGGTCCATGTCGAGCTGGGTACCGCGACCAAGATGTTCTGCGGTTGCCCCACCGAGTTCGGCGCCGAGCCGAATACCCAGGTGTGCCCGGTATGCCTCGGCCTGCCCGGGTCGCTGCCGGTGGTGAACGAGAAGGCCGTGGAGTCCGCCATCCGCATCGGGCTGGCGCTGAACTGCTCCATCACGCCGTGGGGGCGGTTCGCGCGGAAGAACTACTTCTACCCGGACCAGCCGAAGAACTACCAGATCAGCCAGTACGACGAGCCCATTGCCACCGAGGGGTTCCTCGATGTGGTGCTCGACGACGGGTCCGTCTTCCGCGTCGCCATCGAGCGCGCGCACATGGAGGAGGACACCGGTAAGTCGTCGCATGTCGGCGGTGCGACCGGACGTATTCACGGTGCCTCGCACTCGCTGCTGGATTACAACCGCGCCGGTGTGCCACTCATCGAGATCGTGACCAAGCCCATTACCGGGGCGGGGGAGCGGGCGCCCGAGGTGGCGCGCGCCTACGTGACCGCGCTGCGCGAGGTGCTCAAATCCCTCGACGTGTCGGACGTGAAGATGGAGCAGGGCTCGCTGCGCTGCGACGCCAATGTCTCGCTGATGCCCAAGGGCGCCACCGTATTCGGCACCCGCACCGAGACCAAGAATGTGAACTCGCTGCGCAGCGTCGAGGTGGCGGTGCGCTACGAGATGCGCCGCCAGGCCGCGGTGCTCGCCGGTGGCGGCGAAATCGTCCAGGAGACCCGCCACTTCCACGAGTCCGACGGCTCCACCTCCGCCGGTCGCGTCAAGGAGACTGCCGAGGACTACCGCTACTTCCCCGAGCCGGACCTCGAACCCATCGCGCCCGACGCGGCCTGGGTCGAACAGCTGCGCACCACCATTCCGGAGTACCCGTGGCTGCGCCGCGGCCGGATCAAGGCCGATTGGGGCCTGTCCGACGAGGTGTTCCGCGATCTGGTGAACGCGGATGCGCTGGACCTCATCATCGCCACCGTCGACGCCGGTGCCTCGGTCGACGCCGCCCGCTCCTGGTGGG
Source organism: Nocardia uniformis NBRC 13702 (assembly GCF_001613345.1). Classification (GTDB taxonomy): domain Bacteria; phylum Actinomycetota; class Actinomycetes; order Mycobacteriales; family Mycobacteriaceae; genus Nocardia; species Nocardia uniformis. Next base: position 109,830 of record NZ_BDCE01000067.1, on the reverse strand, counting down.
TCGCCTATCTCACCGAGAAGGCCAAGGAGCGCGAGGTCGCCCTCGACGAACTGCCCATCACCCCGAAGCAGGTCGCCGAGGTGGCCGGGCTGGTCGAGGCCAAGACCATTAACAACAAGGTCGCCAAGCAGGTCGTCGACTTCGTCCTCGCAGGGGAGGGCGAACCCGCGCAGATCGTCGAGACCAAGGGCCTCGGCATGGTCAGCGACGACTCCGCCCTGCAGTCCGAGGTCGACAAGGCCCTGGCCGCGAATCCGGATATCGCCGAGAAGATCCGCTCCGGCAAGGTCCAGGCCGCGGGCAAGGTGGTCGGCGACGTCATGAAGGCCACCCGTGGCCAGGCCGACGCGGCGCGCGTTCGCGAACTGGTGCTCGCCGCGTGCGGGGTCGCCGGATAGTTCGGGCGGGATAGTTCGGCTTATCCCTCACCATTCCGGCAGGCTTTCGACCGGAATCCACACCTCAGCAGGAGTGGATCCCGGCCGAAATCACGCCGGGATGACGGGACTGTGCGCTTCCACGCTCAGTAGCAACCTGTCGGTGCCGGCCGTTAGCCTTCGGCCATGCGAGCTACCGGAACCTTCTCCGTCAAATCGTTCGTCCCTACCGAGCTGGTGCCCGACCCGGCTGTCCCGACCGCGCTGCCGGTGGGTGTGGCGACCATGGAGAAGGTCTTTGTCGGTGAGCTATCCGGCCGCGCCGCAACGGTTTTCACGTCCGCCTTCGACCAGGAGACCGGGGTCGGGAGCTATATCGCCATGGAGTCCTTCGAAGGTTCGGTGAACGGCCGACCCGGTGCTTTCAATTTCGTCCATGCCGCCAGCACCACCGGCACGGACCGCACCGCTGAATTCTTCACCATCGTGCCGGCCAGCGGCACCGACGAATTGGCCGGGATCACCGGCACCGGCGGCATTGCCGTAGACGCGGACGGTACCCACCGCATCTGGCTGGACTACGAACTCGGCTGATCGCCCGCCCGATGACGGTGCCGAATATCGAGAGTGCGGTGTCGCGCGTCGAAACGGCGGCCCCGCACGGGGTCGCGCCCGTGCGGCACGCGGTCGCCGACTAGTCCGGTCCGTTGCCCGGGCCGCCGGAGGGCGGCGGGATACGGACGACGCGGTCGTCGTACTCGTTGGGTTGGCCGCCGGTCTTATTGACGGTGGTGACCCAGATGGTGCCGTCACCGCCGAGGGCGGCGGCGTCGAGCTGGCCGTACTTGTCCTGGGACAGCAGTGTGGGCGCGGCGGTAATGGCGTGCGTGCCCTTGTCCGCCTCGGCGATTGCCAGGGCCTTCTGATTGGTGAGGGCGATGGCGACGCCGTCGGATGCGGCGACACAGCCCGCTACGCCGGGGTGATCGGGCCAGCTCCAGGCCTTGGTGGCGACGCCGTCGGGGCCCACACGCTGCAGACGGTCCTCGGTGGCGGTGCGGTCGGTGATCCAGATGCTCTCGGCGTGATCGGAGCACACGCCGCCCGCGACACCGATTCCGGCGAGCATGATTTCCGCGGCGGCACCGGGGGCGGGGGAGTTCACCGCCAGCAGCTTTCCGGCCAGCGATCCATTGTCGGCGGCGGCCGAGGGATTGCCCGCGTCGCCGGTGAGCACCACCATGCGGTTGGGTGTATGGAAGTCGATCGAGCCGCGATTGCCGTTGGCGCCCTTGGGGATTCCGGTGAGGATCGGTTTGGCCTCACCGCCGCCCTGGGTGGAGATGCGCACCACCCGATTGTCCGATCCGGTGGTGACGTAGGCGTAGAGCAGCCCGTCCTCGGAGAAGCTGGGCGAGAGTACGAGTGAGGTGAGACCGCCATCGCCGGTCGGATCCACATCCACCCGCGTGACTTCGATCGGATCGGGTGGCACGCCCTCGGAGGTGGCCTCCACCTTCAGAATGCGTCCGGTGGTGCGTTCGCCGACCAGTGCGCTCACCCCATCCGAGAGGGTGACCAGCCCGCCGGTGGTATCCAGGCACGACACCACCACCGCCGGATCCGGATCCACACACGGCAGATCGGGCCGCGCCCGCTCGGACGGCGACTCCTGCGGTTGGGAAGTCTTCAGATCGGCATCCTGCCAGTCCGGTTCGGGCGTGAACGGGCTCGACGCGGAATCGTCGAAGCGGGCACATCCGGCCAGTAGCGTCACCCCGACCACCAGACCGACCGCGACCTTCCCCGCGCAGACCCTGACTCGGCCTCCGGCAACCAACTTCATGTTGAGAACGTTACGGAAAACCCGCCGCGCCCGCTCGGACGGGGTGGGCACAGCGGGATTTTCCGACAGGTCCGTGTGAATATCGAACCGGACACGCCAGTCGACTGCCGCGCGTAGGCGGCTCGGGCGGCTTACCCTGACCCGCGTGACTGACAAGCCGAACGATCCAACCGCTGCGGCGGGGTCTGGTGAACCCGCGTCCGCGCCGAGGTCGGGCGAGCCGGTGCGCAGCCCCTTCGACAGTCCGACCGAGCAGATTTCCACGCCCGGCGCGGACTTCACCAAGGAAATTCCGCGCACCGACGAGGAATTGGGGCTCGACCTCGACGTGCCGACGCGCGCCGAGGTGCAGGGCGGTGGCCCGGCGCAGGGGCCCGGCGGCGGTGCCGCACCGGGCTTCGGCGCTGCCGCCCAAGGTGTCGGCGGCGCGCAGGATGTCGGCGGCGCGCAGGGGATCGGTGGCGTGCAGGATGGTGGCGCGGCCCAAGGTATCGGCAGCGATGCCACGACAGATCCGGCCTTGGATACCGAGGGCATCTCCCCGTCCTATGCGTTCGCGAGCATTCCGCCCGCGCCCACCGCGCCCGGCGATACCGGTCGGCTGCGTCGCCGAGACGACCGTCGCGGCACGCTCGACCTCGGATTGCTCCTGCTGCGCCTGGTGGTCGGCGGTACCTTCATCTACCACGGGCTGCAGAAGCTGACCGGTTGGTTCCACGGCCCGGGTCTCGAGGGCACCCGCGATATGTTGGAGAACGGCGGCTGGAGCCAGGCCGATATCGGCGCGGCCTTCCTCATTGTCAGCGAACTCGGCGGCGGCATCCTGATCGTCCTCGGCCTCGCCACCCCCCTCGCGGCGGGCGCGGTCCTGGCGACCATCATCAGCGCCTGGTTCTGGAAGCAGGGCATGGTCCCGGGCTTCCAGTACAAGGCCGGAGACAGTGCCGTCGAATTGGAATCCATTCTCGCCGGTGCGGCCGCGGCCATTATTCTCACCGGTCCGGGACGCCTCTCCCTCGACCGCAACCGCGGCTGGGCCACCAGGCCTTTCCTCGGGTCCCTGGCCGCCCTGGTGGCGGCCGTGGCCGCCGCCATCGGCACCTGGCTCTGGCTGCACGGCGGCAACCCCCTCACCGGGGTCGGCCCCTTCAACTGACCGCACAGCACGGAAGACGCCGCGCGGAAAACCACAACGGCCGAGACGATCACATCGCGGTTCGCGACAGATCGCCTCGGCCGTTGCGCATTACGGTCCCTCACCACTCGGTGTCGGTGAACCTCCGCCATTCATCGAAGTTCTCCCGATGCAGGCGCTGTACCTCCTGGGATTTGGCATTGACCTGGGCATCCAGGGCATCGCGCTGCGCCCGGATCCCCGCGGCCTCATCGGCGGGTGCGGAATATTCGGCCCCGAAGAGCTCCCGCGTTTCCGCGGCGAGCGCTTCGGCCTCCGCCAGAATTTCACGCGCTTGCGTATTCCGGACATCACAGCGGTCGAGCATGGCCGAGTATTCGACAAGCATCGCATCGACCTTGCCGGTGTATTCGATTGTCACGCTTACCCCTAGAGAGTTACGGCACCCGCCGGACGGCGCCCTTATCGGCGGACGTCGCGAGCGCGGCGTATGCCCGCAGGGCTGTGGTGACGGGACGGTCGCGGTTGGCGGGCTGCCACGGCCGTTCGGACGCTTCCATTTTCGCGCGCCGATCGGCCAATACACCATCGGAAACCAAAAGTTCAAGTGCTCGGGTGTGCACATCGATGCGAATTCGGTCACCCGTCTCGATCAGACCGATCGTTCCGCCGCTCGCCGCCTCCGGGGAAACGTGTCCGATGGACAGACCGGAGGTACCGCCCGAGAACCGGCCGTCGGTGATGAGCGCACAGACCTTGCCCAGACCAACACCCTTCAGGAATGACGTGGGGTGCAACATTTCCTGCATGCCGGGACCGCCCGAGGGACCCTCGTAGCGGACCACGACCACATCACCCGGCACGATCTTCTTGCCGAGAATGAGCGAGACCGCCTCCTCCTGGGATTCGACCACCACGGCCGGACCCTCGAAGGTGAACAGATCCTCATCGATACCCGCGGTCTTCAGGATGGCGCCATCGGGAGCGATATTGCCGCGCAGCACGCACAGTCCACCCTCGACCGTGTAGGCGTGCTCGACCGAGCGAATGCAGCCTCCAGCCTGATCGGTATCCAGGGAGGACCAGCGGTTCTCGGTGGAGAACGGCACGGTGGTGCGCACGCCACCCGGCGCGGCGTGGAACAGTTCGATGGCCGTCTCGGAAGCCTTGCCGGAGCGGATATCCCACTCGTCGAGCCACTGGTCGAAGGACGCGGTGTGCACGGTGGTGACATCGGTTTCGAGCAGTCCGCCACGGCGCAGCTCACCGAGGATGGCGGGAATGCCACCGGCCCGGTGCACATCCTCCATGTGGTAGTCGGAGTTCGGCGACACCTTGGACAGGCACGGCACCCGACGCGAGATCTCGTCGATGGTCTGCAGATCGAAGTCGATCTCACCCTCCTGCGCGGCGGCGAGGGTGTGCAGCACGGTATTGGTGGACCCGCCCATGGCGACATCGAGGGCCATGGCATTGCGGAAGGCCTTCGCATTGGCCACATTTCGCGGCAGTACGGAGGCGTCGTCGGTGCGGTACCAGCGGTTGGCGATATCCACGATGACCCGACCGGCGTTCTGGAACAGCGCCCGGCGGGCGGCATGGGTGGCCAGCGTCGAGCCATTGCCCGGCAGCGCCAGACCCAGCGCCTCGGTGAGGCAGTTCATGGAATTGGCGGTGAACATGCCGGAACAGGAACCACAGGTCGGGCAGGCGGAACGCTCGACCTCGTCCAGGCCCTCATCGGTGACGGTGGAGGAGGCGCTCGCCGAGATGGCGGTGATGAGGTCGGTGGGGGCCTGCGCCACACCGTCGACCACGACGGCCTTACCGGCCTCCATCGGTCCACCGGAGACGAAGACGGCCGGGATATTCAGCCGCATGGCGGCATTGAGCATGCCGGGAGTGATCTTGTCGCAGTTGGAGATACACACCAGCGCGTCGGCGGTGTGGGCATTCGCCATGTACTCCACGGAATCGGCGATGATCTCGCGCGACGGCAGCGAGTACAGCATGCCGCCGTGTCCCATGGCGATACCGTCGTCCACGGCAATGGTGTGGAACTCGCGGGCGACGCCGCCCGCCTCGCGAATCGCCTCGGCCACGATCTCGCCGACGTCCTTCAGGTGCACGTGACCGGGTACGAACTGGGTGTAGGAGTTCGCGATGGCGATGATCGGCTTACCGAAGTCGGAGTCGGTGAGACCGGTGGCGCGCCAGAGGGAACGAGCGCCCGCGGCATTGCGGCCGACGGTGGTGGTGCGTGAGCGAAGCGGTGGCATGGATAGGTCCTCGGGGTCTCGTCGCGGGGGGCTGTTAGCGACTGCGCCGAATCGCTTCGGCGGCCATCACACGTTACTCCGCCGTTATGTGGCGTCCGCACAGACCGCAGAACTGCGCACCCTTTGTACGAATACGCACCCGCTCCAAGTGCTGGAACGGGTGCGTGGGTGTGCATCCGGTGCGCGAGGTCCGCTCGCCGCTACCGCTCGCTGTCGGCCTGGGCCGGTTCGTCCGTGGACTCGGCCTGCTCGGTGTTCTCGGTGTCTGCGGTCTTCTCGGCGTCCGTGGTGTTCTCCGAGTCCGGGGCGTCCGCGTCCTCCGGTTCGACGAACGGATCCGGAATCCGCCCGCCCGACGCCTCCACCAGATCGGCCAGCCGGTCGTAGCCGACCGCGGGCAATGTCACCTTGGCGTCATCGGTGAGATGCAGTCGCAGATACCCGCGCTTGGGGATCTCGAGCCCCTTGACCTGCGCCCAATCGATATGCCGCTGTCCGAATACGCTGCGCAGGTCGAGTCCCGCATTCGACACCTTGGTCCGGGTGCGCTCCACCCACACCGCCAGCGCGATCGGAACAATGAACAGCACCCAGAGCACCTGCGGCCAGCCCGCGAACGGGAAGATCGCGCCGAGCAGCACCACGAATACCGCGAGGTGTGCGAGCCGCGAGACGGCGATCACGCGCTCACCCGGATCGTCGAGGCGGCCCCGCGAGGCGTGCACGAACTGTCGGATACGTCCGAAATCAACGCCGGGCAGCGCGATTTCGCTCCCATCGGTCAGCGTCGCGCGCACACCGCCGAATCCCGGAATGCGGACGCCGGAGATCTCCGACCACGGCACGCGGCGGGTGCGCACCAGCCCGCGCACCTCCAGTCCGTTATCGCTGACCACGGTCTTCAGTCTGGTCAGCCACAGCGGCCAGGTGATCACGAGCGGCACGATGAGGATGGCGAACAGCCATAGCCAATCACTGCGGAACTGAACGCTCGGGTAGACACCCGTCTCCGATCCGTCAGCGGACGTATGGGACGATCGACCTGGTGGCACGGACTGATGCGGTGATGACACACCCCCATCCTCGCATTGTGGTGATTGAACCCGAACAACCGCTCTGTCTCACATAATGAGACACCATTGGTCAGAAGTTTGACTCAACGACTTGCGCGCACATACCGTCGAGCGCGTGAATCGAATCGAGCGACTCGTAATCGGCCGGCGCGTCCAGCGCTGAGCCGACGATGTAGCTCCTTTACGTCAGCTCGCAGCTGCGACGCGCCACCCTCGAACAGCCATTGGCTGTCGGGGGCTTTTTTGTGTTCAGGCAAGTGTGGGAACGACAAGCAGTAAGGAACCAAGACGGTGAGCGCACCTACCGCCCGGCCCGGGCCCTCGGCCCGCAGGCCCGCGCCCTCGGCCACTCAGCCGACCGCGGCTCCGGCCGCCCCGAATCGCCGACAGGTCCCGCCCGAGCGGGTCACCGGCGCGCAGTCGGTCGTCCGATCGCTCGAGGAGCTCGGCGCGGACACGGTATTCGGTATTCCGGGCGGTGCGATCCTTCCTGTCTACGATCCACTGTTCGACTCCACCAAGGTCCGCCACGTGCTGGTCCGGCACGAGCAAGGCGCGGGTCACGCCGCGACCGGCTACGCCCAGGCAACCGGCAAGGTGGGTGTGTGTATGGCCACATCCGGTCCGGGTGCGACCAACCTGGTGACGCCTATCGCGGACGCCCAGATGGACTCGGTGCCCCTGGTGGCCATCACCGGTCAGGTCGGCCGTGCGCTGATCGGTACCGACGCCTTCCAAGAAGCCGATATCTCCGGCATCACCATGCCGATCACCAAGCACAACTTCCTGATCACCGACGGTATCGATATCCCGCGCATCCTCGCCGAGGCCTTCCACCTGGCCTCCAGCGGCCGCCCGGGCGCCGTCCTGGTCGATATCCCGAAGGATGTGCTGCAGGCGCAGACCACCTTCAGCTGGCCGCCGGAGATGCGGCTGCCCGGCTACCGTCCGGTTACCAAGCCGCACGGTAAGCAGGTGCGCGAGGCCGCGCGGATGATCATGGAAGCCAAGGCTCCCGTGCTCTACGTCGGCGGCGGCGTCATCAAGGCCGACGCCTCGCCCGAGCTCCTCGAACTGGCCGAGCTGACCGGTATTCCGGTGGTCACCACCCTGATGGCGCGCGGCGCGTTCCCCGACTCGCACACCCTGAATATGGGTATGCCGGGTATGCACGGCACCGTCGGCGCGGTCGCGGCGCTGCAGCGCTCCGATCTGCTGATCACCCTGGGCGCGCGCTTCGACGACCGGGTCACCGGCCAGCTGGATTCCTTCGCGCCCAACGCCAAGATCATCCACGCCGATATCGACCCGGCGGAGATCGGCAAGAACCGGCACGCGGACGTCCCGATCGTGGGCGACTGCCGCGAGGTCATCACCGAACTCATCGAAACCCTCAAGGCCGATCCGGCCTCCGGTTCTGCTCCGCTGGTGGAGATCTCGGAGTGGTGGAAGTACCTCGACGGCGTGCGCAAGTCGTACCCGCTGGGCTGGAAGACCCCCAGCGACGGTTCGCTGTCGCCGGAATTCGTCATCGAGAAGCTGGGCCAGATGGCCGGACCCGACGCCATCTACTGCGCGGGCGTCGGCCAGCACCAGATGTGGGCCGCCCAGTTCATCAAGTACGAGAAGCCGCGCACCTGGCTGAACTCCGGTGGCCTCGGCACCATGGGCTACGCCGTGCCCGCCGCCATGGGCGCGAAAATGGGCGCACCGGACCGCGAGGTCTGGGCGGTCGACGGTGACGGCTGCTTCCAGATGACCAATCAGGAACTCGCCACCTGCGCCGTCGAGGGCGTGCCGATCAAGGTCGCGCTGATCAACAACGGCAACCTGGGCATGGTCCGCCAGTGGCAGACCCTGTTCTACGAGAAGCGCTACTCGAACACCGATCTGGGCACCCACACCCTGCGCATCCCCGACTTCGTGAAGCTGGCGGAAGCGCTCGGCTGCTACGGCATTCGCGTGGAGAAGGAAGAGGATGTGGAGGCCGCCATCCGCGAGGCGCAGTCGATCAACGACCGCCCCGTGGTGATCGATTTCATCGTCGGCAAGGACGCGCAGGTGTGGCCGATGGTCGCCGCCGGCACCTCCAATGACGAGATCATGGCCGCGCGCGGAATCCGCCCGCTGTTCGACGATGACGAGTCGGTGGAGGAACCGGCCGTCATCCACGAGGCCATGCTGCACGAGAAGGCCACGCTCAACGCGCACGAGCGCGCCCAGAAGGGGACCGAGGAATGAGCACCACCCATACCCTCTCCGTGCTGGTGGAGGATAAGCCCGGTGTGCTCGCGCGCGTCGCGAGCCTGTTCTCCCGCCGCGGCTTCAATATCGAGTCGCTCGCCGTCGGCAGTACCGAGATTCCCGAGATCTCGCGCATGACAATCGTCGTGACGGTCGACGACCTGCCGCTCGAGCAGGTCACCAAGCAGCTCAACAAGCTGGTCAATGTCATCAAGATTGTCGAGCAGGACGCGGATTCCTCCGTCGCCCGCGAACTGATCCTGGTGAAGGTGCGCGCCGACGCCAGCGTCCGCACCCAGGTGATCGAGGCCGTGAACCTGTTCCGCGCCAAGGTGATCGACGTCTCGCCCGACGCGCTGACCATCGAGGCCACCGGCACGCGGTCCAAGCTGGACGCGCTGCTGCGCATGATGGAGCCGTACGGCATCCGGGAAATCGTGCAGTCCGGAGTGGTCGCCGTCGGTCGTGGACCCAAGTCCATTACCGCGACTCGCTAGTAGTCCACCGCCGCGACTCGCTGGTAACCGGCGGTCGCGGCGGCTGAAACCCCGTCATCCCGGCATGCTTTTGGTCGGGATCCACACAACTCAGACACAGAATCCAAGAAGGAGAACCCAAAGTGGCAGTCGAGATGTTCTATGACGACGACGCTGACCTGTCGATCATCCAGGGCCGCAAGGTCGCTGTCATCGGCTACGGCAGCCAGGGTCACGCCCACTCGCTGAGCCTGCGCGACTCCGGCGTCGACGTGCGCGTCGGCCTGGCCGAGGGTTCGAAGTCCCGCCCGAAGGCCGAAGAGGCCGGTCTGACCGTCGGCACTCCCGCCGAGGTCTCGGCGTGGGCCGACGTCATCATGGTGCTCGCCCCCGACACCGCGCAGGCGTCGATCTTCACCAATGACATCGAGCCCAACCTCAAGGACGGCGACGCGCTGTTCTTCGGCCACGGCCTCAACATTCACTTCGGTCTGATCAAGGCCCCGGCCTTCATCACCGTCGCCATGGTCGCCCCGAAGGGCCCCGGCCACCTGGTGCGTCGTCAGTTCGTCGACGGCAAGGGCGTTCCGGCCCTGATCGCCGTCGATCAGGACCCGAAGGGCGAGGGCCAGGCCCTGGCGCTGTCCTACGCCAAGGCCATCGGTGGTGCCCGCGCCGGCGTCATCAAGACCACCTTCAAGGAAGAGACCGAGACCGACCTCTTCGGTGAGCAGGCCGTGCTCTGCGGTGGCACCGAGGAACTGGTCAAGACCGGTTTCGAGGTCATGGTCGAGGCGGGCTACGCCCCCGAGATGGCCTACTTCGAGGTGCTGCACGAGCTCAAGCTGATCGTCGACCTCATGTACGAGGGCGGCATCGCGCGGATGAACTACTCGGTCTCCGACACCGCCGAGTTCGGTGGCTATCTGTCGGGCCCGCGCGTTATCGACGCCGGCACCAAGGAGCGCATGAAGGCGATCCTGACCGATATCCAGGACGGCACCTTCGTCAAGCGCCTCGTCGCCAATGTCGAGGGCGGCAACAAGGAGCTCGAGGGTCTGCGCAAGGCCAATGCCGAGCACCCGATCGAGGTCACCGGCGCCAAGCTGCGCGGCCTGATGAGCTGGGTCGATCGCCCGATCACCGAAACCGCGTAGGGTTTCGTAACTGCTGAAAAGGCCCGGCATCGGTTTCGATGCCGGGCCTTTTCGTATGCGCTGTCAGCTGCTGCCGAAGGATCCGCGCGGGAGTACGTTGCGCGGGAAGTTCCGGTCGTGGTTCCGGTCGTGGTGGTGGCCGCGGCCGTGACGATCGCAATCGTCGTTGTTCCAGTGGTTTCGGTTATCCCAGGAATTTCGGTTTTCCCAAGGGTATCGGTTGTTGTTCCAGGGATAGTTGTTGTTGTTATGGTGCGGGTGCGCCACCTCGGTGACCTCGGGTTCGAGGGTGATCTCGGCCGAGGCCGGAACCGCCAGGGCGGCAAGGGGGATCGCGGCGATCGCACCGGCGACGGCTAGTCGGGCCAGCTTGCGTCGGGGAGAAACGAGTTTGGTCGACTTCATGGCTTGTACTGTGCCGCAATTCGTTTCGGAATGGCATGGTGCTGGCACGAATTCGGAAAATTTCAGGGTCGGGTAGTTCTCAGGGATGACTCTTTGGTGAGGGCAACCCCGATGGCGAGCAACCAGAGCATGGTGAGGCCGCCGACCGTGGCCGTGGTGCCCCAGCCGTTGGCGGCGTAGAAGTTCGCCGGGTTGTTCCCGAAGAACAGCGAGGGTACGAAGACGAAGTTGACGCCCGCCAGGATGAAGGCGGATCGTCGGACCCAGTCCGGGAGCATCCGGGTGCGCAGCACCGCGAATCCCAAGGCCACCAGGAACAATCCCTCCAGTAGCCGGGAAATCGTGCCGTAGAGGATGTAGGTGCCGGAGACGGCGATGGTCGGATCGATGGGTTCCGGTGCCTGGATGGCCGCGCCGACCTCGAGGCCCATGGACACCAAAACGACTGTCACCCACATCAACCCGGCGGTGGTGACGAGGGTGGCCAGCCAGTCGTAGCGCGGATCCGCGCGCTTGACGAGCGTGCCGAATCCGGTCATGAAGACGATCAGAATGGTCAGGCCCGTCAAGCCGAAGAGGCTGCGGATGAAGATATTCCAGTCCGGGGGCGGTCCGCTGTAGACGAAATAGAGGGGGAGCTCCACCAGGTGTAGGACGGCTCCGATGATGGCGGCGATTCCGGCGGTGCGGCGGAGTGCGTGGGTATCCATAGTTTCTCCTGGTTGAACGGCCTTATTGATAGTATATGCCTTATACTATAAGCGACATACTAATCCCTTGCCGCAGGGGTGGCGAGAGCCCACGATGGCCGAGAGGAGAATGTGTACCCATGTCAGAACCGGAGGTACCCGACGATCTGGCGAGATTGTGGCGACTATCCGCTGGGACGCGCCTGGGTCGTCCGGCCGCCTTGGATGTGAAGCGCGTTGTCGAGGTGGCCGTGGAGCTGGCCGATCGTGACGGATTGGCGGGTGCGACCCTTCCGAAGATCGCCGCGGCCCTGGCGGTTACGCCGATGTCGCTCTATCGCCATATCGGTTCGAAGGATGAGCTCATGGTTCTCATGGGCGACGACGCCGTCGGTCTGCCGCCGGAATCGCTTGGCGTGTTGGGGGAGTGGCGGACATCCTTGCGTCAATGGGCGCGGGCCAACCTGGCGGTCCACCGCCGTCATCCGTGGCTCATTCAGCTGCCGATCAGCGGGCCGCCACGCGGCCCGAACGCGCTGGGCTGGATGGATATGGGTCTGCGTGCTCTACGCGACACCACTCTGGGCTGGTCTGCCAAAATCGGCGTGATAACCCTGGTCGGCGGCTATGTGCGGCAAGCCTTCATTACCGGCTACCAACTCGAACAGGCAAGGCGGGCAGCGGCTCTCGACGAGGTGCAGGCGCTACGAAATTACAGCCGCGACCTGTCCGACCTCGTCGACCCGCAACGCTTCCCGGACGTCGCCGAACTCTTCGCCTCGGGCCTCTTCACCGCACCCGAGGTCGCCGACACCACCGACGAGGACTTCTCCTTCGGCCTCGAAATCATCCTCGACGGTGTGGCGGCGACGATCTCCGGAAATCAGTAGTGAGTGCCGCCATCGATGCGAATCTCGGTGCCGGTAATGAACTTTCCATCCTCGGAAGCCAACATGGCGACCACACCGGCGACGGTATCCGGGGAGGCGAAGCCCTGGCCGATACCCGGCATCAGCTTCATGAACAGATTTATATCGGCATCGGCGGGCAGGCCGGGGCCCTTCCCATCGGTCATATCGCTGGAAATGGAACCGGGCGCGACCGCCACCACCCGCAGCCCCTGCTTGCTGTACTCCGCAGCCAGCGCGTGGGTCATGGACATGATCCCGCCCTTGGACGCCGCGTACGCAGCCATATACGGGTGCGCGAAGAACGCCGAGGTGGAGGTGAAGTTCACGATCACCTTGTCCTCCGACTCCAGCAGCGCCGGCAGTGCCTCGCGAATCATGAGAAAGGTGCCGGTGAGGTTGACGGAAATAATCTGATTGAAGTCCGCGAGAGGCATCTCATGCGTATGCGCCGACCGCAGAATGCCCGCGGCATTCACCAGAACATCAAGCCCACCAAGGGTTTCCACCGCCGAGGCGACACCGGACCGCACCGACTCCTCATCGCCGATATCGATCACCAGCGTGCTGAGTCGGTCGGCGGTCCCGGTGGCGGCAGCCTGCTTGGCGGTCTCGGCCAGCCCGCTCTCGCTGATATCGGCGGCGACCACGCGCCCACCCTCACTCAGAATCCGATGCACGGTCGCCCGGCCGATGCCGGAGCCCGCACCGGTGATCAGGACCCTGCGATCGGTAAAACGCTCCATTATTGAATCTCCTCCATTGTCTCCAAAATGCCCGATTGACACGTTACGCCCGAATGGCACAACGTGCCATGATGGCACCCGAAGACCGGGATCGAGCTAGGATCGGAGGGATTCGCCCTGAAAGGAGGTGCTGTGACAACCTCTCGCCCGACCCTGGCCGAGCGTCGCAAGACCGAAACTCGCCTCGATATCGCCCGCACCGCCGCTCGCCTTTTCGCCGAACGCGGGACCGCCGACGTCACGGCCGAGGAGATCGCCGACGCCTCGGGTATCGCCTTGCGCACCCTCTACCGGTACACCCGCACCAAAGAAGACGCTGTCGAACCCATGTTGGCTACCGGTGCGCAACGCTGGTTGGAGATAATCGCCGCTGGCCCCCGTCGGCTACCCAGGGTCAACGAACTACAGGCCGCGGCGGTCCGGTCGATGGCCATCGACGACGGCGACGATCTGGAACTGACCCGAGGACTGCTGCGCGCCATGGATGACGATGCGGCCCTGCGGGCGGTATGGCACCGCATCAATATGGAGGCCGAACGCGAATTGGCCCGAGTGCTGGGCGATTTGGCGGGCCCCGGCACGGATCCTCTCCGCGTGCGCCTGCTCGCCGCAGCCGCCGCCGGAGCCATCCGCATCGCCTTGGAGGAGTGGGCGCTCGATACGACCTTGCCCACCGCGGGCCCCGCGGCCGTCGCCGTGCGCTGTATGCGCGCCCTCGCCACGGGCGTCTGATCACCCGATTTTCCCAACCGCCGCTCCGCGTTTCACGTCTGCTCCGCCCGAATATGCCCGCTAAGGTATCGACCGGTCGCTCAGCGACCGCTCGGTCACGCCATTGGGAGCATCGACCCGCGGAGGACTTCACTTGCGTCGGATCTGTAGTCGTATCGGCCTTCCCCTGACCGCGGCGGCCGTTCTACTCCTCGCCACGGCCCCCGCCTCCGCGGCCCCCAACCAGCTTCCGGTCAACTACTCGGTAACCCAATGGTTCGCCGACGTGAACACCGCCGAGCCCCCCTACAACCCACCCGGCGGCAACGACTGGACCTGCGTCCCCACTGCAGCCCACCCCCAACCGGTAGTCCTGGTCCACGGTATAACCGGCAACGGCGCAGGCTGGCCCGCCCTCTCCCCGCTCCTCCACAACAACGGCTACTGCGTCTACTCCGTCACCTACGGCATCTACCCCGGCCAAGGGGCACCCATTGCCGGAGCGGGCGGCATGGAGCCAATCCCTCAGTCCAGCCTCGAATTACGCGACTTCGTCACCCGAGTCCTCGAATCCACCGGTGCCGCAAAAGTAGACATGGTCACTTGGTCCCAAGGCACCCTGGTAGCCGCCAACTACCTCCTCTTCGACGGCGGCGCAAAGGTAGTCGACCAAACCTTCAACCTCGCCCCCATCTGGCAGGGCACCCACGCCGCCGACCCCCTCGTCAACGCGGTCTACGGCCTTCACGCCGACCAAGCAGTCTTCGCCGCCCTCCGCCCCACCTGCCAGGGTTGCGTAGACATGCTTCCCATCTCCGACTTCATCCAAAATCTCCAGGCTGCAGGCGTTTACGCACCGGAGGTGCACTACACCAACCTGGTAACCCGAGCGGATCAAGAGGTGGTGCCGTACACGAGTGGAATCCGAGATGCGCCGAACGCGACGAATATTGTGCTGCAGGACGTGTGCGCGGCGAACTTGGCGGGGCACAATTCCGTTTCCGTCGACCCGACTGTTGCAGCGCTGGTACTGAACACGTTCGCCCCGGGCACGGTCGCCGAAATCCCTTGTGCACCATCACCGACGCCGTACATTTGAGCGGTCGACCAACCTTTACCAAACCGGAACGAACCAGACTGTTTGCTGGTGGTGTGGTCTGAACCTAATGTGGTTCACATGGCTCGGAACCCGGCGTGGACACGGGATGAATTGATCTTGGCATGCGACCTGGTATTTCAGAACGGTGGGCGTGAGCTGCGAGAACACGATCTCGCGGTCACTGAGCTTTCAGATCTGCTGCGGTCACTGCCGATCCATCCACGCACTGCGCGCGATCAGAAGTTTCGCAGCCCGAACAGCGTGTCACGTAAGACCACTGATATCGCTACGCACTATCCGGGCTACCTCGGGAAAAAGACCCGTGGTGGAAAGTTGGACCGGGTGGTGCTGGATGACTTCCTGGCCGCACCCGTAGAGATGCATGCAGCAGCGGAACTGATCCGACGATCCGTATCCGCTGGGCAGTTCGACGCCGACGTGCCGCTCGGTGATGCGCCCGTCGAGGATAGCGGAAGTGTTCGCGAAGGCCGACTATTGGAAGCCCTGCACTATCGCCGCGAACGAAATCCCAAGGCGCGGAGCAAGAAGATTATCGAATTCCGTCGCGTTCACGGGCGAGTCAGTTGTGAAGTCTGCGCTTTCGATTTCGAAGCGGTCTACGGCGAGCGCGGCAACGGCTACATCGAATGCCACCACGTCGTTCCACTCCACGCCTCGGGGGAGACTTCCACTCGCTCGTCCGATCTGATCCTGCTTTGTTCCAACTGCCACAGGATGATTCATCGTGGACCGCGATGGCTCCAGCCTGGTGAGCTTCGCGGTCTGCTGCAGGCGTCGAAGCGGCGTGCGTGAGTATGAATCGCAGCGGGCGGCGCATATTGTGATGGAGGGGTGGCGGCGTTTTCGTGCACTTTCCCGCACAAGTGGGCTGAATCTGGCTGTGCGGAATCGAGGGTGCACGTTTAGGCCGGATCAGTGCGCTGGCTTCCCTCTACGTCGTCGCCGGATCGCATTTGCCGCCTCATCCACGCAGGCGTCCAACGCGCCGTATACATCGGCTGCCGCGTAGCGCAGGATCAACCAGCCGTCGAGGAGAAGGGCGTTCTGTCGACGGCGGTCGCTGCGAAAGACTGTTGGCGCGCTGTGGAATTCGCGGCCGTCTATTTCGATGATGGTGCGGGAGCGCTCGTCGACGAAGTCGCAGCAGTACTGGCCGATCCAGTGGTTGTTCAGGAGATTGAGGCCGCGTTTGGTGAGGGCTCTGGCGAAACGGCGTTCGGGGTCGGAGGCTGCGTGCAGCGCGGCTTCGTGCAATTGCCTTCGGAGAGCGGGGGAGCCGCGTCTACTTGTCCGGCACAGGTCGAGCACGTCGTGTAGGGCGACGGTACGGCCCAGGGTTTCGTCGACCAAGCGGTCGGCATCTGTACTGGAGAGGACGGTGAGGCAATCCAGCAGGGTTGGTGCAGGAGACGTGGTCGGAAGATCCCACGTCTCGCCGGTCCACTCGCATGGCAGGTCACGGCGATAGAGGCGCAGCCACGGTGGTGTCTTTCGGTACATGGATTTCGGTACGGTGGCTTCGAACAGGGTTGGTTGTGGCAGCATGCCTTGTAACCAGGCCGCGGTGCGGTGGGTGATGATCGCGCTGGGCAGCCAGGCAACGATTGCCCGGCATCTGGTGAGTGCGGTTGGTGCTGCGAGGCAGTACGTGCCGGGGAGCAGACGGATGTATTCGCCACGGCGGCAACGGTCGGCGATAGTGGTCGGCGAAATCCCTTCACCGAGTAGTTCTGAACGCGTTCGGATCACAGATCGAGGATGGAGGAGTCTGCATGGCTGTGTCGGGGATGGTCCTGCGAAAATGGTTGGCCTGTGGATGGCGCTGATTCTTGTGAATACGGGTATCCCGTCTAACTCTGCGCTGTGCGGGTTGGTGTCGATCTGGCGAAGCCTTCGACGGCTGTGAGGTCGAAGCTGCCGTGATCGGTTCCGAGTCCTCGGGCGACGAGAGCGGCCGTGGCACTGGCTGGTCGGGTCGCCTCAGGGAGGGAACGGCCTAGGCCGACAGCTCGCAGAAATCCGGCTGAAAAGAGGATTACAGCAGTTCCGGCGGCGGTGTCCGCGGGGGTGATACGGATGTCTTCCACAAGGGTGGTTAGCTGCCCTTCAGTCAGAGCCGCTACCGGGCGGACGAGGATGTCGACGACGTGGACGCCCAGGGTAACGATGTTCATCGAGGTTCTTTCTCAACGGGTTTGGGTGTGCCGTAGCCGGTGCGGAGGGCTATTTCTATGACGGCCTGCTGTTGTTCGGGGGTGAGTTCTCGGGGAGTGCCCAGGATGGCGGTGTCCAGGTAGAGGGTGCAGGCCCATTCGAGGAGTAGGGCGTGTTCGACTGCCTTGTCCAAGGTGGGGGCGAGGGTGACGGCGCCGTGATTGGCTAGGAGGGCGGCCTGTTTTCCCTGGAGGGCGTTCAGAACGGCGGTGGCGAGTTCGAGGGTGCCGAAGGGGCGGAATGGGACCACGGGGGTTACGCCGCCGAGGAGCAATTGCTGGTAGTGGAGAACTGGGAGTTCGTCGAGTACGCAGCCGATCGCCGTGGATTTGGGGGCGTGGGTGTGGACTACGGCTCCGGCGGAAGGGAATTCGCGGTAGATGCCGAGGTGTAGTTGCAGTTCGGAGGTGGGGGCGAGGTTGCCCGCGATTACGCTGCCGTCCAGGTCTACGACGGTGACCTGGTCGGCGGTGGTGTCGGCCAGGACTGTTCCGGTGGCGGTGACGGCTATGAGGTCGCCCGCGCGCAGGCTGACATTGCCCGCGGTGCCGATCAGGAGGCCGGCCTCGGCCAGGCGGCGGGAGGCCGCGGCTACCTGGGCTCGCTCGTTGGGTGCGGTCGTCGGCATTGCGCCAACTTAGTGGACGGGCGACCTGGAGGGGTGGCTAATGGCTGGCTGGTATTCGATGGTGCGGAATTAGTCCTTGGGTAGGCCCACAGCAAATCCCAGGCCGATGGCTACGACAGCTACTACGGAAACGGCGGCAATGCTCCACATGCGAGCAGGTTACGTACCGCAGCGGCGGTCTGTGGTCGAAATGCACTGCGGCGGAAGGATTATTCGAATGTCATAAGTGCGGAAGATACGTAATCGTCCGGGTCGATGAGCATTCGGATTTCGGGGCGCGACACCTCCGGTAGCTTCGCTATCTCGGCATGTAGGGGCGTGCGGAACGCTTCGCCTCGGGCGGTAATGAGGGGTAGCCAGTTGTCGTGGTGGTTGGGGATGAACACCTTGGCGCGCAACGCTTCTATGTAATTGCGGGGGTCGCGCAGGCCGTTGGTGAACTGGTTGAAGCCCTGGACCGCGCCGATGTGGACGTCCGAGGGCGGGAGGTCGCGCAGGACGTCGAGTACGTGGGGTGCTCTGTCGGCCAGTGGACCGGATGAGTCATGCCAGGTCAGAGTGAAATTCGTGGTGCGGAACTGGTAGAGCAGAGTGCCGCCCTCGGGGGCGGAGAGATTGCGGGCCAGGTGGGCGGCGTCGGCGAGGGTGGGGCGATGGGTGCGGACGTCGCCGAGGCAGGGGCGGGGAGAGACCCGCGCAGAGGCTTCGGGGCCACGGCGGGTGGGGGCGGAATGCAGGTGGCGGATGGCCGTCACCTGCAGGCCGGGGGTGAGTTCGAAGTCGTGGCGTTCGCCGGGTAGTGACGCATCCGAACCCAGTTCCACACAGTCGAATTCGGGTTTGAAGGCGACCTGCTTGCGAATGGTCGCGCAATGCGCCGCGGTGCCGTGCATCACCGCGCCACTGGCCTGCGCGATGGGCCCGGCATCGGCGGCGTGGTCGAAATGCCCGTGGCCGATGAAGATGGCGGCGGGGCGCAGGGCCGCGAGTTCGGCGGGGGTGGTGGGTACGTATCCGGAGGTCATGCCGCGCGGCACCCAGGCGTCGAGCAGAAAGATATTGCCGCCCATGGCAATCGCGAATCCAGCGCAACCGAACCAAGCCGCCGCGACCTTATTCTCTCGTACCGCACCGGTTTCCGGATCGATGGCGTCGCCGAAGAAGTGTCGGCGAGCGGCGATCGTCTCCGCCAGGGTCGGAATAGGGAGGGGTGAATCGGCGAGGCCGGGGAACCGATCGGTCAGCCTGGCTTTGATACCGGGAATGCGCGCCAATGGAAGTCCTCCCACTCGACGTGGGCGCGGGCGGCCCACTCCCGCATTGTTCCCGTCCGATCCCGGTGTGTCACCCGATCTTGGTGAAGTGCACGTGGGTGGCCCCCTCGCCCGCCTCGACACGGTCGAGTTCGTATCCCGGCAGCGTGCCCAGATCGTCGTACAGCCGCTCGCCCGCACCGAGAAGTACCGGCGCGATCGCCAGGTGCATATCGTCCACCAGCCCCGCGAGCAGGAACTGCCGCACGGTCGAGGCGCCGCCGCCGAGGCGGACATCCGCACCGCCCGTAGCCTCGAAAGCGCGTTTCAGCACCGCGTCGGGCGTCTCGTTCACGAAGTGAAAGGTGGTGCCGCCCTCCATGGGCAAGGACGGTCGCACATGATGGGTCATGACGAACACGTCGTGGTGGTACGGCGGGTTCGGCCCCCACCAGCCGCTCCAGGAGTGGTCCGGCCATTCGCCTCGCACCGGCCCGAACATATTGCGCCCCATGATGGTTGCGCCGATACCCGCGTCACCCTCGATCAGATGCCGGTTGTCGATCCCGGTCGTGCCACCCGATTCGCCGATCATTTCCTTGCCGTACGCGGTGGCGAAAAACCATTCGTGTAGCTGCTCTCCGCCGACGCCGAGGGGGTCGTCCACCCCCTGGTCGGTCCCGGCGGCATACCCGTCGAGGGAGATGGAGACGTTGTGGACGCGGAGACGAGGCATGATCTTTCCCTTCAAAGTGATTGTGTTTTGCAATCGGTAGGACGAACTGTATCGTGAGTGGTTGTAATCTGCAATCAGTTTCTTCGATAGGGTTCGTGAGGGAGGTTGCCGTGCAGGCGCGCTCGGGCTGTCCGATCAATGCCACGATCGAGGTGATCGGCGATAAGTGGACCCTGCTCGTACTGCGGGACGTCATGTTCGGCAATCGCCGGCACTTCCGCGAACTCCTCGCCGGATCCGAGGAGGGCATCGCCTCGAATATTCTCTCCGACCGGCTCAAGCGCCTGGTCGCCGCGGGCCTGCTGAGCCGCGACGACGCCGAGCGCGGCCAGAAGCTCGAATACCGGCTCACCGGGGCCGCCATCGAACTGGTACCCACCATCGCCCATCTCGGCGCGTGGGGGGTGCGGCATCGGCCCACCACCGAGCGCTTGCGCGTGCGCGCGGAGCTGATGGCGGCCGGAGGGCCGGAATTCTGGGACGAGTTCATGGACGAACTCCGCGAATCCCACCTGGGTATCCCATACCCGGATCGGCCGGGTAAGCGGCCGACCGAACGACTGGCGGAGGCCTATGCGGCCGCCTGTTCGCTCGAATAGCGTTCTCGCCCTGGATTGTTCCGGCAGTGGGCGGGGGCGGGCAGGTCGCCTCGGAAGAACATGGCCGGCGGTACGCCCATCAGTGATCGGAAGTCCGCCGACAGATGTGATTGGTCGTAAAAGCCTGCGGTGGAGGCGACTTCGGCCCACGGCGTCGAACCACCGTGCGCGATTACCTGTCGAACTCGGGAGATGCGCCCGAAGTGCTTGGGGGACAGTCCGATCCCGGTGTTGAAGAGGTTGCGCAACTGCCGCTCGCTCACCGCGAGATCGGCGGCCAGGTCGGGCACCGGTGTGCCCGCACTTCCGGTGATCGCCTCGACCGCGCTGCGTAGCAGGTCGCGATGCGCGCGCTGGGTGGAGGTCTCGGAAATACGTTGTGGCAGAGCAGCTTCCAAGAATGGAACTACCTCGTCAGAAGGAAGTGTCAGCAACTCGTCCGCGAGTTCGCCTACCGCGCCGGGCATATCGCCGAGGTGGACCATTCTGTCCGCGAGATCGGCTGTAGAGATGCCGAGCAGTTGACGAGTTGTGCCCGGGGCCAACCGTATTCGCAGGCATCCGCCGGGACGATCCGCCGTCCAGTAGGACGCTCGGGTCTGCGGTCCGATGACGAATGCCGCTCCGCGACCGGAAATCTCGGTCTGCAGCATGATCGTGGTCGTCACCTGTGGAATATGGAAGAGCGCCTGCGGCGTATCGGTGACCATCGCAATGCGACCCAACTCGGCGAACCACGGCCGCAGCGACTCCGGAACCGGCAGCGGCGATTCGAGAAGGTCGGCGTTCCGAGCGGGTGCGAGCATGCTGGTCACCAGGTCATTCTAGGTCGTCTCCGGTCGCCGCGGCTGTGCCGAAATTTCCTATAGCTCCCGGCCCTCACCCGGACAGGATCGTGCACATGATTCTGGTTACGGGTGCTACCGGCACCATCGGCAGTGAGATCGTTCGACAGTTGTCCGCTCGCGGCGAGCAGGTTCGCGCGGTGACGAGAGATCCGGCGCGGGCGCACACACCGACGGGTGTCGAGGTGGTGCGCGGCGACTACGCCGACACCGCCTCGATGGCCGCGGCCATGCACGGGGCTCGCGCGGTCTTCCTGGTCGGCGTACTCGGTCCGGAAGACATCGATACCGATCGAGCGCTCATCGCCACAGCCGTCGCCGCCGGGGTCCGCCGCATTGTGAAGCTGTCGGCCATCGGAACCGGCGATCCGGAACTGGGCCGGGTCGGCACCTGGCACCTGTCCGGTGAGAACGCTGTCCGCGGCAGCGGCGTGGAGTGGACCATCCTGCGCCCCAGCTCCTTTGCCTCCAACTCACTCAGCTGGACCGATCCGCTGCGCGCCGGACAACCCGTTCCCAACCTGACCGGCGCCGGTACCCAGGGCATCGTCGATCCGCGCGATGTCGCCGCCGTCGCCGTGGAAGCCCTGGTCGGCACGGGACATTCCGGGCAGATCTATACCCTCACCGGTCCAGAATTGCTGACCGCACCGGACCAGGCCGCAATCCTCGCGACGGTCCTCGACCGTGAGGTGGAGGTCGTCGACGTCCCGGAGGACGCCGCCCGCCAACACATGCTCGCGGCGGGCATGTCGGTGGAATTCGCCGACGGCGCACTGGCCGGGCAGCGCTATGTGCGCGAAGGCCGCAACGCGGTGCTGACCGACGACGTGGAGCGGCTACTCGGCCGTGCTCCGCATTCGTACGCCGAATGGGCTGCCGCGCATTCGACGGCATTCGGGTCGGTGAGCCCCGCCCACTGAGGTCGGGCTGAGCGGGCACCGGTCTCGACCGCCTGTAGGGGCTGTGCGGGTTGGAGACAGGGGCGTGCAGGCTGCGGCCGGGGATGTGCGACTGGGCCAGGAAGTGCACCGTGGCGGGAGAAGGCGAATGGGCGCAGCGCGCGGTGAGGCAGCCGGGCTGGTCCCCGCCCGCGTTGTTTGCCAGGAGACCGGGAGACACCGTACCGGCGGCCCGCCACGACCACAATCCTCCCGCGTGCCGCCCCCGACTTCCCGACACCCGGTTGTTTGCCGAGGAGTCGCGTGCCACTCTGGACCCGGTACGGGCGGGGCCGTGCCAATCCGGTCAGGGCTACGTTCGAGAAGGTGTGGGAATGGTGCGCGGCACTGTGAAGTGGTTCGACAGTAAGAAGGGTTTCGGCTTCATTACCCCCGACGACGACGGTCCCGATGTCTTCGTCGAGTACACCGCCGTCGAGGGACGGGGATTCCGGTCGCTGGAGGAGGGCCAGCGGGTGCGGTTCGAGGTGCGGCGCACCAAACCCGGCCCGGAGGCCCTCCAGGTCAGCGTGGTTGGAGCGCCTGACGCCTGAAGAAGTCGGCGGTCAGCGCTCGCGCGGGCCCCAGGTCCCGCCCACGGTCGGGGACGAACATCGCTGGGGCCCGCTCGAATTCGGTATCGATGAAATCGGCGATCGGTGCGGGAACGGCCCCCGACCCCATTTCTCGGGTCTTCGACTTCAGCTCGGTCAATTCGTGAACCGATGTCACGAAATCGACGGGCAGATCGCATTGTTCGAGCAATGTCGGCAGATGCATAGGCGCGACCGCCGCATCGGGATGTTCGCAGAGCCATCGCAAAGCCATCGCCGGGCGTAATGAATAGAACACCTTCTTCAATGAGCGATTCGCTTCGAAAAGTTTCCACTGGCGTCGGCCGAGGTGTAGATAATGCATTGCGACCCGGTTGCGGTCGGCCACCGCATCGGCCAGTTCCCGCAATTCATCGCGGAATTCGGTATCGCCGCGATACACGATCGGCGACATCAACCATTCGATGAGTACGGCATTGCCCGCCACCAGCAGTCGCAGCGCCTTGGCCAGTTCCCAGCCGTTCACGTCTAGCAGGTCCACCAGCGGTGTCTCGATGACATCGCGCCCGCGCCACGGCGTCAGGTAGTCGTCCATGTGCGAGACGTAGACGAACCGGCAGTCGTAGTCGGAGTCGGGGGAGGGGAAACCCCAAGCCCGGCTGCCACTTTCGATGGCGAGGCGGACGTCGACCCGGTGGTCGCGCTCGATCCGGTCCAGTTCGCCGTCGATCGTCGCGACCACCGCTGGGTCCATGGAAGCGGGGATCGAACGCAAGGTCATGGTCGGTGAGGCTAGCGACGTGATCGGCACCGGTCCACGACTTTTAGGGGCTTGTATCTATGAGTCCGATATGCGTGATCTATCCGTGATCAGTGCTGATCGAATGCCCCATATGACTCCGGGCACAGATGTTACTCGATGTTGTGCACATCACATTCCCGTAAACCCTGGTAACGGGTCCGAAATGTCGCCCGATATGCTCGGCGACAGAAGTTCAATTGAGAATTCGTGAGGAGAGATTCATATGATCCCCGTAATTTGGGACACCCTGATGGCCGCTATCAACGGTGGGCTGAACACCGGTAGCGCTGCTCTCACCGGCATCCTCGACACGCTGTCGACCGGTTCTTTCGGTAAGTGAACCCAGTAGCCGACTAATTCGGCTTCAAAGCCCGCCCTCGGACGCCGCAGCTCCGAGGGCGGGCTTTTCTTTCCATGGACGCAGGGCTGTCTACCGGTCGAATGATCCGCTCGCTGATCCGCTGGCCGAGCCACTGCCCAGAACGCACAGTGGATTGGCCACCATGGCCGCCTGCGCCGAACCGGATGACGAACCGGTGATCCCCGAGTCGACAGGTGGCGTATTCGGAACCGGCGCGGCCGGGTTGCCAGAGCCGCCCGTCAGCATCGATCGCCCGTCCAGGTTCGCGGGAGCCGGGACGTCGAGCAGATCCAGCACGGTCGGTGTGATGTCGGCCAGGGTGTACCCGTTGTTCTCCGCGCCCGCCGCGAAACCGGCCCCGCGCGCGAGGACGAAGCTGGCCGTCTCATAGGCGCTCTGTCCGCCGTGTCCGCCATCGGGCTTATGACCGTGATCGGTGGTGACCAGAATCGTCCACCGCTCATTCGAATATGCGGCGGCGCGCGCGTCCACCGCGGCGGTGATCTTGCCGACCAGTCCGTCCGCGCGGCCGATGGCATCGCGATAGGCCTGCGGCCAGATGCCGCGCAGGGTATGTCCCACGATATCCACCTGATCGAGGTGGGTGAACAGCAGATCGGCCCCGTCGTCGGCGATGGCCGTGACGGCCTGCGCGGTGGCATTGGCATCCGCGGTGGTCTCGCACACGCCCGCGCCGGTGGGGTCGATCTGGGTGACGACCACCCGGTCGGCCTTCGGGCTGCCGGTGCGCGCGATCATTCCGATCTTGTCCCAGGTGCCGATGGACGCGGTGGTCAATGCCGGCCGCTCCCGCTCCACCTGTGTGAACACCGTCGGATACTGCGCGAAAGGCCCTGGGTTGCAAGTGGATCCATTGTCCTGGATGCCGTGCTTGGTATCCCATACGCCGGTCAGTGCCGTGGCCCAGGAGACACACGACATGGTGGTGTGCGGGGCAATGGAGGTGCGCGCGAGGGTGCCCTCCGCGGCGAGGCGACCCAGGTTCGGGGCATCGGCGGCGAGTACCTCGCTCCACAGCGTGCCGTCGATACCGATGACCACGACCTTGTTCTCGATCGGGGCCGCCGGAGCGGGTGCGGCCGCGGCCAGTGGGAGCGCGGCCAGTGCGACGGCCGCGAGTATGCGGTGAGTGCGAGACATGCGCGGCACCGTAGCTGCCGGACAGTTCCTGCGCGCATTGAATTGGACAATTGACCTAGAGAGTCTCGCTCAGTGGGAACTGCCCTGTCATCCTTGTGAAGGCAGCCGCCTACCGGGCGGTAAGGGCACCCGAAATCGCGCCCACTAAGCTGGGCCGCGAAATTGCCGATTCCCATTCCTTCAGGAGCACCCCCAGTGAGCCAAGCAGGCCGCCCTGTAGTTCTGATCGCCGACAAGCTCGCCCAGTCGACCGTCGACGCGCTCGGTGACGGCGTCGAGGTTCGCTGGGTCGACGGACCCAACCGCGCCGAGCTGCTCGCCGCCGTGCCCGACGCCGACGCCCTGCTGGTGCGATCCGCGACCACGGTCGACGCCGAGGTCCTCGAAGCGGGCAAGAAGCTGCAGATCGTCGCCCGCGCGGGCGTCGGCCTCGACAATGTCGATGTTCCGGCCGCGACCGAGCGTGGCGTCATGGTCGTCAACGCGCCGACCTCGAATATCCACACCGCCGCCGAGCACGCCGTCACGCTGCTGCTCTCGGCCGCGCGGCAGATCCCGGCCGCCGATGCCACCCTGCGCGAGCACACCTGGCAGCGCAGCAAGTTCAACGGTGTCGAGATCCTCGGCAAGACCGTCGGCGTCATCGGCCTGGGCCGCATCGGCCAGCTGTTCGCGCAGCGCCTCGCCGCCTTCGAGACCAAGATCGTCGCGTACGACCCCTACACCTCCCCGGCGCGCGCCGCCCAGCTCGGCATCGAACTGATGACCCTCGACGAGGTGCTCGCGACCGCCGACTTCATCTCCATCCACCTGCCGAAGACGCCCGAGACCAAGGGCATGCTCAATGCCGAGACGCTCGCCAAGACCAAGAAGGGCGTCATTATCGTCAATGCCGCCCGCGGCGGTCTGATCGATGAGCAGGCGCTCGCCGATGCCATCAACTCCGGCCACGTGCGCGCCGCCGGTCTCGACGTATTCGAGACCGAACCCTGCACCGACAGCCCGCTTTTCGAGCTGCCGCAGGTCGTGGTGACCCCGCACCTGGGTGCCTCCACCGCCGAGGCGCAGGACCGCGCGGGCACCGATGTCGCCAAGTCCGTACAGCTCGCCCTCGCCGGTGAATTCGTGCCCGGCGCGGTGAATGTCACCGGTGGCCTGGTGTCCGACGAGGTCGCCCCGTGGCTGGATATCGTCCGCAAGCAGGGCGCGCTGCTGGGTGCGCTGGCCGACGAGCTGCCGGTCAGCCTCGAGGTGCAGGTGCGCGGCGAGCTGACCGCCAATGATGTCGCGGTACTGGAGCTTTCGGCGCTGCGCGGTGTGTTCTCCGCCCTCATCGAGGATTCGGTCACCTTCGTCAACGCCCCGTCGCTGGCCAAGGACCGCGGTATCGAGGCCACCGTCACCACGGTGTCGGAGAGCCCCACCCACCGCAGTCTGGTGGACCTGCGCGCCGTCTTCGGTGACGGCCGCACCCTCAATGTGGCGGGCACCCTGACCGAGCCGCAGCAGGTCCAGAAGATCGTGAACATCAACGGCCGCAACTACGATATGCGCGCCGAGGGCCTCAACCTGGTCGTGTTCAACTACGCCGACCGCCCGGGCCAGCTGGGCCGCCTGGCCACCAAGCTCGGCGAGGCCGAGATCGACATTCTGGCCGCGCAGCTGACCCAGGATCTCGACAAGGAGGGCGCGACCGTCGTCCTCCGCGTCAATGCCGAGGTCCCGGCCGACGTGCAGGCCGCCATCGCCGAGGCCGTCGGTGCGGCCAAGGTGGCGCAGGTCGACCTGAGCTGAGTCCGACGGGCGGTCGGTTCGCCCGAAGTCATTGCCGCCGAGCCCCTTCCATCCAGATGGAAGGGGCTCGGCGTATATGAGGCGGCGGTCAGCCCAGTTTGCGTTCGCGCGCGTCGATGGCGTTCTTCGCCTCCAGCAGGCTCGCGAAGGGATCGAGTTCGCGATAGCGCTTGATCGCGTGGATCTTTTTGCCCCGCTGGATGAGTTCGTCGATCTCGCCGTAGTCGAGCATCGTGCTCGGGTCGGCGATTCCGAGATGTTTGATGATCAGGTCGAGCTTGCGTTCGAGGCGATCGATCTTGCGCTCGAGTCTGGCATTGTCGAACATCCCTCGAATATACGGAGGTCACTGTCTGTCGACGGCTGTCAGTGCCGTCGCTCGGCCGCCCAGAGTCGTGCTGCCGCAGCGGGATCAGTGCTGTCACGCAGGGCGGCGACGTAGCTCGGAATTGTCGCGAGTCGAATTCGTCCGGCGTGCGTGTAGCCGAGGACGACTCCGGTCAGACGAGTGCCGACCGCGGGCCACTCGTCCCGGCGAATCGTCCCGTCGGCAAGATATTCCGCTGCCACCCAGCCGTGTCGACCGGCGTCGGTCGTCACGAGAATCCCCCAGGGCGCGTAACCGGTCACGACGCACTCGGCGATCGCGTACCGGGGCTGCCGCTCGTCCATGTGTTATCCCACTTCCTGGGAGTAATGCCATCCGACCAGCGGTTGACCGATCCCATTGGATGGGAAGGGTTCGCCCTGGTGCGGGACCTCGGATACCTACCCGCTATCGTGGCGGATGTTCACGGGCGTGGAGAATCCGAATGGAGCATGAATTCATGAAACTCGCTGTCATCCCGGGCGACGGTATCGGCCCCGAGGTCATCGCCGAGGCACTCAAGGTGCTCGATGTGGTGGTGCCCGGTGTCGAGAAGACCGAATACGATCTGGGCGCCAAGCGGTTCCATGCGACGGGTGAGATCCTGCCCGAGAATGTGCTGCCCGAGCTCAAGCAGCACGACGCGATTCTGCTGGGCGCGATCGGTGATCCGTCGGTGCCGTCCGGCGTGCTGGAGCGCGGGCTGCTGCTGCGTACCCGGTTCGAGCTGGACCACCACGTGAACCTGCGTCCGTCGAAGCTGTACGCCGGTGTCACCAGCCCGCTGTCCAGCAATCCGGATATCGACTTCGTCGTCGTCCGTGAGGGCACCGAGGGTCCGTACACCGGTACCGGTGGCGCGATCCGCGTGAATACCCCGCACGAGGTGGCCACCGAGGTCTCCACCAACACTCGCTTCGGGATCGAGCGCGTGGTGCGCTACGCCTTCGACAAGGCGAAGCAGCGTCGCAAGCACCTCACCCTGGTGCACAAGAACAATGTGCTCACCTTCGCCGGTTCGCTGTGGCAGCGCACGGTGAACGAGGTCGCGATGGAGTATCCGGACATCGAGCTGGCCTACCAGCACATCGATGCCGCGACCATCCATATGGTCACCGACCCGGGCCGCTTCGACGTAATCGTCACCGACAACCTGTTCGGCGACATCATCACCGACCTCGCGGCCGCCGTCTCCGGTGGTATCGGCCTGGCCGCCTCCGGAAATATCGACGCCTCCGGTACCAACCCGTCGATGTTCGAGCCGGTACACGGCAGCGCCCCCGATATCGCGGGCCAGTCCAAGGCCGACCCGACCGCCGCCATCCTCTCGGTGTCGTTGCTGCTCGCACACCTGGGTAATGCCGAGGCCGCCGGCCGCATCGAGGCCGCCGTCGCCAAGGACCTCGCGTCCCGGACCGCCCCGGCCTCCACAGTGGAGGTCGGCGACCGCATCGCCGCCGCGGTCTGAGTCAGTACTCGAGTCGAACCCCCGGGTCGGAATCCTTTCCGGCACGGGGGTTTCGGTTATCCGTATGGATTGTGTCCACCCGCACAACCACGATGGGCACAGCGCCGCTTCCACCGAACGGTGCGGCGGGAGCGGCTGCGCGAGTCAGTTTTTCGGATCGGTCGGAACCAATGGGATGGCGGCCATGGCGATTACGGCGGCCAGCAGGTAGGCGGCCGGGAATCCCGCGACGGTGATCAATGCTCCGAAGGTGGGGGCCACCATCGCCATCGTCAGGTTCTGGCCGGTGTTCTGGATACCCAAACCGCGTCCGCTCCAATACGGTCCGGCGATCTCGGCCACCGCGGTGAAGGCCAGTCCATTGTCGGTGACCGTAATAACACAGGCCACGATCAGCGCCGCGATCGCCAGCCACCACCAGCCCATCCAGGCGGTGAAGGCCAACGCGGACATGGATATTACGGCCGCGATGGCCACCGTGCGCAGCGGCCGCAACCGGCTGCCGACCCGGTCGGACCAGATCCCGGCGCCGATTCGGCCACCCGCGCCCAGGATTTGGGTGCCGGTCACCACCGCTCCGGCGACGGGCAGCGACCAGCCGACATCGCGGTGCAGCCACAGCAGGGCGAAGGTCCACAGCGTCGCCTGCGGAAACACCAGCAGAACCGAGACCACATGGATCCGCCACAGCGTGGAATCGCCGCGGTATGGATTGGCAGGTTTACCCTGCGCGCCAGCGGCTTCCGGACGGGGCGGGTCGACGATACCGATCAGGCAACTGATCGCGGCCACGCCCGCCATCAGCGCGGGCACCAGGACGGCGGTCGAGAATCCGTGCGCCGCAGCGACGGTGGGAATACTCAGAGCGCCGATGCCCACGCCCAGTGGTTGAGCGGTCTGCCGGATACCCATGGCCAGTCCGCGTCGCTCGGGTGGGAACCAGCCGACGATCACCCGGCCGCTCGCGCCATTGGTGCTCGCCGCGCCCATACCGCCCAGGAACAGCAGCACGCCCAGGGTGGCGTAATCGGAGACAGTCGCCGCGGCCACGCCCGCCACCAGCATCAATGCGGGTCCGGCCACCAATACCTTGCGTTCGCCGATGCGGTCCACCACATAGCCCCAGGCGATCAGCGTGCACACCAGGCCGATGGTGGGCATGGAGACCAGCAGGCCGGCCGTCGCCAGCGGCAATCCTCGATCGGTCAGGGCGGGCAGGAGGAACGGGGTGCCGTGGACGAAGACCGCGCTCGAGGCCTGGGCGAAGACGCCGAGTGCCAGCATGGCCCACCGTTTCGACGAATCGATCTGGGTCACGGTGGCCATGGCCATCACCTCGAGTCTCACTATCTGGGATTGATGTCTTACTATTTGAACATCTGGCCTTAAGGTACACCCGTGGCGCAAGTCGATTCCCGTGACGAGCTGTATGTTTGCTCACACGTCCGGAGGCGGCTTTCCGGCGGTGTCCATAACATCGAGTTGTATTGTGTGACGGTCCTTTTCACTTCTGTCGCACCCCGGTGCTCCGATGATCACCAGCCGGCCGCCGGGCCCGTGAGGCGGCGGGTGACGGGGGTGTACCCGAACACTCGGTCGGGTGCGTTCGGGCAGGTCGAAGCCGGTCGATAGACTGCGACCCATGCGCCTAGGTCGAGTTGCCAGCCCCGATGGGGTCGCTTTCGTAAGCGTGGAGGGAGACGGTGACGCCACCGTCGTCCGCGAAATCGCCGAACACCCGTTCGGTACACCGACGTTCACCGGCCGCAGCTGGCCGCTGGCGGACGTGCGACTGCTCGCGCCCATCCTCGCCAGCAAGGTGATCTGTATCGGTAAGAACTACGCCGCGCACGCGGAGGAGATGGGTGGCCCGGCTCCGGCCGATCCGGTCATCTTCATGAAGCCGAATACCTCCATTGTCGGCCCTAATGCCCCGATCATCCTGCCGCCCAGTTCTTCCCAGGTGGATTACGAGGGCGAACTGGCCATTGTCATCGGCCGCCCGTGTAAGGATGTCCCGGCCGCCAAGGCCCACGAGGTGATCCTCGGCTACACCGTCGCCAATGATGTCACCGCCCGAGACCAGCAGCGTCACGACGGTCAGTGGACCCGATCCAAGGGCTATGACACCTTCTGTCCGCTCGGTCCGTGGATCGAAACCTCGCTGGACCCTTCGGATCTGGAGATCGTCACCGAACTCGACGGTCAGATCCGCCAGCGCAGCCGCACTTCACTGCTGCTGCACGATATTCCGAAATTGATCGAATGGGTCACCACGGTGATGACGCTGCTGCCCGGCGATGTCATCCTCACCGGCACACCCGAGGGCATCGGCCCGATGCAGGCCGGTCAGAACCTGTCCGTGACCATCGAAGGTATCGGCACCCTCACCAATCCCGTTGCCGCAAAACGCTGATCGAGAGAGAGCCATGACTGACGTACGGGTCCGCTTCTGCCCGTCTCCGACCGGTACGCCGCATGTCGGCCTGGTCCGGACCGCCCTGTTCAACTGGGCGTATGCCCGCCACCACGGCGGCACCTTCGTCTTCCGCATCGAAGATACCGATGCCGCACGCGATTCCGAGGACTCCTACCGGGCCCTCCTCGACGCGCTGCGCTGGCTCGGCCTCACCTGGGACGAGGGTCCCGAGGTCGGCGGCCCCTACGGCCCCTACCGCCAGTCGCAGCGCAAGGAGCTGCATCTGGATGTGGTTTCGCGTTTGCTGGCGGCCGGTGAGGCCTACGAATCCTTCTCCACCCCAGAGGAAGTCGAGACCCGCCACCGGGCCGCCGGACGTGATCCGAAGCTGGGCTACGACAACTTCGACCGGGATCTGACGCCCGAGCAGATCGCCGCCTACAAGGCCGATGGCCGCCCCGCCGTCATCCGGCTGCGGATGCCCGATCAGGACCTCACCTGGAACGATCTGGTGCGCGGTGAGACCACCTTCAAGGCGGGTGTGGTTCCCGATTTCGCGCTCACCCGCGGTAATGGCGATCCGCTCTATACGCTGGTTAACCCGGTCGATGACGCCATGATGAGAATTACGCACGTGTTGCGCGGTGAGGATCTGCTTTCCTCCACGCCCCGGCAGTTGGCGTTGTATGCCGCACTCGAGCGGATCGGCGTCGCCGAAGGTACCCCGGAGTTCGGTCATCTTCCGTTCGTGATGGGGCAGGGGAACAAGAAGCTTTCCAAGCGTGATCCGGAGTCGAATCTCTTCCTTCACCGCGACCGCGGCTTCATTCCCGAAGGTTTGCTGAATTATCTGGCGCTGCTCGGCTGGAGCATCGCCGATGATCATGATGTCTTCTCGATGGCGGAGATGGTGGCCGCCTTCGATATTTCGACAGTGAATTCCAATCCGGCTCGTTTCGACCAGAAGAAGGCCGATGCGATCAACGCCGAACATATTCGTTTGCTGGAACCGGGTGACTTTGCTCACCGACTGCGCGAGTACCTCACCGGACACGGACATATTGGTGCGGAGATCGACGAGAAGCTCTTCGCCACCGCGGCCGAACTAGTGCAGACGCGCATCGTGGTACTCAGTGATGCCTGGGATCTATTGAAGTTCCTCTTTATCCCCGCCGAAGAGTTCACAATCGATCCCGCCGCCGCGGAAAAGAACCTGGGAACCGATGCGTTGCCGGTATTGCAGGCGGCGATTACCGCGTTGGAAGGTGTTTCCGCGTGGACCGCGGCTCCGATCGAGGAGGCGCTCAAAACGGCACTCATCGACGAACTGGGTCTCAAGCCGCGTAAGGCGTTCGCTCCCGTACGCGTCGCCGTCACCGGATCGCACATCAGCCCTCCGCTCTACGAGTCGCTGGAACTGCTGGGCCGGGAGACCGCGATGGGTCGTTTGCGGGCCGCGCTGGCCACCCGCAGTCCGAATTAGCCGAAAAATGGGCCTCTGACCAGCCGATTTGTGGTTTACCCCGTGGCGTTTGGTAATCTCTTTCTCGGCCGGAAACGAAGTCGAGATCCTCACAAGGGACAGACCAAACGCCCAGGTCCATTGGGGTATGGTGTAATTGGCAACACAGCTGATTCTGGTTCAGCCATTCTAGGTTCGAGTCCTGGTACCCCAGCAGAGAGCGGTAAAACGCTCTCGGTTGTCGTTGTCGGTGGTCCGTACGGATTGCCGAGGACCTACAACCATCCTGGTCCCGTCGTCTAGCGGCCTAGGACGCCGCCCTCTCAAGGCGGTAGCGCGGGTTCAAATCCCGTCGGGACTACCAGGCAAGGCCCCCAACCACTGCGGTTGGGGGCCTTTCGCTTTGTCGAATGTCGATCCCGAATGGATTAGTCGTCGAGTGCGTTCGCGGTGGTGCCGCCGTACGGGATGGCGGGCAGGCCGAGTTTGCGGTGGTCCCAGCTGCGAGTGCGCTCGGGCACCAGGCGGATGGCCACGCGTTTGTGCAGCATCTGGTCCACAAACGGCTTCATCTCTTCGCTGTAGGGGCCGGTGTAGCGCTCCCACACACTGATTCCGACCTGGAACAGGGCGTCCGCGTCGTCGATGACTTCCGCTCGGCCCTCGATGGCGACACCGCGCAGCTGGTCATAGGTATCGCCGGCTTCGACCAGCACGGTGACGCGCGGGTCACGGCGCAGATTGACCGCCTTCTGCGATTTGGCCTTGGTTTCGAACCAGATTTCGCCGTTGATCAGGCCGTACCACATGGCGATCAGGTGCGGGGTGCCCTGCGGGCCGAGGGTGGCGAGGGTGGCGATGCGACTGCGCTCCAGGAAGTCGGTGATCTCCTCATCGGACATCACGATCGACGCGCGTTGATTAACTCCCATCAGCCGAATGTACTTTACGGCGTATGGGGCAGGTCACATGGCTGAGCGAAGGTGGTTCCCGGCACAGCCGACCTGAGGATCGTGAGTCTGGAGATTCGGCTGAGGGCGCTGTGACGGCTGTGGACGGCGTGACCTACCCGCCGCCCCGCCGCGCCCTCGAACGCCCGTCAGAGGCGCTTGTGGAGGGCCTCGGCGGCGGCCACCAGATCGGCTGCCCATCGGGCTCCGGGCCGTCGGCCCATGCGGTCGATGGGTCCGGATACCGAGACGGCGGCGACCACCGCGCCGGTGGCGTCGCGCACCGGGGCGGACACGCTGGCGACACCGGCCGCGCGTTCGGCCGCGCTCTGCGCCCACCCGCGGCGGCGCACCTCGGCGAGGGCCCGCTCGCCGAAGACGGCGTCGGCCAGGATGGTGCGCTGCAGATCCGGATCCGCCCAGGCGAGGATGACTTTGGCGGCCGAGCCCGCGGTCAGCGGTAGTCGGGCGCCGATCGGCACGGTGTCGCGCAGGCCCGAGGCGGGTTCCATCGAGGCCACGCAGATCCGGGCGTTTCCGTCGCGGCGATAGAGCTGGACGCTCTCGCCGGTGATCTCGCGCAGGCGCGGCAGGATGGTCGTCGCGGCATCGAGCAGCGGGTCGCTGGCGGTGGTCGCCAGTTCGGACAGCGCGGGGCCGGGTCGCCACAGCCCCTGGTTGTCGCGGGCCAACATGCGGTGCACTTCCAGGCCGACGGCCAGCCGGTGCGCGGTGGCCCGGGGCAGGCCCGTGCGGGTGCACAGGTCGCTGAGGCCGCAGGGTTGCTCGGCTACCGCTGCGAGTACCGCCATCGCTTTGTCGAGCACTCCGATGCCGCTATGCTGTCTCATAGAACGATATTAGCGTCTCGCATAGTGGGAATTGCAAACGGTGGGAATGGCAACTCGACGCCCACAGCCCCGGCGGGCCGCGACACCGTGCCACCAGCCCTGGCGCGGCGACGAGAATCGAAAGGTGATGGAGATATGGCCGATCGGCCACGCACTCTGGCGGAGAAAGTCTGGGAGCAGCACGTCGTAGTCCGCGGCCCGGGCGAAGGCGAACAGCGCGAACCCGACCTCATCTATATCGACCTGCATCTGGTGCACGAGGTGACCAGCCCGCAGGCCTTCGACGGTCTGCGCGCGGCGGGCCGCCCGGTGCGCCGGCCGGATCTCACCATCGCCACCGAGGACCACAACGTCCCGACCATCGATATCGACAAGCCGATCGCCGACCCCATTTCGCGCCTGCAGGTGGACACGCTGCGCCGCAACTGCGAGGAATTCGGTATCCGCCTGCACCCGATGGGCGATCTGGATCAGGGCATCGTGCACGTGGTCGGACCGCAATTGGGCCTGACCCAGCCGGGAACCACGGTGGTGTGCGGTGATTCGCATACCTCCACCCACGGCGCGTTCGGCGCGCTGGCCATGGGTATCGGCACCTCCGAGGTGGAACATGTGCTGGCGACCCAGACTTTGTCGCTGAAGCCGTTCAAGACCATGGCCATCAATATCGATGGCGAACTGCCCCACGGTGTGACGTCGAAGGATGTAATTCTCGCCGTCATCGCGCAGATCGGTACCGGCGGCGGTCAGGGCTATGTGCTGGAGTACCGCGGCGCGGCCGTGCGCTCCATGTCCATGGAGGCCCGGATGACCATGTGCAACATGTCGATCGAGGCGGGTGCGCGCGCGGGCATGGTCGGCCCCGATGAGACCACCTACGAATTCCTGAAAGGCCGCCCGCATGCCCCCGAGGGCGCGGAATGGGACGCCGCCGTGGCGTCGTGGGAGGCACTGAAGACCGATGCGGGCGCGGTTTTCGATGCCGAGGTACATATCGACGCCTCGCAGCTCACACCTTTCGTCACGTGGGGTACCAATCCGGGGCAGGGTGCGCCGCTGGGCGACCTGGTGCCGAATCCGGCCGATATGACCGATGAGAACGAGCGTGAGACCGCCGAGAAGGCGTTGCGCTACATGGATCTGACACCGGGTATGCCGTTGCGCGATGTCACCGTAGATACCGTTTTCGTCGGTTCGTGCACCAATGGTCGTATCGAGGATTTGCGTGCGGTAGCCGATGTCTTGAAGGGCCGCAAAGTGGCCGACAGCGTGCGGATGTTGATCGTGCCGGGTTCCATGCGGGTGCGCCTGGAGGCGGAAAAGGAGGGCCTGGGCGAGATTTTCACCGCCGCGGGCGCGGAATGGCGTCAGGCCGGTTGTTCTATGTGCCTGGGTATGAACCCCGATCAGCTCTCGCCCGGTCAGCGCTGCGCGTCGACGTCGAACCGGAACTTCGAAGGGCGACAGGGCAAGGGCGGTCGCACGCATCTGGTCTCGCCGCAGGTCGCGGCGGCTACCGCGGTGCGCGGAACCCTGTCCTCACCTGCGGATCTGAACTGATTCCACACTTCTCACACCAGACTTCAGGAGTAAATGATGGATGCCTTCAAGGTTCACAAAGGGATCGGTGTTCCGTTGCGCCGATCCAATGTCGACACCGATCAGATCATCCCGGCGGAGTATCTGAAGCGCGTCACCCGAACGGGATTCGAGGACGGCTTGTTCGCGGCATGGCGAACGGATCCGAACTTCATTCTGAACACCGCGCCCTACAACCGAGGTAGTGTCCTGGTCGCCGGTCCGGATTTCGGGACCGGATCCTCACGCGAGCACGCGGTTTGGGCACTGATGGACTACGGCTTCCGGGTCGTGATCTCGTCGCGCTTCGCGGACATCTTCCGGGGGAACTCCGGCAAGGGCGGGTTGCTGGCCGCGCGAATGTCACAGAACGATGTCGAATTGCTCTGGAAGATCATCGAAGAGCAGCCGGGTCTGGAATTGGTTGTGGACCTGGAGACTCGAACGGTGACGGCGGGAACCGTCGTGTTGCCGTTCGATATTGATGACTACACCCGGTGGCGGCTGCTCGAGGGGTTGGACGACATCGGTCTGACACTGCAGCGTAGCGACGAGATCAGTGCCTACGAAAAGGCAAGGCCGACTTGGAAACCCGCAACGATTCCGGCTCATATTTCGCAGACGTAATCATTGGTATGCGATAGCTGAACCCTCCCAAACGCGGTAGCTGGGCGTGTGCCACGACACATGAATTTTGGCGTGGCACATAGACTCTTGCCCAATGAAGGTTTAACGTGGTACCTAGTCGGTCCGACGACGGGCCATTAGTCTGCGGAGGATTCAATGAACAAGGCGGAACTGATCGATG
Organism: Nocardia uniformis NBRC 13702; assembly: GCF_001613345.1. Lineage (GTDB taxonomy): Bacteria > Actinomycetota > Actinomycetes > Mycobacteriales > Mycobacteriaceae > Nocardia > Nocardia uniformis. Next base: position 72,873 of record NZ_BDCE01000067.1, on the reverse strand, counting down.
TTCTGACCGAGAAGTTGGGTACTGATCGGCGCACTGCCACTGCGGCAGTGGAACAGATGGTTGACACCATCGTGCGCGCGGTGAACAAAGGTCAGAGCGTCACCATCACCGGATTCGGTGTCTTCGAACAGCGCAAGCGGGCCGCTCGGGTCGCTCGTAACCCGCGCACCGGTGAAACCGTGAAGGTTAAGCCGACCTCGGTTCCCGCGTTCCGTCCGGGTGCACAGTTCAAGGCGATCATTGCGGGTAAGCAGAAGATCGCCGCGAGCGGCCCGGCCGTGAAACGTGGTGTGGCCGCCCCGGTGTCGGGTAAGAAGGCCACCGGCGCCAAGAAGACAGCGAAGAAGGCAGCGGCGAAGAAGACCGCTACCAAGGCTCCGGCCAAGACCACAGCCAAGAAGGCCGCTTCCAAGGCCCCGGCCAAGAAGGCAGCCGTGAAGAAGACGGTCGCGAAGAAGACCGCGGCGAAGAAGGCCCCGGCCGCAAAGAAGGCTCCGGCCAAGAAGACTGCGGTGAAGAAGGCCGCCGTCAAGAAGGCCACGGCGGCGAAGAAGACCACCGCCAAGAAGACCACTGCGAAGAAGGCTCCGGCGAAGAAGACCGCCGCAAAGCGCACCGCCCGTCGCTGACGGCAATAGCCGTCCAGCACAGGCACTGTGCGACGCAGTAGGACGACACAATGCGAAACGGCCCGGCCATTGGCCCGGGCCGTTTCGCATGTCAGGGGGCGGATTCGCCTGTGAGGGCGCGGAAGTGGGCTCCGACGTCGTGAAATGGCCTGTGACGGCGCGATCCTTGCTCTGACGGTGCGAAATAGGCTCTGACGGTGTCGAATGCCCGGTGGGCACGCGGGACCGTCCGGGACGAGCTGAGACGGGCCCGAAATGGCCTGTGACGGCGCGAGAGCGGCGTCAGCGCCCGATATCCACGGTCAGCGCACGGTCGAGGTGGTCCGCGGCCACCAGGCGACCCTCATGGACCGACAGCACCCACACACTGCCCTTGCGATTACGCGCGGGCGGCAGGGCGACACCGTCGCGGTCCGCCCACCAGTCCAGCAGATCCGGAATTACCCTGCCCTGACTGCAAATGACCGGAACCGTATCCTCGGAAACCAATTTTCGGGCGCGTTTTCGGGCCGCGTCGGTCGCTTCGGCATATCCCGTTTCGGAGAACAGCGGCTCGATTTCGACCTCGATTCCGAGCTGCTCAGCGAGCGGTTCCACCGTCTGCACACAGCGCAACGGTGGGGCGGAGTAGATTTCGCCGGCTCCGAAGGCGGCCAGGTTCGGGGCGAGGTTGCGAGCCTGTGCACGACCGGCCTTTTCGAGCGGCCGCTCGTCGTCCGGGCCCGAAAAGCGGTCCTTACGGCCCGCTTTGGCATGCCGCACCACCAGCACGGTGGCGGTGTCGGCCGGTAGCCGAAGGAAATTTCGCACAATGGTGCGGTCCATCGGGTACGACAGCTGATCCATCACCCGGTCGACGCCGTACCACTCCAGTTCGTCGACCTCGAGGTTGGCGACGAATTCACCGTCCACCACCGTGGCGGCCCAGTAGTCCACTCGCTTGAGCTTGCGATGACCGGGCACCGGATACGTCACGAAGCCGAGATAGCGCCCCAGGCGGGAATTCAGCCCGGTTTCCTCGGCCACCTCGCGGACGGCAGTGATCATCGGCGTCTCACCGGGATCCAGCTTGCCCTTGGGCAGCGACCAGTCGTTGTACTTCGGGCGGTGCACCACAGCGATTTCCAGCCCGCCCCGGCCGTCGGACCGCCACAGCACCGCTCCGGCGGCCAGAATATTGGGGCTGACCCGGGGATCGGAGATTCCGGCCAGGGCGTAGTTCTTCGGCTTGCTCACGGGCGATCCGGCCTCCGCAGTCGCATGAGGTACTCCTGATGGTCGCGGACCTGCACATCGGGAATCGAGGTGTCCGGTCGGGCCTGCCAACTGCTGTCCGATTGCAGGACCCAGCAGCGGGTGTCGGGATGCAGGGCGGAGTCGAACATGCCGTTCAACTGCCCGGCCAGGCGCGGATCCTTCACCTGAGCCATGACTTCCACGCGCCGGTCGAGATTGCGGTGCATCATGTCGGCGCTGCCGATCCAGTACTGGTCCTGCGCCTGGAAGTGCATGACCCGGGAATGTTCCAGGTACCGCCCGAGGATCGAGCGCACCTCGATGTTCTCGCTCATACCGGGGACGCCGGGTTTGAGGCCGCAGATGCCGCGCACCACGATCTGGGTCGGCACGCCCGCCTGCGACGCGCGATAGAGCGCGTCGATGACCTGCTCGTCCACGATGGCATTGGCCTTCATGCGAATTCGAGCGGCCTGACCCTCCTGGGCCAGTTCGATTTCGCGCTCGATGCGTTCGATGATTCCGGCGCGGACGCCGCTCGGAGCCACCAGCAGGTTGCGATAGTTGGACTTCCGGGAGTATCCGGTGAGCGAGTTGAACAGATCGGTGAGGTCCGCGCCGATCTCCGGTGCGGCGGTGAGCAATCCGACGTCCTCGTACAGGCGCGCGGTCTTGGGGTTGTAGTTGCCGGTGCCGATATGGCAGTAGCGGCGGATGGTCGCGCCCTCGCGGCGCACCACCAGGCAGGTCTTGCAGTGCGTCTTGAGGCCGATGAGGCCGTAGACCACGTGTACGCCGGCCTGTTCCAGGGCACGCGCCCATTTGATATTGGCCTGCTCGTCGAAGCGGGCCTTGATCTCCACCAGCGCCACCACCTGCTTACCCGCCTCGGCGGCGTCGATGAGGGCATTGACGATGGGGGAGTCGCCGGAGGTGCGGTACAGGGTCTGCTTGATCGCGAGGACCTGCGGGTCGGCGGCGGCCTGCTCGATGAAGCGCTGCACGCTGGTGGAGAACGAGTCGTACGGGTGGTGCACCAGCACGTCACCCTCGCGCAGGGCGGCGAAAACGTTTCGGGGCGTTTCCCGTTCACCGAAGGCGGGCGGGGTCGCCGGTACGTACGGCGCGTCCTTGAGATTGGGCCGGTCGACGCCGTACACCTGCCACAGGCAGGACAGGTCGAGGAGGCCGGGCACCTGGATGACGTCGCCGGGATCGACATCCAGTTCGCGCAGCAGCAGATCGAGCATGTGCTCGGTCATATCGTCCGAGACTTCCAGGCGCACCGGCGATCCGAAGCGGCGGCGGGCGAGTTCTCGCTCCAGGGCCTGCAACAGATCCTCGTCGCGGTCCTCGTCCACCTCGAAGTCGGCATTTCGGGTAATCCGGAACGAATGGTGTTCCACCACTTCCATTCCCGGGAACAGCAGATCGAGGTGTGCCGCGATCAGCTCCTCCATCGGCAGGAAGGCCGCCATGGCGGATCCGGTGGGGCTGTTGGCATCCCGGGCCGGGAAGGAGCGGCGGACCCGGACGAAACGGTCCACATTGTCAGGGACCTTGACGCGCGCGAAATGTTCGCCACCGGTCACCGAATCCTTCACCGTCACGGCCAGATTCAGGCTCAGGCCGCTGATATACGGGAACGGGTGCGCCGGATCGACGGCGAGCGGGGTGAGGACCGGGAATACCTGATCGGTGAAGTGGCTCGAAAGGCGTTGCCGCTCCGCCTCATCGAGTTCCTCCCAGCCGATGATGTCGATGCCCTGCGTGGTGAGGGCGGGCAATACCGATTCCAGGAATACGTGAGCGTGCCGAACGGCGATCTCCTGGGCGCGGGCGGCAATGAGATCGAGTTGCTCATTGGGGGAGAGCCCGTCGGCGGAGCGGACCGAGAGACCGGTCTCGGCGCGACGTTTCAGCCCGGCGACGCGGACCATATAGAACTCGTCGAGATTCGACGCGAAGATGGCGAGGAATTTGGCGCGCTCCAGCAATGGCTGGGAGGGGTCCTCGGCCAGCGCGAGCACGCGGGAGTTGAAATCGAGCCAGCTCAATTCGCGATTGAGATAGCGATCCGGCGGCAGCCGCGAGGTCGTGGGCAGTGGGGTCGCCGCGGGCGGTGCCGCGGGTAGTAGCGGCGGTTGCTTGACGGTTTCCGTATCGCTCACACTCACGATCATTCCCTATCTGCCGAGGGGTCCGCCGGTCCGACACCATCCATTGCAGTGCAGATCACGCCGGTCGGCGCACCGGTGGCCCGGTCCGGGCCACTGTGGATTTGCCGCCGCCCCGATGCGACATGTCGAGTTCACGCAATAGCGCGCCGGTATTCACGCCGACTCCGAGTTCCATCGCCCGCGCCAGATCGTCGGCGGTATCCACGTCCTGCCGCAACCCCGGCCACTCACCGCGCAACTCCATGGCTCCCGCGTCGATATGACGGCGGGCCGAGTCGGTGCCGAAAAGTGGGTTCAGCGCGGAGGTTCCGTCACCGACGAGGAGGGCGACCGTGCCGGTGGCGGTGTGATCGGCGACGACCGCTCGGCGCAGCCCCGCGGCCGACCGGAGCATGTCCGACAGTTCGTGCGGTCGCAGCGCGGGCAGATCCGCCTGTAGCGCGAGCAGTTCGACCGGGCCGTGTACCGCGCGTACCGTCGTGGCGGCGGCGCTGAGGGCGGTATTCAACCCGGTGTGCGGTGCGGAGACGGGTGGTTCGGGATGGACGCGCGCGCCGAGTCCGCGCACCAATTGCGATACGCGCTGATCGGGTGTCACCACCGTGACCGAGGCGATCTCCGGGGTCGAGGTCGCCGCCGTCACCGTATCGGCGAGCATGGCCAGCACCAGCTGCGGCCGGTCCTGCGGAAGCAGCCGATCGGCGAGCCGGCTCTTGGCGAGCCCGAGACTCTTCACCGCGATAACGGCGTGCACGGACGAGCGCATGCCCGAATCCTCCCACTACCAAGTGACGCGACACGCGGCGGTCGCCGAATCGTGGCGTGCGCCGGGTCGCGCGGCCGTTCGTCTGCGGCCGTCGCATGCGACAGCCTGGGACAGTCGGTCGATATTCCCGCCGCGGCGCGCCGACTACCGAGGTTCCGTGCAGCGTCGCCGGACCACACTATTTCCGTCATCCCGGCCTGCTGTTGGCCGGGATCCGCTACTTATCAGAGGGTGGATTCCGGCCAAAGCGCGCCGGAATGACGAAGGCAGGTGACATCGCGGATGAACCTGAGCGGATGAAGCCGAGTAGCCGTCACACGGTAGGCCGGCGCCACGCCCGAATTGCGACATACCGGTGGTTCGTACCCCGCTATCGGGCAGCGCGACGGCGTAGGCGCGAACGCTGCCTATATTGGTGAGATGACGAGGGCAGCGGTGCTGGGAGCGGGTTCCTGGGGGACCACGTTCGCGAAGGTATTGGCGGAGGCGGGAACTGACGTCACCATGTGGGCGCGGCGGCCGGAGGTGGCGAAAGCGCTGGCGACCGAGCATCGCAACCCCTGGTATCTGCCGAATGTGGAGCTGCCGCCCATCGCCGCCACCGATGATCACCGGATCGCACTCGAAGGCGCGGACATTGTGGTGCTGGCGGTGCCTTCGCAATCGCTGCGCGCCAATCTCGCGGCCTGGAAGGGCGACCTGCCCGGCGATGCCACCCTGCTGAGCCTGGCCAAGGGCATCGAGACCGGCACGCTGCTGCGTATGAGTCAGGTGATCGCCGAGGTGAGTGGGGCGGATCTGAGTCGGGTCGCGGTGCTGTCCGGCCCGAACCTGGCCGATGAGGTCGCCGCCCGGCAGCCCGCCGCCACCGTGGTCGCGTGTTCGGATGCCGCGCGCGCCGAGGCGGTCCAGCAGGCCATCGCCACCGGCTATTTCCGCCCGTACACCAATACCGATGTGGTGGGCTGCGAAATCGGCGGCGCCTGCAAGAACGTGGTCGCGCTGGCCTGCGGTATCGCCTCGGGAATGGGGTTGGGCGACAATACGGTTGCCAGCCTCATCACCCGCGGTCTGGCCGAGATCATGCGCCTGGGGGTGGCGCTGGGCGCGGAGCCGGTCACCCTCGCCGGACTGGCGGGCGTCGGTGATCTGGTCGCCACCTGCACCTCACCCCTGTCGCGTAATCGCTCCTTCGGCCATGTTCTCGGCGCCGGTGGAACCATGGAGTCCGCCCAGGAGGCCTCCCATGGGCAGGTCGTCGAGGGCGTGAAGTCGTGCACATCGGTGCGTGCGTTGGCGGAGCGAACCGGTGTGGAGATGCCGCTCACGGATGTGGTGCACCGGGTATGCCACCAGGGACTGTCGACATCCGAGGCGATCGGCCACCTGCTGGGGCGGCGGCTCAAGTCGGAGTGACCGCGAGGTGACCGCGAGACCCGGGCGGGTCCCACCGTGTAACCGAAGCGTCATCCCCGACCGGGTACGGTTCCGGGCATGACCAACAGGATCCGGGTGGCGGTGGTTTTCGGCGGGCGCAGCAACGAACACGGCGTTTCGTGCGTATCGGCTCGTACCGTGCTGGGCAGCCTCGATCCCGAACGGTACGAGGCGGTTCCGATCGGCATCACTCGCGATGGCACCTGGGTGCTCGGTTCCGGTGACCCGCAGGCACTGACCCCGGCGGGGCGGGAACTCCCGTCGGTGCTGACCGATTCCGGCACCGAGTTGACCTTGGCGGCCGATCCGAGCCGCAATGGCAGCCTGGTTCCGCTGGGCGGGGGCGAAGACGTGCTCGGCAGCGTGGATGTTGTCTTCCCGACGCTGCACGGCGCATTCGGTGAGGACGGCACGCTACAGGGTCTGCTCGAACTCGCCGGACTCCCGTATGTCGGTCCGGGCGTACTGGCCAGCGCCGCCGGTATGGATAAGGAGTTCACCAAGAAACTCCTCGCCGCCGAAGGTCTTCCGATCGGTATCCAGGTGGTGCTGCGTCCCGGCGTCGCGACCCTGAGCGATGCCGACAAGGAGCGTCTCGGGCTGCCGGTGTTCGTGAAGCCCGCGCGCGGCGGCTCCTCCATCGGCATTACCAAGGTGGACTCCTGGGATGGCCTCGACGCCGCTATTGCCACTGCGCGCCAGCATGATCCGAAGGTGATTGTCGAGGCCGCGATCGTCGGCCGCGAAGTCGAATGCGGTGTCCTGGAATTCCCGGACGGCCGGGTGGAAGCCAGTGTGGTGGCGGAGATCCGGATGCCGGAGGCCGATACCGAGATTCCCGACTTCTACGATTTCGACACCAAGTACCTCGACGACGTCTGTGAATTCGACGTCCCCGCCAAACTCGACGACGATGTGTCGCAACAGATTCGCGAACTCGCGGTGCGGGCCTTCCGCGCCCTCGACTGCCAGGGCCTGGCCCGCGTCGACTTCTTCGTCACCGCCGACGGGCCGGTGATCAACGAGATCAACACCATGCCGGGCTTCACCGCCATCTCCATGTACCCGCGCATGTGGGAGGCCACCGGTCTCGATAACGGGGCCCTGGTGAGCACGCTGATCGAGACCGCGTTGGCGCGCGGCACCGGGCTGCGCTGAACCAAGGCGGCGCTCGGGGCACCTGAGCTCCGTCCGCGCGTACCCTCGATCCTGTCATGCACCGGGAGAATCCGGGCGACGGTGCGCCCGGCGGTGTTGACCTGGATCTGCTGAGCGGCACAGCGCGGCTGAACAAGCCTCGAGCGCTGCGGCTGTCGCTCGTGCGGGATTCAGCTGGGAATCGGGCCCGGATCGAGCGGCTGTTCCGGAATCGTCTTGGTAATGGCGTCCGAAATCTCTTGCAGCGGAGTGGGTCCGGCGCTGTCGGCCATGGTTACCGCGATGTAGGTGCCGCGATCGACGGCGATCCAGGTGCCGGAGGAGGCGCCGGTGGTCTCATCGCGGACCGCGAACCAGCTGACGCCATTGACGACCTGTAGCGGGGACGCGCGATTGAATTCGAGCGGGCGGTCGAGGCCGCAGCGCAGCACGATCGGGTCCCCGCCCTCGGGCAGCTGCCACGCCTTCGTGGCGGCGGGGGCGGGCTGGGCGAGTTCGGCATCGGTGTAGTCGCCGAGGGTGGCGGGGAGTTCCGGCAGCAGGGCCGTGCAGGCCGGGCCGGTGGCACCGGGGGCGGGCACCGAACCGAGTGCGAGCGGCTCACGGGACACGTTCTGGCGAGCGATGAACGCCATGACGAGGACACCGACCAGCAGAGCGATGGGCAGGGCCACGGCCGTGGCGATCAGCGCGGGGGAGCGGCCGGACTCGGCGGGTGATTCCACCTGAGCGTCGGAGTTCGCGGTGTCCGGTGACTGCTCGGCCGTCGACGTCGAATCCGTCTCGTCTCCGTGCGTGTCCTTGCTCATCCGGTCCTACATCCCCGATCTACTGGGCTGGGGCCGCGCGTTTCGGCGGGCGTCCTGGCTGGTGGTCTGCGAGTGCAGGACCGAGGGTACCGTCGGTTGGTTCGTCGCCAGCATCGCACTCACCTCGAAGGAGACCGCCATCACCGCCAGCAGGAGGCAGCGTCCCGGTGGAAACGGAACCGGTTCTCGTGAGCCCGGTACCGGGCAATCCGAGTCCGGGACCGATGCTGCGCGGACGGTGGCGGATATCGGCGAGTTCGCGCTGATCGCGCGGGTGAACGCCGGGCGTACCCAGGCTGCGGGCGTACTGCTCGGCCCGGGCGACGATGCCGCCATCGTGGCCGCACCGGACGGCCGGTTCATGGTGACCACCGACATGCTGGTGCAGGATCGCCACTTTCGACTCGACTGGTCGGGTCCGCACGATATCGGGCGCAAGGCCATTGCCCAGAATGCCGCCGATGTGGTGGGTATGGGTGCGACACCGAGTGCGTTCGTGGTGTCGCTGGGCTGTCCGGCCGATACCCGGGTCGATTTCGTCTCCGACCTCGCCGATGGCATGTGGGCGGAGATCGAGCGGTCCGGTGGATCCATTGCCGGCGGCGATATGGTGCGCAGTCCACTGCTGGTGATTTCGGTGACCGCGTTCGGTGATCCGCGCGGACGTTCGCCCATTCTGCGGTCGACCGCACGGCCCGGTGATGTGGTTGCCGTCGCCGGGCGATTGGGTTGGTCCGCGGCGGGGCTGGCGGTGCTGAGTTCCGGGGCCGATCCGACGCGGTTCGCGGATGTGGTTGCCGCGCACCGGGTTCCGCGCCCGCCGTACCAGGCGGTCTTGGATCTGCCCACCGACGCGCCCATTACCGCGCTGACCGACGTCTCCGACGGCCTGCTCGCCGATCTCGGACATATCGCCGAATCCTCCGGTGTCGCCATCGATCTCGACTCGGCCACGCTGCGCGACCCGGTCCTCGATCCGGTGGCAACAGCCCTTGACGCTGATCCGCTCGACTGGATTCTGGCCGGTGGCGAGGACCATGCCTTTGCCGCCACTTTCACCGATACCGTTGATATCCCCGCAGGTTGGGTAGTTATCGGTCGGGTTGTGTCGGGGGCCGGAGTTACTGTCGACGGCGCATCCAGGTCGGGACCTTCAGGGTGGGAGTCCTTCGCATCGGGTGGGTGAGGTATCGCAATGAAAGTGGCCACGATAGGTTTTCCCGACATGGGTGCCAAACCACTGACGGAAGTCATCGATTCGGGCTGGGCCGAGGCCCTCGAACCCGTCGCCGACCGCATTGCCACTATGGGCGAATTCCTGCGCGCGGAAATCGCCGCCGGGCGCGGCTATCTCCCCAAGGGGGAGAACGTACTACGGGCTTTCCAGCGACCGTTCGACAAGGTGCGGGTGCTGATCGTCGGCCAGGATCCCTACCCCACACCGGGTCATGCCATGGGCTTGAGCTTCTCGGTGGAACCGGATGTGAAGCCGGTGCCGCGCAGTCTCGCCAATATCTTCTCCGAACTCTCGAAGGATCTCGGACTGCCGACTCCCTCCAACGGTGATCTGACGCCGTGGTCGGACCAGGGCGTGCTGATGCTGAACCGAGTACTCACCGTCGCGCCGGGCCAGGCCGCCTCGCATCGCGGTAAAGGCTGGGAGGCAGTGACGGAGCAGGCGATTCGCGCTCTGGTGGCGCGTGATCAGCCTCTCGTGGCGATTCTGTGGGGCCGGGATGCCTCGACCTTGAAGCCGATGTTGGGCTCGACGCCGTATATCGAATCCGCCCATCCTTCACCGCTGTCCGCGTCGCGAGGTTTCTTCGGATCTCGTCCATTCTCCCGTACGAACGAATTGCTCGGTACATTAGGGGCCGCCCCGGTGGACTGGCGTCTGCCGTAGGGCGTGTTAACCCGTTGAGCCTATTCAGGAGCAGATGCATGCAGAGAAAGACTGCCCGCGGTATCGTCGCCGCCCTCGCCGTGGGTGCCGCGTTCGCAGCCGTCCCCGCCGCCCACGCAGAGCCGTTGACGCTGGAACCATTTACCAACTCGACGACCGCGCCCGCCCCGGCGACACCGGTCGGCAGCCTGCTCGACACCAATAGCGCCTCGTCGCTGTCGTCGAGCACCACGTCGACTCTCGCGTGCTTCGTCCAGTCCATCAGCCAGCAGGTGCAGTGCATCGGCGGCTCGGTGTAAGTTTCGTCGGCACAGTGTGATCAGCGCCCACCGACATAGTGCGGTGGCGCTGAATGAAGGAGCGCGGTAGCGCTCGATGAATGGTGCGGTAGCGCTGCGCCGGGTACGGCTGGTAACTCAGCCGAGCCGGGCGGCGCGCCGCACCATTCGCACTTCCAATGCGGGACTGAAGGCTTCGACCTGGTGGCCACCATCGAGCTCGAAGCCGTATTTGCGATAGAAGGCCTGGGCACGGCGGTTCTCCTCGAACACCCAGAGCGAGGTATCCACATCCGGGACCAGCACCGTGCGCATGAGATCGTGCGCCACACCGGTGCCGTACCAGGCGGACCGGACATACATGGCATTGATTTCGCGGGGGGTGACCGATGATTCGGTCAGCGATGGTCCGCCACTGCCGAAACCGATGACCGTGCCGTCGTCGGTGACGGCGACGACCGCGTTGTGCGGATACGCGATGCGGCGGCGCTCCCACTGCGCGGCCAGCCGGTCGATGTCGAAGGCGTCGAGTACGTGTCGGGGCACCAGGTTCCGATACGCCTCACGCCAGCAGGCGATATGGCATGCGGCCAGACTCCGGGTGTGGTCGGCTGCCAGCGGGACCACCTGCCACCGCTTCACCCCTCGTGCCATATGCACGCGTCAATCGTACCGACGGTCGAGCCGAACTCCATCGACGACAAAGCCCCGGCCGACCCTTACGGGTGCCGGGGCTTCGACGAGATTGCAGCCTTGGTAGATCAGCCGCGAGCGACCTTGCCCGCCTTGAGGCAGGAGGTGCACACGTTCATGCGGCGGGTGTTGCCGGGGGCAACCTGCGCGCGCACGGTCTGAATGTTCGGGTTCCAGCGACGGTTGGTGCGCCGGTGCGAGTGCGAAACCGACTTACCGAAGCCGGGGCCCTTGGCGCAAACGTCGCAGACGGCAGCCATAGTCGCGAGCTCCTTCATGTCATGTGGGGACACGCTGCATGTAAAGCAGCGTGTCCGAAAGCCTAATGTTTGGACATGCCTGGTGGCGAACCGCCAGCGACCGCAGGTCAAGCCCGCGTCAGGCAACCCTGCAAGAGTAACCGGACGGTATACGCGCTGTCCAATTGCCCCCGCGCAATCGCCAGCTACCGGACAAAGCCCAGGTCGGACGGGCGTGGCGGCCGTCTCAGGGCTGCTCTGGCCGCAACGGATGCCTTCGGGCGTTCGGTTCGAGTAGCGCCCGGGCGGCATCACCGCGCGGCCCCGCGAGGCAGAACGTCCAGCCTCCGTCGCCCTCGTCCCACAATTCGTGCGGCACGTGACCATTGTCTGTCTGTCTGTCTGTCTGTCTGTCGCGAGTGCCCACGTGTCGGTGTGTTGTCGGACGGGGCGACTACGCTGGCGGCCGGGGGTTTGCGAGGCAATACCGGTTTCACAGACGACACGGTGCGGCGGAAGGACGGTGACGGTGCCCGGGGTAGGGGACGTGCTCGACGGTGCGGCGCTCACGCGGTGGGGTCGGCGCTGTCTCGAGGGACTCGAGCGGCATCGCGACGAGATCAATGCGCTGAATGTCTTTCCGGTGGCGGACGCCGATACCGGGACCAATCTCTTGACGACCATGCGGGCCGCGGTGCTCGCCGCGGAAGAGGCGGCCCGGCCCGGCGGCTCGGACGCGGCAGCAGGTGACGTCAGCTCCGCGGCGGTCGTGGCGAAACGGGGATCGGAGCGGTCGGACGCACCGGCCGGCGCGGTGCGTGACAGTACGCCCGGCGGCGCTGTCGATCGGAATCCGGTGGGACGGGCGGATACCCCGAGCCTTGCGACCAACGCTCCGAACTCGGTCGATGGCCCCGTGGGTTCCGGTGTGACGGCCCATTCGGTCGCCGCTGCCATGGCTCGCGCCGCGACCCTTGGTGCGCGCGGTAATTCGGGCATCATTCTTTCCCAGGTATTGCGCGGGGTGGCCGAGGCCGTGAGCGACGGGCCGCTGACGGCCGAGTCGTTGCGGTTGGCGCTGCGGCGGGCGGCCGTACTGGTGCGGGAGGCGCTGAGTTCTCCGGTCGAGGGCACCATGCTCACCATCCTGGATTGCGCGGCCGATCACGCGGCGGAATGTCAGGAGCGGACGTTGCGGGCGGTCGCGCTGGCGGCTGCCGATGGGGCGGTCAAAGCGCTCGGGGAGACGACGTCGCAACTAGGTGTGCTGCGCGAGGCGGGCGTGGTGGATGCCGGGGCGCGCGGACTGCTGGTGCTGTTGGACGAATTGGTGACGGTGACGGGTGGGACAACGCCCACCCGCCCGCGGTACGTGCGCGGCGGCTCCGGCGGCATGCCGATACGCGGCGCGTCGGGTGCGGGGGCCGACAGGTCGGACATATCGACCGATCTCCGGGGAGCCCACGGGGACCCCATCGCTACGCGCGCCGGCGCGCACCCGCAGGCCTGCGGGTTGAGCGGCGCTCCGGGGGCCGCGGATGAATCCGGACTCGCCGGGTCTTCCCGCGTTGCGAACGAATCCGGAATGGCCGGGTCGCCCGATGCCGCGGACGAAGGCGGTATGGGCGGATCTCCCCGCGCCGCAAGCGAATCCGGTCCGGCGGTAGGCCGGGTGGGTGGAGCTGCCTCGGATTTCGCTGCGCGCATGGGTGATTCGGCGGATTCGCCGATGCCCGCGCCGCAGTACGAGGTCATGTACCTGTTGGACGGCACCGATGAGGAACAGGTGACGGACTTGCGGGATGCGCTTGCGGGGCTTGGGGATTCGGTGGTCGTGGTGGGAGATGGGGCGGGGGCGTGGTCGGCGCATGTGCATTGTGCCGACGCGGGGGCGGCTGTCGAGGCCGGACTGTCGGCGGGTGTGCTGAGTCGGATTCGGATCGAAACGCTGGCCGTGTCCATGCACGCGACCCTCGGACCCACGGATCGCGGAATTCTCGCGGCGGTGTCCGGACCGGGCGCGGTGCGCCTGTTCGAGGACTCGGGGGCGACAGTCTTGGAGGGTGAGGTCACGTCCGAGGCGTTGTTGACGGCGATTCGCGCAATGCCGCATCGGGAGGTGCTGGTGCTGCCGAATGGCGCGCTGCCCGCGCATGAGCTGGTCGCGGTGAGTGTCGCGGCTCGCGACGGAATGCGCGATGTGCTCATGCTGCCGTGCTCGTCGGTGGTGCAGGGGCTGGCGGCGCTGTCCATGCACGACTCCGGCCGTATCGCGGTCGATGATGTTTTCGCCATGTCGGAGGCGGCCGCGGGGACGCGGTGGGGTTCGCTGCGCGTGGCGGCGGAGCGCGCGCTCACCATTCAGGGCACCTGTGCGGCGGGCGACGGACTCGGCCTGGTGGGCCACGATGTGGTGGTAATCGATCCGGATGTGCGGGCCGCCGCGCGTACGCTGTTGGACCGAATGCTCGGTCTCGGAGGCGAATTGGTCACCATGCTCATCGGCGCGGAGGCGCCCGACGGGCTCGCCGATGAATTGAGCGACCACATCGCGGCCGGATTCCCGGGCGTGGAGGTGGTTGTGTACCCCGGTGGTCAGGCCGGGGATCTGGTGCAGATCGGGGTGGAATAGATGGCGACCTTTGCCGACCGGCTCGATCACGTGCTCGGCGTGAAAGCCGCTGAGCCGCTGGCGGATGCGTTCGATATGCACACCGTCGAGGACCTGCTGCGGCATTATCCGCTGCGCTACGCCACGCAGGGGCAGCCGCTCACCGAGGAGGCCCCGGAGGAGGGCGCGCACATCACCGTGATGGGCCGCATCACCAAAACCGAACTGCGGCCCATGAAGAACCGGCGAGGCAGTCTGCTGAAGGTGGCCCTCGATGTGGGCGGCACCCGCCCGGTGGATATCACCTTCTTCAATGGCGACAAGGTGCGGTACCTGGTGAAGGAGGGTGCCAAGGCGATGATGTCGGGCACCGTGCACTGGTGGCGGCCGGATCGTTGGAACCTCTCCCACCCCGATTACCTTATTATGCCGGACAAGGGTGACGGCACCGTCGAGAATCTCACCACCGTGCGCGGCGGCGGCGCTCTGCGCGGTCTCGCACAGAGCGCCAAAGGTGCTGGGGGAGTGGACGTCTCGTTCTTCGAGCGCGAGTTCATCCCGGTGTATCCCGCCACCGCCAAGGTGCAGAGCTGGGATCTGCTGCGCTGCATCCGTCAGGTCCTCGATCAGCTCGACCCGATCGACGATCCGCTGCCCGAGGACTGGCGTACCGAGCACGAGCTGATGCCGGTCTCGGACGCACTGCGGCTCATTCATTTACCGGAGCACAAGTCCGATATCGAACAAGCAAGGGGCCGTTTGCGTTTCGACGAAGCGCTCGCCCTGCAACTGGTGCTCGCCGAGCGCCGCCACGATGTCGAGGGTCGCGCCGCCCGCCCCTGCCCGCCGCGCACCGACGGTATTGCCGCCGCCTTCGAGAAGCGGCTGCCCTTCGAACTGACCGAGGGCCAGCGCAGTGTTATCGAGGAGATCTCCGCCGACCTGTCGCGCAGCCATCCCATGCACCGGCTGCTACAGGGTGAGGTGGGTTCCGGCAAGACCATCGTCGCCCTCGAGGCCATGCTTCAGGTCATCGACAACGGTCAGCAGTGCGCCCTGCTAGCGCCTACGGAAGTGCTTGCCGCACAGCATTATCGGTCGCTGCGCGCAATGCTCGGCGATCTCGGTTCCGGCGGTGAACTCGGTGCGGCCGACAATGCCACCAGGGTGGTGCTGGTGACCGGCTCCATGTCCACCAAGGACAAGAAGGCCGCGCTGCTCGACACCATGATCGGCGAGGCCGGACTGGTGATCGGGACGCACGCCCTCATTCAGGACAATGTCGAATTCCACGACCTGGGCATGGTCGTGGTGGACGAACAGCACCGCTTCGGCGTGGAACAGCGAGATGCTCTGCGTGCCAAGGCAAAAGAGGGTGTCAGTCCACACCTGCTGGTCATGACCGCCACACCGATCCCGCGCACCATCGCCATGACCACGCTCGGGGACCTGGAGACCTCCACGCTCACCCAGCTCCCGCGTGGTCGCTCGCCGATCGTCACGAAAGTTGTTCCCGCCAAGGTGAAACCGTCCTGGGTGGACCGGGCGTGGGAACGCATTCAGGAGGAAGTCGGGGCCGGTCGCCAGGCCTATGTGGTGTGTTCGCGCATCGGCGGCGACGAGGAGGAGAAGGCCAAGAAGGGTAAGGCCAAATCCGCCGAGGAGAAGGAAGCGCCGTCCACCCATGCCGCGGTCGACCTGTTCGAGACGCTGAGCACCGGCCCACTCGCCGATCTCCGAGTGGGCCTACTGCACGGTCGACTGCCCGCCGATGAAAAGGACCGCACCATGCGGGCCTTCAATAACGCCGAGATCGATGTACTGGTGTGCACCACGGTCGTCGAGGTCGGTGTGGACGTCCCGAATGCCACCATTATGGCCATTGTGGACGCCGACCGATTCGGGGTGAGCCAGCTGCATCAGCTGCGCGGGCGCGTCGGCCGAGGTAAGCACCCCGGGCTCTGCCTGCTCATTACCGAGACCAATCCGGTCGGCTCGGCCATGGCGCGGCTGGAAGCGGTCTCGGCCACCACCGATGGTTTCGAACTCGCCGTGCTGGATCTGCGGCAGCGTCGGGAAGGCGATGTGCTCGGCTCCGCGCAGTCCGGTACCGCGCGGTCGTTGCGACTGCTCTCGCTGCTCGATGACCTCGAAGTCATCACCTCCGCACAGCAATTGGCGCGTGCGGTGGTGGATTCGGATCCGGGGCTGAAGCAGCATCCGGGACTGGCCGGAATGATGCACGCCGCCGTTGACTCCGAACGTCTCGAGTATCTGGCCAAGTCGTAGCGGCAGTAGAGCACAGCGGAAGGTTCGCGCGAACGTGGTGGCGATCGATATCGAGCGTGCGTGGAAACCGTCGGGGAAGCCGTCGGTTCGACGCATGGTCGGGTGGCAGGGGCTCGGGGGTGTGCCGCCTACCGCATTGGTGCTGGCCGGGATTGTGAGTGTGCAGGTCGGCGCGGCCGTCGCCACCCACCTGTTCGCCTCGGTCGGGCCCGGCGGTGCGGTAACTATGCGGCTGGTGTTCGGCGGGATCGTTCTGTTGGTGCTGTGGCGTTCGGCGCTGCGTATCGAACGGCGGGCGCTACCGGTGGCATTGGCCTTCGGTGCGGTGCTGGCGCTGATGAATCTGTGCTTCTACGAGGCGATCGACCGGATTCCCCTCGGTATGGCCGTCACCCTGGAATTCCTCGGTCCGCTTGCCATCGCGCTCGCCGGATCACGTAGGTGGATCGATCCGGTGTGGGCACTGCTCGCCGGCGGTGGCGTCTTCATGCTCACCCGGTCCGATGGACAGGTGGTGTGGTCGGGGATTTTCTTGGCGCTCGCGGCGGGTGTGTGCTGGGCGGGTTATATCCTGCTCAGCGCCAAACTCGGCGAACGCACCAGTGGCGGTGGGGGATTGGCGATCGCCATGGCCTTCGGCGGGATCCTCATGATGCCGGTCGGGATAGTCGAAGCCGGTACCGCCCTACTGCAACCGGCCGTTCTCGCAGCGGGATTCGCGGTCGCCATGCTGTCGTCGGTGGTGCCGTACTCGTTGGAACTGGAGGCGCTGCGCCGGATGCCCGCCCGTATCTTCGGCGTGCTCATGAGTCTCGAACCCGCCGTCGCGGCGCTCGCCGGACTCCTCGTACTGGGTCAGATCCTGAACTTCGGGCAGTGGGCGGGCGTCGTCTGTGTGGTGGCCGCGTCGGCGGGCGCCACCCGAACCGCCTCCGCGTAGCCCCGGGGCCGGACTGATCATCGCAGGTCAGAGACTATTTATAAAAATTGGTATGACCACTTGACCTCTGACCAATTCGCCGCGTAGCTTCATTGGCATGGTGTTGAAGCGGATCGACCGCAAGACCGTTCCCGACGAGGTGTTCGAGCAACTCGTCGATACGGTGCTCGACGGTGAAGTGGCCCCGGGCGAAACCCTGCCCGCCGAACGGCACCTGGCCGAGGCGCTGGGGGTATCGCGCCCCACCGTGCGGGAGGCGCTACAGCGCCTCGCCCACACCGGACTCGTGGAGGTGCGTCAGGGCGGCGGCACCACGGTGCGAGACTTCCGACGCTTCGGCGGCCTCGATATGCTGCCGCGCCTGATCTTCCGTCGCGGCGAACTCGACTACTCGGTGCTGCGCAGCATTCTGGAGGCTCGTGCCGCCATGGGCCGCGACGTCGCCGGACTGGCGGCCGAACGTGCCGGAGCCGATATTGCCCCGGCCCTGCGTGCCACCGTGGACGAGCTTGTCGCCCACCCGGATCCGATAGCCCAGCAGCGCATTGCGCTCGCCTTCTGGGATCACCTGGTGGACGCCGCCGACTCCATCGTCTACCGCCTGCTCTACAACAACCTGCGCGCCGTCTACGAACCCGCCATCGAAGCCCTCGCCGGGCTGATGGCGGCCGAGGTCGCGCAGGCCGACCGCTACCGCGCCATTACCGAAGCGGTCGCCACCGGCGACCCCGACACCGCCCGCTCCGCCGCCACCGACCTCTTGTCCTTGGCGACAACGGAATTCACCACCTTCATCCGCCGTCTAGAGGAGGCGACCAATGACCCCCACCAGCCCTGAACGCCGCAGGAAGCTCACGCTCTCCGAGGCATTCCGAATCTTCCTCCGCCAGCCTTCCCCGTGGATCATCGCCACACTGTTCGTCGGAGCCCTCATCGCCCGCGTCGCGGTAGGCGACTGGCAACTCACCGACGCCCTGGTGCCACTCATCATGCTCGCCCTATTCCCGGTGGTGGAGTGGATCATTCACGTCACCGTCCTGCACTGGCGTCCCCGGCACCTGGGCCGCTTCACCATCGACTCACTACTGGCCCGAAAACACCGCGAACACCACACCAGGCCCGGTGATATCCCCCTCATCTTCATCCCCTGGCAAACCTTCCTCTGGCTCATCCCAGCCCTGGTAGCCATTGCCTTACTCGTATTCCCCCGTCCCGCAATGGGTTTGACCTTCCTTCTGATTCTCGGCGTGCTGGGCCTCAACTACGAGTGGACCCACTACCTCATCCACACCGACTACCAGCCGACCGGCCGCATATATAAGGCCGTGCGCCGCAACCACCGCCTGCACCACTTCAAAAACGAGCACTACTGGTTCACGGTCACCAGTTCCGGCACGGCGGACCGAATCCTGCACACCTACCCGGACCCCGGTGAAACCCCCAACTCACCCACCGCGAAAGCCCTGCACTCCGCGGCCTGACCGACCGTGCTGAATCATCGGTTCGTCAGGTCGGTCGATGCCCGAGGCCGAGGACCGCGAGCCGAACCCGATTGGACGCACCGGTTTTCGCCATCAAATTGGTGACATGTGTCTTGACCGTGGTGATCCCGACGTAGAGACGGTCGGCGATCTCGCTGTTCGACAGACCTTCCGCCACCAAGGCCAGGACTTCCGCTTCGCGGGTCGTGAGACCCGATACCTGCGCGCGGGCAACGGTTTCGGTGGTGGCGCGGGAGGTAACGGCCGAGTTCATCACCCTCCGCAGCACCTCGGGGGAGAACGGGTGGTCACCGGCTGCGGCGCGGCGGATTCCGGCCAGCAATTCCTCCGGTGAGGCGTCCTTCACCAGGAAGCCCGACGCCCCGGCAGCCAGCGCCGGATACAGGTGATCGTCATCGTCGAAGGTGGTCAGGACGACCACCGGTACGGTAGGCCGCGCGGCGAGAATCCGTTCGGTGGCCTGTATTCCATCCATTCCAGGCATCCGGAGGTCCATGAGGACCACATCCGGGAGTTCCTGTTCGGCCAGGCGTACCGCCTCGCTGCCACTGGCGGCCTCGCCCACCACCTCGAGGTCGTCGGCGGTCTGGCAGAGCATGCGCAGTCCGGCGCGGACCAATTGCTGATCGTCGACCAGGAGCACTCGAACGGTCATAGCGATACTCGGGAACCGGTGGGCAGGTGCGCGGCCAAATGCCAACCGCCGCCGGTGGATTCGGCCTCGAAGTCGCCACCGAGTAGGGTGACGCGTTCGCGCAGGCCGATGAGCCCGACGCCGTGCGGGGACCGTCCGTTGGTCGCGGCGTGTGTCGCCCGGTCGTGCAGCGCGAAATCGACCATCCCGTCGCGCACTGTGACCTTCAGTCGAGCCTCGGCTCCCGTACCCGCGTGCTTCACCGTATTGGCCAGTCCCTCCTGGGTGAGCCGCAACAGCGTCAACCCGGTCAGCGCGTCCACAGTGCCGACATCGGCGTCGATCTCGGATTTCACTCGCACCCCCAATCGCCGAGCCCGTTCGACGGCGGTGTCGATGGCATCCGGCACGTCCGCCGGGGCGATGAAGGATTCGTCATTGCCATGGGGGTCACGCAGAATTGTCACCAGTTTGCGCAGATCGGTCAGGGTGGATTTGCCATTGGCGTGAATATCGTCGAGCACCTCCAGCATGGCGGGCGGTGCGTCCGGCAGCGCATGCCGTGCCACGCCGACTCGCAGCACCGTCGACGACACGTGGTGGGCGATGAGATCATGCAGTTCCCGGGCAATGGCGGTGCGTTCGAGGGCGCGTGCGGCAGCCACCTCGGATTCGCGACGCTGGGAGATCTCCCGAGCCTGCCGCCGGGCGAATTCGGTACTCTCTCGCGCGCTACGCAGCAGAGTCCCGATGAGCAGGGGCAGACCCGCCATCACCACGGCGCGATAACCGGCGGCAGCCACACCTTCGCCCGGATGCAGCAGATACGCGCCCGCGAGCACCCCCGCGGCGAGCCAGGGACGCCAACCGTGGTGGCGGGCGGCGAGTTCGGTGAGCGCGATGGCCGCGGCCACTTTCGCGACCACCGGCCCCGAATGGCCGAACTCGAAACCGACCATCAGTACCCCGGTGGTGAGCAGCGAGGTGGCCAGCGGCCAACGCACACTTCCCGCGGTGACCGTCACCGCCACCAGCGCGATGACCCAGTCGAGGGTGTCGGCCGAGTCCGTGAGCAGTAAAAGACATCCAACCGCGAGAGCGACGAGAACCACCAGCCGGGCCGGAACCGAGCGACCATCGAGCAGCCACTCGATGCCACGGGTCATTCCGGTCGATTCCACCACACCCCACATCATGCCCCCGAGCACCCGGGATACGTCTCCTCCCCGGGGAGGAGACGTATCCACCCGGAGGTTGGAAAGTCGAGCCCACCGTCGGATTCGGTCGCCCTGGGCGGTGGCGAGAGTCGGGGATATGACCGACGAGAACGACAGCAGGGCGCAAGCCGCCTCCCTCCCCGCGGTCAGCGTCCTCACCCTCGACACCGAGGGGTACCGCATGACGCGCCGCGCCTGGAACCGGTGGATCCGGCAGGGTGAGGTATTTCTGCGCGGTGAGCGCGCTCTCGCGCAATTGATTCGATTCGCCCTGGTCGGCGGCCTCAGCAATATCGGGTATCTGGTGCCGTTCCTGGCGCTGTACAGCGGCGGACCCCAGTTCGCGAATCTGGCCGGGTCGCTGGTGAGTGCGACATTGGCCAATGAGCTGCACCGGCGGTTGACGTTCCGTGCGTCGGGTCGGGTGCGGTGGTATACGGCACAGATCGAAGGCGGAGCGCTCGCGCTGACCGGCTTGGCCGTCACCTCGGGCGCGATCGCCGTATTAGAGCGGACCGCGCCGAGTATGGATGGCCCGGCCCACGCCGCCGCCCTGTTGGCGATTAGCGCCGCCGTCGGCGTCTTTCGCTTTCTCACCCTGCGCCGATGGGTCTTCTGACCCCCTCCTTCCAAAGGAGGAGGCGACTCCACCTCGCGGCCGCGGCTCGGGCCTGCGGTCGGATCCGAACTCGCTGATCAACGGTGAGAGTGGGGCCATGACCAACGAGAGCGACAGCACGCCCATCGCCGCCGATACCCCGAAACCGAGTCGCCGCAAGCTCTTCGGCATGACAGCCTCCGGACTGGCCGTCGGTGCGGCAGCCGGTCTGGCCGGGGGCGTGGCACTCGGAGCCGATTCCAACCCGCCTCGCCCAGAGTCTGGCGGGCAGCGCCGATTCGAGAACAAGGTGGTGCTCATAACCGGCGCGACCTCCGGGATCGGTGCGGCGGCCGCCCGGCTCTTTGCCGCCGAAGGTGCGCGAGTCGCCTTCTGCGGTAGGCGGGTAGGGCGCGGACAAGCGGTCGAGCGCGAGATTCGGGCGGCGGGCGGGGAGGCGACCTTCATTCGTGCCGATGTGCTGGTGGAGACCGAGGTGCGCGACTTCGTGGCGGAGGCGGTGCGGCGCTACAACGGACTGGATGTGGCCTTCAACAATGCGGGCATCACCATTCAGAAGAAGTTGCACGAGTACACCGCCGACGATTTCGATCGCGTGGTCGGCACCAATCTGCGCGGCAGCTTCCTGGCAATGAAATACCAGGTGCCGCATATGATTCGGTCCGGCGGCGGCACGATCGTCGTGACCTCGTCGAGTAACGCGCTCGCCACCGATGCGAACAAGGCTGCCTATACCGCGAGTAAACGCGCGCTGGTGGGCCTGGTCCAATCCGCGGCACTCGACTACGCGGCCGACGGTATCCGCGTCAATACCTTGATACCCGGCACCACTGATACCGAACTCGTCTGGCGGGCAGCGGGTTTGGAGTCGATGCCCGCCGATGCCCGACAGGTTTTCCTGAAGCAGTGGGCCGGTTCCAATGTGCCCGGCCTGGGTCGGCTCGCCACCGCGGCGGAGATCGCCGCCTTCGCGCTCACCCTCGCCTCACCCGAACATCCGTACCTGACCGGGGCGCAACTGGTCATCGACGGTGGCAAGACCGCGCACGCCTGACCCTCGGTAGTATCGCCGCCGATATACGTACGGGGAGGAATGGTGCCATGCGCCGGAAATTGATCGCAGTGCTCATGATGTCGGTCCTGGCGACGGGATGTCAGGAAACCATCACCGGAACGGCGCTGCCGGATTCGGCCGCCATCGGGTCGTCGAGCCCGACGACCACCGCGGCAGAGGGGCCGGTGCCACTGGCGAAGCTATCGGGCATCTGGACCGGTACCTACACCTGCGCTCAGGGGGAGACCGAGCTGACCTTGACCATCGACCCGGCCGTAAGTGGTGCGGCGCGAGCGGTTTTCGCATTCGGTCCGACCACGAAGAATCCGGATGTGCCGATCGGCAGCTATGAGATGACGGCCCAGTATGTCGACCGCATCCTCGAAATCACCCAGCAGCGCTGGATAGAACAGCCTTCCGGCTATGTCATGGTCGACCTGCTGGCGAACGCGGTGTCGGCCAACTCCCTCAGCGGGATCGTGGACGACTCGGGCTGTACCACCTTCAAGATCACCAGGGATCGGAGCTGACCGTCAGCGCGGCAGCCGCGGGTAGGGCAGATCGGTCGAGGTGGCCTCGTTGACCGCGAGCGGCCGGCCGATCTGCGGGAAGGCGCGCTGTGGGCAGGCCGGACGCTCGCACACCTTGCAGCCCGCACCGATAGGGACGGCCGCTGCGGGGTCGTCGAGCTGTAGCCCCTTGGAATACGAGAGCCGATCGGCGTATTCGAGGTCGCAGCCCAGACCGATGGCGAATTCCTTGGTGGCGGTGCCGAATCCGTGTGGGGTCGGGTTGGTGGTGCGGGCGATCCACAGGTATCGCCGCCCATCGGGCATGGACGCCACCTGGGTGAGGGTGCGTCCGGGATGGGTGAACGCCTCGTAGACCACCCACAGCGGGCAGCTGCCGCCGACGCGGGAGAAGTGGAAAGCCGTGGCGGACTGGCGTTTCGAGATATTGCCGGCGCGGTCGGTGCGAACCAGGAAGAACGGCACACCACGCTGGCCCTGGCGTTGCAGGGTGCTCAGCCGATGGCACACGGTTTCGAAGCCGACCTCGAAACGCAGCGCGAGTAGGTCGATGTCGTAGTGCAATTCCTCGGCCGACCGCAGGAATTTACCGTACGGGAGGATGAGCGCGCCCGCGAAGTAGTTGGCCAGGCCGATCCGCGTCAGGGAGCGGGATTCACCTGTCAGCGAGGGAGTTTCGTCGAGCACCTCGTCGAGGAGTT
This sequence comes from Nocardia uniformis NBRC 13702, assembly GCF_001613345.1. Classification (GTDB taxonomy): domain Bacteria; phylum Actinomycetota; class Actinomycetes; order Mycobacteriales; family Mycobacteriaceae; genus Nocardia; species Nocardia uniformis. Next base: position 49,448 of record NZ_BDCE01000067.1, on the reverse strand, counting down.
GACCGTAGAGCAGGAAGGCGAGCGTGGTCGCGATCTGGAAGGCCCGCTGCCCGGGGCGTAGGCGCCGCGCCAGGGTGAGGGTGCGGGTTTCCCTGTCGTAGTGGCGTTTCGGGATATTGGGGTCCGCGCCATCACCGCGTACCAGCACCGTCACGCCCGCGCGTTCCTCGGCCACCCGGGCCAATTGCCGGTCCAGGGAACCGATGCTGAGGCCGCATTCCTCGAAAAGCCGCTCGGCGGCCAAATCCAATTGCGCGATGTGATTGTGGTGGTCGTAGAAGAAGTCGCGCACATCCTCGTACGGCATGGGCACACCGGGTGCGCCCGTGGGCGCGGCGACTTTCGATGACAGCAGATCCAATTGGTCGGTGGCCGCCCGTAGTCGCCGACTCATGGCGACAATGATCTTGGCGACCTCGGGTAGTCGGGTGGCCAGATCCTCCACCTCGGCCACCGGAGCCGAATTCCCGCCACTGGCTTCGACGAGCACCTCGTGCAGGTCCGACACCAGTCGAGCATCGGAGTCCGCCGCGAAGAACTGCACATCCAGATCGAAGGTGGAGTTCAACTTCAGCAGCACCGGAATCGTCAGTGGCCGTTGATCGCGCTCTAGTTGATTGAGGTAGCTGGGGGACAGATCCAGCGACTTGGCGAGGGCGGCCTGGGTCATTCGCCGTTCCTCGCGCAGCCGCCGTAGTCGGGCACCCGCATACATCTTGCGCACGGTCGGAATGCTACCCACAAGGCTTCGCAATCATTGCAGTATCGCTCGGACTCGCTGACAAAAATACGCTACTGCAAGGTATTTCCACGCCACCCAGCCGCTGCGTAGCGTGCGAAGCAAGAGCCGTGATTACGCTTCTGGGAGAAGAACTTGAAGACTCACATAGTACGCGCACGGGCCGCTGATGCGGCGTTTCCGCGAACAGAACATCTGGCGACCCGGGTTGCCGAGGTGGCTGCTGATCTTGTGCCGGTGCCCGCGGAGGTCGCCGAGATGATCATCAATCGGCTCATCGACAATGCCGGTGTTGCCGCTGCTGCACTGGTCCGCCGCCCGGTGACCACCGCGCGGCGGCAGGCGGACAAGCATCCGTACCGGCCCGGCGCGACCGTATTCGGACTGCCCGCCGCACAGCGTTTCTCACCGGAATGGGCGGCATGGGCCAATGGGGTCGCGGTGCGGGAACTGGACTTTCACGACACCTTCCTGGCCGCGGAGTACTCCCATCCGGGGGACAATATTCCACCGATTCTCGCGGTCGCCCAGCACACCGGGCGCGGCGGCGCGGATCTGATTAGGGGGCTGGCAACCGGATACGAGATCCAGATCGACCTGGTGCGCGGAATCTGCCTGCACGAGTACAAGATCGATCATGTCGCCCACCTGGGACCCTCGGCCGCGGCCGGAATCGGAACGCTGCTCGGCCTCGATATCGACACCATCTATCAGGCCGTCGGGCAGGCGCTGCACACCACGACCGCGACCCGGCAGTCACGTAAGGGCGAAATCTCCAGCTGGAAGGCCTTCGCGCCCGCGTTCGCCGGAAAGATGGCGGTCGAGGCGGTGGATCGAGCCATGCGCGGCGAGGGCGCGCCCGCCCCCATCTGGGAAGGCGCCGATGGTGTGATCGCCCGGCTACTGGGTGGTCCCGACGCGGAGTACCAGGTGTCGCTGCCGGGTCCGGGTGAGGCCAAACGCGCCATTCTCGACAGCTACACCAAGGAGCATTCCGCCGAGTACCAGAGCCAGGCCCCCATCGATCTGGCCCGCCGAATGCGCGACCGCATCGGCGATCTCGGGCAGATCGCGACCATCGTGCTGCACACCAGCCATCACACGCACTATGTAATCGGCAGCGGCTCGGGCGATCCACAGAAGTACGACCCGCACGCCAGCCGCGAAACCCTGGATCATTCGCTGCCCTATATCTTCGCGGTCGCGCTACAGGATGGGAGTTGGCATCACGAGCGCTCGTACGCGCCGGACCGGGCGCGGCGCGCGGACACCGTGCGGCTGTGGAATCGGATCACCACGATGGAGGAGCCGGAGTGGACGCGCCGTTATCACGCCACCGATCCGGCAGAGCGGGCCTTCGGCGCGCGGGCCGTGGTCACGCTGAAGAGTGGGGAAACCATTGTCGACCAGCTGGCCGTGGCGGACGCACATCCGTTGGGGGCGCGGCCTTTCGGGCGCGATCAGTACATCGAGAAGTTCCGCACCCTCGCCGACGGCGTTATCGACCCGGCCGAACAGGACCGCTTCCTCGCCGCCGCGCAGCGCACCCCGGACCTGCTGCCGGGTGAGCTGGACCAGTTGACATTTACCGTCTCCGAGACGGTGCTCGGGGCCGCTCCGGAGACTCGTGAGGGGATTTTCTGATGGCGAGATCAGTTGTGAGCCTAGGGCGGTGGCCGCTGTGACCGGCCTCATAGCGGCGGCGACCAGTGCCCCGGATAAGCGCGCGGCCTTTCGGGCCGGGTTGTCGAGCGGGCGTATCCAGCGGTTACCCGGTGCGTTCAATCCCCTGGTGGCCAAGCTGATTCAGGAGCTCGGTTTCGAGGGCGGCTATGTATCGGGTGCGGTGGTGTCGGCCGAACTGGCGCTGCCCGATATCGGGCTCACCACCCTCGGCGAGGTGGTGGCGCGGGGGCGGCAGATCGCCGCGGTCACCGATCTGCCGGTGCTCATCGACGCCGATACCGGATTCGGTGAACCGATGAATGCCGCCCGCACCGTCACGTTGCTCGAAGATGCCGGATTGGCCGGATGCCATATCGAGGATCAGGTGAATCCCAAGCGGTGCGGCCATCTCGACGGTAAGGCGGTGGTGCCGGTCGCGGATATGGTGCGGCGGATCAGGGCGGCGGTGCGAGCGCGCCGGGACGCGAACTTCGTCATCTGCGCCCGGACCGACGCCCGCGGTACCGAGGGGTTGGCCGCCGCCATCGATCGGGCCAAGGCCTACGCCGACGCCGGAGCGGATCTCATTTTCACCGAGGCCCTCACCGATGCCGGTGAGTTCGCGAAGTTCCGTGCGGCGGTGAATACCCCACTGCTGGCCAATATGACCGAGTTCGGCAAGTCCGAGCTGCTCTCGGCCGGGCAACTGGCGGAGCTCGGCTACAACGCCGTCATCTACCCGGTGACCACGCTGCGCCTGGCCATGAATGCAGTCGAGTACGGTCTGCGCGAAATCGCCGCCACCGGAACCCAATCCGCGCTCGTGGATCGGATGCAACACCGCTCCCGGCTCTACGAGCTGCTCGACTACGCCGCCTACAACGAATTCGATTCCGACATATTCAATTTCACCGTGAGTGAGTGATCGAGATGACCGAGATCAAGAAGGGGCTCACCGGCGTGGTGGTCGACACCACCGCCATCTCCAAGGTGGTAGCCGAAACCAACAGCCTCACCTACCGAGGTTATCCGGTGCAGGACCTCGTGCGGCACTGCTGTTTCGAGGAGGTCGCGCACCTGCTCTGGTACGGCGAACTACCCGATGCCGTGCAGTTGGCGGCATTGCGGCAGTCCGAACGTGCGCTGCGCCGCGCGGATCGGTCGCTGCTGAGCTTTGTCGGCAGACTGCCCGAGACCTGCCACCCCATGGATGTGGTGCGGACGGCGATCAGCTACCTCGGTGCCGAAGATCCCATGGAAGATCGGGGTCGCAGCCCGGAAGCTTTGCGCGCCATGGCTTTGCGAATGACCGCCGTGCTGCCCACCGTCATTGCCGCAGATATGCGCCGCCGTCGCGGCCTGGACCCGATCGCACCGGATTCGAACCGTGGCTTCGCGGAGAACTTCCTCTACATGTGCTTCGGTGAGTCGGGTGGGGGTGACCGGCACCTCGATCCGCGGGTGGTGCGGGCCTTCGAGGCCTCACTGATCCTCTACGCGGAGCACGGTTTCAACGCCTCGACCTTCGCTGCCCGGGTGGTCGCCTCCACCGAATCCGATATCTACAGTGCGGTCACCGCGGCTATCGGTGCACTCAAGGGTCGACTGCACGGAGGCGCGAACGAGGCCGTCATGCATGCGATGCTCGAGATCGAAGATCCCGATCAGGCCCGGGAATGGTTGCGGCACAGGCTTGCCCACCGCGAGAAGATCATGGGCTTCGGGCATCGGGTGTACAAGCAGGGGGACTCCCGGGTGCCGACCATGAAGGCCGCACTCGATGAGGTCGCCGCGGTGGCGGGCGGACAGCACTGGTTGCGCATGTACGCGGAGCTGGAGTCGGCCATGGCGGAGGCCACCGGTATCGCACCCAATCTCGATTTCCCGGCCGGTCCCGCCTACTACCTGATGGGTTTCGATATCGAGGTGTTCACACCGATTTTCGTTATGAGCCGGGTGACCGGCTGGACCGCGCACATTGTCGAACAGTCCGAATCCAATGCGCTCATTCGCCCGCTATCGGAGTACATCGGTGTGCCGCAACGGAAGCTGGGCTTGATCAATACGGCCTGAGTCGCTCAGATGGAAGAGTCCAGTTATTGGCGATTGGCTCTGTATTCGCAGACCAGTTGCCCGGCATGCTGGCCCAATGCTGCTTCGTCGGTTGATCGCGCTCTATATCGGACTGGTCCTCTACGGGCTGTCGATGGCCGTCATGGTGCGCGCCGGACTCGGGCTGGACCCGTGGGATGTCTTCCATCAGGGCGTCGCCGACCGGGTTCCACTCAGCTTCGGCGCGGTAGTGGCGATCACCGGCGTCGCGGTCCTCCTGGCCTGGATTCCGCTGCGACAGAAGCCGGGCCTGGGCACCGTCAGCAATGTGGTGGTGATCGCGGTCGCCGTCGATGCCGGATTATGGCTGCTCCCGGAGGTGCACGGACTGCCGTGGCAAGTGGGGGCCATGGGTCTGGCGGTGGTCGTCAACGCGATCGCCACCGTCCTCTATATCGGCGCGGGCATGGGCCCCGGTCCGCGTGATGGACTGATGACTGGACTGGTCCTCCGCACCGGTAGACCCGTCTGGCTGATCCGTACCTCCATCGAAGCGACCGTGCTGACCACCGGCTGGCTGCTCGGCGGCAGCGTCGGTATCGGCACCCTGGTCTACGCCTTCGGCATCGGCCCCCTCATTCAGCTGATGATTCCGTTCGTCGACGACTACCTGCCGGGGTTCCGGCAGCCGAGTGTCGAGCGCGGCACCGAGCCGAGTCCGGTGGCGGCGGCGTGATCGCCGCGTCGGCACTGCGGTATCGGTGGTTACCAGCGGACCGGGAGTGATTCCAGGCCGCCGGTCAGTACGTGGCGTCGCACGGTCAGCTCCGAGATATCGACCGCCGGTCGCAGCGTTGGGAACCGGGTAGCCAACTGGGTGAAGACGACCTGGAGTTCGATGCGGGCCAGGGGTGCGCCGATGCAATAGCGAGCGCCGTGCCCGAAGGTCAGGTGCGCCGCGGCGGAACGGGTGATGTCGACCCGGTCGGGATCGGGGAACGCCGCGGCGTCGTGATTGGCCGCGCCATTGTCCAGCAGCACCAAATCGCCTGCACGGATAGTCGTTTCGGCGATTGTGAAATCCGTTCGCGCATAGCGCGGTATCCCGCCGCCGCCCCTGCCCGGCGCACGCAGGATCTCCTCGACTGCGGTGGGGGCCAGGGTCGGATCGGCTACGAGTGCCTGCCACTGTTCGGGGTGGGTGAGCAATAACAGTGCGCCGAGGCCGATCTGGACGACGGTGGTCTCGTGCCCGGCGAACAATAGGGCCATCGACAGCCGGGCGGCCTCATCATCGGTGACTCCATCGATGGCGCAGAGCCGGGAAATCACGTCATCGCCCGGATCGGTGCGCTTATCGGCGACGAGCCGCAGGCCGTAGCAGTACAACTCGGCCAATCCCTGTTCGGAGCGGGCGTGGTCGCGGGTATTGGCGGCGTCGGCGGACCAGGTGCGGAACCGGTCGCGGTCCTCGTACGGCACGCCCAGCAGTTCGCAGATCACCAGGATCGGTAGTGGAACCGCCACGGCGGCATGGAGATCCGCCGGTGGGCCCTGCTGGGCCAGGTCGTCGAGCAGCCGGGTGGTCAGTTGCTCGATCCGCGTACGCAGGACCCGCATGCGCTTCGGCGTGAAATGCGGTTGGAGGAGCGAGCGCATGCGGGAGTGGTCCGCGTGCTCGGTCGCGTAGTCACCGAGCGGACCGCCGAAGAGAGCGGATTCTCCGGTCCGCGCGGCGGTTTCCGGAGCGGGGTGGGAGCGGCCGAGTCGGTCGTCGTCCAGTAATCGCCGCACCAGCGCGTAGTCGGTGACCAGCCACCCCTCATCTCCGACCGTGGTGCGAATTCGGTGTACCGCGCCCTGGGATTGCAACTCGCGCAGCCGGGGTGGGGGACTCAGTAGATCGGTTTGCTCGAACGGCAATTGCGCGACCGTGACCATGACAACCTCCGAATAAGTACAAGTAGGCTTGTATAAGACGCGTTAAACAACGGTACTTGTATAGTCTCGGTTAAACAAGAGGAGGTCGGCGTGCCCACAGCGGACCAGCAGCCCGCGCAATCGGATTCGGCAGCTGGGCCCGAGCGGGCCCAGCGCATGCCGCGCGCGCAGCGGCGTGCGCAGATTCTCGAGGCGGCGACCCGGGCTTTCGCCCGAACCGGTTTCGCCGCAACGGGACTCGACCAGGTTGCCGCGGAAGCCGGTGTCACCCACGTCATCCTCTATCGGCATTTCGCCTCGAAATCCGACCTCTACCGGGCCGCACTCGACCGCGCCTGCACTCGATTGACCGATGCCGTCGGCATCGACGATTACGACGAGAACAGCATCCCGACGCTATTGCGTGCGGCCGCGGCCGACCCGGACGGATTCCGGCTGCTGTTCCGCCATGCGGCCCGGGAACCGGAGTTCCGTGACGTGATCGACTCCCTTCGAACCGAGTCGACCGATATCGCCGCGCGGAACGTCGCCGACGTGATTCCGGAGGGGCCGTGGCGAGATTGGGCGGCTCGACTGCTTCCGACGCTCACCCTCGAGGCCGTTATCGCCTGGCTCGACGCCGGTCGACCCGATCCGGACCGCGCCGCCGAACGCATCGCGCACGCCGTCCACGCGGTGATCGACGCTGCCCGGACGGAGTGAATCGCGTCGGTGTCCTCCGTTGGCAGCCGGTACTGCCGCGCACGGTCTGCCCTACCTTGCGTTCGGTTCGAGGACCCCGTCCGTGGCTCCATAACCAGCGGTGATCACTGCCATAAGTGCTAGATGCTGGACGGTCGAATTTCGATGGGGCACGGTAGGTGTCATGACGAAATCAGCGCGTGCGGCCGAACTCGATATTGTCGAAGGAACCCTGCAGCACGGCTTGCCGTACCTGGCGCTCGGGAAGGGGCGGCCGCTGGTGTTCCTGCGCTGGTTCACCCCGAATCACGCCAATCCGACGGGGTGGCTGCGTGATGCGGAAATCAAGACGCTGACCCCGCTGGCCCGCCACCACCGTGTGTACGCGGTGAACCGGGCACCCGGCACCGCCGAGGGCACCACCATGGCGGATATCGCCACCGAACACGCGGAGGCCCTGCGCGCGCAATTCGGCGAACCCGTCGATGTGATCGGCGTCAGCTCCGGCGGCTCGGTCGCTCTGCAATTGGCCGCGGACCACCCCGATAGTGTCCGGAAACTGGTGATCATGTCATCGGGATACCGGCTCGAGCCACCCGTCCGGGCCGCCCAGATGAACTATGGCGAGGCGGTCGCGGTCGGGCGGCGGGGAATGCACAACCTCGCGGCCGTCAGCGTCAAATCGCCGGTGCTGGCCCGCCTGGTAGGTGCGGCCATGTGGCTGTTCGACCCGCTGGCGCGCCCCCGGGATCCGGCCGCCATGTTGGCTTTCATTCGCGCCGAGGATGACTTCGACCTGAGCGGACGACTGGGAGAGATCAGCGCACCGACCCTGGTGGTCGGCGGTGACGGGGATGCCGCCTACCCGGTCGAGAATTTCCACCGCACCGCCGACGGCATCCCGAACGGGCGCGCCATCGTGTACGCGGGCGCATCTCATATGGGGGTGACCAAGGATCCACGGGCGATCTCCGACGTCCTGGGTTTCCTGGCCGCCGACCAGTCGTAGCCGCTCCTCGAGCCGGATGCTCATCGGGGCCGGAAGGGCCCGCGGACGGCCGCGGGCCCCCTCATACCGGCCGCGGTGCTGAACTCAGCGCACAGCGTCGGCGGCCGCTCGCATATTGCGCAGCGAGGCCTCCACCTCGACTGGGCCGCGGGTCTTCAGGCCGCAGTCCGGATTGACCCAGAGTCGTTCAGCGGGAACGGCCTTCAGGGCCGCGCGCAGGGAACGTTCCATTTCCTCCACACTCGGGACGCGCGGGGAGTGGATGTCGTAGACGCCGGGGCCGATGCCCAGGGCGAATCCGGCGGCATTGAGGTCGTCGAGGACCTCCATATGGGATCGTGCCGCCTCGATCGAGGTGACGTCGGCGTCCAGGGCGGCGATGGCGTCGATCACCTCACCGAATTCGGAGTAGCACAGGTGGGTGTGGATCTGGGTGGCGTCGGAGATGCCGGAGGTGGCGAGCCGGAAGGCGGCCACCGCCCAGTCCAGGTAGTGCTGCTGCTGTTCGGTGCGCAGGGGGAGTAGTTCGCGCAGGGCGGGTTCGTCCACCTGGATGATGCGGATACCGGCCGCCTGCAGATCCACCGTTTCATCGCGAATGGCCAGGGCCACCTGCCGGGCGGAGTCCGCGAGCGGCTGGTCGTCGCGGACGAAGGACCACGCGAGAATGGTCACCGGGCCGGTCAGCATGCCCTTGACCGGCTTATCGGTGAGTGACTGCGCGTACTCGATCCACTCGACCGTCATGGGAGCCCGCCGCGCCACATCGCCGAACAGAATGGGCGGGCGCACGCAGCGGGTGCCGTAGGACTGCACCCAGCCGTTCGCGGTAGCGGCGAAACCATCGAGCTGTTCGGCGAAGTACTGCACCATGTCATTTCGTTCGGGTTCGCCGTGCACCAGCACATCCAGGCCCAACTTCTCCTGTAGCGCAATGACTTCGGCGATTTCGGCGCGCATACGCTCGCGGTACTGCTCGGGCGTGATCGTGCCCTTGACCATGGCTGCGCGATCCTTGCGAATGGCGGGGGTCTGCGGGAAGGAGCCGATGGTGGTGGTCGGCAGCAGCGGCAGATCCAGCCGATCCCGTTGCAAGGGCAGGCGTTTCGATGCCGGGGCACGGTTCAAGGCCTCCGGGCCGAGGGCCGAGAGCCGAGCTCGCACGGTGTCATCGCGCAGCCGTCCGTCCGCCCACCGGCTCGCCAATGCCGCACGGGCAACAGTCAGTTCGTCGGTGACGGCATCGGTGCCGGAGTGCAGGGCGGTCGCCAGCATCCGCACCTCGGCGACCTTCTCGTCGCCGAAGGCGAGCCAGGAGCGCAGGGCCGCATCCAGCTCGGGCTCGGCGTCGAGGGAGTACGGCACATGCAACAGCGAGCAGGAGGACGAAACCACCAGTGCACCGGTACTACCGAGCAGGGTCGCCAGGGTGGTCAGCGCCTGGTCCGGATCGGTGCGCCAGATATTGCGTCCATCCACCACTCCCGCGACCACCAGCTTGTCGCGCAGCGCCGCGACCGCGACGATATCGTCGACCGTGGTTCCCGCCGTGAAGTCCAATGCGACGGCCTCGACCGGAGTGGAGGCCAGCACGGGCAGCGCGGGACCCGGACGACCGAAATAGGTGGCGACCACGAGGGCCGGGCGGTCCGATGCCGAGGCGAGTTCGGTGTAAACATTGCCCACCACGGCGAGCTCGTCCGCGGTGAGATCGGTGACCAGTACCGGTTCGTCGAGCTGCACCCACTGCGCGCCCGCCTCGGCCAACCCCCGCAGCAGCTCCCGATACAGCGGCAGCAGCTCGGCCAGCCGCCGCAGCGGGTCCTGATCGATGCCCTTGGCCAGCTTCAGGAAGGTGAGCGGTCCGATCACCACCGGGCGGGCGGGAAGTCCCAGGTCGAGGGCCTCCTTCAGCTCCCCGAGCAGTTTCTCGGGGTGCAGGCTGAATTCGGTTTCCGGCCCGATCTCCGGCACCAGATAGTGGTAATTGGTGTCGAACCACTTGGTCATCTCCAACGGCGCGACCGTCTCGGTACCGCGCGCCGCCGCGAAGTAGCGGTCCAGGGGATCGGCGATCGCGGCCACCCGCGGCGGGAGCGCGCCGAACAGGACGGCGGTATCGAGCATCTGGTCGTAATAGGAGAAGGTGCCGACCGGAACCGAATCCAGTCCGGCGGCGTACAGGCCGGTCAGCTGCGATTGCCGCAGCTCCCGCCCGACCGCGTGCAAACTCTCCGCATCGATGCGCCCGGCCCAGTAGGACTCGATCGCCTTCTTCAATTCCCGGCGCGGCCCGATACGCGGAATGCCGAGCACCGTCGCGGTGAAAGGGGCAGGTGAAATAGTCACGGGTTACTCCCAGTGTTCCAAAGCCACTGGCCACCGCCGCGGACGCGAACAGCCGTGCCATCCGCACACCGACCAGGCATGCGAGAAGCACCTGCGGTTCATCGCCCAATCCTCGAGGCGGAAGCCGCCGGATACGGCGTACCCGGCACAATCGGCAGGTCTTCGGACTTACGGGCTCCGGCCTGATCGGCCGACCTACTAGCCATCGCTTCCCAGGTGGGCTCACCCAGTGCATATGACGGCGGTCGTTCCCGTATACCGCTGCGGGACAGTCCCGGATTCTCACCGGGTTCCCTCTCACCGGAAGAACTCACAGGCCGTGAGGATCCGGTTTCGACGCCGACGGGGGCTCCCATACAGCGAACCAACTGCATCACAGAGCATATCGCCGCGCGATGACCGCCGGTCACCGGGCGGGGTAGCACAAGCGTTTGTATCCGCTCGATGAACACATCTTCGCAATCGAGCCAACCCCGCTTGTGAAGATTCCTGCGAACGGGACATCGTGACCGAACGCGCTCCGGGGAGCAGGTACCTTAGGCGAATGTTCTCCAAAGTCCTGGTCGCCAACCGCGGCGAGATCGCCATTCGCGCCTTCCGCGCGGCATACGAACTCGGCATCGGCACGGTCGCCGTCTTCCCGCATGAAGACCGCAATTCCGTGCATCGGTTGAAGGCGGACGAGGCGTATCAGATCGGCGTCGAGGGTCATCCGGTGCGCGCGTATCTGTCGATCGAGGGGATCGTCGAGGCGGCCCGGTCCTCGGGGGCCGATGCGATCTACCCGGGTTACGGTTTTCTTTCCGAGAACCCGGACCTCGCCGCCGCCTGCGCGGAGGCGGGCATTACCTTCGTCGGTCCGTCGGCGCAGGTGCTGGAGCTGACCGGTAACAAGGCTCGCGCCATTGCCGCCGCGAAGGCCGCGGGACTGCCGGTGCTGAACTCCAGCGAACCGTCGGCCGATGTGGACGCGCTCGTCGCCGCGTCCGAGGAGATGAACTTCCCGGTCTTCGTCAAGGCGGTCGCCGGCGGCGGCGGTCGCGGTATGCGCAAGGTCGATGACCGGGCGCAACTGCGCGAAGCCATCGAGGCCGCCGCGCGGGAGGCCGAATCCGCGTTCGGCGATCCGACGGTCTTCCTGGAGCAGGCGGTGGTGAACCCCCGCCACATCGAGGTGCAGATCCTCGCCGACCAGCACGGCAATGTGATCCACCTGTACGAGCGCGACTGCTCGCTGCAGCGGCGGCATCAGAAGGTCATCGAACTCGCGCCCGCCCCGAACCTGGATCCGGCTCTGCGGGACCGGATTTGCGCGGATGCGGTGAAGTTCGCCAAGCAGATCGATTACAGCTGCGCGGGCACCGTGGAGTTCCTCCTGGATGAGCGCGGCAATCACGTGTTCATCGAAATGAATCCGCGTATCCAGGTCGAGCACACGGTGACCGAGGAGATCACCGATGTGGACCTGGTGCAGGCGCAGATGCGGATCGCGGCCGGACAGAGCCTGGAAGAACTCGGCCTGAGCCAGGATTCGATCACCATTCGCGGTGCGGCGCTGCAATGCCGCATCACCACCGAGGATCCGGCCAATGGGTTCCGGCCCGATACCGGCCGCATTACCGGCTACCGCAGCCCGGGTGGCGCGGGTGTGCGTCTCGATGGTGGCGCGAATGTCGGCGCCGAGGTCGGCGCGTACTTCGACTCCATGCTGGTGAAACTCACCTGCCGTGGCCGCGACTTCTCGGTCGCCATCGCGCGGGCACGGCGGGCGGTCGCCGAATTCCGTATTCGTGGCGTCACGACCAATATCCCGTTCCTGCTGGCGGTACTCGACGATCCGGACTTCCGCGCCGGACGGGTCACCACCTCGTTCATCGACGAGCGGCCACAGCTGCTGACGCTGCGCTCCTCCGCCGACCGTGGCACCAAGATCCTGCAGTACCTGGCCGACGTCACCGTGAACAAGCCGCACGGACAGCGGCCGACCAAGGTGTATCCGCACGATAAGCTGCCCGCCCTCGACCTGACCGTGCCGCCGCCCGCCGGATCGCGGCAGCGGCTGCTCGAACTGGGGCCGGAAGGGTTCGCGCAGGCGCTGCGCAAGCAGTCGGCGGTGGCTGTCACCGATACCACCTTCCGTGACGCGCATCAGTCGCTGCTGGCGACGCGCGTGCGCACCAACGGTCTCCTGGACGTCGCCGGACATGTGGCGCGGCTGACGCCGGAACTGCTGTCCATCGAATGTTGGGGCGGCGCAACCTATGACGTTGCGCTGCGGTTCCTCTACGAGGACCCGTGGGAGCGGCTCGCTGCCCTGCGCGAGGCCGTACCCAATATCAACCTGCAAATGCTGTTGCGTGGGCGCAATACCGTCGGCTATACGCCGTACCCCGAAAAGGTCACGCGCGCTTTCGTTTCCGAGGCCACCGCCACCGGTATCGACATCTTCCGCATCTTCGACGCGCTCAACAATGTCGACCAGATGCGCCCGGCGATCGACGCGGTGCGCGAAACCGGTACCGCCGTAGCGGAAGTCGCCATGAGCTACACCGGCGACCTGTCGAATCCCGACGAGGATCTCTACACCCTCGACTACTACCTCAAGCTCGCCGAGCAGATCGTCGAGGCCGGGGCGCACATTATCGGCATCAAGGATATGGCCGGTCTGCTGCGCGCCCCCGCCGCGGCCACGCTGGTCACGGCGCTGCGCCGGGAATTCGAGTTGCCGGTGCACGTGCACACCCACGACACCCCGGGCGGACAGCTGGCCACCTACCTCGCCGCCTGGCAGGCGGGCGCGGACGCCGTCGACGGAGCCAGCGCGCCGATGGCGGGCACCACCAGCCAGCCCCCGCTGTCGGCCATTGTCGCGGCGAGCGCGAATTCGCCGTACGACACCGGATTGAACCTCCAGAACGTCTGCGATCTCGAGCCGTACTGGGAGGCATTGCGAAAGGTCTACGGCCCCTTCGAATCCGGGCTGCCCGGCCCGACCGGTCGCGTCTACACCCACGAGATTCCCGGCGGTCAGCTGTCGAATCTGCGCCAGCAGGCCATCGCGCTCGGCCTCGGCGATCAGTTCGAGGAGGTCGAGGCGAAATACGCCGCGGCCGACCGACTGCTGGGCCGCCTGGTCAAGGTCACCCCGTCGTCCAAGGTGGTCGGCGACCTCGCCCTGGCGCTGGTCGGCACCGGGGTGGATGTCGAGGACTTCGCCACCGATCCGGGCCGCTACGACATCCCCGACTCGGTAATCGGTTTCCTGCGTGGCGAACTCGGCACTCCGGCGGGCGGCTGGCCCGAACCCTTCCGCAGCCGGGCGCTGGCCGGGCGTGGTTCGGCCAAACCGGAAAACCAACTCACGGCCGAGGATGAGGCGGGCCTCAACGGCACCTCCGATCAGCGCCGTGCCACCCTCAACCGGCTGCTGTTTCCCGGCCCCACCGCCGAATTCCTTACCCACCGCGAGAAATACGGCGATACCACCGGACTGTCGGCCAACCAGTTCTTCTACGGCCTGCGCCACGACGAGGAACACCGCGTCCAACTCGAGAAGGGCGTCACCCTGCTCATCGGGCTGGAAGCCATCTCCGAGCCGGACGAACGCGGTATGCGCACCGTCATGTGCATTCTCAACGGCCAGTTGCGTCCGGTCGCCGTTCGCGACCGCTCCATCGCCAGCGAGGTGCCCACCGCCGAGAAGGCCGACAAGACCAATGCGGGCCATATCGCCGCACCGTTCGCGGGCGTGGTCACCCTGGCCGTCTCCGAGAGCGACACCATCGCCGCGGGCGACACCATCGGCACCATCGAGGCCATGAAGATGGAGGCCGCCATTACCGCCCCGCGCGCCGGTGTGGTCAAGCGCGTCGCCATCAGCAAGGTCCAGCAGGTGGAGGGCGGCGACCTGCTGATCGATATGAGCCTCACCGAGGCAGCGGCGGAGTGAGCCGGACGCGAGCGCGGAAGGCCCACGCGACCGGGGGTTCGCACACCGAACTCGGCGGGCAGCCACACACGCCGAAGCGGGGAAGGGCTGGCGCGCCGATGTTCTCGCCGCGTCCGGGGGACCGGGAAGCAACGCGATGACGCGCATTGTCGCGGGCTCGGCAGGCGGGCGTCGCCTGCGCGTCCCGCCCGCCGGTACGCGTCCCACTTCCGATCGGGTGCGTGAGGCACTGTTCAGCGTGCTCGCCGCCCGCATGGATTTCGACGGCACGCGGGTGCTCGATCTGTACGCGGGGTCGGGCGCACTCGGTCTGGAGGCGTTGTCGCGCGGTGCATCCCATGCGCTACTCGTCGAATCCGACCGCAAGGCGGGCGCGGTGATCAGCGGCAATATCGGCGACCTCGGCCTTCCCGGAGCCGAACTGCGCCGAGCCGCAGTGGCCTCGGTACTCGCGGTCCCACCTGCGGGTGGCCCCTACGACCTGGTGTTCTCCGATCCGCCCTATGCCGTCGACGTCACCGAGGTCATCGCGAACCTCGAGGCCCTGGCGACGAACGGCTGGCTCCATGACGACGCGCTGATCGTGGTGGAACGCGCCCGACGATCACCCGAACTCGCTTGGCCCGCAGGCTATTACCCGCTGAAATCGCGCACCTACGGCGAAACCCGTCTCGACCTGGCCGAGTTCGAACCGGCGTCCTGATAGCGACGCTCGAATACGGCAGGCCGGAATCCGTCCCCGCCGCAACGGTTCATGCGAAGCGCTGGACGTATTCACCGTTCGGTGCGATGAGGTCGGTGGGTGGACGAGCGCCATCGAAGTGGGCCGCGCGCCCCGACGTCGGCCGCCTGTCCGACCCCACACCCGGGGCCGTGACTCGATGGCTGTCGCGACACATGCGGTAACGTCGGCGCATGGCTGGAGCAATCTGCCCGGGCTCCTTCGACCCGGTGCACAACGGACATCTCGATGTGATCGCCCGCGCGGCGGCGCAATTCGACGAGGTGGTCGTCACGGTGGTGGTCAATCCGAACAAGCAGGGCATGTTCACCATCGACGAACGCCTGGAGATCGCCCGCGAGACGACCGCGCACCTGCCGAATGTGCGTGTGGAGCGCTGGCAGGGCCTGCTGGTCGACTTCGCCCGCCAGCAGGGCATCACCGCGATCATCAAGGGCCTGCGCGACGCCACCGACTTCGGCTACGAATTCCAGATGGCGCAGATGAACCGCAAACTCACCGGCGTCGATACCTACTTCATCGCCACCAGCCCGGCCTACAGCTTCGTCTCCAGTTCCCTGATCAAGGAAGTCGCCACCCTCGGCGGCGATATCGCCGACCTGCTCCCCGAATCCGTCCACAAACGCCTGATGGCCCGCATCGCCGAACGGCGTCAGTGAGCGGACCGCGCCCATGCGCGATCGCATGGGCGCGGATACCTCGGCTATAGCCTGCGAACGGTGAGCGGTCGCGGCACCGGCAGCGCGGCCTGGCGGATGAAGCCGGTGGGGCGGATGCGGCGGGCGCGCTGGATGGCGACGCGGACGCGTGCGCCCACCTCGAGGCTCGTCAGTTCGGCACGGGTCCAGCGCACGACCTGGAACCCCAAGGCGCGCAGTGCTTCTTCGCGGCGCTGCTCGGTGCGCGACACATCGCAGGCGGTGTGGCCCGATGGTAGGTGTCGCCGGTGGGGGAGGCGGGTGTCGTAGATACCGACCACGCCCGTGTCACCGAAGTAGCAGTCCACCGTGTCCACCAGCCGTCCGTCCGGCGCGTACACCTCGCCGCGCGCCAGCGGGACCGGCAGCCCGAGGCGCCGGAACATCACTCTGCTGCGTGATTCCCCCACGCTCGCGCTGTGCGGATCCAGAAATTCCGCCACCCGATGCGCCATGGTGCACCCGTGCCGCCGCTTCGCAGTCCCGAGTTCGGCCTCCAGATCGATTGCGGTAACCCCGAATTGGTGGGCCATGGCGTCACCCGCCACCACGGCCGCCTCGAACGGCAGGGTGCGCGCCAGGTCCACAATCGTGCGTGCCGGGGTGGTGACCGCCAGCCCGTCCAGCTCCACCACCGCGTCCACCGGCGCGCAGTGCACCTTCACATCCGTTCGAATGCGCCCGCCACCGCGTCGATTTCGGGTTACGCACACCCGCTCCAGTTCCGACACCCACAGCGGAGCCCCGTATAGCACCGCCGCCGACTGATGGCTCACGATGGCCTCCACCGATAGCCCCGGCACCACCGCCTCGACCAGTAGCCGATGCCGCTGTGCCGCACCGAGATCGGCATAGACGGCCTGATCGGCATAGAGCCCGCGGCGCACCCGCCGCCATGCCCCGCCCGCACACCGCCGCCGGATCTCGTCGTCACTGACCCCGCCCAGTACGGCATCGCGCCGCCGATGCACCAGCCCGTCGCACGCCGGGGCCGATTCCGGACCGGTCGATGCGGTCGCCGCCGGTCCCGCCGTCTCGATTACCGCGCTCGATGGCGTGCACGGCTCATTCGCGGCCGTCATCGGCCCGACCGCGGGTCGGGCGTCCGGCCGCCGACGTGCCGGGCGCAGGGCTGCCCGGCGATCGCCCGTCGCTCCCGGATTCTGGTCCCCGACCCGCCTCGCCACACCATCCGGCAACCCGCACTACGCTTCACGGCTGACCTCCAAAGGAATTGGCACCAAAGCTTCTATGCCTCCTTTGACGCGCCACACCCCAGCGCGGTTCCCCTCTTCGCACCCGAGGACTTCCCGGACCGAAAACAAAGGTCCCGCACCACGTTCGAACAGTGGTGCGGGACCTGGAGAGAAGGGGTGGTCTCAGAAGACCCAGAGCCGCAAGGTGAGGAACCGGAGCGTGCCGACCGCGGCGGTAACCCCGAGTACGGCACCCGCCTGCGCGAGATCGCCCAGTGTCGGTGCGCCCCACTCCAATGCGGCAATCGCGCCGGAGGTGATGGCCAGACCGGTCAGCGCCAGCGCCCCGCCCTCGAGCTGCGCGGTGTACCACGACACCCGTCCGGAAGCGTGGAAGGTGAGTCGCCGGTGCAGCTCGTTCGCCATCGTGGTGCTCACCACTGATCCGGCCAGGTTGGCCAGCTGCGCACCCTCGCCGTAGAGCGCCAGGAACAGCAGCAGATAACCGATATTGCTGAGCCCGCCCACCAGAGCGAAGCGGATCAGTTGCGCGAAGGCATGGTCACCGCGAAGGAAAACGCCGAGCTGTCCGAACCTGGTGCGGTAGCCATCTGTATAGATGGTGAGGGCATCGGCGGTGGGGAGGGTGGCCCGCCGCGGTAGATCCAGGACAGTCATTGTCTCTTCCGATCGAACTCGCCGAACCTGACCTGATGGGTCGCGGAGCGGCGGATGTTCTCTAGTTCTGTTTGTTCAGTCTGTACTGAACAGATCGGAACTGTCAAGGGTTTTCACACCCTTCCCGCCACCTTGCGGAGCCCGTCCGGAGTGTCCGGCTGCGCTTCGCAGACAAATATAACAGGAACCGGAGGGTGAGCCTCCATATATTTCTGTGGTCTACGAGACACTCGCTGTGCGATGAAACAGACACCCGACACGCCGAACCGGCACACAGTTGACAGCGGCGGCTCGGGGCACACTGGGGCAAGCGGAGCGTCTCGCCGTGAGTCCGGCAGGAGAAGTGGGGTAGCAGTTATGTACCGGGTATTCGAAGCACTGGACGAGCTCGTCGCCATTGTCGAAGAGGCGCGCGGGATTCCGCCGACCCGCAATTGCATCGTGCCGCGCGGCGAGGTCCTGGAGCTGCTCGACGATGTGCGTGAGGCGCTGCCCGGCGAACTCGACGACGCCCAGGACGTGCTCGATCATCGCGACAAGATCGTCACCGATGCCCGCGATGCCGCCGAAACCGCGGTCACCGGAGCCAATCAGCAGGCCGAGCAGACCGTCACGGGCGCTCGCGACGAGGCCGACCGCATCCTCTCCGACGCCAAGGCGCATGCCGACCGCATGGTCGCCGAGGCCATTGCCCACGCCGAACACCTGGTCGCCACGGCTGAACAGGAAGCCGAACGCACCGTCGCCGAGGGCAATGCCGAATTCGAGGCCGTCACCGGCCGCGCGCGCACCGAATCCGAGCGCATGATCGCCGCCGGTCAGGCGTCCTACGACCGCTCGGTCGCCGACGGCAAGGCCGAACAGGATCGCCTGGTCTCGCAGACCGAGGTGGTCCGCGCCGCGCACGCCGAATCCGCGCGCCTCATCGATACCGCCCAGGCCGAATCCGATCGCCTGCGCGAGGAATGCGACCAATATGTCGACGGCAAGCTCGCCGATTTCGAGGAGACACTGCACGGCGCGCTGCGCGTCGTCGGCCGCGGTCGCTCGCAGGTGCGGCCCGCGCCGAGCATGCCGGACTACGCGGCCGAGTTCCGCCGCTGACGTCGGGCGGATCGGGGTAGGCCAATTTGGGCTGGGCAGCGCCCGTCCAGTATTGTCGAGTGGTTGCCCATTCCACCCCGAGCGTGAGTGAGTTCGTGATGTCCGCCCAATCCGGTTCCAACGAGCGTCATCGTCGTCCGACGATTATCGACGCTGGTTTCGTGCTGGACGTACGCAGTCTCGGACGTGCCCCCGGCTCGCGCAAGGATGTGCATCGCACCGTCACCACCGCAGCGAGGATCGGCCTGGAAATGGTCGGCATTCCCGTCGGTGCGCAGGTCGAGATGGATCTGACCCTGCAGTCGGTGTCCGAGGGTGTGCTCGTCACCGGATCGGTGCGCGCGCCGATCGAGGGCGAATGCTCGCGTTGTCTCGAATCGTTCACCGACGAACTCGAGCTGCAACTCACCGAGCTGTTCGCCTACCCGAACAGCGCTACCGAGCAAACCACCGAGGAAGACGAGGTCCACCGCCTGGTCGACGATATGGTCGACCTGGAACCGGTGGTCATCGACGCCGTCGGCCTGGAGCTGCCGCTGCAGCCGCTGTGCGAACCGGATTGCGCGGGCCTGTGCCCGGAATGCGGTGTACGGATGGCAATTGCGAGTTCCGACCACGGCCATGAGATACTTGACCCTCGCTGGGCCAAGCTCGCCACTTTCGCGGCGGATGCAGATGGTTCCCACCCCGGTACCGGTGCCAATGGCACCGTGCCACCCCAGTCAGCCGATTCAGATTCAGAGGAGAAGTAGTCGTGGCCGTTCCGAAGCGCCGGATGTCTCGTTCCAACACCCACTCGCGCCGGAGCCAGTGGAAGGCCGCTGCGCCTACCCTGATCACCTGCCCGAACCGTGCCTGCGGCCAGCAGACCCTGCCGCACACCGCGTGCCCGAGCTGTGGCACCTACAAGGGCCGCCAGGTCACCGCTGCCGTCTGATTCGCAAAGCCCCGGTAGCGCAATCGTGACCGCCAGCAAGGACGCGGCCGACATCTCAGCCGCCGCCGTAGGCGACTCGGCCGACCACAACAGCCTGCTCGAGGCGCTCGGTGTCGATGTGCAACCGGACCTGCTGCGCCTCGCCCTCACCCACCGCTCGTACGCGTACGAGAACGGCGGACTGCCGACCAACGAACGCCTGGAGTTTCTGGGCGACTCGGTGCTCGGTCTGAGCATTACCGAACGCCTCTATTTGGAGCACCCGGAGAAGTCCGAGGGCGAGCTGGCGAAGCTGCGGGCGAGCGTGGTCAATATGCACGCGCTCGCCGAGGTGGCGCGCGGTCTGGGCGAGGGCGGGCTCGGTCGATACCTGCTGCTCGGTAAGGGCGAAGAGCTCACCGGCGGCCGGAACAAACCGAGCATTCTCGCCGATGGCATGGAATCGCTGCTGGGTGCGGTGCACCTGCAGCACGGCATCGATGTCGCCCGCACCGTAGTGCTGCGCCTGTTCGCGGATCTGCTCGAGCGCGGCCCCCGCATGGGTGCCGGCCTGGACTGGAAGACCAGTCTGCAAGAGCTGACCGCGGAACGCGGTATCGGCGTTCCCAGTTACGAGATCACCTCGACCGGACCCGACCACGACAAGGAGTTCACCGCCACCGCGGTGATCGGTGGTCAGTCCTACGGTCAGGGGATCGGCCGCTCCAAGAAGGAAGCGGAGCAGAAGGCGGCGGGTGCCGCCTATCAGTCTCTGCATGTCGAGAGCGGCTCGGGCGCCGAAGATCCCGCGAAGAACTCGCACGCCTGATGCCCGAACTACCCGAGGTCGAAGTCGTACGACGCGGGCTCGCCCAGCATGTGGCGGGCCGCGTCGTCGAATCCGTCACCGTCAAACATCCGCGCTCGGTGCGACGGCACGTGCCCGGTGGCGATGATCTCGCCGCTCGCCTGTGTGGTCTCCGGGTCGAGGCGGCCGAACGTCGGGGCAAATTCCTGTGGCTCACCTTCGATGAGCCCGATACCGCACTCGTCGTCCATCTCGGGATGAGCGGGCAGATGCTGGTGCAGCCCGGCGGTACGCCGCTGGAGAAGCACGCGCATATCGTCGCCACCCTCGATTCGGGCAGTGAACTGCGATTCATCGATCAGCGCACCTTCGGGGGCTGGATGCTAGCACCGCTGGTCGAGGTGGGCGGCACACTGCTGCCCGATGCGGTGGCGCATATCGCGCGCGATCCCCTCGACCCGCTTTTCGATCCCGATGCCGTGGTGAAGGCCCTGCGTGCCAAGCACTCGGAGATCAAGCGGGTGCTGCTGGATCAGACGGTGGTGTCCGGTATCGGCAATATCTATGCCGACGAGGCGCTGTGGCGGGCCGGAATCCACGGGGAGCGGGTGGCCGCCAAACTGTCCAGGGCCGCGCTGCACGAACTGCTCAACGAGGCCCAGGCCGTCATGGGGGAGGCGCTGCGCGCCGGTGGCACCTCGTTCGACGCGCTGTATGTGAATGTCAACGGCCAGTCCGGCTACTTCGAACGCGCCCTCAACGCCTACGGCCGCGAGGGTGAGCCGTGCCCGCGCTGCGGGGCGCCGATGGTGCGCGAGAAGTTCATGAACCGGTCGTCGTTCTCCTGCCCGCGCTGCCAGCCGCGCCCGCGCGGCTGAACTCGCATATCTGCGCCGCCGCGTCGCTCTCCCGGTCCCGCCGAGTGGGATTCTCAGGATCTAGCCAGGACGACGCCCTCGCCGCGATCCCGGTGAGGCGCTAACGTTTTTCCTATGGGCCGCAAGCTGCGGCCATGGAGGACGAATGCGCAAACTGACCTACTACGTCGCATCAACCATCGACGGATTCATAGCCACCGAGCGCGGTTCGGTGGACTTCTTTCCGGTCGGAGGTGACCACGGCCCGGCCATCGCCGCGCACTATCCGGAGACGCTGCCGACCAAGGTGCGTGAGGCGCTGGGTATGGATAAACCCGGTACCTCCTTCGACACCGTCGTAATGGGCCGCAAGACACATGATTTCGGCGTCCGGACCGGGACCTCGAGTCCATACGCGCATCTGCGGCAGTTCGTGGTGTCGACCACCGTGGCGGAACGCCCGGATCCGGATGTGGAGGTGATCGCCGCCGATCCCATCGCCCGGGTACGGGAACTCAAGCGGGAGAAGGGACTCGGCATCTGGCTGTGTGGCGGCGGGGAGCTCGCCCAGGCGCTGATGCCGGAGATCGATCAGATCTTCCTGAGGATGTATCCGATCGTCCTGGGGAAGGGGCGGCCGCTGTTCGGTGCGGGGGCGACCCTGCCGGAGGCGACCCGGTTCCGGGTGCTGTCCAGTCGCATCTTCGAAGACGGGGTGGCGTTCATCAAGTACAGCCGGATTCGCTAGCGCGCCAATGCACAACGCGCCCGCCCGAAACCGGGCGGGCGCGTCGGTCTTCGCTCAGAGAATGGCGACGGCGACCACGAGGCCGAGGGATACGTGCGCGGCGGCCACCATGGCGGCGGCGGAGGTGTAGTTCGGGTCCCTCAGCAGCGCGCCGATATCGATGCCGATCACCCACTCCACAATGCGTACCGAAATCACCTGGGCCACAATGCCGACCAGGCCGAAGGTCAAGGCGGCGATCAGGCCCTCGGAGAGTTTGCCCGACTGCGAGTAGATGGCCAGCACCACGATGAAGGCCATACTGACCATGCCGCTGGCGCTCACCAGCACCGCGTTCGGGCGGCCTTCGGCGACCATCTGCCGCAGGCTGCCGGGGGTGGTGATGTCGACGGCGTAGAAGCCGAGCAGCATCAGCGCCAGGCCGAGGACGGCGTAGCACAGGATCGCCCCGACGCCACGGCCGAGCGAACTCCAGTACCCCGCTTCGAGCGCGAGAGTAGTGGTCATCGTTTGTCCTCCAGGTAGGTGGGAAGTCAGGGTTGCGGAATGCGGTGTGGGACGAAGGCCGCCCCATCATCGGTGATCAGGCCGGCGGTTTCGCGGATTCCGAGGCCGGCGGAGGTGTCGCCCACGATCCAGGCGCCCAGTACCGGCCGCATACCGTCGAATTCCGGTAGCGGATCCAGCAATTGGTAGACGAAGCCTTCCTCGCCGTACACACCGCCGGTCGCGGTTTCCATCCCCGCGCCGACAATGGTCATATTCGCGCCCTCGCGGCCGAGCTTGGGTTTGCGAATGTACTCGGTGAGCTCATGTGGATCGTCGAGGTAGGTGGGCAGCAGATTGGGGTGGCCGGGGTACATCTCCCAGAGCACCGCCAGCAGCGCCTTATTGGACAGCAGCGTCTTCCACAGCGGCTCCATCCACATGGTCTGCGGCAGCGAATTCACCACGCGTTTACCGAAATCGTCGTCGAGCACCCATTCCCACGGGTACAGCTTGAAGATGGATTCGATGGGAGCTTCCGCCAGATCGACGAACCGTTCCAGTTCGAGATCCCAGCCGATTTCTTCGAGTGGCAGTGCGGTGGTGTCGAATCCGGCCTCGGCGGCGGTCTCCTGCATATAGGCGGTGGTGACATTGTCCTCGCCGCTGGCATCGGCGCCGGACCAGGCGAAGTGCAGTTCGCCGGTGGGCAGTACATCGCGCAGTTCACCCCAGCGCGCTACTAGGTTCTCGTGCAGTGAATTCCACTGGTCGTCGTCCGGGTGGGTATCGGTGAGCCAGTGCCACTGCACAATTGCCGCCTCGACCAGGGAGGTCGGTGTATCGGCGTTGTACTCCAACAGCTTTGCCGGGCCGCGACCGTCGTAGCGCAGGTCGAAGCGGCCGTAGATATGCGGGTCGGAACGCTTCCAGGAATTGGCGATGGGTTCCCAACTCCATTGCGGCAGACCGAAATCGGCGAAACGATTGGTGAGTACGATCTGCTCGACGGCATGCAGGCACATGGTGTGCAGGACCTCGACCTGAGCCTCCAGGGCCAGGATCTCGTCCATATCGAATTCGTAGTGCACCGATTCGTCCCAGTAGGGCCGCGGTTCACCGTTGGCATCGCGACCGGGTGTCCCGTATACCAGGCCCTGACTCTCGATGGTCTGCTTCCAGCTGGCGCGTGGGTTACCGCGCATGCGCCGCATTACGACCCGCCGCCGATCTTGGTGCCCAGCCCGCCGCGCTGGATCGTTGTTCCGCTCTTGGTTTTGATCGACGCGCCCTTGGGTTTCACCGTGGTGCCGCCGACGGGGGGCTTGCCGACGGTGTTGTTACCGCCGCCGTAGTAGTAGCGGTACTGGCTGCCCGCCAGGATGAAGATGCCACCGCTGCCACTGCCGCCGGACCGGGAGGCGGTCTCGCAGTAGTTGTCCGGGACGACGATCTCCTGATTGTCCTGCGTGGCAACGATTGTCTCGCCATTGCCGATGGGGACCCGCTCACCCTTCTTGGCGATAATTGTGCAGTAGGCGGTCACCTCGGGCGCGGTAATGGCGCTGTAGGCCAGGTATCCGCCGCCGACCAGACCGGCCACGCCGACTACGGCGGCTCCGCCGATGAGCAGCTTCTTCCGCTGCTTCTTCTTGGCCGCCTCGGCGTCGGCTGCCGCCCGCGCCTGCTCCTCGGCGCGTTTGCGCGCCTTCTCGCGCGCCCGCGCCTCGGCGACGGTCGGCGGGCGCGGCGCGGTGACGCCGGGTTCCTGCCGCTGCATACTGCCGCGCTGCCGGGCGTCGGATTCGCTTGGGGGAATGAGAGGTTCGAAGCCCGGCGTGGTAGGCGGCGTGTTTTCCGCGACAGGGCGATCCGGACGCTCGTCCTCTGGGAACTCCCCGGCCACTAACGCTCCTCGAATCCGCTCATATCGCCCTGTACGGCGCCCCAGTCTTCCACAACGAGGTCCACGCGCCCAGGGGTATCGCCGGAGCGTAATAGCTCGAGCAGCGCCTCGCAGTGTTGGCGCGGGCCCTCGGCGACCACGTGTACGCGGCCGTCGCGGTGATTGCGGGCGTAGCCGACGAGACCGAGTTCCAGGGCGCGGGACCGGGTCCACCAGCGGAATCCCACGCCCTGCACATACCCGTGCACCCAGGCGCTCAGTCGGACCGGTTCGTCCGTCACTCGTCGATCTTGAAAGTCAGATTGACCACGGTGCCCGCCTTGAGCGTGCGGCCCACGGTGCAGACCCGGTCGATGGACCGCTGCGCGGCGACCAGCAATCGCTGCCGCGTCTCCTCGTCGAGTTCGCTGAGATCGAGTTCGAACGACTCGTTGAGTTCGGGGTAGACCTCGTTCTCGCGGTCCGCGTCACCGGAGACGCGCACGGTGGCGTCGAAGTCGTCGCCGAGGCGGCGGGAGAGGGTGAAATCGGCACTGAGGCCGGTGCAGCCGGCCAGCGCGATCTTCAACAGCTCGCCGGGTGTGAAGGCCCCGGGTACGCCCTGCGAGGCGATCAGTACCTCACCACCGCGGTTATTGCGTCCGGTGTAGGCCCGGGTCCCGGTGCGTTCGGCCCAGAGCTCTACCGGTTCGGCGGCCTGGGTCGGCGCGGCGGTCTGCGGTGCGGTGGTCTGTTCGGACATAGCACGATCCTCCCATTTGCTCCGGATGGGCGATGCGAGGCCTATCCGGACAATGCGAAACACCGGGAGTGCCGGGCGAATTCCGGGGCGTACTCAGGCCCCGGGGCGCACGATCATGAGGACGACCACCACGGTCCACAGCAGGTTGTAGATGCCCGCGAACATGCCGAGGGTGCGCAGGCGACGGCCGTCGTCGGGTGCGGCGAGGGCTTCGCGTTGCATGGGGTGGATGACCACGGCGAGAATGCCGCCCGCGATGAAGGTCAGCGCCATGGCGATGGTGATCCAGATCTCGCTCATTCGGCCCTGATAGATCGCCAGGGCGATCCCGACGACCGGCACGATGATCGCGAGCAGTGCGTAATTGCCGGTAATGCGGTGGAAGGCCCGGGCCACGGCCGGATTGCGTTCCGGCGCGGGCGTCTCACCCGCGGCGACGGCAATGGGGGCGTAGCGGGGGAACAGGCTCGCGGCGACGGCCGAGCCGCCGACGAAGATGATTCCGGCCAGCACATGGACCGAGAGCAGCACCTGCTTCATGAACTTCCTCCAACCTTCAGGATGACTGAAGCGTAGCACCGAGCTTCAGGCATGTTGAAGGTTGTGTACGAGCTCACGCCCGCCGTGAAGGTCGCGACTCAGGAACCGAACCGGCCGACGAATGCGGCCAGGGCTGCCTCGCCGACCAGGCGTTGCGCGAGGTCTGCCTCCGGCCCGAACAGTCGGTCGTCGACCTCGGCGATGACGTCCTCGGCGGCCCGGAGCAGGCGAGCGCCCTTGGCGGTGAGCTCGATGGTCGAGGCGGATCCGGCACGCGCCGTGCGGTCACGGACCAGCCCCGCCGCCACCAGCGTCTTCATCGCCGAGTGCACGCTCTGCACACTGATGGCGCCCATGCGGGCCAGATCGCTGAACGACGCCCCCGGCACGCTCGCGATATGCCCGAGTAGCGCCAGCCGGGAAACCGTGAGATTCAGGGGTGCGAGTGCCGCACCGAGTTCGACTTCGACTCGGTGGGCGAGCGTCAGCACAATGATCGAGGTGCTGGCGGTCGGCGGTCCGGGGCGGCCGTTCTCGGTGGTCACCGAACCAGTTTCCCGCACGGCGGGTGCGCAGCGGGTCAGCGACCGCATTCCGATGCCATGAGGGATCGTCGGACGGCGGCGCGGCAACAGGCATGGCACCGGGTATCGCGCCGCGGGAGTCGATTGCCGCCGGACTCGGGCTGGGCTAATCCTCGAGCGAGGCGATGAGCTCGCCGGTGACGTTCTTCAACCCGTCCGCCACGTGGGCGGCCAGGCCGAGAGCATCCGGTGCGGGCGGGTAGCGGTGGTGCGGAACGGCGATCACGGTCATACCCGCGGCGTGTGCCGAGCGCAGGCCATTGCTGGAATCCTCGATGGCCGCGCAGCGCTCGGGTGCGATCCCGAGGCGCCCGGCGGCTTCGAGATAGCCGTCGGGCGAGGGCTTTCCGCGCGGGACCTCCTCGGTGGAGACGGTGGCGCGGAAGAGTTCGGTGACGCCCATGTGGTCGAGCACCACATCGATGAGCTTGCGCGGTGAGGAGCTGGCCAGGCCGAGCGTGAAGCGTTCGCTCAATCGCCGCACGGTGTCGACGGCATCCGGCAGCAGCGGCAGGTGGTCGGCGTAGCGGGCGCTCATAGCGTCGATGACCTCCTCGGCCACCTGAGCCGGGGTGCGCGTGCCGTCCAACAGGTCGGTGCTCAGGTAGTCGGCCCATTCGGCGGTGCTCATACCCATGAGCCGGTCCTGGGTATCGGGCAGCCACCGCCCGCCCAGCTCGTCGATATAGCCGCGGCGCACCTCCTCCCAGATGGGTTCGGTATCGATCAGTACGCCGTCCATATCGAACACAATGGCCTCGAGTGACATGGGCTCCATCGTCCGGGATGGATGTTCGGGCGGCGGATCTGGGGTGTCCGCTGACCGGGATCGTCATTGCGAAAGCCCGCGTACGGCGGGCCGGTGCGGCTTACCGTCGAAGCGAAACCAGTAGGCCGCAAGTGAATACGAGGTGGGCCGTGAGCACGGTCATCGACATCTATGATCCGGACCTCTACGTCGACGGGCCGATCCACGAGATCTTCGCCGAGTTGCGGCGCACGCGGCCGGTGTACTGGCAGCCGATGCCCGGTGAGCCCGGCTACTGGGCCATTCTCACGCATGCCGATGTCGCGCACGTGGCCCGCGATCCGCTGCTGTTCTCGGCGGAACGCGAGGGCGTGATCCTGGAGAATCAACCGCCCGAACGCCTCGAAATGACCCGCAATATGTTGCTCATGATGGATCCGCCGCGGCATACCGAATATCGCAAGCCCCTCGCGGAACACTTCAAGGCCAAGGTGATGGGTGAGCTGGAAGACCGGATCCGGGAGCTCACCGTGCAGCTGTTGGACAGCGTGGACGGCGAGGTGGAATTCGTGCACGACGTCGCGGGCGTGCTGCCGAGCCAGGTGGTGGGTGGGCTGTTCGGGATTCCGGCCGCCGACTGGCCGAGTATCCGGCATTGGGCCGAACAGTCCACCAGCCAACAGGATCCGGAGCTGGTCGGTGATTTCGATGCCACCGCCGAGGTCACCAAGATGGCCGTCTACGCCATTCAGTTCGCCATGGCGCGCCGTACCGAAGCGCCGCGCGCCGACCTCACCTCGCTGATTCTGGCGGGGCAGTACGGCGGACAAGCCATGACCGACCTCGAATTCGGCAGCTTCTTCACCCAGCTCGTCACCGCGGGCAATGACACCACCAAAACCATGCTGTCGTCGGGATTGCACCTGCTGCTGCAACATCCGCAACAGCTGCGGGCCCTGCGCGACAACCCTGCTCTGATCGCCGGTGCGGTGGAGGAGATCCTGCGCTACGCCAACCCGCTGCACTACTTCCGCCGCACCGCCACCGCCGATACCGAAATCCGGGGCGTACCCATCAAGGCCGGGGACAAGGTCGCCATGTGGTACACCTCCGCCAATCGCGACGAGCAGGTCTTCGACGACCCGCAGCGCTTCGATATCCGGCGAAACCCGAACCCGCACCTGTCTTTCGGACTCGCACAGCACTACTGCCTCGGTGTGCACCTGGCCCGGTTGGAGGGCCGCGTCTTCTTCGAGGAGCTGTTCGCGCGATTCCCGACGATCGAGCAGATCGGCGACGCCCGCCGCATCAGATCCAATCTGAACAACGGTCTGAAGGCGCTGCCGATCCGCCTGTCGCGGTAGGGGTTACGCCTGGAACCGGTATCCCATACCGGCCTCGGTCAGCAGATGTTTCGGCTGTGAGGGATCGTCCTCCAACTTGCGGCGCAGCTGCGCGAGATACACCCGCAGGTAATGGGTTTCGGTCGCGTAGGCCGGACCCCACACCTCCCGCAACAACTCCCGGCGGCCGACCAGCTTCCCCTTGTTGCGGACCAGCATTTCCAGCATGCCCCACTCGGTGGGGGTGAGATGAACATCCTTGCCGTGGCGGGTGACCTTCTTCATCGCGAGATCGACGGTGAAGGACGGGGTCTCGACCACCGGCTCGGCGGCATCGCCGCCGGCGGCACCGCGACGAACCGCGGCGCGCAACCGCGCCAGCAGTTCGTCCATGCCGAACGGCTTGGTCACGTAGTCGTCCGCGCCCGCGTCGAGCGCCTCCACCTTGTCCGAGGAGTCGGTGCGCGCCGACAGCACGATCACCGGTGCGGTCGACCATCCACGCAGCCCCTCGAGCACCTCGATCCCGTCCATATCCGGCAGGCCCAGATCCAGCACCACCACGTCCGGATGTTTCTCGGCGGCGGCCCGGAGCGCCGCCGCGCCGTTCGCGGCCGTGATCACCTCGTAGCCGCGTACCGACAGATTGATGCGCAAGGCGCGCAGAATCTGTGGTTCATCGTCGACCACAAGGACTTTGGTCGGCGCCGCGGCCGATGTCGTCACCTGTTCTCCTGTTCTGAGTTCTTGTTTTCGGTGCAGCCCTCGGGGGAGTCTTCGGAGCCAGTGCCCCCGGCGGGTAGGTCGATCACCATTGTCAATCCTCCACCGGGTGTCGGTTCGGCGTGCACGGTGCCGCCCATGGCGTCCACGAAGCCGCGCACCACCGATAGGCCGAGCCCCACCCCGACGGAGTTGTCCCGGTCGCCCAGCCGCTGGAACGGCTCGAACAGTTGATCTTCCATGCCGGTCGGCACCCCCGGCCCGGCATCGACGACGGTGATCGCCACGCGATCGCCGGTTCGTTCCGCCGTCACCCGGATCGGGGCGTCGGCCGGGGCGTAGCGCACCGCATTGTCGATCAGGTTGGCCAGCACTCGTTCCAGCAGTCCGCCGTCGGCGCACACCGACACACTGCCGACCTCCACCTTCACCCGGTTCATGGCGGCTCGCCGGAGACCGCGCGTGCCCATACTGACCAGCGCCCGGTGCACGACCTCTTCCAGGTACACCCGCCGTACCTGCGGTTGTACCACGCCCACCATGAGCCGTGACGAGTCGAGCAGGTTGCCTACCAGTGCGGTGAGCTGGTCCACCGATTCCTCGATGGTCTCCAGTAATTCGGCGGTGTCCTCGGGCGAGAATTCCACGTCGTCACTGCGCAGGCTCGACACCGCGGCCTTGGCCCCGGCCAGTGGGGTGCGCAGGTCATGGCTCACCGCCGACAGCAGCGCCCGCCTCAGTTTGTCGGCCTCCAGCACTGCCTGCGCCGCACTGGCTTCCTCCCGCAGCTGTCGTTGATTGACCAGTCCCGCGGCCTGATTCGCGACCGCGCCCAGCACGAGGCGGTCGTTGGGCGCGAGTCGACCGCCGCTGAGCAGTAGCCAGTGTGAATCGTCGCCCGCCTCCAGGGCGCTGTCGGCGTCGTCGGCTCGCTGTGGCGGATCTTCCCCGACCGATGCCACGACGCCCTCGTCGGTGACGAAGCTGACCGCGCGTTGCCGGTAGGTCTCCCGCGCGCGTTCGAGGAGGGCATGCAGATCCGCGCCGTGCAGCACAGCGCCCGCGAACAGCGTCAGCAGTTCGGCTTGCCGAGAAGCCTTGCGCGCCTCCCGGGTTCGTTTTGCCGCCACGTCCACCAGCGCCGCCACCGCCACCGCGACCACCAGCAGCACCACGATGGTGAGGGCATTGTTCAGTTCGTCGATGGTGAAGCTGTAGCGCGGGTCGGTGAAGAACCAGTTCAGCAGCAGCCCCGACAGCAGCGCCGACAGCAGCGCCGGGGCGATGCCGCCCAGGAGAGATACCGCGATGACGCCGATGAAGAACAGCGCGCTCTCGCCGCCGATCTCGAGGAACCGGTCCAGCCACAGTGCGCTCACCGCGCAGATGAGCCACGGCACCAGCACTGCCGCCGCCCATGAGGTGAGCCTGCGTTCGCGCCGCGTCAGCGCCCAGCGCAGCCCCCGCTTGGACTCCGCGTGGGTCACCATGTGCACGTCGATCTTGCCCGACTGCTGCACCACGCTCGCGCCGATACCCTCGTCGAGCATGCGTGCCCACCGCGATCGCCGCGAGGTACCCAGCACCAGCTGGGTGGCGTTCACCTGCCGGGCGAAATCCAGTAGGGCCGTGGGCACGTCGTCCCCGGTGACGGTGTGCAGACTGGCGCCGAGACTGGTGGCCAGATCCCGCAGCCGTCCCTGCCGCTGGGGCGAGACCCCGGCCAGGCCGTCACCGCGCACCACGTGCACCACGATCAGGGCCGCACTGGATTTGGTGGCGATACGGCTGGCGCGGCGCACGATGGTTTCCGACTCCGGCCCACCGGTCACGGCGACCACGACGCGCTCTCGCGCCTCCCAGGTAGCGGTGATCTGGTGGTCGGCACGGTATTTCGACAGCGCGGCATCGACCTGATCGGCCAGCCACAGTAGCGCCAACTCGCGCAGCGCTGTCAGATTGCCGGGCCGGAAGTAGTTGCGCAGCGCGGCGTCCACTTTGTTCGCGGCATAGACGTTTCCGTGGGAAAGCCTGCGCCGCAACGCCTCCGGCGTAATATCCACCAGCTCGACCTGATCGGCCCCGCGAACCACCCAGTCCGGCACGGTTTCCCGTTGCACGACCCCGGTGATCTGCTCGACCACGTCATTGAGGCTCTCCAGATGCTGCACATTGACCGTCGAGATCACGTCGATCCCGGCGTTCAGCAGCTCGTGCACGTCCTGCCAGCGCTTCTCGTGTTTACCGCCCGGCACATTGGTGTGCGCGAGCTCGTCCACGAGCACCACGGCGGGCTGTCTCCGCAGTACCGCGTCCACGTCGAGCTCCGGCAGCGTGGTGCCGCGGTATTCGATCAGCTTGGGCGGGATGCGCTCGATACCGGCCAGCATATGTGCGGTCTTCTCACGTCCGTGGGTCTCGACCACGGCCGCGACGAGGTCCCGGCCGCGTTCGAGACGGCGATGTGCCTCCGACAGCATCGAGAAGGTTTTGCCTACCCCCGGAGCCGCACCCAGATAAATACGTAGTTGCCCGCGTTTCACGGCCTGATCATCGCGCGCGGGGAGCGGTTCGCAGTACGCGGCACCCGCACTCGCACCCGCTTCGGCGCGGATGCTCCAGCGAGTATCCGCAGGCACAGCGCACCGGCCAGGAAGCCGAAGATCACCAGCAGGGTGCACGCTATGTCCGGCACTGACATCTCCTTTTCGATATGCGCCCGAGGCGCTCGGATCGAGGTTCCACACTGTCTACCGCCGTGGTGGCCGATCGGTCGAGCATTAGCGACTTCTTTACAGGATCGCCGGGTGCATTGACGGCATTCGGCGGTACGCCGCGAGTTTGCTGTAAGCGACTCGTCAAAGCGGGGCCCGGACACGCTAAGAAGCCGTAAACGATCTCGAAACCGAGCCAACTGAGCGCTTGACTCACTCCGGCGCATCTCCGGTCGCGCCGCAGAGAGGAAGGTTTCAACTTATGTCCGTCGTGGTGTTCACGGTGCTGACGGTGGCGGTTTTCGCCTTGCTCGGCCTGATCCAACGCGGGGTAGAGCGGCTGTGACCCAGAACATTATCGGTCTGGTACTGGCTATCGGCATCGCCGTCTACCTGATCGCAGCGCTGCTGTTTCCGGAAAGGTTCTAGGTGAACACGACAACCGCGGGGATCGTCTTTCTGGCGTCCCTGGTCATCGCGCTGGCCCTGGTCCATATTCCGCTGGGCGACTACATGTACCGGGTTTACAACGGCACCAAGCATTCTCGCGTCGAGCGGCTGATCTATCGCCTGATCGGAGTGAAGCCCGGTGTCGAGCACAATTGGGCGGTCTACGCACGCAGCGTGCTCGCCTTCTCGGCGGTCGGCATCCTGTTCCTCTTCTTCTTTCAGCTGCTGCAGGGCAAACTGCCGCTGCACCTGAATGATCCGGGCACCGAGTTGACCCCGGAGCTGGCCTGGAACACCGCCGTCAGCTTCGTGACGAATACGAACTGGCAGAACTACAGCGGCGAATCCACCTATGGGCATCTGGTCCAGATGGGTGGTCTGGCGGTACAGAACTTCGTGTCCGCGGCCGTGGGTATGTCGGTCGCGATCGCGCTGGTGCGTGGCTTCGCCCGCACGCGCACCGGCGACCTCGGCAACTTCTGGGTGGATCTGGTGAGGGGAACCATCCGGATTCTGCTGCCGATCTCATTCCTGGCGGCCATCGTGCTGGTGGCCGGTGGCGCGGTACAGAATTTCGTCTTGAACGACCACGTGATCGATACCGTCACCGGTGCCCAGCAGACCCTGCCCGGTGGCCCGGTCGCCAGTCAGGAGGCCATCAAGGATCTCGGTACGAATGGTGGCGGCTTCTACAACGTCAACTCCTCCCATCCGTTCGAGAACCCGTCCACCTGGACGAACTGGCTCGAAATCTTCCTGCTGCTGGTGATCAGCTTCTCGTTGCCGCGCACCTTCGGTCGTATGGTGGGGAGCACGAAGCAGGGCTTCGCCATCGCGGCGGTCATGGGCACCATCGCAATGGTCAGCTGGTCGCTGACGATGTTCTTCCAGCTGCAGCATCACGGCACGGTGCCGACCGCTGTCGGCGCGTCGATGGAAGGCGTCGAACAGCGGTTCGGCGTGGCGAATTCGGCCGTTTTCGCGGCATCGACCACGCTGACCTCGACCGGGTCGGTGGATTCGTTCCACGACTCGTACACCAGCCTCGGCGGGGCCATGCTGCTGTTCAATATGCAGCTCGGTGAGGTCGCGCCGGGCGGTGTCGGTTCCGGTCTGTACGGCATGCTGATCCTCGCTGTCATAACGGTTTTCGTCGCCGGTCTAATGGTCGGCCGCACTCCGGAATACCTGGGCAAGAAGATCACTCCGCGTGAGATCAAGCTGGCCGCGGCCTACTTCTTGGTCAGCCCGCTGCTGGTGCTCATCGGCACCGCGTGTGCCATGGCGCTGCCCGGACAACGCGAGAGCATGCTGAACTCGGGACCGCACGGCTTATCGGAGGTGTTGTACGCCTTCACCTCCGCCGCCAATAACAATGGTTCGGCCTTCGCGGGTCTGACCGGCAATACCGAGTGGTTCAATACCGCACTCGGTCTGGCCATGGCCTTCGGCCGGTTCCTGCCGATGATCTTCGTTCTCGCACTGGCCGGTTCGCTGGCCCGACAGGGCACCACTCCCGAGTCGATCGGCACGCTCCCGACCCACCGGCCGCAGTTCGTCGGCATGGTCGTCGGCGTGACCGTCATCCTGGTCGCCCTCACCTTCCTGCCCGCGCTCGCGCTCGGGCCGCTCGCCGAAGGAATCCACTGACATGACTGCTCCCACTATTGAAAATGCCACTCCCGCAGGGGGATCGGCGCGTAAGGAGCGCGGACCCGGCGGGCTGATCGACCCGAAGATGATGCTGAAGTCGTTGCCGGACGCCTTCCGCAAACTCGACCCGCGCACCATGTGGCGCAACCCCGTCATGCTGATCGTCGAGATCGGGGCGGTATGGGCGACCATCCTGGCGCTGGCCGATCCCAGCTTCTTCGGCTGGGCCATTGTGGTCTGGCTGTGGCTGACCGTGCTGTTCGCCAACCTGGCCGAGGCCGTCGCCGAGGGGCGCGGTAAGGCGCAGGCCGATACGTTGCGTAAGGCCAAGACCGACACCGTCGCCCGGCGGCTGGTCGACTGGGCGCCCGGTGCCCGTGTGGTCGAGGAGCGGGTCGCCGCTCCGGACCTGCAACGCGGCGACCACGTGGTGGTCGAGGCCGGCCAGGTCATCCCCGGTGACGGTGATGTCGTGGAAGGTATTGCCTCCGTGGACGAATCGGCAATTACCGGTGAATCCGCACCGGTGATCCGGGAGTCCGGCGGCGATCGCTCGGCCGTCACCGGCGGCACCACGGTGCTGTCGGATCGCATTGTCGTGAAGATCACCCAGGAGCCGGGGGCGAGCTTCATCGACAAGATGATCGCGCTGGTCGAGGGCGCGAGTCGGCAGAAGACGCCGAACGAGATCGCGCTCAATATCCTGCTGGCCGCGCTCACCATCATCTTTGTCTTCTCGGTGGCGACACTGCAGCCATTGGCGATCTTCTCGAAAGCCAATAACCCTGGCGTGCCGGATAGTTCGGCGCTGGATGCGCACGGAATCACCGGCATCGTGATGGTGTCGCTACTGGTCTGCCTGATCCCGACCACCATCGGCGCACTACTGTCGGCCATCGGCATCGCCGGTATGGATCGGCTGGTGCAACGCAATGTGCTCGCCATGTCCGGTCGCGCGGTCGAGGCCGCCGGTGACGTGAACACCCTGCTGCTGGACAAGACCGGCACCATTACCCTCGGCAATCGGCAGGCCTCGGAATTTCTTCCCCTGCAAGGTATCTCGGAGGAAGAGCTGGCGAGTGCCGCGCAGCTGTCGAGTCTCGCCGACGAGACTCCGGAGGGTCGCTCCATTGTCGTCTACGCCAAACAGGCGTACGGGCTGCGCGAGCGCACCCCCGGTGAACTCACCCACGCGCACTGGGTGGAATTCACGGCCCAGACCCGCATGTCAGGTGTGGATCTCGGTACCCACTGGTTGCGGAAGGGCGCGGCCAGCGCGGTGACCGAATGGGTGCGGGGCCAGGGCGGCGAGGTGCCCGTGGAACTCGGCACGATCGTGGACGGTATCTCCGCCGCCGGTGGTACTCCGCTGGTCGTCGGCGAATTGGTGGACGGTCAGGCTCGGGTGCTCGGTGTCGTCCACCTCAAGGACGTGGTCAAGCAGGGTATGCGTGAGCGTTTCGACGAAATGCGCCGCATGGGAATTCGGACCGTCATGATCACCGGCGATAATCCGCTGACCGCCAAGGCCATTGCCGATGAGGCCGGTGTCGACGACTTCCTCGCCGAGGCCACGCCCGAAGACAAACTGGCGCTCATCAAGCGCGAGCAGGACGGCGGCCGCCTCGTCGCCATGACCGGTGACGGCACCAATGACGCGCCCGCGCTCGCACAGGCCGATGTGGGTGTCGCCATGAATACCGGCACCTCGGCGGCCAAAGAAGCCGGAAATATGGTCGATCTCGACTCCGATCCGACCAAGCTCATCGAGATCGTGGAGATCGGTAAGCAGCTGCTCATTACCCGCGGCGCGCTGACCACCTTCTCCATCGCCAATGACATCGCCAAGTACTTCGCGATCATTCCCGCGCTGTTCGTGGTGTTGTTCCCCGGCCTGGACGTCCTCAACATCATGCGTCTGACCAGTCCGCAGTCCGCGATCCTGTCGGCGGTCATCTTCAACGCGATCATTATCGTGGTGCTGATTCCGTTGGCGCTCAAGGGTGTTTCGTATCGTCCGGCGGCGGCGTCGAAGCTGTTGAGCCGCAATCTCGCCGTGTACGGCGTGGGCGGCATAATCGCGCCGTTCATCGGAATCAAACTCATCGACCTCGTGGTCCAATTCCTCCCCGGGATGTCCTGATATGCGTAAGTCAACCTGGATCCGGCAACATCTGGCGGCGCTGCGCGCGCTGCTGGTGCTCACGGTGATCACCGGAATCGTCTATCCCCTGGCGGTTTTCGCGGTCGCGCAAGTGCCCGGACTGAAAGACAGTGCCGATGGCTCGCTCATCGAAGCCGACGGAAAGACGGTGGGCTCCAGCCTGATCGGGCAGTCCTTCACCGATTCCGATGGCAAGGCTCTGGTGCAGTACTTCCAGAGCCGCCCCTCGGCGGCCGGCGACGGCTACGATCCGCTGTCCACCGGTGCCACCAACCTCGGCCCGGAGGACATGATCGATTCCGCCGACCGCCCCAGCCTGCTCACCATGGTGTGCGCGCGTAGCAGGGAGGTCGGCGAACTCGAGGGTGTGGACGGCCGCCGCGAGTTCTGCACCCCGGCCGGGGTCGGCGCGGTGCTGTCGGTCATCGGCCCGCGCGCGGCAGACGGCGAGGTCGATCACCCCGTCAAGGTGGTCAGCGTCAACGAACCGTGTGCGACCACGAAGAACCCGTTCCTGGCCGAGTACCGGGGTGTGCGGGTCGAATGCGCAGTCGCGGGCGAGGATTACGCCATCGGTCGGGTCGTCCCGATTCTCGGGAATGCGCCGCAGCGGGCCGCGGTGCCCGCCGACGCCGTCACCGCCAGCGCCAGCGGCCTGGACCCGCATATCTCCCCGGAGTACGCGGCCATCCAGGTGGCGCGAATCGCCAAGGCCCGCAGTGCTACCGAAGATCAGGTGCGCGCGGTAGTCGAGGCGCACACCGAAGGCCGCACCCTCGGGTTCCTCGGTGAGCCGCGCGTGAATGTCGTGGAACTCAATCTGGACCTCGATCAGCGGTATCCGTTCCGCGGTCTCGTCAGCGGAAGATGACGCAGGTGGTGGTGGCGTGGGCGACCAGGCGGCCCTGGTCGTCCACGACGCGGCCCTCGGCGGTGGCGGTGGTGCGGCCGACGTGGATGGTGGTGCCGGTGGCGGTGAGCTTGCGGCCGCTGGTGGGGACCGCGCGGATGTAATTGATCTTCAGTTCCAGGGTGGTGTAGCCGATACCCGCTTCGAGGGTGGTGTGGACGGCGCACCCCATGACCGAGTCGAGCAGGGTCGCGCAGATGCCGCCGTGGGTGGAACCCAGCGGATTGGCGAAGTCCGGGCGGGTCTCGAGGGTGAAGACGACATTGCCGTATTCGAGGGATTCGACCCCCATACCGAGCAGGTCGCCGATGAACGGCGGACGGTCGGGGAGATTCATGGCGGTCCGCAGTAGTTCCAGACCGGACAGCTTGCTGTAGTCGATCTCGGCGGTGGTCATGAATTTTCCATCCTTTCGGTGAACCGATCGGTCCACATCTGTCATGATTGGAACATGGACCGATCGGTTCACGCAAGGCAGTGTGAGGAGGCCCCGTGAGTGCCGGACCGCGTGACAGGCTGATCGAGAGCGCCATCGAACTGGTGCGGGAGCAGGGGGTGCACGGCACCGGACTGGCCGCGCTGCTCGACCGCAGCCGGGCCTCCCGCAATTCGCTGTATCAGCACTTCCCGGCGGGGAAGGGCGAACTGGTCGAGGAGGCGACGCGGGTGGCGGGGGAGCGCATGACGGCTGTTCTCGCCCGGATCACCGCGGTCGGGTCGGCGCGGCAGTGGCTCGAGCACCTGATCAACTGGTGGCGGAAGAATCTGGAGACCACCTCGTTCACCGCGGGCTGCCCGGTGGTCAGTGCGGCGCTGGCCGAATCCGAACCCCGGGTGCAGGCCGCCGCGGCCCACGCCTTCGAGGAGTGGACCGAGTTGGTAGCGAATGCGTTGTCTCGCGATGGAATTCCCGCCGACCGGGCGCGCTCGCTGGCAGGCTCGCTACTCAGTGCGATACAGGGCGCGGTCATTCAGGCGCGGGCGCTGAAATCCACCCGCCCGCTCGCCGACGTTCGCGATCAGCTCGCGGTGTTGCTGACAGAGCAGCCCGCTACCACCAGCCGAGAATAGGGTTCAGGTGCCTGCCCAATTCCGGTGCGAGAGACCGCGCGTAGCTCGCGGTGAAGTGGTGTTCGTCGTGGTAGACGAGGATATTGCCCTCGACGACCGCGCATACCTCCGGTTCGCAGACCGCGTTGCTGAGATCGAGGGTGTAGACCTGTGGGAAGTTCGCGGCGGGGGCCGCGGCCGGATCGACCGGTGACAGTGCGTCGGTGCGCTTCATCCCGCACTCGAAGCGGTCGCCGCCCGCGGCGAGGCAGTCGATGGCGCGGTAGCGGACGTCCCCGCGGCGCAACCACGGGGTGTCCCGAATGGCGAGGACATTGAGATCGCGGTTCGACAGCGCCGACCAGACATCGAGGTAGTCGTCGGGGGTTTCGTCGCCGCCGTCGGAGGCGGGACGGGTGCTGGTGGTGAAGACCCAGTCGGGGCGATCCTCGGCGAGGCGGTCGATGACCTCCTGCGACCAGTCGCGGCAGTCCGGAATGGGCAGACCCTTGTACATGGGCTCGGCGGCCACCGTGAGCGGGCAGCCCATCTTCAGGAAAACGGTGAGGCGGAAGTGGTGCGCCAAGGCCAACTCGTGGAGGGCCGGAACCCAGTGTTCGGCATGGGAATTGCCGACGACGGCAATGGTGCGCTCCGCGGTCGTATCGCCGTATTCGCAGGTGATGACCGCACGGGTATCGAAGTCGGAGATGCAGTTGTCCCGGGTGGGGTAGGAATTGTCGGCAGGCGCCTCCTGGATGGTCGGGCGCATTTCGGCCTGCGGTACCGGCGCGCCGTTGGCCAGCGCCTCCGCGCCCGGATAGCGGACCGGATCCAGATTGCCGACGGGCTGCTGCTTGCCGCCATTGATCACCTGCCAGACGGCGGTGCCCCCGATCAGCAGCAGGCCGACGGTCGATATCGCGAGGCCCATACGCAGCCGGTGTGAACGGGAGACGGTGGGTTCGGCGCGCATGCGCAGCGGCTCTTCGATGAACCGGTTGGTGGCGTAGGCAAGTAACAGGGACGCGGTGATGACCGCGATTCCGCCGACGAGACCCGCCGAGCGGATATTGCGTTCGCCGAGCATGAAAATGAGAATCGGCCAGTGCCACAGGTATAGGGAGTAGGCCAGCGATCCCAGCCGCACCGCCGGAGCGGTGCCGAGTAGTCGGCTCACCCACGGCTGTTCGGCCGCACCGGTATTCGCGCCCGCGGCGATCAGCGCGACGGTCGCACCCACCGGCAGCAATGCGTCCGGTCCCGGGAATCGGGCGGCACCGTCCACCAGCCAGCCGCAGGCGAGGACGGCGGCCAGACCCGCGATCGCGAGTACCGACCGCGCGATACGAGGCAGTGAGATGTACGGCGCGGCAATCGCCAGCAGCGCGCCCACCAGGGGCTCCCACGCTCGCGCGAAGGTGTCGTAGTAGTTCCACCCCTGCTGTGTCGAAACCCCCTGCGCGGCATAGATGAACGAGGCGATCGACAGCGCTCCGAACGTCCCTGCCACCGCCAGCGCCACCAGCCGGGTCCGCCCGAACCGTCGGCACCCCCACGCCACCGCCGCTACCGCCACCAGCATCACCAGGTACATCTGCCCCTGCACCGACATCGACCACAGATGTTGGAGCGGGCTCACCGCCGGATCGGCCGCCAGGTAGTTCGTCCAGGATGTCGCCAGGTACCAGTTCTGGTAATAGAACAGCGACGCCAGGGTCTGCGCGGACATATCCGACCAGCGCGTGTACGGCTGGAGCAGCACGGTCGCCACCGCTACCGCGGCCAGCACCACCACCATGGCGGGTAGTAGTCGCCGCAGCGTCCGCCGCAGCGTCGGGACCACCCCGACCGAGCCGGTGTCGGCGCGCCGCAGCAGCATGCCGGTGAAGAAGAATCCCGACAGGACCAGGAAGACATCCACGCCGCCCGATACCCGGCCGTACCAGATGTGGAAGATGACGACCAGGGCGATGGCGATACCGCGCAGACCGTCGAGGTCGTGTCGGTAGTCGACACGGCGCGCGGTGGCACCGCCCAGCTCGGCGGTGGGCGTGGTGGACGAAGAGGTGGATGACACAGGCATGGCGCGGCAATTCTCGTTCCAACACCCACCGTATGTGAAATCGCCACGCAGATCTTCGCCGTAATGTGCCGTTTCTCACGAATGATCAGGCAAATACGAAATATCGCAGCCACAGATACGGGGCGGCGACCGCCACCGTTATCACCGTGACCACAATGCCCTTCCGGGTGAATTCCCAGAATGAGATCGGGTTGTCGGCGCGGCGGGCGATACCGAGCATGACCACGTTGGCGCTGGCCCCGACGGCGGTGAGATTGCCGCCGAAGTCGGCTCCCAGGGCCAGCGCCCACCACAGGGTCTCGGAGTGCCGGCCCATACTCTCGCCCAGTTCGGACACCAGGGGGCTCATGGTCGCGACGTAGGGGATGTTGTCGACGATTCCGGACAGCAGTGCGGAGACGACCAGGATGAGCATGGTGGCCAGCAGGGCATTGCCATCGGTGGCATCGGTGGCCAGTCCGGCCAGGTGCGCGATGACGCCGGTCTTCACCAGTGCGCCGACCATGATGAACAATCCGGCGAAGAAGAGCAGCGTCTCCCATTCCACGGCCGAGAGGTAATCGCGTTGTGGCAGACCGGAAATCAGCACCAGGGCACCCGCGCCGAGCAGCGCCACCACGGATGGTTCGATATGGAATACGGAATGTCCGACGAATCCGATGAACACGGCAAAGAGCACGATTCCGGATTTCGTCAGTAGGCGCGGATCCCGAATCGCCTCCCGCTCATTGAGTGACATGACATCGGCCGCGCGCGCGGGATCGACCTCGAACGAGCCGCGGAACAACCACGGCAGCACCAGCGTGAACACCAGTAGCTCCAGCACCACGATCGGTGTCATGTGCACCAGGAAGTCGTTGAACGACAGGTCTGCTCGGCTGCCGATAATGATATTGGGCGGATCACCGATCAGGGTGGCCGCGCCGCCGATATTGGAGGCGAGGACCTCCGCGATCAGGAAGGGCGTCGGCGACACCTCGAGCCGTTCGCACACCAGCAGGGTGACCGGGGCGATGAGCAGCACTGTGGTCACATTGTCGAGGAAGGCCGAGGAGGCCGCGGTGATCAGCGTCAGCAGGATCATCACTCGCAGCGGAGAACCCTTGGCGCGCTTGGCCGCCCAGATCGCCACGTACTCGAATACGCCGGTCTGCCGCAGTATGCCGACGATAATCATCATGCCGAGCAGCAGGAAGACGACATTCCAGTCGACGCCGGTGTCGTGGGAGAAGAAGGCGTCGTCGGAACCGACCACCCCCAGCGCGAGCACAATCGCCGCGCCACCGAGTGCGGCGGTGGTCTTGTTGATGCGCTCCGAGGCGATGAGGCCGTAGGCGACGACGAATACCGCGACCGCGACGGCGGTCACGAGGTGCGCCCCGGCGACCTCAGCCCTGCGGCGACGAGTCCCGCAGCGCGGCCTCCAGCAATCGGGACGCCGTGACCACGCCCAATAGCCGCTTCCCGTCCAATACCGCGATGAGGGGTGAGCGGTACTGGGCCATCACCGCGGCCAGCTCGATAATGGTGTCGTCCGCCCTGGCGAACGGAATCTTGATGAACTTCTCCGGAATCACATCGCGCACCGTCTTGCCGCGCAGCTTGGATATCGCCTTGGCGCACATCGGCTCGTCGAGTACCCGCGCCAGCGACGGATCGTCCTGCACATACCTCGGGATGATGAACTGCACCACCTGCGCGGCGGGCAGCACCGCCTCCGGATATCCATCGGAGCCCGTGACCAGAATGCCGGGTAGGCGATGCTCCGCCAGCATCCTGGCCGCGTCCAGCGCACCGGAGTCCATGGACACCATGGGGAATTCCTCGGCCATCTGAGCGGCATGCATACCTGCAGGATACGACGTCTCCTCGCGCGGTCACCGCAGCAGAATACGCCAAGATCAAAATAGCGTGGGCGACCGAAACTCCCAGCTAGGAGGTTGTGGTCCGGGTCGCGACCCGCACCGCTGGCGTGTCGACCTATCGTTGAGTCGGCAGCGAATCAGCACCGGCGAAAGAGGTGTGCATGACAGTCGAGGAAGTGGACGCGGTCGTAATCGGTCTGGGACCCGGTGGTGAGGACGCGGCGACACGACTGGCCAAAGCCGGACTGTCGGTGATCGGTGTCGAAGGCCGCCTGGTGGGCGGCGAATGTCCCTACTACGCCTGCATTCCCACGAAGATGATGGTCCGCGCGGCCGGGGTGGTGGCCGAAGCGCGGCGGATGGACGCCCTGGCCGGATCGGCGACGGTTCGCCACGATTGGCGCCCGGTCGCCACTCGTATTCGCGACGAGGCCACCGACAACTGGAATGACGCCGCCGCGGTGGAGCGGTTCGAGAAGGCCGGGGGCCGGTTCGTGCGCGGGTGGGGCCGGATCAGCGCTCCGGGGGAGGTGACCGTCGATACCGCCGATGGGCCGAGGGTTTTTCGGGCCGAGCGGGCAATCGTGCTCAATCCCGGTACCGCCCCGGTGGTGCCGGCTATCCCCGGTCTGGCCGATACGCCGTACTGGACCAACCGCGACGCGGTGGCGGCCACCGAGGCGCCCGAATCCATGATCGTGCTCGGTGGCGGGCCGGTGGCATGCGAGTTCGCCCAGGTGTTCGCGCGCTTCGGCACGGCGGTGACCATGCTGGTGCGCAGCCGCATGGTGCCGCGCGATGAACCGGAGGCGGCGGAACTGCTAGCGGAAGTATTCGCGGCGCAGGGGATCAGGGTCCGCACCGGTATCACGCCGAATCGGGTGGACCACGACGGCGTGCGATTCATCGTCCACACCGACGACGATGTGCATTACGCCCAGCACATGCTCGTCGCCACCGGACGCCACACCGATCTGTCCGGACTCGGTGTCGGCGCAATCGGATTGGATGAGAAGGCCAAGGGTATCGAGGTCGACGACCATATGCGCGCCGCCGAAAAAGTCTGGGCTATAGGCGATGTCACCGGCAAGGGCGCGTTCACCCACGTGTCGATGTATCAGGCCCGGATTGCCGCGAACGATATCCTCGGCGACATAACGGAATCCGGTGAGTATCACGCCGTGCCGCGGGTTACCTTCACCGATCCCGAGGTCGGTGCGGTGGGCATGACCGAGGCGCAGGCGCGCGAGGCGGGACTGTCGGTGCGGGTCGGTCGCACCGACATCGCGGCCTCGACGCGCGGTTGGATTCACAAGGTCGGCAATCAGGGCTTCATCAAACTCATCGAGGACGCCGATCGGGGCATCCTGGTGGGCGCGACCTCGGTCGGGCCGTGCGGTGGTGAGGTGCTCAGCGCCTTGGCCGTCGCCGTGCACGCGGAGGTTCCGGTGCGCACGCTGCGCCGAATGATCTACGCGTATCCCACCTTTCATCGGGCCATAGAAACAGCGCTGGAGGATCTGTCGTGATGTCCGGTCTGGGTGCGAAGCTGCTCCGGACGCGCTGGTTCGTCCGAGCCCCGATCGGACTGTTCCGGGCGCGACTCGGATTCCTGTTCGGCGGACGGGTGCTGCTGTTGGAACATATCGGCCGCACATCGGGGGAGTCGCGGTACGTGGCCCTCGAAGCGGTTTCCCGGCCGGATCCGCATACCGTAATCCTGGCCTCGGGGTTCGGGACGACGTCGCAGTGGTACCGGAACCTGCAATCGAATCCGAAGTGCTGGGTGAGCATCGGATTCGAGTATCGGGTTCCGGCCACCGCGACCACGATGTCGTCGGCGGACGCCAAAGTTGTTCTCGCCGAATACGAACAGGTACACCCGGCGGCGTACCGGGAACTGAGCGGTGTCATCGAACAGGCGACCGGTCAGAGCATCGATACCGTGCCGCTGGTGGAGCTGACACTCGAGGCAGGTCAGTAACCGCCGGGCTGTAGGCGCAGCGGGACACCGATCCGATTCCACAGGTTGATCTGCGCGGTCATGGCGACCAGGCCGGCGAGCTGGCCTTCGCCGAAGTGTTTCTCGGCGGCGGCCCAGATCTCGTCGGATACGCCGTGCGGTCCGAGTTCGGTTGCCGCCTCGGCATATTCGAGCGCGGCCTTCTCGGTCTCGGTGAACAGCGTCGATTCCCGCCAGGCGTTCAGGTGGAAGATGCGCTGTTCGGACTCGCCCTCTTTGCGGGCCTCGACGGTATGCATATCGATGCAGAAGAGGCAGCCGTTGATCTGGGAGACGCGGATTTTCACCAGCTCCAAGATCACTGGGTCGAGCGGGCCCTTCCGGATAGCCATTTCGGCCGTCGCCCACGCCTTGTAGACCTCAGGCGCGATCCGCGGCAGATTCAAGCGCGACATGTGCTCGTCCTTTCTCCGGTGCCCGTTGTTGGGCACACCACTTGGACGAGACAGCGGTCGACGGCGTGACGGGTTGCGACTGTGCGCCTCGTCACGCCGT
Source organism: Nocardia uniformis NBRC 13702 (assembly GCF_001613345.1). Taxonomy (GTDB): domain Bacteria; phylum Actinomycetota; class Actinomycetes; order Mycobacteriales; family Mycobacteriaceae; genus Nocardia; species Nocardia uniformis. The sequence goes on along the minus strand of NZ_BDCE01000067.1, from coordinate 4,834 downwards.
CGATCCGGCGGAACTACGGCCGGGTGAGGGCCGCGTAGCGCGCCACGTGATAGTCGGTGCTGCCGTATTCGTTCTGCACAGCGGTGAGGCGTTTGAAGAGATGGCCGATGGCCAGTTCCTCGGTCATCCCCATGGCACCGTGCAATTGCACACCCTCCTGGCCGATACGACGGGCGGCGCGGCCGATGGTGGCCTTGGCGGCGGAGGCCGCCTTGGCGCGCTCGGCCGGGTCGGCGTCGAGCTTGAGGGTCACCAGATACGTGGCGGCAACGGCCTGTTCGAGCTCCAGGAGCATATCCACCATGCGATGCTGCAGCGCCTGGAAACTGGCGATCGGGACACCGAACTGCTGGCGTTGCTTGGTGTAGTCGACGGTATCGCCCAAGACCTTGCGCATAGCGCCGACCGCTTCGGCGCAGACGGCGGCAATGGCCTCGTCCAGGGTGGCGGTCACCGCGTCGGCGGCGTCGTCGAGGAGTAGCGCGTCGGCGGGCAGGCGCAGACCTGTGAAGGTCAGGTCGGCGGCGGGGCGCTCGTCGATGGTGCGGTAGGTGTCCACGGTGATTCCGGCGGCCAGGTTGGCGGCATCGAAATCCACTACGAACAGCGCGATCTCACCGCTCTCCTGGCGGGCGGTGACGAGCAGATGGGTGGCGATGGGCGCGGTGGTCACCACGATTTTGCTGCCATCGAGCACCCAGCCGTCGCCGTCACGGGCAGCGGTGGTGAAAACATGCTGGTAGTCGTACCCGGCATGCGGTTCCAGCGCGGCGAAGGCGGTGATCACCTCACCGGCCGCGATGCCGGACAGCAGATCCTCGGCCCGCTTGCCGCCCGCGCGCTGGAGCAGCCCGCCACCCACGACGACGGTGTCGATATACGGTTCCACCACGAGAGCGCCGCCGAGTGCCTCGGCAATGATCATGGTCTCGACCGGTCCGCCGCCGATCCCGCCCACCGATTCCGGCAGGCTGGCACCGAGAATGCCGACTTCCTCGGCCAGCTTGCGCCAGATCTCCGGCTGCCAGCCCGCACCGAGACGGGCGGCGGCGCGGCTGCTTTCGAGGTCGTAGCGCGCCGCCAGGAACTCCGTGACAGTGGTACGGAGCATGTCCTGCTCAGGAGTGAAATTGAAGTCCATGTCTACAGTCCCAGCGTGGCTTTGGCGATGATGTTGCGCTGAATCTCGTTGCTACCGGCGTAGATCGAGCCCGCCCGGTCATTGAAGTACCGCAGCGGCGCGACCGCCTGCCACTCCGCTCCGGAGACGAAACCGTCTGCGGGCGGGGTGAAATCGGCGATCGGGCCGCCGGGCATGGTGGCGTGCGGCTGGTAGGCGCGGCCACGCGGACCGGCGGCCTCAAGAGCCAGTTCGGTGAGTACCTGACTCAGCTCGGTACCCAGAATCTTGATGGTGGAGGCGGCCGGACCGGGATCCTTACCACTGGAAACCAGTGCCAGCGTGCGGTATTCGAGGATCTCCAGCACATCCGCGCGAATGCGGGCATCGGCGAGTTTGGCGGCGAATGCCGGATCGTCGATCAGCGCACCACCATTCGGGCCCGTCTGGGTCTTGGCGGCCTGTGCCAATTCCTCGGCCATCACCTGCAGTGTGGGGGCTGCCGCACCGCCGCCGCGCTCGAAGTTCAGCAGGAACTTGGCAACCGTCCAGCCATCGTCGATCTTGCCGAGCACATTCGCCTTCGGTACCCGCACCTGATCGAAGAAGACCTGGTTCTGCACCTGCTCGCCGGAAGTCATGACCAGCGGGCGGATTTCGATGCCCGGGGTGCGCATATCGATGAGGACGAAGGTGATGCCCTGCTGCTTCTTCGCCTGCTTGGAGGTACGTACCAGGGCGAAGATCCAGTTCGCCTCGGTGGCGTGGGTGGTCCAGATCTTGGAGCCGGTGACGACCAGATCGTCGCCGTCGTCGACCGCGGCCATGGACAGGGAAGCCAGGTCGGAACCAGCCTCCGGCTCCGAATAGCCCTGACAGAAGAACACCTCGCCGGTCAGGATATTGGGCAGGAAGTAGTTCTTCTGCTCCTCGGTGCCGAACGCCATGATGGCGTGCGAGACCATGCGGATACCCATGGGAGAGAGGTTCGGCGCGCCCGCGAGGGTGCATTCGCGGCCGAAGATGTAGTGCTGGGTAAGGCTCCACTTGCAGCCGCCGTACTTCACCGGCCAGGCGGGAGCGGCCCAGCCACGCTCATGCAGGATGTGCTGCCACTCCATGCTGGCTTCGTGATCGGGGTAGACGCTCGTCGCCAACTGCCCGGCGCGGCGAAGATCAGGGGTTAACTTTTCGTCGAGGAACTGGCGCACCTCGTCACGAAAGGCCAGATCGTCAGGCGACCAGTCGAGATCCACGATGACTCCTTGTGCGAGAACTTGTCCTAACCATCTCACCCATCACCCCTGCTGGCAAATGTGCTGGCACCTGCCTTCACTTGAGTTCTCCGAGTGTCGACATTGACATTCCACTGTGGAGGTTTATGCTTAGTCCTACATTCCACATTGGAATATCTTGAGAGGACTCGAGACATGGACATCGCGACCGGCACCCGCGCCTCCGACGCCGAACGTGCACACGTTGTAGAACAGCTCGGTCGCCATATGGCCGAGGGGCGCATCAACCTGACCGAATACGACGAGCGCGTGGCACAGGTCTACGCCACACCCACCCGTGACGCGCTGGCCTTGGTGCTGTCGGACCTGCCGAAACTGTCGAAAACCGCTGTTATGTCGAAGCCTTCGCGGGTGCCGATCTGGCAGCGGATCGAAGGTGGCGCCTGGCTCGGCGTCGGTGTGCTGTGCCTGTTCATCTGGGGCATGGTCTCGCTGGGTGTGGGGGGACTGACGTACTTCTGGCCGTTCTGGGTCATCGTGCCGTGGGGTGCGGTGCTGGTGTTCCGGATGCTCACCGGATGGGAATCCGGTTCGTACAAGCACCATCGAGCCATGTAGGAGCTCGTCATGTCGGGATACGCGACGCTGCTGACCTTCCATATCGTGACCGGCGCAGTCGGGCTGCTGCTCGGGCCGGTGCTCATGTGGGCTGATGCTCACAGATGGCGGCGGGCAGGCGATCTCGGCTTTCTCTATCTGGGAATGGTTGTTGCTGTAGGCGTTTCGGCGATCATCATGGTCGTAGTTCGACGCGACGAGCTGTGGTGGCTGATCCCGGTGTCCGTGCTAACTGTCGGCTTGGCGAGTCTCGGCCGGTATGCGGTGGGGCGGGCCGGGGGTTGGAGTCATGCCTATGTCCATGGGCTCGGCGGGTCCTACATCGCGTTGGTCACTGCGACTGTGGTGGTGAGTTATGCGATTGATGGGCCGTTGTATGGGGGTGCGCAGTTGATTGCCTGGTTGGGGCCTACTGCGGTGGGGACGCCGTTGTTGGAGGTTTGGCGGCGGGGGGTGTGGGTGGAGGGGGGTCGGAGGTTTGTTGCCGGGAGGGCTTCGTAGTGGTGGGGGCTGGAATGTTGCGGTGTGGGGGTGGTCTTTTATGGGGATTGAGGGGGGGGAGTTGGTGCTTGTTCGGGGGAGGTGGTGGTGTTGGAAACCAGATCCGTTCGGGGGTCGCGGTTCGCTGGCAAGATTAAAAGATGAAGAGCATGAAGTGTGGTTGCGTTGGGTGTCTTTCCTGACCTTCGCTGACGCGACTTGGGAGCCGTGGTCTTGCGTTCCAGCCGGGGGACTGCACGGATGCTGATTTCGAGATTTTGATGAAGAGCTGCGTGCGGAAACTGTTGTCGCGCTGGGGGGAGACCCCCTGTTCGGTCACCGATCAGGGTTGGCCGATCGGGGTGTGTGGTGGGAGGCGTGTTTACGCGCGGGGGTGCTCCGCTGTGCGGTCGCGGGCCGGTCGTGCGGATTACGGGCTGCGCTGTGCGGCCGCGGTGGTGCGGTTACGCGCGAAGTTGCTCCGCTGCGCGATCGCGATCGCGATCGCGGGTGCGGTCGGTGCGGTGGCGGGAGAGCATGCCCGACAGGACTCGTTCGGGGTGGTGGCGCAGGTTCACGCGTGGTCGCCGTGCGCGGTCGATCGTGCGGGGTGGTTGCCACCCTGTGCGGCCCGGATGAGCGGAGTCGGGGCCGAGTTTGATTGTGGCCCAGCCGCCGTCGGTGTCGTTGATCAACGAATGGCAGGCGTCGCAGGCGAAGGTGAGGTTCTCGATGTCGGTCGGTCCGTCCTTGGACCAGTCGACGACGTGGTGGACCGCGCACATGGTCGCGGGTGCGTCACAGCCGGGGCGGGTGCAGCCGCGTTCGGCGGCGGTGAGGCTGTAGCGGATCCATTTGTTGGCCAGGCGGGCTTTGCCCAGATGCAGTGGCATGCCGTGGGGGTCGAAGATCGCCAACAGGGGTGCGGCGTGGGTCTTCTGCGCCAGCTGCAGTGCTTCCGGCACTGAGACGGTGCCACCGGAGGCGGTGGTCACGACGCCGGTTTTCTTCTCCAGGTCGGTGACGCTCATGGTGAGGATGACCGAGACCGGCAACCCCCGGTGGGTGCCGAGGGATTCCGGCCCGCCACCGGCGGACAGGAATGCCAGCAGGGCGTCGTGGTTGCGTTGCCCGACCGTGCGGGTATCACGCGCGGCGGCGGCCTCCAAGCGGGTGGTATCGACGCACTCGTCGGTGGCGGTGGGGCTTTCGGTGTCGGCAGGATTGCACATGCCCGGGCGTGCCCATTTGGCGAGGATCATGTCGATCACCGCGCGCAGGGTGGGGTCGAGGAAGCCCTTGATCTCCGACATCCCGTCCGGGCGTTGCGGGCACACCACCACCTCGCGCATGCGTTGGCGGTCGGCGTCGTTGGTGAGGG
>NZ_BDCE01000066.1 GCF_001613345.1 Nocardia uniformis NBRC 13702 | reverse complement strand
ACACCACAGCACCCCCTCCGCCGGGACATGAGATAGCGGTTCTCCGACCCGAGCCGCGCGATGCAACGGCGACCTGCGCACAACCCGACCACGATTCGAACTCAACGCCCTGGCGATCCACCGGACAGGGATGTTCCTGGAATCCCCCCTCCCCGCCCCCACCCGATGCGAGCATGGAACCAGGTCTGTGTCACCGCCCTGGAAGGTCGTGTGGTGTGGCGATATTCGTACAGGATCACGGAGCCCTACGCTGGCTCGCGGTCATAGCGTTCTGCGTCGCGGCCACAATCGTGCTGGGCCGACTGGCTGCCCACCGGACGATCCGGGTCGATCAGGAATCAGACGCGGCACATTTGATGATGTGTCTGGTCATGCTCGCCATGTTGGTTTTCCCGGCGGCAGTCGATCCACGTGCGATGCGCGGCGTACTGACCTCGATGATTGTCGTGTACGTACTGCTCCTCCTCGGCCGAATCATGCAGTGGCGTAGTGAAGAAGCGACGGTTCCCGGAGATCGAGTGATGGCTTTCGCGTATCACGTTGTGGCCGCCGCGGCCATGCTCTACGCGATGAGCGGCCATGGCGGGGACCATCTGCACGTTGGCCCCGCTCCGGGCCCAACGCTCGTCCTAGCCGGGCTGTTCACGTTCGATGCGCTCGCCATGGCCCTCCCCACATCGAGAAGGGCACTGCGGCACGTCTTTCCGCACCCGATCGGCACCGCAACCTCCGCGGCGGTCCTGCCACATGTGGTGATGGACCTCGGTACGGCCTACATGCTCATCGCCGCTGTCGCATGAACTCCGTCAACTGACGTCGAGGACGATTTTGCCTCGGGCGCGGCCCTTCTGGCTCAGGCTCAACGCCTCGGCTGCCTCCGCGAGCGGGAGAACCGTGTCGACCGGAACGGTCAGCTTCCCGGCGTCCGCGAGGTCGGCGAGAGCCGTCAGGTCGGCGGCGTCGGGGCGGACCCACACCACGTGGGCACCCTTGGCACGGGCCTCACCATCGGCGATGGAAGCGACGCGGGTCCGGTCGCGCAGTAGTTCCTGGGAGACGTCGATGACGCCGCTCCCAGCGAAGTCCACTGCCGCATCGACGCCTTCGGGAGCCAACGCGCGCACGCGATCACCGAGACCGTCGCCGTAGGTGACCGGTTCGGCACCGAGCGAACGCAGGAAATCATGATTGCGCTCGCTGGCGGTGCCGATTACTCGCGCACCCTGGGCGACCGCGATCTGCACGGCGAGCGAGCCGACACCGCCGGACGCGCCATGCACCAGCACCGTCTCGCCCGAAGCCAATCCGACGCGCTGCAACGACCGATATGCGGTGAGCCCGGCAAGCGGCAATCCCGCCGCCTGCTGCCAGCTCAGCGATGCGGGCTTGCGGGCCAGGGTCCGGGCCGGCGCGGAGACGAATTCGGCATAGGTCCCGTGCTGCACCTCATCGCGCCGCACATACCCCATCACCTCGTCGCCGACCTGGAATTCGGGGACGTCCTCACCCAGCTTCTCGACCACGCCCGCCACATCCCAGCCCGGAACGAGCGGGAAGTGGACGTACATGATCGGGTCGAGGTATCCGGCGAGCACCTTCCAGTCGACGGGATTGACACCCGCCGCCTTCACTCGGATCAGTACCTGGTCCGGCCCGACCTTGGGTTCGGGGAGTTCGCCCAGTTCGAGGCTGCCGGGATCGCCGTAGCTGTTCGCAATGATCGCCTTCACGGTGTGCCCCAACGCGCGATGAGCGTCGAATAATTCCGTCGGGTGAGTGTGCTCACTGCCGGACCTCCGTCATCGGCACCGGCCGCAGCTCGCGCCGCGACAGTTCACACGCCTCGGCGATATAGAACGCCTCGAGTGCCTCGGTCGGCGGGCAGGGGTTGTCCAGGCTACCGTCGACCACCGCCACGAAAGCGGCGAGCTCCTCGGTGTAGGCGCGCCGGAACCGATCCATGAATCCGGGATACGCGGGCAGCGGTGACGGTGGGTAATCCGGTTCCACCGAGTGCAGCGGCGCTCGTTCATCCAGTCCCACAATGGCATTGCCCGCCGACCCGAGCAGTTCGAGTCGCACGTCGTATCCCGCCCCGTTGTATCGAGTCAGCGACACCGTGGCGAGCGCCCCGTCATCCAAGCGCAGCACCACGGCTGCGGTGTCCACATCACCGGCATCGACGAAGAACCGATCCCCGCGATTGGCACCCACCGCGTACACCTCGGTCACCTCCCGCCCGGTCACCCATCGAATAATGTCGAAATCGTGGACGCCGCAATCACGGAAGATCCCCCCGGAGCGCGGAATGTAATCGGCGGGCGGCGGCGTCGGATCGAGGGTGGTGGCCCGCAAAGTGTGCAGCCACCCGAGTTCCCCGGAGGCGACGGCGCTGCGGGCCGCCCGATACCCGGCGTCGAAGCGCCGCTGAAAACCGATCTGCACCGGTACGGGCGATCCCGTCAGGTGCTCGATCACCGCCAGCGTGCCCGTGATGTCGGCGGCGATCGGCTTCTCACAGAACACCGGAAGCCCACGGTCGACAGCCGCTCGAATGAGTTCCGGATGCGAGTCGGTGGCGGTGGTGACCACCAATCCCGCGATGTCGGCGGCGAGCAGACTCTCGATATCCGGGGCGAACTCGACGCCCAGCTTGCGCGCCGCCTCCCGGGCCCGTTCGGCATCGGCATCGGCCACGATCACCGATTCGACACCCGGAAGCGTTTTCAATGTTTCGGCGTGTGAGGTGCCGATGCGGCCGGTCCCGGCCAGTCCCACTCGGATGGGGGTCATGGTTCTCCTGGTTTCAGCTACGAGGTACGGCCGTCGTAGAGCGGACGACCAGCGAGGGTTCGACGCGAGTGCGCACCGGTTCGGTCCGGCCCTCGCGCAATCGTTCGGCGAGCGCTTCCATCGCCAATCGACCGATCCGGGTGCGTGGTTGGTCGATGGTGGTCAGCGCGACCCGCCGCAGCGCGGCTAGCGAGGTGTTGTCATAGCCGACCACCGACACCTCGTCGGGCACACGCAGTCCGGCTTCCTCCAGCGCCGATATCGCGCCGAAGGCGTTGAAATCGTTACCGCAGACCAGCGCGGTGGGAAAGGTGCTGGGGGAGAAGATATTCAATAGTTTGCGCACCGCCGCCGCACCCGCCGCGTCGGTGTGTTCACTGGGTATCACCATCGGCTCGAGGCCGTGCCGCTCCATAGCGCCGGTATAGCCCTTGCGTCGCGGTCCGGCCGCGAAGGCGGCCCCACCGTCGAAATGCACGATCCGCTGATGCCCCAGCGACGCCAGGTGATCCACCGCCAGCGCCGCACCGGTTTCACCGTCGTCATTGACGGTATCCACGCCCGAAATGCTGGAACTCCGCGATACCAGCACGATCGGACACCGCCCCGCCGCATCCCGAATGGCGGCGGCCGGGAGGACGGGGGAGAGCAGGATGATCCCGCCCGGCCGAAACGACAGCAGACTTTCCAAGGCCGCCCGTTCCCGTACGGCACTGCGCCGCCCGGTATTGAGAATCAGTTCGAGCCCGGCCTCCTGCGAGGCCGCATCCATCCCCTCCACCACATCCGCGAAGAAGGCATTGCGCAGATCCGACACCATCACGCCGACAATGTTGGATGTTCGGCTGGCCAGCGATCGAGCCAGGAAATGCGGTTGGTAGCCAAGCTCTTTGGCGGCTTCGAGGACAGCGCGGCGGCGGTGTTCGCTCACCTTCGGGGAGTCTCGCATGACGAGTGAGACCAAGGCGCGGGAGACGCCCGCTCGGGCGGCAACGTCCTCCATCGTCGGTCGCGTCATCATCCCCTCCGTGCTTGGTTCGGCTGTGAGGCACGTTACTGCTTCGCGACCTGCCAATCAATAGAGCGCTCTAATCGGACGATTTCGTAATGTCCGAAAGATGCAATCGCCCAGGGAAAGGCGGTATTTCAAGGCATTTCGTGATCATCCACGCGGCGGAGGGTTCTTGACACGCACGTGATCCAGATTACATAGTTGGAGCGCTCCAACGCGCCGGGCCGCCACTGCGACGACCGCGACGCGATGACTACGACAGGTCCGAGGAAGTTCCGATGACCGATTCGCTTCACCCGCTGCGCATCGCCGCGGCACCGATCTCCTGGGGCGTCTGCGAAGTGCCCGGTTGGGGGCACGTTCTCGATGCGCCGACCGTCCTCGCCGAAATGGCCGCCCTCGGTATCACCGCGACCGAATTCGGTCCGCCCGACTACCTACCCGCCGATCCGCTCGAGACGCGCGAGATGCTCGCGGAACACGGGCTGACCGCCATCGGCGGATTCCTCGCCCTGGCTCTACACCGGGATACCGATCGGGCGCTGACCATGGCCCGCGAGGTGGCGGCGCGCTATGCGAAGGCCGGCGCCGAGGTGCTGATCCTCGCCGCCGCCACCGGGCTGGACGGTTACGACACCCGCCCGGCGCTCACCGACCCCGAGTGGCGCACCCTCGTCAACACCGCCGCGGCCATCGCGGCCATTGCCGCCGAGTACGGCCTGCGCACCACCCTGCATCCGCACGTCGGCACCCACGTGGAGTCCGAACCGGAGGTCGAACGCTTCCTCGCCGACTCCGATCTCACCCTCTGCCTCGATACCGGCCACCTGCTCATCGGCGGCACCGATCCGGTTCGCCTGGCGAAAAGCCATCCCGACCGCATCGGCCACCTTCACCTCAAGGATGTCCGACGTGAACTCGCCGACCAAGTTCGCAGCGGCACACTGGAATACAGCGAAGCCGTACGGCAGGGCCTGTACGTTGCCCTGGGCGAAGGCGATGTCGATATCGACACGCTGGTCCGCGATATCCACCGCGCCGGGTACCGCGGCTGGTATGTGATCGAGCAGGACACGGCGCTGCGGCCGGGCGATACCGCGAGGACGCCGAGCCGTGACGCCGAACGCAGCCTGCGGTACCTGGCGGCCATCGGCTCCGCCCTATCTGCCGCACGGATATAGGTGGAAATGAGGACGACGATGTCTGCAGCACTTCGATCGCGGCCGACCGGAGCACGCCGCATGCGCTGGCGCTGGCTGCCCCTATCGGCGGCGGCGGTGGCGGTACTCGCCGCGTGCACCGGCCCCGGCGCGCAGAATACGGAGAGCACCCGGGCGCCCGTCGAGGTGGGCACCCTCGAATCGGTCGCCTTCGTCACGCACGGCTCACCCGGCGACGCCTTCTGGAACGTCGTGAAGAATGGTGCGGAGGCCGCGGGCGACAAGCTCGGCGTACGAGTCGGATACAACTCCTCCGGCGATCCGAGCCAGCAGGCCAAGCTCATCGACAACGCGGTCGCGCAGCGTGTGGACGGCCTGGTGGTGTCCATGGCGAATCCGGACGCACTGCGGGAATCCGTCGAGAAGGCTGTGGCGGCGGGCATTCCGGTGGTGACCATCAATTCCGGAGAGGCCGAGAGCGCCACCTATGGTGCCATCGGTCATGTCGGGCAGAGCGAACGTCTCGCCGGTGAGTCCGCTGGCACTCGTCTGAAGGATGCCGGAAAGACCAAGATGCTGTGCGTCATTCACGAGGCGGGCAATATCGGCGCGAACGAGCGTTGTGCCGGCGCCACCCAGGGCTTCGGCAATGCCGCGACCCTACAGGTGGATATCAATAACCCGACCGACGCGCAGGCCCGGATCCGGGGTGCGCTGGAGGCCGACCGTTCCATCGATGCGGTGCTGACCCTGAACTCGCAGATCGCCGCGCGCGCGGTCGACGCCGTACGGGAGGCGCGATCGAATGCCGCGATAGCCACCTTCGACCTCAATGCCGATGTGGTGGAAGCGATTACGGCGGGAAGCCTGCTGTTCGCCGTCGATCAGCAGCAGTACACGCAGGGCTACCTACCGGTGGTAATGCTGCAGCTGTACAGGTCGAACCTCAATTCCGTCGGCGGTGGACGTCCGGTGCAGACGGGTCCGGCCTTCGTGGACAAGACCAATGTCGACGCCATTGGCGGCCTCGTCGCCCAGGGCACGCGGTGAGTTCGGGTCAGGAGAATGAAATGACTGTTGTGACAAAGGAACCCACGCCACCCGCGAGTCAGCCGGAATACCTGCCGTCGCTGCGACAGCGGCTCATCGTCCGCCCCGAGCTCGGCGCGGCAATCGGTGCGCTGGTGGTATTCGTCTTCTTCTCGACGATTACCAACGAGTTCCTGAGCCCCGCCGGTGTGGCGAACTGGCTCGATGACGCCTCCACACTGGGCATTATGGCCATCGCGGTGGCGCTGCTCATGATCGGCGGCGAATTCGACCTGTCCGCCGGTGTGATGACGGCGTCGACGGCACTGGTCACCGCCCTGCTGGCGGTCCAGCTCGGCTGGAACGTCTGGTTCGCGCTCGCCGCGTCGCTGGTCTTCGCATTGGCGGTGGGCGCGCTCAACGGCTGGGTCGTCATGCGCACCGGGTTGCCGAGCTTCATCGTCACCCTCGGCACCTTCCTGGCACTGCAGGGCCTGAATCTCGGTGTGACGCGGCTGGTCACCGGCACCGTGCAGGTGTCGGGTATGCGCAGTGCCGACGGGTACGAGTCCGCCGGTTGGGTTTTCGCCTCCACCACCGATATCGGTGACGCCCACATCCAAGCGTCGGTGATCTGGTGGATCGTGCTCACCGCCATCGCCGCACTCGTATTGATGCGCACCAGGTTCGGCAACTGGGTTTTCGCGGTCGGCGGATCGATGCCCAGTGCCCGCGCCGTCGGCGTCCCGGCCATGCGCACCAAGATCCTGCTGTTCATGACCACCGCGTTCGCCGCCTGGGTGGTGGGTGCGTGCACGCTGCTGCGCTTCACCAGTGTGCAGGCGAATCAGGGTGTGGGACTGGAGTTTCAGTACATTATCGCCGCGGTGGTGGGCGGTTGCCTGCTGACCGGCGGCTTCGGCTCGGTGGTGGGCGCGGCCATCGGTGCACTCATCTTCGGTATGGCCCGCCAGGGCATTGTCTACGCCAATTGGAACAGCGACTGGTTCATGTTGTTCCTCGGCATCCTGCTGCTGGCAGCCGTACTCGTCAATAACGCGTTCAAGAAGCAGGCGGAAAGGGTACGCCGATGACCACCCCACTGATCGAAGCCGTCGACCTCGGTAAGAGCTACGGCGGCGTCGTCGCCCTGCGCGATGTGTCCACCGTGGTGCGTGGTGGGGAGGTCACCTGCGTTCTCGGCGACAACGGCGCGGGCAAATCCACCCTCATCAAAATTCTGGCCGGAGTTCATCAGCACGACACCGGCGAGCTGCGCATCGAGGGGGAGTCGGTCCGATTCGCCTCTCCGCGTGAGGCTTTGGACCGAGGGATCGCGACCGTGTACCAAGATCTCGCCGTGGTGCCGCTGATGAGCGTGTGGCGCAATTTCGTCCTCGGTTCCGAGCCCACGCGGCGGTACGGGCCGCTGCGGCTGCTGGACCGGAACAGGGCGCGCGAGATCACCCGAAAAGCCCTCGACGATATGGGAATCGACATTCGAGACCTGGAACAGCCGGTGGGCACACTGTCCGGCGGTCAGCGACAGTGTGTCGCCATCGCCCGCGCCGTGCACTACGGGGCGAAGGTGCTCATTCTCGACGAGCCCACCGCCGCACTCGGGGTAAAGCAGGCGGGGATCGTGCTGCGATATGTGGTGCAGGCGCGCGACCGGGGCCTGGGGGTAGTGCTCATTACGCACAACCCGCACCACGCCTATCCGGTGGGCAATCGCTTCCTGCTGCTCAAACGCGGTGCGATGCTCGGAGCCTACGACAAATCCGAAATCGACGTCTCGGAGCTCACCAGGCAGATGTCGGGCGGTGCGGAACTCGAAGCGCTGCAACACGAATTGGATCGGGTGGTGTCCCCGTGACCGGGCTGGAGGTGCTCACCGTCGGACGGGTCGGCGTCGACCTGTATCCGGAGCAGAGCGGGGTACCCCTCGCCGAGGTGCGCACCTTCGCAAAATTCCTCGGCGGTACGGCCACCAATGTGGCGGTCGCGGCGTCACGGCTGGGTCGCCGGGCGGCGGTGCTCACCAAGGTGGGGCCGGACGGATTCGGCGACTACGTGCGCACCGCGCTGGAAGGATTCGGCGTATCGGCGCGCTACGTGTCGACCGCGCCCGAGCTGCTCACCCCCGTGGTGTTCTGCGAACTGAATCCACCCGCCGACCCACCGCTGCTGTTCTATCGGGCACCCATCGCACCGGATCTGACGCTGACCGAGGATGAGATCCCCTGGGAGGTGGTGGATTCCGTTCCGGTGCTCTGGGTCACCGGCACCGGCGTCAGTGCCGAGCCGGGGCGCTCGACGCAGCGCGAGGTACTGCGCCGACGTGCGCGGCGCGGTCACACCGTGCTCGATCTCGACTACCGGCCCATGTTCTGGCCCGACGAATCCACCGCCCGGACCGAAATCGAGTGGATGCTCGATCACGTGAATGTGGTGGTGGGCAATCGCACCGAGGTCCGGGTGGCGGTCGGCACCGATGATCCGGACGCGGCGGCGGATCGACTGCTGGCGCGCGGGGTACGGCTGGCGGTGATCAAACGCGGGGCCGAGGGCGTCCTGGTCGCCACCGAATCCGAGCGCTCCACGGTGCCGCCGTGCCGGGTCGAGGTCGTCTGCGGCCTCGGGGCGGGCGACGGATTCGGGGGAGCACTGGTCCACGGACTGCTCGCGGGCTGGGAGCCGCATCGAATCGCCACCTACGCCAATGCCGCGGGAGCACTGGTGGCGTCGCGGCTGGCCTGTGCCGACGCCATGCCCACCGCCGCCGAAATCGAGGAGTTGCTGTGCACCTGACCGACGAGCGCTGGCAGCAACTATTGCGCGTGCGCGCCACCGAACCCGAAGCGGTGCAACGCGCCTACGCCGACCGACGTCGCCGACCGCAGCTGCTCTCGGAACGCGGCACGCTGTTCCTGGTGGCGGCGGATCATCCCGCGCGCGGTGCCCTCGGCGTCGGCCCGGACAGCACCGCCATGGCCGACCGTCGCACGCTCCTGGAACGGCTGCTCATCGCCTTGGAGCATCCGGCGGTGGACGGCGTGCTCGGTTCCCCCGACATTGTCGAGGAACTGCTCCTCCTCGACGCCCTGCACGACAAGATCGTCGTCGGCTCCATGAATCGTGGCGGCCTGGCCGGGGCCGAATGGGAGATCGACGACCGCTTCACCGGCTACGACGCCGAATCCTTGGTCAAATTCGGGCTCGATGGCGGCAAAATGCTACTGCGCCTGGTGGATTCGGATTGGGGCACCGCGCCGACGCTGCACGCGTGCGCTCGCGCGGTGTCCTCGCTGGCGGCACACGGGCTGATGGCCATGGTGGAACCGCTGCCCTATCAGCGCGACGATGCCGGTTCCCTGGTGATGTGCAAGGATGCGGCGTCGCTGCAGCGCGCCATTACGGTGGCGGCCGCGCTGGGTATCACCTCCGCGCACACCTGGCTGAAAATTCCAGCGCCCGAAGATATTTCGGTGCTGGAGGCGACGACGCTGCCGGTGGTGGTGCTCGGTGGTGTGCCGTCCGGTGACCCGGCCGCCGATCTCGCCTCGTGGGGTACGGCGCTGTGCCACGAGGTGGTGCGTGGGCTGGTGGTCGGGCGAACGCTGCTCTACCCGCCCGACGGTGATGTGGCCGCCGCCGTGGATGCCGCCGCGAGGACATTGGAGGCGGCGCGATGAAACTGCATCGTCGGGCCGGAAGCCTCGGCACGGGAAGCGATCCCGTCCTGCTCACGCCGCAGACGGCGGGCTGGAACTACACCGGACTGCGGGTGCTGCGCCTCGTGCCAGGGGAAACCCGCACGCTGCGCACCGATGAGTTCGAGGCCTTCGTGCTGCCCTTGGCGGGGTCCTGCACCGTGCGGGTCGATGGGCAGACCTTCGAATTGGACGGCCGGGACTCGGTATTCACCCGGGTCACCGACTTCGTCTACGTGCCGCGTGACGCCGAGGTGGAACTGTCCACCACCGCGGGGCTGGAAGTCGCCCTGCCCATGGCTCGCTGCACTCGACGGCTCACACCGAAATATGGTCCCGCCGAGGATATTCCGGTCGAGGTGCGCGGCGCGGGTAGCGCCACCCGGCAGGTCACCAACTTCGGATCGCCCGGCGTCTGGGAGCATGCCGACAAACTCAATGCCTGCGAACTGATCACCCCGGACGGCAACTGGTCCTCCTACCCACCGCACAAGCACGACGAGGCCAGCGACTGTGAGGTGGTGAACGAGGAGATCTACTACTTCCGCATTGCCGGACGTGACGGCCGCACACCCGCGCCCGAGGGTTTCGGTATGCACCGCACCTACACGGCCGACGGCACCCTGGATGAGAACGTGGTCGTCCGCGACGGTGATGTTTTCCTGGTGCCGCACGGATATCACGGGCCTTGTATCGCCGCGCCGGGGTACCCGATGTACTACCTGAATGTGCTGGCCGGACCGGCACCGGAGCGTTCGATGGCCTTTTGCGACGATCCCGCCCACTCCTGGGTGCGGACCGAATGGCCCGACCAGCCGGCCGATCCACGCTGCCCGGTTACCGACCACAAGGGACGAATCAGATAGGGCGGTCCGCACCGCCGCTCGGCCATCGAAGATGAAGGACGATCCGCATGAAACTCACAACCGCGCAGGCCTTGGTGGCCTGGCTGATCGCTCAGCATTCGGAAACCCTCGACGGCCGTGAAGTGCCCATGTTCCCCGCGGTCTTCGCCATTTTCGGGCACGGCAATGTGCTCGGACTCGGTACCGCGCTGGAGGAGCGGCGCGATGTCATGCCGGTGTGGCGCGGGCATACCGAACAGGGCATGGCGCTCGCCGCGGTCGGCCTTGCCAAGGCCACCCATCGGCGCCAGGTCGGGGTCGCCACCTCGTCGATCGGACCGGGTGCGCTCAATATGGTGACGGCCGCCGGTGTGGCGCATGCCAACCGGCTGCCGCTGCTTCTGCTACCCGGTGACACCTTCACCAGTCGTGCACCGGATCCGGTATTGCAGCAGGTGGAGCATTTCGGCGATCCGACGGTCACGGTCAATGACGCGTTCCGGGCGGTGAGCCGGTACTTCGACCGCATTACCCGGCCCGAACAGCTCCTCGCGACGCTGCCGCAGGTGGCGCGGGTGCTCACCGATCCGGCCGACACCGGTCCGGTCACCCTCGCTCTGCCGCAGGATGTGCAGGCCGAAACCTACGACTTCCCGGATGTGCTGTTCGAACCCGTCGTCCATCGCGTCCCGCGTCCGCGCGCCGACCGGCACAGTCTTGCCGAAGGGGCGGCGGCATTGCGGCGTGCCCACCGGCCGCTCATGGTGCTCGGTGGTGGTGTCCGCTACTCCGGGGCCGGGACGCGGGCGCTGGAATTCGCTGAGCGACACGGTATTCCGGTCACCGAGACGACCGCCGGGCGTACGCTCGTCGCACACGGCAATCCGCTCTACGCCGGACCGCTGGGAGTCACCGGCGCGGCGTCTGCCAATTCCATGGCCGCCGGAGCCGACGCGGTGCTGGCCATCGGCACCCGGCTGCAGGACTTCACCACCGCCTCCTGGACCGTCTTCGACCCCGATGTGCGGCTCATCCATATCAATGCCGCCCGCTTCGACGCGGTGAAACACGGCGCGATCGACCTGGTCGGCGATGCCGACGTCACCCTGGAGGATCTCGCCGCGCATATGACCGGCTGGCGCGCCGATCCCGGCTGGACCGCGCGCGCCGCCACGGTGCGTTCGGAATGGGATACCCATATCGACAAGCTGCGCGCCGCCACCCCTGGCCTGCCGAGTTACGCCCAACTCGTGGGTGTCGTGAACGACCTCAATGCTCCCACCGACTACGTCATGACGGCCTCCGGCGGCCTACCCGGCGAACTCATCGGCGGCTGGCGGGCCACCGGGGGCGAACCCACCATGGATGTCGAATACGGGTTCTCCTGTATGGGATATGAACTCGCGGGCGCCTGGGGCGCGGCCATGACCCACAGCCGAGGCCTGGTCACCACCATGCTCGGTGACGGCTCCTACCTCATGCTCAATTCCGAACTCTTCTCCGCCGCCTTCGCCGGTCACCCCATGGTCGCGGTGGTCTGCGATAACGACGGCTACGCGGTCATCGGCCGCCTACAGCAGAACCAGGGCGGCGAGCCGTACAACAACTTCTACGCCGACTGTCGCACCAACCACCCCCGCCCACCCCGCGTCGATTTCGCCGCCCACGCCCACTCCATGGGTTGTGTGGTGTTCACCGCCGTTGACCTGGTGCAATTCCGCATCGCCTATACCCGCGCCCGCGCCGCCGCCGTTGCCGAACGCCGGCCAGCGGTCGTCATTGTCCGCACCCAGTCCTCGACCTGGACCGAATCGGGCGCGTGGTGGGAAGTCGGCGTGCCCGAGCATCTTTCGGGCCGCACCGCCTACGAGGAGGCCAAGCCGCAACAGGTCCGGCACACACGACCGGCTTGAATCCGGGGCCGGTAGCCCCGGCCACCGGCGCCGATAGCGGTCGATTCGCTCACACTGCCGGGATGCCGGTGCCGGTTTCACCTCCCGCCCCCGCTACCGTTGCAGTGATTGCCTGAAATGCGTCGTCTGCGAGGTGTGGGCGGCGGGGCTGAGGGAGGTGCTGATGGGTTCGCTGTGGCACGGCTTCGCCGATATGGGTGCGGTGGAGCGCGATGGTGCGTTCGTGGTGGCGCGTGGGGAGGGCGCTCAGATCTGGGACGAGGCCGGGAATCGGTATCTCGATGCCACGGCCGGGCTGTGGTTCACCAATGTCGGGCACGGGCGGCGCGAGATCGCCGACGCCGTGGCCAAGCAGTTGGGCGATATCGCCCACTACTCGAACTTCGGTGACCTGGCCTCGCCGGTGCTGCGCGAGCTCGCCGAGCGACTGTCGGCCATCGCGCCGGTACCCGGCAGCAAGATCTTCTTCACCTCCGGCGGCTCCGACGGTATCGACACCGCCGCCAAGATGGCGCGCCGATACTGGCACGAACAGGGCAAGCCGGAAAAGAGCATTATTGTCGGCCGTCAGCGCGCCTACCACGGCATGCATGTCGCGGGCACCGCGCTCGCGGGCATTCCGGTGAACCGCGAGGGCTACGGCGAACTCATGGCCGACGCGCGCACCATCGCCTGGGACGACCCGGCCGCACTGACCGCGCTCATTGCCGACCTCGGCGCGGACCGCATTGCCGCCTTCTTCGCCGAGCCGATTATCGGCGCGGGCGGGGTGTACCTGCCGCCGGACGGCTACCTCACCGAGGTGCGTCGCATCTGCCGTGAGCACAATATTCTGTTCGTGGCCGACGAGGTCGTCACCGGCTTCGGCCGGATCGGCGGATCCTGGTTCGCCTCTTCGCGTTTCGATCTGCAGCCCGACATCATGACCACCGCCAAGGGCCTCACCTCCGGGTACCTGCCGATGGGTGCGGTCTTCGTGGCTCCGCATATCGCCGAACCGTTCTTCGCGGGCGGCGTGTGGTTCCGCCACGGTTACACCTACGGCGGCCATGCCGCGTCCGCGGCGGCGGCCATGGCGAATCTCGACATTATCGAGCGCGAACATTTGCTCGATGCCAGCAAGAACCTGGAATCGCTGCTGCACGAACACTTCTCGCCGCTGGCCGCGCATGCGCGGGTGGCGGAGGTGCGCAGTGGGCTGGGTGCGGTGGCGGCGGTGCAGCTCGCCGATCCTGGCGAGGCGCTGGGTATGGTGAAAACCCTGCGCGCCCACGGTGTCTCGACGCGCGCCGCCGGGCAGGGCGCTTTGCAGATCTCGCCGAGCTTCGTGATTACCGAGCAAGAGGTTGCCGAGATGGCCGTGGCCTTCGGTCACGCGCTCGACAGCTGACGTCCGCTGCGAGGGAATGTGAAACGCCCCGGGCCATTGCGGCCCGGGGCGTTTCGTTTTCCGCTCGGTTATTCGTGGCCGGGCAGGTCTCCGGCCGGGATATGCCGCAGCTTGACGGCGGAGATCGCCGCCAGCACCAGGGCCGCCACGGCGACGATGCCAGCGGTCAGGTGTACGCCGTGGACGAAGGCATCGCGCGCCGCGTCCACGACCGCCGTCGCGAGCTGCTCCGGTAGTGAATCCGCGACCGCCACGGCCCCGCCGAGGGTGTCGCGGACCGATTCGCTCGCCTCGGGCGACAATCCGACGGGCAGATCGGTCAGGTCGCCCCGGTAGATGGCAATACTCAGGCTGCCGAGAATCGAGATACCCAGCGCACCACCGAGTTCCGCGCCGGTCTCGGACAGTCCCGACGCCGCACCGGCCTGCTCCGGCGGAGCCGAACCGACAATCAGCTCGGTGGTGATACCGAATACCGGGGCCAGGCCGAGCGAGATGAGCAGTGACGCCGCCACCGCCAGCGCCGGACCGTCGTTCACCGACGCCTGCGTCAGCATGGCCAATCCGGCAGCCGCGACGGTCATACCGCCACCGATCAGGTAGGCGGGCCGCACGACTCGCACAATGCGTGGCGCCAATTGCGAGCCGACAATGAAACCGATCCCCGACGGAGCCATCGCGATTCCGGCCTGTAATGGCGACATCCCGAGCACCAGCTGGAAGTACTGCGCGATGAACAGGAAGTACCCGAAGGCGACGAAGACGCCGATCACATTGACCGTCAACGCGGTTCGGAACGCACCGAGCCGGAACAGCCGTAGATCGAGCATCGGATCCGGACGCGACAGCTGCCGCCGGACGAACAGCACACCCGTCGCCACGCCGATGGCAAGGGCCACCAGCGCGGAGACACTCACCCCGTCCTGCGCGATCTGTTTCATGGCGAAGACGAGTGCGATCATGGTGAGCACAGACTGCGCCGCACCCAGGAGATCGAGACGCCCGGCATTCGGATCTTTGAACTCCGGCAGTACTTTGGGCCCGAGGACCAGCAGCAGCACCATCGCGGGCACCGCCAGCAGGAATACCGAACCCCACCAGAAGTGCTCCAGCAGTACGCCACCGAACAGCGGCCCGATCGCGCCACCGGCGGAGAACGCGCCCACCCACACACCGACCGCCACCGACCGCTGCCGTGGGTCCCGAAACATGTTGAAGATCAACGAGAGCGTGGACGGCGCGAGCGTCGCACCGGCGATACCGAGCAGCGCGCGGCACAGAATCAGCATCTCGGCGGTCGGGGCGAAGGCCGCGATCACCGACACGATCCCGAATGCGCTGCCGCCGATGAGCAGCAGCCGCCGCCGCCCGATCCGATCGCCGAGCGTGCCCATGGTGATGAGCAGACCGGCGACCATGAATCCGTAGACGTCGATAATCCACAGCAATTGCGAACTGGTCGGGTGCAGCACCGCACTGATCTCCGGAACCGCCAGGTGCAGCACCGTCAGATCCATCGAGTAGACCAGGCACGCCAGTGCCAGAACACTGAGCCCGATCCATTCGCTGCGCCCGGCGCGACTCCTACCGGGTCCCTCTGATGGCGTTGTGCTGACAGCGGTTTCCACGACAGGGATGTCCTTCGCTTCGGGATATTTTCAACTGCCGGTAATGACGGCGTGCGACCAACAATCTCATCGGCCACCGACAGATTCGGCAACTGAATTTCCATCCCCCAGGTCGTGACGCTGCCCAACGCCGCGCCAATGGCCCACCAGCACAACGGCCGTCGCCGCCAGGGTGAACACGGCGCCGCACCACAGCGCCATCGTGGGCTGATCGGTGCGATCGACGACCACACCGGCGGTGGCGGGGCCGAGGACCGCCCCGATATTGAGCGCGGTAGTCGCCAACGCCCCCGCGATTCGCGGCGCGGTGGGTGCGGCGGCCCGCACGATCGAAGCGATCAGCGTCGACCCGACACCGAACGCGACGGCACCGGCGACCACCGCCATGATCGCCAGCCCGATCAGGGTGTGCGCGGTCAGTGCGGCCAGCGTCCAGACCCCGACCAGTACGGCTGTGCCGACCATGACGATCCGCCCTCGATGGTGGTCGCTGTAGCGGCCGGTAAGCGTCACGCCCGCGAACGAACCGATACCGAACAGTGCCAGCACGACCGGAATCCACCGGCCTTCCGTCCCGGTGGTTTCGGCGGTAATCGTGCCGAGATAGGTGAACCCGGCAAACGTTGCGGCGTTGACCAGCGCACCGGCCACAATGGCGGCACGGACCGGCCGTTTACCCAGCACCATCCATTCGCTGCGCATCGACGGTCCGATCGCGCTCACCCGATCGGCCTCGTGCGTACCGCGGGGAACCATCAGCCACACCGGTACCAGGGCCGCCGCGCTGATGACAGCCACTGCCCAGAATGCCGAACGCCATCCCCACACCTGTCCCAGCAGCGTCCCCGCCGGTACTCCGGCGATACAGGCCACGGTCACTCCGGACACGATGACGGCGGTGGCGCGCCCGATCAGAGTCGGCCCGACCAGCCGTGGCAGGGCCGCCAATGCGGTCGCCAGGAATCCGGCATTGGCGACCGCCGCGACGATGCGTGTCACCAGCAGCAGCGTGAAGTCCGTCGCCAGCGCACCGATGATATGGGCGACGCAGAACAGCGCCAGGAACGCCGTCACCGAATATCTGACCGGCAACCGACCCGCCACCATCGCCATTACCGGTGCCCCCACCACCATGCCGATGGCGAAAAGCGAAGTCAGCAGACCCGCGGCGCCGAGCGAAACCCCGACGTCGACGGTGATCTGCCCCAATAATCCCGACACCATGAACTCGGATGTGCCCTGTGCGAACACAGCGACAGCCAATACGAAAACCACAATGGGCATAGGAAAGACAACTTCCGGATACAGGGCGCACCACAGATATCGGCAGCGCCCGGGACAGTCGCGGAATCGGGTGAACCATCACCCGACCGCGAAGAACCAACATCCGGCGTCGCGAAATACTCCCGCCTCCAGTCGCGCAGCGACCGGCGAGAACGTACTCACAACGCCGCCCGACCCACAGGTCGGGCGGCTATCGTCTGGATGCCTCCGGAGAATTCACGCGTACACCCTAACAATCCGTCCCTGGATAGCCAAGGCGGTTTATTGCGACCCCGCTGCCGACAGCGGGTGCGAATCACCTGGTTCCGCAGTCACTTTCAGCAACTTCGGCGGCTTCGGCAGGGTCAGATCACAACCGGATGATCGGCGACGGTCCGGCCGCCCAAGCGCACCCAGCCCTCGGAATCCCATGCCGTGAACATCTGTGAGCCCTGCCCCTGGGTGATGTTGATACTGCGGCGCAGCAGGGCGGTGAGGGCGATGGCCGCCCCGCCGGTGGCCTCGTCCTCGGCGATTCCCCTGGCGGGGGCGAACATTCGGGCGCGCACCGCGCCGCGTGGTTCATTGGTGTACATCCAGGCGTAGTGCGCGCCGGCGGTGAAATCGGCGGGGCCGAGAGCGGCCAGCTCCTCGGCATCGTCGAACTGGTGGAACTCGAACTTGGGGGTCCACTCGGCGCGCGCTCGCACCCAGATGAGGCCGTCGGCAGCTTCGACGGCCACCGGCCCGGCGGGGACCTCGATCACGGTGACCGGCGTCAGCTGCGCATTGAGCCACCATGCGGCGCCGACGGAGGGATGACCGGCGAAGGGCAGTTCGACGGCGGGGGTGTAGATCCGCATCCGGGCGCGGTCATCGATCGGATCCTCCACCACGACGGTTTCGGCGTAGCCCGCGCGAGCGGCCAGGGCCTGGTGGTCGACATCGATGACGTCGGTGGCGCGGGCGATGCCGAGCGGATTGCCGTAACGCCCGGCGGCGTCGGTGAAAACGCGAACCACTTCGATCTGGGTGCCATCGCTTTCCGGAACGGTCATGGAATTCAGGCTACGACCTCACCGAGCGGAGGTGTGGACGCAGGTGTCGAGCATGTCGGTGAGCGCGGACTTCTCCGTGGGTTGCACGGTGAGGTCGTAGCGGGATTTCACGGAGATCCAGCGGCGTGCGTAGTCGCACCAGTACTCCTGCCGGGGCTTCCACTGATCAGGGGTTTTCGCCCCTTTGTCCTGATTGGCCTGCTTCTGTACGGCGAGTAGATTGCCCACGTCGTTGGCGAACTGCCACCGCTGCTCCGGGCTCCACTCCGAGGCGCCGGATCGCCAGGCGTCGCCGAGGGCCACCACATGATCGATCTCGATACCGGAGGCCTTGAACCGGTCGTACGGCAATCGCTCCCCGGTGTACGGATCGATCAGCACTCCCGACAGCACCATGCAGGGATTGCTGCCGGATACGCGCTCATCGCGCAGATCCCGCCGCATGATGTCCTCCCGCGCGGTGCATCCGTTCGCGAGCTTCGCTTCACCGCCGTGACCGGACCAGCCGGGCCCGAAGGCATTGCGCTGGTAGGACTCCCAGTTGCGGTTCCACGTGACGGTCAGCCGATCCAACTCGTCGCGCGCCTGCTGGGTATCGGGGAGTGCGGTTGCGGTGGGATCCGCGAGCGGCGCGGCCGGATGTGCGGGCGGCTCATGGTGTCGCAGCCATAGTGTGAGTCCCGCCGCGGACACCGCGATCAGCACCACGCAGGTAGCGAAGAATTTGCGCCAGCGACGGTGCGAAGTGCCACGCGCACGAGAACCCGAGGGCCGCATGTCCGTGAGTCTAGATGCGCGAATGCGAAAGGCCGCGTACCGAAACGGTACGCGGCCTTTCGTGGCGGTGTTGCGGTACTAGACCGAGGCGGTTGCGAGTGCCTCGGTCGACTCCACGGCCTGACCAACGCCAGCCACGATCGCGGCCACCCGCAGCGACTCGAAGATCACTTCACGCGACACACCCTCCTCACGGAGGGTGTGCTCGTGCGCCTCCAGGCAGTGCTGGCAGCCATTGATCGACGAGACCGCGAACGACCACAGCTCGAAGTCGGCCTTGGCGACGCCCGGCGAACCGATGATCTGCATACGCAGACCGGCCCGCAGATCGTCGTAGCGGCCGCCCAGGAACGCCTTGCCGCGGTAGAACACATTGTTCATACCCATAATGGACGCGGCACCGAGCGCGGCGTTGTACGCCTCGGCCGACAGGGTGTCTGCGGCCTCTTCGGCGATTTCCCGCAGCGTGGTGGCCGATCGGGTGGTGGCCGCCGCGGCGAGCAGGGTGCCCCACAGCTGCTGTTCGGTCAGCACGGTGGTGCGTGCGATCGAGGACAGGTTGAGCTTGAGGTCCTTGGCGTACTCGGGTAGCGAGTTCTTCAGGTTGTCGATGGTCACAGCGCGAAATCCTTTGTCAGACGGACGATTGTCAGACCGAGGCGGTCATGAGCTCGCCGGCCTGGATGGTCGGATCGCCCTTCTTCCAGTTGCAGGCACACAGTTCGTCGGACTGCAGGGCGTCGAGTACGCGCAGCACCTCGTCGACATTGCGGCCCACGGAACCCGCGGTGACAGAGACGAACTGGATCTCATTGTTGGGATCGATGATGAAGGTGGCGCGGTCGGCGACACCGTCGGCATTGAGAACACCGGTGGCGGCGGCCAATTCACGCTTGAGGTCGCTCAGCATCGGAAAGGGCAGGGTCTTGAGCTCGTCGTGCTGGGCACGCCACTGGAAGTGCACGAACTCGTTGTCCACCGAAGCGCCGAGCACCTGAGCGTCGCGGTCGGCGAACTCATCGTTCAGCTTGCCGAAGGCGGCGATCTCGGTGGGGCAGACGAAGGTGAAGTCCTTCGGCCAGAAGAAGACGATGCGCCACTTGCCCGCGTAGTCGTCGCTCGAGATCTGGGTGAAGTAGTCGTCGGGCTGCTGAGCGTTCACCTTCGACAGGTCACCGCCGATGACTGCCTTCAGGTTGTAGGCGGGGAACTGGTCGCCAATGGTCAGCAGGGCCATACTTTGCTCCTCTTGGTAGTCGAAACGATCGTGTCGTGACTGTTGCAAACGATCTTGCCCAAACCTCGGTAAAAGGTAAAGGTGATCGGTCGCACTACACTGATAGGCGTGACTGATCAAACTTATCAGCCGACCCTGTCGCAGCTGCGTGCGTTCGTGGCGATCGCGGAGTATCGCCATTTCGGCACCGCAGCTAATCGGCTGAGCGTGAGCCAGCCCACGTTATCGCAGGCACTGGCATCACTGGAAAACGGACTGGGGCTTCAGCTAATTGAGCGCAGCACCCGCCGGGTCTTGGTCACGCCCGCGGGAAAGCGCTTGCTGCCGCAGGCCATGGCGACCCTGGAGGCGGCCGATCGGTTCGTCGCCTCGGCCGCCGGGTCCGGGCTCGGCGGGGCACTGCGCATGGGCATCATTCCCACTGTCGCCCCGTATGTGTTGCCCGCGCTACTGCCGGAGTTGCGCAAGCAGCTGCCCGCACTGGTGCCGCATGTGATCGAGGATCAAACGGCGCGACTGTTGGACGGGCTGCGGTCAGGGGTACTTGACGTCGCAATGCTGGCGCTACCGACCGACGCCACCGGCCTGGTCGAGATTCCGTTGTATACCGAGGAATTCGTCCTGGTGCTGCCGCGCGGACACGCACTCGCCGGACGTATCGATCTGCGGCCGGGTGACCTGGACGCACTGCCGCTGCTACTGCTCGACGAGGGGCACTGCCTGCGCGATCAGACCCTCGACCTGTGCCGCACCCACGAGGCGCATCCGGGAACGGTCGGCGATACCCGCGCGGCCTCGCTGGCGACCGTAGTGCAGTGTGTGGCAGGCGATCTCGGCGTGACCCTCATTCCGGAAATGGCGGTGGCGGCCGAAACCGCGCGCGGCACTTTGGAAATCGCCCGCTTCGCCGCGCCCACGCCGGGGCGCACCGTGGGCCTGGCCTTCCGGGCGTCCACCGCTCGGACCGAGGATTACGAGATTCTGGCCGCGGTCATCCGCGCGGAGCAGCCACGCTGACCGACCGGTTCGGGTGTTCCAATTGACCGGATCGGTACCGTCTGGGACTCTCGGGCACGTGCGGATTCATCATCTCGACTGCGGGACCATGGCCATGGGCATGGTCGATCACTGTCTGCTCCTCGAAACCAAGCGTGACGGGCTCGTACTCGTCGATACCGGGTACGGAATGGACTGTGTGCGCCGCCCTGGGCAGATGATCGGACCCTTCCGATTCGTGGCGGGTCTGAAACTGCGACCCGAGGCTACCGCCCTGTGGCAGATTCAGGCGCTCGGCTACGACCCGCGCGATGTGCGGCACATCATCCTCACGCATTTGGATCTCGATCACGCCGGTGGACTCTCCGACTTTCCGGAGGCGACGGTACATGTGCACGGGCCGGAGTTCCGGGCGGCCATGGTCGGTCGCGCGCTGGGGGAGCGGATGCGCTACCGGGCACAGCAGTGGGCGCACGGACCCAAGTGGATGGTGAACGAGGTGGAGGGCGGCGAACCCTGGTTCGGGTTCGAGGCGGTACGCGATCTGCCCGGATTGCCGCCCGAGATCCTTTTGGTACCCCTACCCGGACATACTCGCGGACATGTCGGTGTCGCAGTCGATTCCGGCCGCGGTTGGCTGCTGCACGCCGGTGATGCCTTCTTCCTGGGCAGCACCATCGATCCGGTGAACCCGCGGACACCACTGTTCTGGAAGGCCTATGGAATGGGTGCGATCGTGGGTAGCGCGTACCGCGAGAATCAGCGGCGGCTACTGGAATTGAAGCGTGACCACGGGCATGAGATCACCATTGTGAATTCGCACGATGCGGCGCTGTTCACCCCGTTCGCCAGTCCGCGATAGCGGTGCGGTGATGGCGGCGCAAGGGATTCGGCGGCTTCCGGTGGCGAATGATCCGCTCTTTGTCTACGGCACCCTGCGGTTTCCCGAGGTGCTGACCGAATTGATCGGGCGCACACCGGGAATCGAAGCCGCGTGGGTATCGGGACGGCGGACCGCGGCGTTGCCGGAGCGGGTGTACCCGGGACTGGTCGCCGCGGTCGGGGCGATGGCGCACGGTGCGGTGCTGAGCGGTCTGACCGCCGCCGAATGGCGGGTGCTCGATGCCTTCGAGGATGACGAATACGATCTGGTGCCGGTGTTCGTGCACGTGGGGGATCGCGATCTTCCCGCGTGGACCTATGCCTGGACATCGGAGGTGCTGGACCAGGACTGGTCGGCGCGCGAGTTCGCGGCCGAACACCTGCCGAACTACACCGGACGCTGCGCACTGTGGCGCAGTGAGCTGGCCGGGTAAAGGTCCTGTTCAGCGGGACTCTATGGCGCGGGACACATTCCGGTGGTAAACCGTGGTCGCATGGACACAGCAGGCATTGTCGCCGGGGCACGCAGTCAGTCTCTGGGGGATCTGTTGCGGCGCAGTGCCGCACGGCTGCCGGATAAGACCGCACTGGTGTGGCGGGAGCGGCGGGAGAGTTTCGCCGAACTCGACGCGGCGGTGAATCGGGTCGCGCACAGCCTCGCCGATCGCGGTGTGGCGCAGGGGGATCGGATCGCCCTCTACTCGCACAACTGCCGCGAGTTCGTCCTGCTGTATTTCGCGCTGGCCCGCTTGGGCGCGGTGTCGGTGCCCATCAACTTCATGCTGACCGCCGATGAGGTCGCCTACATTCTGGGGCATTCCGGAGCCATCGGCGTGATCGCGGAGGACGCGTTGGCCGCCGAGGCGGAGGCGGCGGTGAAACAGCTGGGCGGCAGTGAGATTCGGCTGTTCGGCTGGATCGGCCTCAATGGGCTGCCGGTGGGTGCGAACTGGGACGATGTGGCGGCCTGGGAGGGTCACAGCGACGCCTCGGAGCCGGAAGTTCTGGTGGCCGACGATGATCCGGTGCAGCTCATGTACACCTCCGGCACCGAATCCCGCCCCAAGGGCGCGATCATGACCAGCCGCGCCCTGATCGCCCAGTACATGAGTGTTATCGTCGATGGCCGGATGAGCGCCGCCGATATCGAGGTGCACGCCCTCCCGCTCTACCACTGCGCCCAATTGCACTGCTTCCTCACACCTGACATCTACCTGGGCGCCACCAGCATTCTGCTCCCCGGCCCCGACCCCGCGACTGTCCTGCGCACCATCGAAACCGAACGCGCCACCAAGCTTTTCTGCCCACCGACGGTCTGGGTCTCCCTGCTCCGCCACCCCGACTTCGACAGCTATGACCTCTCGTCCCTGCGCGCGGGCTACTACGGCGCCAGCATCATGCCGGTCGAGGTCCTACACGAACTCTCCGCTCGCCTCCCCGGCGTCGGCCTCACCAACTTCTACGGCCAAACCGAATTGGCCCCGCTGGCAACCGTACTCGCCCCCGAGGATCAGCTGACCAAGCCCGGTTCGGCCGGACGCCCCGCCCTGAATGTCGAAACCCGCGTAGTCGATGACGATGACACCCCGGTGGCTCCCGGCGTGATCGGCGAAATCGTGCACCGTTCCCCGCAAGCCATGCTCGGCTACTGGAACGACCCCGACAAGACCGCGGATGCCTTCCGCAACGGCTGGTTCCACAGCGGCGACCTCGGCATCATGGATGCCGACGGGTACCTCAGCGTGGTCGACCGTAAGAAGGACATGATCAAATCCGGCGGCGAGAACGTGGCCAGCCGCGAAGTAGAGGAAATCCTCTACCAGCACCCGGACGTCTCCGAAGCCGCGGTGGTCGGGATTCCACACCCGCACTGGATCGAAGCCGTCACCGCGATCATTATCCCGCGCGGCGGAACTCCGCCGACAGCCGAGTCGCTCATCGCGCACTGTAAACAACACCTGGCCGGTTACAAGGTCCCGAAGTACATCACCTTCACCGAGGCCCTGCCCAGGAACCCCAGCGGGAAGATTCTCAAACGCGAATTGCGTTCCGAATACACCAGTCTCGCCGATCAGGACACGTAGTCACCCGATTGTGTCGATATGCGCGATATTGGCGCGATCGCCGGGGTCCTGGCTTGCGGCCCCGGCGAACCAGGCATCCAGAATCTCACCCAACTGTGGCTGCGAGGTGAGCCGCAAACTCAGGGCGAGCACATTCGCGTCATTCCACTTGCGCGCCCCATCGGCCGAATACGCGTCCACACACAGTGCCGCCCGCACCCCGGGGACCTTGTTCGCCGCGATGGACGCACCGGTCCCGGTCCAACAGCACACCACCGCCTGATCCGCCCGACCCTCGGCCACATCCCGAGCCGCTGCCTCGCTGGCCCAAGCCCAGTCGTCCCGCTCCTCCGGTGCCAAGGCCCCGTGCACGGTCACCTCGTGTCCACGCCGGCGTAGCTCCGCCGGAACGGCGGAGGCGACGCCGACGTTCTCGTCCGCGGCTACCGAAATCCTCATGAAAGCAGTATCGCCTGACCGGTCCCGCGGTTGGTGGCGATCGGTTGGCCCGGCCCCCTCATTGTGGCCGGGCCAACCGATCGGCGATCACCGGCGGGCGATCGCTTCGAACACGGTCGGGTCCACCAGGGTGGAGGTGTCGCCGAGTTCGCGGCCCTCGGCGACGTCGCGGAGTAGGCGGCGCATGATCTTGCCGGAGCGGGTCTTGGGCAGCTCGGGCACGACATGGATCTCGCGCGGGCGGGCGATCGGGCTGATCTCCCGCGACACCTCGGCCTTGAGTTCGGCGACGAGCGCGTCACCGGTGTCCTCGGTACCGCCGGTCAGGATGACGAAGGCGACGATGCCCTGACCGGTGGTCGCGTCGGTCGCACCGACAACGGCCGCCTCGGCCACGGCGGAGTGGCCGACGAGGGCGGACTCGACCTCGGCGGTGGAGATGCGGTGTCCGGAGACGTTCATGACGTCATCGACGCGGCCGAGCACCCACAGGTCCCCGTCTTTGTCGAGCTTGGCTCCGTCACCGGCGAAATACCAACCCCGCGTCCCGTACCGCGCCCAGTAGGTGTCCTGATACCGCTCCGGATCACCCCAGATGCCGCGCAGCATCGCGGGCCACGGCTTGTCGAGGACCAGATAGCCGTTGGCCTCGGTTTCTCCGAGTTCGACCGGATTGCCGTCCTCGTCGACGACTTTCGCGGAGATGCCCGGCAGCGGGCGCATGGCCGCGCCCGGTTTGGCGGCGGTGACACCCGGCAGCGGCGA
The DNA here is from genome assembly GCF_001613345.1 of Nocardia uniformis NBRC 13702. Classification (GTDB taxonomy): domain Bacteria; phylum Actinomycetota; class Actinomycetes; order Mycobacteriales; family Mycobacteriaceae; genus Nocardia; species Nocardia uniformis. Next base: position 89,382 of record NZ_BDCE01000066.1, on the reverse strand, counting down.
AATCATCATTGCGCCGGTTTCGGTCTGCCACCAGGTATCCACAATCGGTGTCTTGTTGCTACCGATGACTTCTCGGTACCAGCGCCAGGCTTCGGGATTGATCGGCTCACCGACCGACCCGAGCAGCCGGAGGCTCGACAGGTTGTGCGATTCGGGGATCTCACGTCCCCACTTCATGAACGTGCGCACCAGCGTCGGAGCCGTGTAGTAGATGCTTACGCCGTACTTTTCGATGATCTCGAAGTGCCGGTGCTCATTGGGGAAGTTGGGCGTGCCCTCGTACACGACCTGCGTGGCGCGATTCGCGAGCGGCCCGTAGACGATGTAGGAGTGTCCGGTCACCCAGCCGATATCGGCGGTGCACCAGTACACATCTCGACCGGGGTTGTGGTCGAACACGTAATGGTGGGTGTAGGCCGCCTGGGTCAAATACCCGCCGCTGGTGTGCAGAATGCCCTTCGGCTTCCCGGTGGTGCCGGAGGTGTAGAGGATGAACAGCGGATGCTCGGCATCGAAGGCCTCGGCTTCGTGCTCGGCTGAGGCCTGCCCGACGGTTTCGTCCCACCACAGGTCGCGTCCCGCGGTCCACGGCACCTCGATGCCGGTGCGCCGCACCACGAGTACATGTTCGACGCTCGCGGCACCGCCGTCGGCGGACAGCGCCTCATCCACGGCCGCTTTCAACGGAGCCGCCGTACCGCGACGCCACTGCCCATCGGTGGTGATGACCAGTCGCGCCTCGGCATCATCGACCCGCTGTCGCAACGCACTCGGCGAGAATCCGGCGAACACCACCGAATGCGTCAAACCCAGTCGCGCACAGGCCAACATGGACACAATGGCCTCGGGCACCATCGGCATATAGATGGCGACGCGATCCCCGGCCCGCAATCCGAGCGAGGTCAGGGTATTCGCCGCCCGGCATACCTCGGCCAGCAGTTGACCGTAGGTGATATCCCGCGAATCCCCGGGCTCGCCCTCCCAATGGATGGCGACCTGATCGCCGTGCCCGGCATGGACATGCCGATCCACGCAGTTGTAGGCGACATTGAGCTTGCCGTCGACGAACCAGCGCGCCAGCGGTGCGTCATCCCAATCCAGCACCTGCGACCACGGTTGATCCCAATGCAATCGATTGGCCTGTTCGGCCCAAAAGGCGAGCCGATCGGCCTCGGCGCGATCGTAGAGCGCCTCGGTGGCATTGGCCGTCGCCGCGAACTCGGTGCTGGGCGGGTAGATCTCGGAATGACTGACAACGCTGGACAACTGGATACTCCTGGTAGGGAATCGAAAGGGCGAGCGCGGGTTTCGCGGTGACGACTCGATCAGTGCACGACGGCCTTCTCCGCGCCGACGCCGGTGAGCGAGCGCACCTCCATTTCGGCGGCCTTGGCGGGATCTTCGCTATCGCCGCCCACGAAGGTGCCGATAACACCGAGCGCGAAGGCGAGTGGAATCGACACGATGCCCGGATTGGACAGCGGGAACCAGGCGAAATCCATGGTCTTCAGCATGGAAGTCGAGCTGCCGGACACCGCGGGGGAGAACACGATCAGCACGATGGTCGAGATCAGGCCGCCGTACATGCTGTACAGCGCGCCGGTGGTATTGAACCGCTTCCAGAACAGGGAGAACAGAATGGTCGGCAGATTCGCCGCCGCTGCCACCGCGAAGGCCAGTGCGACCAGGAAGGCGATGTTCTGACCGTTGGCCAGAATGCCCAGTCCGATGGCGAGCAGGCCGATGACGACCGCCGTAATACGCGATACCCGAACTTGTTTGAACTCGTCGACCTTTCCGCGCTTGATCACACCGGCATAGATATCGTGCGCGAAGGACGCCGACGCGGTAATGGTCAGACCGGCCACGACCGCGAGGATGGTGGCGAAGGCGACTGCGGAGATAATGCCGAGTAGCAGCACACCTCCGAGTTCGAAGGCCAGCAGCGGAGCCGCGGAGTTCTGCCCACCGGCCGCGCCCAGAATCTTGTCCGGGCCGACAATGGCGGCCGCACCGTAACCGAGCACCAGTGTGAACAGGTAGAACGCGCCGATGAGGGCGATCGCCCACACCACCGAGCGGCGGGCCTCCTTGGCGGTCGGCACGGTGTAGAAGCGCATGAGCACGTGCGGCAGACCGGCGGTGCCGAGTACCAGGGCCAGGCCGAGGGACAGGAAGTTCAGCTTCGACATCTCACTGCCGCCGTACTGCGCGCCGGGGGCGAGAACATCGCGAGAGGCGACGCCCGTGGTGGTGGCCTCGGAGACCTTGCTCTGCGCGGCGCCGAGAATCTCGGACAGGTTGAACCCGAACTTGCTGAACACCAGCACGGTCATCAGGCCCGCACCCGCGATGAGCAGGACGGCCTTGATGATCTGCACCCAGGTGGTGCCCTTCATGCCGCCGACCAGCACGTACACAATCATGAGAATGCCGACCACGGCAATGACGAGCGACTGCCCGGCCCTGGACTGGATATCGAGCAGCAGCGCCACCAGACCACCGGCGCCGGCCATCTGCGCGAGCAGGTAGAACAGCGACACCGTGAGTGTGGAGAGCGCGGCGGCGGTGCGCACCGGACCCTGCTTCAATCGGAAGCTCAGTACGTCGGCCATGGTGAATTTGCCGGTGTTCCTGAGCATTTCGGCCACAAGCAGCAGCGCGACGAGCCAGGCGACGAGGAAGCCGATGGAGTACAGGAAGCCGTCGTAGCCGTAGACGGCGATGGCTCCGGCGATACCGAGGAAGCTGGCCGCCGACAGGTAGTCACCGGCGATGGCGATACCGTTCTGCGGACCGGAGAAGCCGCGTCCACCGGTGAAATAGTCTGCGGCAGTGGAGGTATTGCGACTCGCGCGAATAACCACGACCATGGTCACGGCTACGAAGAGCGCGAAAATGCCGATATTGGCGGCGGGATTGCCCACCGTGCCCTCGGCGGCGTAGTAGCTGATCACGCCTGGTCTCCCTCGAGCTCGTTGCGGATGGCGGCGGCGCGCGGATCGAGTTCGCGATTGGCGAACTTCACGTACAGGCCGGTGATCAGGAAGGTCGAGACGAACTGGGCGAGGCCCAGCAGGAGTCCGACATTGATATTGTCGAAGACCTCGGTGGCCATGAAGTCGTGCGCGTACGCGCCCAGCAGCACGTAGACCAGATACCAGGTCAGGAACAGCACCGCCATCGGGAAGACGAAGCGCCGCAGGCGAGTGCGCAGCTCCTGGAACTCGGGGCTGGCCTGCATGGCGACGAAATCCTCGGCGGTGGCTACCCGCCGCGGCGGTGCGCCGTCGGTGTCGAGATCGATGCTGCTCATCGGAGTCCTAGCGTGTGATGTGGCTTACTCTCCGAGCACCGTATCGGCGGGTAGATGACGAAAACACAGTGTGGCCTGGATCACTCGGTGAAGGCGCGCGATCGTGCGGTGAGCGGTCGGCGCCATGCGATGAGCGGTTGCCTCAGGCTGTCTGTTTCGGGCCTCGACCGGCTGTCTGTTTCGGGCCTCGACCGCTCATGCCGACCGCAGTCCGCGTTCGCGATCGGCGCCCATGCCGAGTCGCTCCGGGGCGTGCATGCGGACGAAGACGCGAGCCACGACGCGGGGGGACTGGCCGCGAGAGAGCTTGCTGCCCAGAATCATCGAGGCGAAGGCGAGCGGGACGCTCACCGCGGCCGGATAGCCGAGGATGGCGGCGGGCCAACCGCCCGCGACCGCGTCGCCGATACCGCCCAGCACCGAGACCGCGGTCGCACCGCCCGCGGTGAGGCCGCCGACGATCAATCCGGCAGCGGCCCCCGTGGCGGTCAGGCCGCGCCACCAGATGCCGAGTACGAGCAGTGGGCAGAGCGTCGACGCGGCCACCGAGAAGGCCAGGCCCACCGAACGCGAGACATCGAGGGTGGCCACGGTGAACGAAAGTCCCAGGGGGACAGCACCGGCGACCAATGCGGCATACCGGAAGTCGCGAATTCGGCCGCGCAGCACATCGGTACTGAGTACGCCCGCGATACTCACCAATAGTCCCGATGAGGTGGACAGGAAGGCGGCGACCGCGCCCGCGGCGGCCAATGCGGCCAGGAGTTTTCCGGCCAGGCCGGACAGGATCGCGCCGGGCAGGAGTAGGACCGCGGCATCGGAGGTGCCGGTAATCAGCAATTGCGGAACGTACAGGCGCGCCAGAATGCCCAGCAGCACCGGGAAGGTATAGAACAGTCCGACCAGGCCGATTACCGAGAGGGCGGTGGAACGGGCCGACCGGCCATCCGGATTCGTATAGAAGCGGACCAGCACGTGCGGTAATCCCATGGCGCCCAGGAAGAGCGCGATAATCAGCGAGTACACCGCGTAGAGCGGATGCGGTCCGCCGAAGCCGCCGCCGGGGGTGAGCCAGTCCGCGCCGTTATCCGGTGCGCCCAGCACCACGGGCACCGCGTCCCCGGCGTCCAGGACCACCGTGGTGCCCGCGCTCAGTTCGTGCTCGCCGGGCGTCACTGTCACGGGGCCGTTCACCTCGCGGCCGTCGATGGTGCCCGTGATCGATATCGACTGCGGGATATCGCCCGCCAATCGCACCCGCACATCGGTGGTGACATCGACGGTGGTCTGCTGGGTGACGGTCGGAGGTGCGGGAGAACCCAATTCGCGGTCATCGGCTAGGAAATGCCCGAGCAGAACCAGGGCCGGGATGGCGAGCGCGGTGAGCTTGAGCCAGTACTGGAAGGCCTGCACAAAGGTAATCGACCGCATACCGCCCGCGGTGACATTGGCGATCACGATGACGCCCACCGCTACCGCGCCCACCCAGTCGGGGACGCCGAGCAGAATCCGTAAAGTCAGGCCCGCGCCCTGGAATTGGGGAATCAGGTACAGCACGCAGACGAGAACGACGACCACTGCCGCCAACCGGCGCATGCGCACCGAACCCAGCCGGAACTGCGCGAAGTCGGGCACGGTATAGGCCCCGGATCGGCGCAGTGGAGCGGCCACGAACAACAGCAGGCCGAGATACCCCGCGGTGAAGCCGACCGGATACCACAGCGCATCGGCCCCGAACTTGGCAATGAGCCCGGCGACACCGAGGAAAGACGCGGCAGACAGGTATTCGCCGGATATGGCGGCGGCATTGAGTCGTGACCCGACACCACGGGAGGCGACCAGGAAGTCGGAGGTGGTGCGCGCCAACCGAACTCCGTGCGCGCCGATGGCGACGGTCGCCACCGCTACCAGCAGCAGGGCGGCCAGGGTGAGGCCGGATGCGGCGTCCACCTCAGTCCTCGGCCAATTCGGTGAAGTCGTGGTCATTGCGATCGGCCAGCCGCAGGTACACCCGACCCGCGGCGTACAGGAACGGTGTCGACGCGACGGCGAGCAGCAGCCAGGGGAGACGAATACCGAATACCACCATCTCCCCGGGCGCACCCAGTGCGAACAGCATTGGCAGCGCGCCCAGGACCGCGACCACCACGAGCCCGACCCGGACCGCGAGCCCGAATTGCGCCCGGATCAGTCCGCCGATCATGGCCGCACCGATCTCGGTCTGCTCGGCCACCTCCACCCGGGTCCGCACCATGCGCGCACCACGCCGCTCGGCCAGCACCACGCGCTGCCGGATCGGACGCTGCGGGCCGGTCATCGCGCGGTCCTGCTGCGAGGTCCGATCAGGCGCTGTTTGAGATCGCGCACCTGGCGGCGGCTGACCGGCAGTTCGACGGCGGCCGAGGCGCCTTCGGCGCGCAGACACACCACGGTGCCGGTGCCGACCGTGCGCAGGCCGGTCACCATACGCAGGGCGATCAGGTAGGAACGGTGAATGCGCACGAAACCCGCGTCCCGCCAGCGTGATTCGAGCTCCGACAGCGGAATACGGATCAGGTGCGAGCCGGTAGCGGTGTGCAGGCGGGCGTAATCTCCATCGGCCTCCACCCAGCTGACCGTGGACCGTTCCACCAGTCGGGTGACACCACCCAGTTCCACCGGCAGTACCTCATCGGGATCCACCGTGGCCGCTCGTTCGGCGCGGGCGGCGGCAATCCGGCGGACGGCCTCCCCGAGGCGGGCCTCGCGCAGTGGTTTGAGCAGGTAGTCGGTGGCGCCGATATCGAAGGCGGCGACGGCGCGATCATCGTGCGCGGTCACGAAGACCACCGCGGGCGGATTGGCGAAGGCGGTCAGGATGCCCGCCAGTTCGATACCGTCGAGCCCCGGCATATTGATATCCAGGAAGACCGCGTCCACCGGATGGGCGCGCAGCAGCCGCAAAGCGGTGGTGGCGTCATCGGCACGGTGGATCTCACCCACATCCGGCTGGGCACGTAGCAGATAGACCAGCTCGTCCAGTGCTGGCTGCTCATCGTCCACGGCGAGCACGCGTAGCGCGCCGGGCCCACTGTCGCTGGTCGTCACAATCGGGTCATGCTATGCCACCACCGGGGCAGGCGGGCGTAGCTCGCAAATCCGACACAACGCGGCCATGGTCGGGGACGCGGAGGTAGGTCGATCGTCCACATCAGACCTGGATGCCCGCGCGAAATTTGGGCACCCGCATGCTGACCTTGGTGCCCGCGCCCCGCGCTGTCTCCACGACCAGGCCGTAATCATTGCCGAAGGCGGCACGCAGGCGGTCGTCGACATTGGCCAGGCCGACATGCGCGGATTCGGGACCGGTGGTGCGGCGGCCGGTTTCGACGGCGTCGAGTGCCCCCGAGCGCAGCAGCTCCGCATCCATGCCTACACCGTCGTCCTCGACGCTGATCACACAGTCGGTGCCCTCGTCGATGGCGATAATGCTGACCGTGCCGCCGCCCGGTCGCGGGGCGAGGCCGTGCCGGACCGCGTTCTCGACCAGGGGTTGCAGCGCGAGGAAGGGCAGCACCACGCTCAGCACCTCGGGCGCGATCTGGAGGCGAACCTGCAGCGCGTCGCCGAACCGGGCGCGTTCGAGCGCGAGATAGCGGTCGATATTGGTCAATTCGTCGGCCAGCACCGTGAACTCACCGGCGGTGCGGAAGGAATAGCGGGTGAAGTCGGCGAATTCGAGGATGAGTTCGCGGGCTCGGCTGGGATCGGTGCGGACGAACGACGCGATCGTATTGAGGGCGTTGTAGATGAAATGCGGGCTGATCTGAGCGCGCAGTGCCCGCACCTCGGCGCGATCGAGGCGCGCCCGGGAGGCGTCCAGCTCCGCCAATTCGAGCTGGCCGACCACATAGCGCGCCACCTCGGCGAGCGCGCCGAGCATGCCCGGCTCCGGCTGACCGATCACCACAATGCCCAGTACCCCGACGGCGCCGGTGTCGATCAGCAGCGGTTGGGCGATGAGAATGCGACGCGAATTCGCCCCGGTGTCGGTATCCAACACTCGCCGCTCACCGTCGACCGCGCGCTGTGCGGCCGCGGTCAAACGGTCGGCCAGATCGCCGTGTGCTCCGTCCCAGGCGAGGAGTTCGCCCTCGGGATCGGTGATTCCGAGGGCCTCCGCGCCGGTGAGAATGCGCAGGTGCGGTGCGGCTTCCTCGGCCGATTCCTCGGTGAGTCCACCGCGCAGCGGTATCGCCGCCAGTGAGGCGGTGTGCAGCGTCGTATGTACGGCGCGTTCGGCCGGAGTCGTGACCGTGCGCCGCGTGCGTGGCCACGCCAATACCGCCCCGGCGATCAGCGCTCCGGCAATGATCACCGCCACCGCTGTCGCCGTCACCGGTCCTGCCTCGGCTCACCCATGGGGCCGATTATTGCCGCCGGCCGTGCGATCGCAGCGCGTGACATCACGATGTCGCCCCTCGACCCGGCACCCATCGTCCGGAATGACGGGGGATAGAAAGCACGCCGGGAGGACTGGGATAGCGCTGCTCAGTTTGCCGCCGAATTCAGCCAGGCGATATCGCGCAGGATCTCCGAGGCGGTGACCTCGTCCAGATCCGCGAATGTGATGCTGCCGCTGGTCGATCGGGTCTGGCGGAGGTAGACGCCGAAGCTTTGCGGATTGGACGCGCTGAGGTTGTAGGCCGCCAGGCCGGGATCGGCCGAGATAACGAGGTAGCGCCCGTGCGGGAGCGGTTTCTCGAAGGTGTAGATGTGTCCGCCGTCGTCGGTCTCCGGGGGGAGCCAGCCGCGTGCGGCGAGGCTCAGGAAGCGCGGGCCGTCGGCTTTGTCGCCGGCATGGACGATCTTGGAGGCGTGCAGGAGTTCATCCGGGACGGTGTAGACCTCCCGGCCCATCTGCGGGAAGGGTTGCAGCAATTCGTAATCGGCGAATATCTCACCCCACCCGGTGACCTCGTTCGGGAACTGGATGGGGTGGGCGACGCCGAGCACAGTGTCATCGGGGAGGGACACGGTGTCGTCGGTACTGTCGGCGAAGGTGCGGTCCTCGGCGATACGTACAGTGCCCGTGAGGGTTTCGCCATCGTAGACACCCCACACCAGGCGTCGGGTCACATGCCAGCGCAAGGGATGCGCGATGAACAGCGTGCGCAACTCGTCGACGGTGAAGCGGCGCTGCGTGACCATGGCCCGCTCCAGCCGCTTGATCTGGTCGGCGGCCACCGCGCGGGCGTCCTTCTTCAGCCTTCGGAATACCTTGTGCGCGGCCTCGGCTCGCTCGGCGTCATCGCGCACGCCAGGTTTGGGCAGTGCCTTCAGCCGATCGCCGTCGGTGGTCGCGATGGTCGGGCGTAATTGTTCGTCGAAGCCGACCACGAACCGACGCGGTCCGAAATCCAGGAGCGTGGTGCCGTCGGCGCGCAATCCGAGATCGGGGACGAGACGGTCCGCCAATTGATCGGCGGTGAGCCCCAAGCGATCAGCGACCGCCTCGATGCGTTCCTTCGCGCCGACCCGCACCCGCGTCGTCCGCACTTTCTCGCTGATGAACTTCAACGCCAGCAGTGCGGCATCGGAACCGATGGCGACGAAGGCGTCGAGGGCGGTCACCGAGCGGGCATCGGAGCGGTTGGCGCGCACATGCTCCAGTAGGGATTCCACCGTGGTGTCGTCACCGAATGAGCCCAGTGCCTCATAGACCCAGCTGTGCCGGGTGGGCGCGCCCGCACGTTGCCACTGCGCGAACAGCTCCCACGACAGATCGGCCAGTGAGGCCGGATCGCAGTCGCGACGCACCTGCGCCACACCGGCATACGGTTCGCCGGGAACGGCGAGCATGAGCATGATGAGCAGGTTCTCGACGCCGGTGGCCGAAAGAGGTTCGCCGTCGGTGGCGCGCACCTGGGGGAGTGCGGCCACATTCACCCAGTCCGGGACCGACGGCATGCGGGTGGGCAGCAGCACAAGTGGATCGGCATCCACTACGGCAGTCATCGCGGTGGCCGCTGCGGGGCCGTATTCCTGTGCGGCGGAGCGGATATCGTCGCCATACCCCAGGCCGTCGAGCAGCCGTAGCACGCGGGTCGCGAGGCGACGGTCCTTCGCCGTCGGCCCGACGGCACGTGGAATCAGCACCTGCGCCACGAACCGAGCATGCCGACGCAGATAGCGCAGGGCTCCCGGTCGCAGAGTGCGCCGATCCAGCCGTGCCGCTGCCAGATCAACCAGTTCGACACCCGCGTAGGGCAGGACGACATCCTCCATATCCCGGGGTTGTTCACGCGCCGCGTCCACCATCATCGGGTAGGCGGCGGTTTCGAATACGGCGATGGCGGCCCGCACCTCGGGGCACTGGTCGTCGACCCACAGCAGTCGCGCGGTCGGCAAGAGCGGCAGTGCTCGCTCCGGGCCCGCCACCACGAGCGCACCCAGCGCGTATGTGGTGAGTTCCGTGTTCGTGCTGCGGGCGAGGGCGTCGCCGTGGCCCTCGTAAGCCTCGGCGCGCACGAGCCCGCGCCATTCCTCCCGCTCCCCGGGCAGCCAGGCACAGTGCGGCTCGGTGGGCGGAACGAGACCGGCCACTGTCGGGAGCTTGGTGCGTTTGCGGTTCTCCCACGGTGGATTTCGCAGAATGCCGGGTGAGGCTCCCGCACCACTGCTCTGGGTCGTTACCCGGCTCAGTTCGTCGGCGACGAAGGTCGCGGTCGTGGTCGGCAGGTCGGCCAGCTGTTCACGGGCGAGATCGGCATTGCCGTGTACGTGTTCGCGCAATATGGCGGAGTGGTCGGCCGGATTCAGCAGTCGCAGTGCTCGGCTCGGAAAACGTTGGGCGGCTTGGCGTAACGCGGTCGAAGCGGGCGGGTGATTCGACCGGGTGGCGAGCGCGGCGAACGCCGTATCGGTGGGTATCACGGCGAGCGCTTCCGCGATCGGAATGCGCAGTGCCTGTGTGATATCCCAGTGGTCGAACCAGCCGGTGAGTACCTCTACGACTTCGAACCCGACGCCGTCGACCACGGTTATAGCCATGGCGGCCGTATCGATGGCCACGCCATTGCCGTCCTGCCAATGGGCTGCGAACAGCGTATTCAACAGTCGCAACTGGTCCACCGTGCCCGCTGCGTCGACCAATAGCCGAGCCTGTGTGCGATCCCCGCCCGCCACCGCCTCCGAGATATCCGTGGCCACCCAATCCCGTTGCGACGGAAGCAGACACGAAGCGACGACGCGGGCATGCCGGGAAACTCCGCGGTACCGCTCGAACAGTGCGATCACCGGCGGCAGTTCATCATCCGAACACGCCGCGAGCCTATTGCGCAGCACACCGAGAACGGCCCGCATCGAGTCGTACTCACCGCGCGAATGCCAGTACTCCGGTGCCACCCACAGCGGTTCGGTCACCGCCCGCAACAACACCTCGGCGGCAAAGGCGAGACCGCGCATGACAGTCCAATGATCAAGCAGCGCAGCCACATCCGCCAGCGACCGCCGCCGCTCCCCGGCGGTGAGGAAGTACGGCATCTCGGTGCGCGTAGTCAACAGCGCCGCGGCCATATCGACCGGCAACTCGGCCACCGCCCCCGGCTCCCCGGACAACACCCGCCCCACCCGCGGTTCCCGCTCATTGAGCCGCTCAACCGCCACCCCGTAATGCTGCGCACACGCCTGCGCCTGCTCCGCCACCACCTCGACATCGATCACCATCGACGGCGGTGTCAACAGCCCATCCCGCCGATACAGCAGCTTTCGACGCTGCTTGGCCGTCGGCTCGAAGAGCGATTCGACGTCCACCCCGTCCTCCCCGGCCGTGCGACGCTGTTCGGCTACCGTCATCGATTCCCTCATGTCGTACTTGATGATTCGTGACCGACTGTAGTCATCCGTACCGACAGGGCCGGTGAACGGCCATTTCACGACAGCGGAGGGGAATTCAGATCGCGCGGCGGCGGGAGGAATTCGAGGTCGCTGACGGCCTGCTACGCCCGATGTCGAGGTGCAATCTGTACGGGGGTGTAAAGCTTGACCGGGAGACCTGCCAGCGCGGCGACAATCAGCCCGCTCATCACGCCACCGCCCACAAGTGGCTGTAGCAGACCGCCCACAAGAACGATCAGCGCCACCATGCCCCAGCACAGCATGAGCTCGCGGCGACGGTATCGGACCGAATGCTTGGCTTTGCTCATTATCGAACCTCTCGCTATCGAGTGGGTGAGATCGGGAAGTCGAAAAGCAGCCTGTATCGGTGCATTTCATGAAATAGCGTCGGGGTGACCAGGGCTGGCGAGCCGCGTTTCGCACAGCGGGAGGTACGGGTTCCGGCGAGTGAATACAACCTGCTCGGAATGTTCGGCGGCCCGCATCGAACTGATTCGATACCGCTGCTCTCCCCACAGCACGATCTCGCTATCGGTAATTTCCTTGATCCTGGCCCGATTGAGCACAATTCCCCGAGTCTGCGAAAGCTCGACAACCTTGCCACCGGGTTTGGCCCAGGACGGAAGATTATTTGCGGGTGGCATAGCCCACCATCCCGCTCCAGCAGCATCCGGAGATCCATCCGGATGGAACCGGAGGAGGGGTCGGTCCGGGTCCTCTCTCGCGGGCAGCCAGCACCGCTTTGGCCTGGACCTTTCTCGGGCACACCGCAATCGGGCACGAGTGATGGGCATCCAAGTCGTGTCTGGCACGCTCCACCGTCATCTCCACCGTCGGGAGTTCTGAGTGGTCGAGCTGCGCGGCAACGGTGCTCATGAGCATCTCCCGGTCTGCTTCTTGGGGTTTGGAGTTTCCGATGGCTAGTCCGCTCTCCAATGTTGCGGGACCTCCGGCTTATGAATGCAGAACGAGTACACTCGAATTCACGCTCGGTTGGAATCACCAGACCACCCATTCCCCAATAGTTTTGCCAGCCTTCCATTGCGGGTGCCCCCGTCCTGGAGGCTTCCAGAATCCACGTCATCCGATAGTGAGGCTAACGAGATGGTGACCGGATCAACGCTCGCGCGGCGGGCACTTGGACGCGAGTTGCACAATCTCCGAGAAGCGGCCGGGTTGAATCAGACTGCGGCGGGACGGATTATCGGGGTTTCCCCACAGACAATCGGTCGAATGGAGGACGGGCTACCGACCAAAGTGTCTGACCTCTACATCAATGCCTTGTGCGACGGATACAAAGCGACTGACGGCAAACGGGTTGTATTGCTGGACTTGGCTCGTGAGGTGCGTGATGCCCAACGATCGGGCGGCGGTTGGTGGCGTGCCTACGCCGACGAGATGCGGGCGGGATTCGACCATTATCTCGGTCTGGAGGAAGCTGCCCGAAGGCTGACGGCGTGGAAAGTCGCCATTGTTCCTGGTCTGCTTCAGACGCCTGGGTATCGGCGCGCCATCGAATGGACCCAACACCCCAACATGCCACCAGAGCAGGTTGATAAGCGTGTCGAGGTGGCCATCCGAAGGCAAGCCCGCTTGGAGGACATTGATTTTCGAGTGGACGTCATCCTCTGGGAGGCGGTGCTTCGTGATCAGGTGGGCGGAACTGCCGTAATGGTCGAGCAACTCCGGCGGCTTGCGGATGTGGGGAAGCTTCCCAACGTCTCGATCCGAGCGATCCCGTTCAACGCCTCAGCGCACCTCGGTCCCACTGTCGGCTCGTTCGTACTGCTGTCATTCCCCAAACTCCCCGCAACCGGATTGATCGAGCCCCCTATTGTTTTCGTGGAGGAATATGCCGGTGACCTGTACCTCGAACGAGAGGCTGAGGTAGAGCGTTACAAGGATGCGTTTGCCGAGATCAGCCGTGTAGCGTTGGATTCGGAAGAGACCAGGCAACTTGTGCTGGCGATAGCGAAGGAGTACGGCGAGTGAGCATCGACCTGTCCGAGGCTAAGTGGTTCAAGTCGAGTCGCAGCACTGCGGGAGGGGAGTGCGTGGAAGCTGCTCACCTTGCGACGGGCATGGTCGGCGTGCGGGACTCGAAGAACCCCGATGGCCCGGCGCTGGTTTTCGGTGGCGCGGTGTGGGACTCGTTCGTCGGGGATATCCAGGCCGGAAAGTTGGACCGCTAGAGCCGACCAACCCCGTGGAGCGTTATCGGGAGGGAATGTGGCCCGGTCCGACAGCCGCCGAGGCGAGCGACGCCGTTTCGGCACCGCGATGGCGACCAGCGGACCGCCAGAGTGAACTCGACGACCGTGGATGTCGCTCCGCTACCGTCGGATACGCGGCCGTCGGCGTGGATTTCGGTACCGGCTCGGATACTCGGAGCTCGCGCACCCGAGCCGGTCGTGACCTACTTCCCGGCTACCCGGGCAAGCCCCTCCGGGTAGCGAGCTCCCGCAATGGCATCGGTGGGGGCGGCGGCCTCGATGCGCGCGAGATCGGCTGCTGTCAAGGTGATGTCGAGTGAACCGACATTCTGCTCCAGATAGGTGCGGCGCTTGGTCCCCGGAATCGGTACCACATCATCGCCGCGACTCTGCACCCAGGCCAACGCGAGTTGCCCTGCGGTGACACCCTTTTCGTCGGCCAGCTCACGCAGGGCGGCGACAATGGCCAGATTGCTGTCGATATTGCCGTCGGCGAAGCGGGGGAGTCGGCGACGCATATCGTCGGCGGGCAGATCGGTGGTGGCGGTGATCGCACCGGTCAGGAATCCACGACCCAGCGGCGAGAAGGGCACGATGCCGATCCCCAATTCCCGGCAGGTGGGCGCGATTTCGGCCTCGATATCGCGAGTCCACAGCGACCACTCACTCTGCAGCGCCGTCACCGGATGTACGGCGTGCGCGCGTCGAATCGTGTCCGCCGACGCCTCGGAGATACCGAGGTAGCGAACCTTCCCCGCCGCCACCAACTCCGAGAGCGCACCCCAGGTCTCCTCGACCGGGACGTTCGGATCCACGCGATGCTGGTAGTAGAGATCGATGTGATCGACCCCGAGCCGTTCCAGGGACGCATCGCAGGACTGCTTCACATAGGTGGCGTCACCACGCGCACCCATCGACCCGTCCGCACCCCAGACAATGCCGAACTTGGTGGCCAGCACCACCTCATCGCGCCGCCCGGCGATAGCCCGCCCGATCAGCCGCTCATTGGTCTCCGGCCCATACACATTCGCCGTATCCAGCAGCGTGATACCCGAATCCAATGCCCGCTGAACGGTGGCGATCGACTCATCATCATTGTCGCGCACCCCATAGGCCGAACTCATCCCCATGCAGCCCAGCCCCTGCGCACCAACAGTCAGTTCGCCGAGTTTCCTGGTCGCGATCATGCGGGAGTCCTCCTTGGTGAATACCGGAATTCGATGGTGAGCGAGGCTCACGATGCTCGACGCTACGACCTGGAGTGCGCTCCAAGTCAAGCCCGCGGCAGCGACTGGCCGAGGATGCCCGCTTCGGTCAACTTGTCCAAGGCTCGATCGGAAATCACACCGCTGGTACCGACGATCTGCAATTGCCGGTCGGCAAGATGAAGTCAGCCGAACCACTGGAGGCGAAGGATATGGACTTCCCGTCGGCCGTCGTCGATTAGGTAGATCACTTGCCCGGATCCATGCGGCCAGGTGAACACCCAACAGCGGACCGCGCCGTCTGGGTTGTTGGGATGCTGAGGCTTCCCGTTCCACGGCGCGACTTCGAGGGTGGCGATGAGTTCGGTATAGGAGTCGAGAGAGTCCGTGGGCAAGGCTGCGAGCTGCGGGTACGTCTCCTCGTCGTGGACGATGCGGTACAAAGCGTCAGCTCGTCTGCTGTCGTCGCTGCGCAATCAGTTCCCGAACATCCTCGATAGAGCGGCCGGCGGGGTTGCCGCCACGCGCTTCGATCTCGGCGGCCTTGGCCAGGACCCGGAAATAGATGCCGGGGTCCTGTGCCTCATCGGCGGCGATGAATCGCCATTTGGTGACGAGATCGTTTACCTCGGTGAGGGATCTGGATTCCTTGGCGACGTCCATGACGTAGGCCCATTCGCTGTCGAATACGGCGCGGAGGGTGGGGGTGAGAGACGCGCGTAGAGCTGCCGGTTCCGTGGGGGGCGCCGCTGGACCAGTGGGGTTGGGGTGTTGAGCGGGGGCAGCCATGGAATTCACGATAACCGGTGGCGGTGACAATGTCGCCGGTCTAGCGGCGCCGTGACGGGATGACCGGTGCAAGACTGAGCGGTGCTCAGGTCGTCAGCCCGAGAGATGCCGAAAGCGCTTCCAACTCTTCGTGGTACAGCATCGCGGGATTGGAGATCTGGGGTCGCAGTACGCCGTCGATCTCCAGGGTCACCAGCCCGTGCATTCGGCCCCAAATGCGTAGTGCGAGTGCGAGAGTTGTGGGTTGCAGATCCGGGAATCGTTCACGTGCGATGGCGGTGAACTCCATGTTCATATCGGACCAGTCGTAGCTGTGACCCCCTTCGGCTGGACGGGCGGTGGCCGCTAAACCGACCAAGCCGAGACAGAGGTCGTAGTCGCCGGTGGCGTCGGCGTGCTGGGCGGCGGCGCTGAAGATCAGTCGAAATTCGTTCGGATGAGTCAGTGCCCACTCGCGGTACGCCGTCCCGTGCGCGAGCAGCTCCCCGTGGGCATCGGCGGCGGTGGCGCGGGCATCGGCCAGGCCGCGCGCCAGGTCGGCGCGCAGGTCGACGGCGACGGCTGCCAGCAGGGCCTCGCGGGTCTCGAAGTAGTTGTACGCCGAGCCGGAGGCCATGCCCAGGTCGCGGGCGATGGCCCGCAGGGAGACGGCGTCGACGCCGTCGGCGATCAGGTGTCGCAGTGCGGTGGCCTTGATCTCGGCGATGGTTTCGATTCGACGGCGGTCGCGGCGGGTGGCGGGCGGCATGGCGTGATCATACAGTGCCCATATTATGAGCATCGATTGAAAAATGAGCAGTGCTCATATAACATCGGGAGGGTCATTGGCTTGTTCGAAAGAGTTGAGAGGTCATCGTGGATATTCGTGGGTACGAGCTCGGTCCGATCGCGGCGGACGCCGCATTCACCTCCGACTTCGCCGTCGCCCCTGAGGTGTCGATGAGCGATCTGGTCGATAAGCAGGAGATCGAGCGCCGAGTCATGGACGACCGGACGGGAATGCTCATGAAGTACATGCCGACTCGGTACGACGCGGTCACCGGGGAGGTGCTCACCGGTGGTCGGTACTTGTTCGATACGTGGGCGAATGTGGAAGAGTACCGGCGTTTTACGGCCGAGGAGTTGGAGTTCGAGCCCGGTGTGAAGTTCTGGAGTCGGCCGTTCTTCCTGGGGGTTGATCGGCATATCTGGCGGGTCGCGGGCGCGCACAACTTCACCCCGCTCGCCGAGCACGCCGTGGACCGGTTCGAGCGCTTCACCTTCGAGGGCGGGAATCCGCGTGCGATGCTCGAGGAGGTGTGGCCCGCGGTGCGTGACTCCGCGCGGGCCGAGGGACTGGGCGCGGCGTGGCTGCTCTATCAACCGGAGGAGAGGCAGATCGCCATCCACACCGTCGCGAGCCGGATCGCCGATGATGATCCGGTCGACTCCGCCGAAGCGTCGATACGAGCGATCGCCACGATGCCGTCATTGGGCAACCTGCTGCCCGCGCAGTTGCGGGCGCGCAAGGTCTTCGACCGCAGCGCGATGATCATCTCGATGTGGCTGCCGAAATCACGGGTGGCGGGCGGGATTCCGACCGCCAACCCGATGACCCCGCCACTTCCGGCCTGGACCGTCGAACCTCAGCTGGTCTGAACACCCCGGAAATGTGAGGCGCCCCGCACGACGTGGAGATTCGTGCGGGACGCTTCGCGAAATCTGTTGCGGTTAACCGACGTTCGCGCCGACGCGCAGGGCGTGCGGTTCGATCGCGCCGCGGATGATGGCGCGCTCGTCGATGGTCTCGGCCCGGTACGGCAGGGTCGAGAGGGTGGTGGTCATCTTCGCGACCGGATCCTCGATCGCCTTCGGGGTACCGAAGATGAAGGTCCACTCGTGCTCGTCGCTGACGTAGGGCACGACGGTCTCGAAGAGATTGTGGAAGCGGGTCCACGAACGCTTGAGAGTTTCGTTGCGCCACATGGTCTGACAACCGGCCTGTGCCGCGAGGACGCCACCGTCGGCGAGAATCGCCTTGCAGCGGTTGAGGAAATCATCCTCGTACAGGCGGTTGTGCTGCGCGTCCTCGACCCGCTCGTCGGGCAGGTCGATACAGATCATGTCGTAGCGCACGCCGGTCGCTTCCGCATTGGCCAGGAAGTCCCAGCCGTCGGCGTAGTGCATCTTGATCGGGCCGGTCTGCGCGACCGCCTCGGCCAGATCGGCCGAGGTGTAGCCGTAGGGGAGGTGCTGCGCGCACAGCTCCACCTCGAGCTGGTCGATATCGACGTGATCGACGAGCGTCGCGCCCGCCGCCGCCGACATCTGCGAGGCGACGCCCTCACCGGAACCGATAATGAGCACCTTGTCCAGCTTCTCGGCCAGCGCATAACCCGGGACCAGCATGGCCTCGTGGTAGGTGAGCTGGGAGAACTCGGTGGACTGGCGGTCCTCATCGGAGAACAGGCTGATGCCCTGTTCGGTCTTCGCGATGACCATGTGTTGGTACGGGGTGTTCGTATCGACGATCACCTCCGACATATCCCACACCCGGGTCAGGCCCTCGCCCACCGGCTCATGGATCCGGCGCGACGTGTGGCCGCGCTGGATGACCTCCATATTCACCGATCCGGGCGACAGCTCCCGCTGCAATAGTTCGACGGCCTGGGTGGCGCCGGCACCGATACTGCCGCAAGTGAATACGTCGACGAAGATATCGCCGGATTCGGGATAGGTGTGGATGGAGGCATGCGACTCCGCCAGCAGCGCCAGAATGGTGACGCCCTGCGGCTCGAACTGCTTGTGCACCACATCGCAAATGGTCACCCCCGCGGCGACCAACGATTTTCGGAGCGCAGCTTCGAGTCGTTCGAGGTCGTCACACAGCTGTGGGTCGACACCACCGAACTCGGCCAGCACGTGCCAGCCGGTGAATTCTGCCGTCATGGGCAAACTCACTCTCGCTCAGCGCCGATGACATGAACAGTCAAAGGCGGAAAACCGTTGAAGGACACTGACGAATAGCTCGCCGTATAGGCGCCGGTATCGAGGATCCGAACGGGATCACCGGCTCGCAACGTGGTCGGAAGGAGGACACGCGTGCGTTGATACAGTACATCGTCGCCATCGCAGGTTGGTCCGGCGACCACCGCTTCAGCCATCGGATCACCGTCCCGATCGGTTCGCAGGCGGTAGGCGATGTACTCGTTCTCGGTCTCGGCCATACCGTTGTAGCGGCCGATATCGAGGTATACCCAGCGCCGACCATCCGGCGCGACACGAACATTCACCACTTCGGCGTGGATCACGCCGGTATTGCCCACCAGGGCGCGACCGGGTTCCACCACCAGATCGGTGTGTTCGGGGAGATGTTGCGCCGCGGCCGCGGCAATCACGGAACCGAGTTCGGACAACCCCGGAGCCGGATCGACATACGAAATCGGGAGTCCGCCACCGATATTCACCGATGACACCGGAATATCCTTGACCGCAAGGGCTTCCGCGATGGCTGCGGCCTGCTCGATCCCGATACGCCACGCGCTCGGATCGAGCTGCTGCGAACCCACATGGAAGTACGGGCCCACCACGGTCAGACCCAGATCGCGGGCGCGCACCAGCAGGTGCACGGCCTCACCCGGCGCGCAGCCGAATTTGGTGCCGAACGGCGTCTGCGACTGCGGCGCCGACGCCAGGAATCGGCACTCCACCTCCGAACCCGGGGCGTACTCGGCGATGCGAGCCAGATCGTCCTCGGTATCGAAGGCGTACCGGCGTACCCCGGCCGCGTAGGCGGCGGCGATATGCGCGGACTTCTTGATCGGATTCCCGTAGCACATGACGGCCGGGTCGACGCCCTGCGCCAGCGCCAGCTCGATCTCGCCGATACTGGCGACGTCGAACTCAGCGCCCTCGTCGTTCAGTAGCCGAATGATCTCCGGCACGGGACTGGCCTTGACGGCGAAGCGGATGCGCGCCGTCGGGAGGGCGGCATGCAGGGCGCGGTAGTTCGCGCGCACCTTGTCCAGATCAATGACGAGACAAGGCGACTCGGGCGTGTTTGAATCTGTCAATCTAAGGGAACTCTCCGTGGTCCGAGGCTGCGAGGCGCATTTGGGCAACAGTGCGCGAGAATAGCAGCGGTCTGCCTCGAGAAACGAACTGGCGGCGGATCGACTACGTCACCTTAACGCCGGATTCGGATATCGAACCCGGCGCGGCACCTTACGAGAGTGTGACGCCGATCAGCCCGCGGCCACCGTGACCTCGTCGAACACCACTTCACCTGCGGCATCGGACTCCGCCAGATCCACAATGGCGTCGAGTGACCAGCCGTGGTCACCGGCCGGATCGTCGAGAACCTGACGGACATGCCAGAAGCCAGGGCGTTGCTCGATCTGGAAGAGCTTCGGCCCGCGCGCGTTGGGACCGGTGCCGATCTCGGTGTATTCGGCGTAGTACGGCTCGAGCTCGGCCTCCCAATCCAGGCCGTCGTCCAGCTCGTCGAGGGCATTCCAGCGGCGCAGGGCCGCCATTTCGATGCGGCGGAACATGGCATTGCGGACCAGCACCCGGAAGGAACGCTCATTGGCGGAGATGGGGCGCGGCACGTCGGCCCCGAACGCCACCTCCTCGGTATCGGCTTCCGCGCCCGGATTGGTGAGCTGCTCCCATTCGTCGAGCAGGCTGGAGTCGACTCCGCGCACGAGTTCGCCCAGCCATTCGGTGATGTCGTCGAGCTCCTCGGTGCGGGCCTGGTCGGGCACCGTCCGGCGC
Organism: Nocardia uniformis NBRC 13702; assembly: GCF_001613345.1. Lineage (GTDB taxonomy): Bacteria > Actinomycetota > Actinomycetes > Mycobacteriales > Mycobacteriaceae > Nocardia > Nocardia uniformis. Next base: position 69,226 of record NZ_BDCE01000066.1, on the reverse strand, counting down.
AGCGCGCGATAGGCGTCGGCGAGGTAGCGCAGCACCACGCCCTCGGAGCGGGCCAGCTCGTAGTTCGATACCAGTTCCGCGAAGGTGAGCGAGCGTTCGATCATCTCGCGCACCACCGATTTGGGGGAGGGCTCGAATTCCGACACCCACGGATGCCCGCCCTTATAGGTCTCGAACGCGGGGTAGATGAGTTCCTCGGCGAGCGGTTTGGGCCAGGTGACCTCCTCGAGGAGCTCCATTCGCTCCTCGTATTCGATGCCGTCGGCCTTCATCTCCGCGACCGCCGCACCGCGCGCCTTGTGCTGCTGGGCCATGAGCAGCTGGCGCGGATCCTCGAGGGTCGCCTCGAGCAGCGAGATGAGGTCGAGGGTGTAGGTGGGTGACTCCTTGTCGAGGAGTTCGAAGGTAGCCAGCGCGAACGGCGACAGCGGCTGGTCGAGGGCGAAATCGCGTTGCAGATCGACGGTGAGACGGGCGCGGCGACCGAACTCGTCGGGTTCGTCGAGCTGCTGCACCACACCCGCGCCGCGCAGTGCGCGGTAGAGCCGGATGGCACGCAGGATGTGTTTGCGCTGCGCCGGACGCGGCTCGTGGTTCTCCTCCAGCAGATGACGCATGGCGTCGAAGCAATTGCCCTTGCGCGCGATGACATTGAGCAGCATGGAGTTGGTGACAGTGAAGCGCGACATCATCGGTTCGGGGGTCGCGCCGACGAGCCGGTCGAAGGTCTCCTCGGACCAGGAGACGAAACCCTCAGGAGGCTTACGCTTCTGAACCTTCTTGAGCTTCTTCGGATCATCACCGGCCCGGGCGATGAGCCGGGCATTCTCCACCTCGTGCTCGGGGGCCTGCACCACCACGGTGCCCATGGTGTCGTAGCCCGCACGGCCCGCGCGGCCCGAAATCTGGTGGAATTCACGGGCATTGAGGCGGCGGGTGCGCACCCCGTCGTATTTGGTGAGTCCGGTCAGCAGCACGGTGCGAATCGGCACATTGATACCGACGCCGAGGGTGTCGGTGCCGCAGACCACTTTGAGCAGACCGTCCTGGGCGAGCTTTTCGACCAGGCGGCGGTACTTGGGCAGCATGCCCGCGTGATGGACGCCGATACCGTGGCGAATGAAGCGCGACAGGGTTTTTCCGAACCCGGTGGCGAAGCGGAAGTCGCCGATCCCCTCGGCGATCGCGTCCTTCTCGGCCTTGGAGGCGAAATTGACGCTCATCAGCGCCTGCGCCCGCTCGATGGCGGACGCCTGTGTGAAGTGCACGACGTAGACCGGGGCGAGGCTGGTGGTGACCAGATCCTCGAGCGTTTCGGTAATGGGCGTGCGCACATAGGAAAAGCTCAGCGGCACCGGGCGTTCCGAGCCGGACACAATGGCGGTATCGCGACCGGTGCGGCGCTTCAGATCCTCGGCGAAGAAGTCGACCTCACCGAGAGTGGCCGACATGAGCAGGAATTGGACGTCCGGCAGTTCGATGAGCGGCACCTGCCACGCCCACCCGCGATCCGGATCGGAGTAGTAGTGGAATTCGTCCATGATGACCTGACCCACCGCGGCGGCGGCGCCCTCGCGCAGTGCCAGGTTGGCCAGGATCTCCGCGGTCGCGCAAATGATCGGCGCATCCGGGTTCACCGCAGCGTCACCGGTGACCATGCCGACCTTGTCCGCGCCGAATACCTCGCACAGGGCGAAGAACTTCTCGCTGACCAGGGCTTTGATCGGCGCGGTGTAGTAGCTGCGCTGACCGCGGTTGAGCGCCGCGAAATGCGCGCCGATCGCGACCATGGACTTACCGGATCCGGTGGGGGTGGCCAGAATCACATTCGCGCCGGTGAACAGTTCGAGCAGCGCCTCTTCCTGCGCCGGGTACAGCGTCAGGCCCTGATCGAGAGTCCATTCGGCGAAGGTTTCGTACAGCCAATCCGGGTCCACATCGGGTACGGCCTGGTCGGGGACGAGTTCGGATAGCTGCACGGCCACCACGTTACTGGGAGCGTCTCCTACCGCTGTGCCCACGGCGGCCTTCGTGGGTCGGGACCCGCCGCCGCCGTCCCCGCGCTACGGGCGGTCGCCGCCGTCGGTCGCGTCGCCCTCGCTGAACCCGGACTGCTCGGCCAGGAAGCGTTCGAACTCCGCGCCCAGCTCATCGCCGGTCGGCAATTCGTTCTCGCTGGCGAGCAGACTCGATTGCCGTTCCTGTGCGGTGACGAAACTGTCGTACTGCCGCTCGAGCGCCTCGACGACCGTCTCCACCTCGGAGTTACCGGAGATGTGCTCGTTGACCTGCTCTCGCACCCGCGCCGCGGCCTCGCCCAGTGCTGCCAGCGGCAGTTCCAGGCCCGCGTTCTCGGCGACACTCTCGAGCAGCGTCTGCGCGGCTTCCGGGTAGGCGGTCTGGGTCAGGTAGTGCGGCACATGCACCGAGAAACCGACCGATTCGTGTCCGTGCTGAGCCATTCGGTATTCCAGCAGCGAGGACGCGCTCGCCGGAACCTGCAGCTCACCTGGCCACCGCTGGTTGTCGCCGATCAGATCGCGGTCACTGGCGTGCGCGGTCATCCCGAGCGGTCGGGTATGCGGGATCGCCATGGGGATCGCGCTCAGGCCAATGGTCCGGCGCACGCCCAGCTGTTCGGAGAGCAGGCGCACCGCGGCCACGAACTTTTCCCAGCGCAGATCCGGTTCGAGTCCGGCGAGCAGCAGGAACGGGGTGCCCTGAGTGTCCTTGAGCGCCCATAGATTCAGTTCCGGCTCGGTGTAATCCGAGAAGTGATCGGTCTTGAACATCATGAGCGGGCGACGCGAGCGGTAGTCGAGCAGCTCGTCCATATCGAACGAGGCGACGAGTTCCGCCTCCAGGCTCTCCCGCAAATGGGTGGTGGCCAGGCGGACGGCGTGACCGGCGTCGGTGAACCCCTCCAGTCCGTGTACCAGCACCGGACCTGCGCCATCAGCGGAGGACAACTGTGGCGCAGGGAACTCCAACTCGTACATATTCGACTTATCGTCCATCGCGTACTCCTTCCTGCATGGTCTCCACCGGCACGGTCCGGCGGAACTCGGCGGCACGCCTGCCGCGGTTCATTCGCCTGACGGGCAGTACTGGGACCATCCACATTGTCCCTCATGGCGTTGCGGGTATGTGCCCCCTGGGTGGGATGCCCGCTACCGCTCGTGCAACACGCCCAACGGTGAGGCGCATTCCCCCAGGTTTGCTGCGCGGCCGATTCCCGGCGTGGCATCCCGGATGAACAGCGGATATTCGGCATAGTGGACGGGTGATCGTGCCGGATTCGTCGGGTCGGCGGCAGCCCCCCGTAGGTGGAAATCAGCGCCGTAAACCCTCAGTTCTCGCAATTGTCCTACTCGGCTGTGTGCTCACCGCTTGCGGAACGACGGTATCGGGTCACCCCAGCGCGTCACATGGTCATGTGCCGACTACCGGCCGGCCCGAATCGGAACTGACTCGGCTGCTGCCGAATCCGTCACAATTTCCGTCGCCCTACGCGGCCGTCTCGCTGTCACCGGATGCGGCCGGACAGGCCGCCCGCGATCTCGACGGCATCCTGCCCGGATCCCAGGTCGATCCCGGCGACTGTGCGCCGTCGGCTCCCGTCTCCGACCCCGCCGTCGCGGTCGGCACCGATAACAGCACCCGCGCCACCATGACCGTCGAACTCGTGCGCACCGATCAGACGCTCACCACCCTGCAGGAGCAAGTCGAACGCTGCGGGACGGTGCGCGTCACACACAGCGGCACCAGCGCGACGGTCACCACCGAAATCCTGCCGCCACCGCCACTGGACGCGGACGAGACCGTGGCGCTGCGTCGCACGGTTCGCTCCGAAACGAGTGGCGCGGGACTCACCCGCACCATGCAGACCCTGCTGGGTCAGGTCGGTGATGTGCGAATCAATGTCACCTACATGTCTTTCGGTGACGAGCGCCCCGATGGCGAAGCTCTCGATTCACTGTTCACCACCGCGTTGAGCAAGGTGCGCAAGGGCTGACCGCGCCCGGTGGGAGGAGCCGGTCCTGCCCGATCCGGCTCCCGGACAACCGAATCAGCAGGCGGAACCGCTAGCCGACCCACTGCCTGCCGAACCGCTGCCCGCGGATCCCGTACCTGCCGACCCACTGCCTGCCGAGCCGCTGTCGGCCGAGCCGGAGTCGGCCGAGCCGCTACCGGCGGAACCGGTGCCCGAACCGGTGGGGAACCAGCCACAGCCGGAGCTGTGCTGTGTCACGGTGTAGACGATGGTGGACATGTTTTGTCCCTGACGAGCGCTGACGGTGTACGTGCCCGCCCTGGTCGGATGCCATTCGAGGGTGGCGGAGATGGCTCCGGTGCTGTCTCGGATCGGTGTCGCGGTGCCGATGGCGGTGTAGTCCACCAGGAAGTCGACGGGGGTCGTCCGATCGTCGGTGAGGGTGGCGCGGATAGCGCAGCCCGTCGATATCGAGCACTGCTGCCCAGCTGTCGCGCCGAGCACTCGGAGGTCGTTGATATCGGCGGCGGCGGGGGCGGCCAGTAGCGCGGGGGCGGCCACGGCGATGAGCGCGGCAATCGCTCTCGTTCCCACGGGTGTGTGGTGTGTTCTCGTCATTGTCACTGTTCCTTCCGACACCTGCGGTGGTGTCGGGCGGAATGTAGCAGCGATAACCCGTTGTGTGCGTCGAAATCCTAAGTGCTGCAACATAATTCGGTATGCACATAATAAACAGGTCATGCGGGGGTAGGGGAGTGGGACCCTGCCCGGCCCGACTCCCGGTCGGCCGTGGATCAGCCCGCTGATCCGGAAGGCAGTAGCCCGCCGAAGGATCCGGTTCCGCCCGGGCTCTTGATATCCCAGGTGAGCACGCCGGAGGTGGTGCCCTGTTTGGCGGTGATGTGGTAGCTGCCGTAATCGTTGGGGTTCCAGACGACCTCGGCGCTGCCGCGGTTGGCATCCCACTGATCCTGTTGCGGCCAGGCGTAACCCACGATCTGTCCGTTCACGGTGACGGCCACCTCGTCGAGACGGTTCTTACCGACCGTTCTGACCCGGATGACGCAGCCACCCGACTTGCCGCAGGTCTCGCCGGAGACGCGCGCGTCCACGCGGATGGTCTCGACATCCGCCGTGGCGGGCGGGGCGAGCAGCACCGGCAGGGCGGCCGCGGCCGCCACGGTGACCGCGAGGCCGCCGAATGTACTTCTCTTCATTGCTGATACGAACTTCCTTCCGGCACCGTCGGTGGTGCCGAGCCGGACTCTAACAGCGTGGCGGGGCCCATTCGGGTGAAATGAAACGCGGTGGGTTCAGATTGTGTCCGAGGGTCGCCGACGGTGTGCCCGCACGGCTGGCCGGAGCGCGACGATAGCAGGGGACACCGACAGGTCCACGGCTGGCGACCGGTCCGGCGGCGGATCTCTCCACAGCCGAACTCGCTACTCACACACCTGGTGAAAGCCCAGGTCGGCCCTACGGCAGTGGCCATGCCACCGCGCATTCTCGATGCCATGACGACTCCCACGGAACCCATTCCCCCGCAACCCGACACCGCGCTCGGCTTCACCCGGCACGGTGGTTGCCATGCGCCGTCCGACCCCGGCTGCTACGGGGCCCGCGCGCTGTCGAACGATCGCGGTCACCCACCTCGCGGTGGGTCCGCTTCCGATTCCGGTGGGCCCCCCGAACTGCCTGCCAGCGGGCGGCCCGAACCTTCGCCCGGCCTCGCGTGGGGCTCGGGCGGTGCGGCGGCCCGGAGCGCCACGGATCGCGGTGTGGCCGATCGCAGCGCCGCAGCGCCGCCGCCACCTGTCGGTAACCCATTGGCCGGAGCCGGATTCGATGCGCTGGCGGGGGATTCCGTGGTCGTGCGGCCACAGCATCTGCATGAGCCGGGTGGTTTCATCGTGGCCGTGCCCGCCATGCTCGGGTTCACGCCCGTGCGATCGCTGGTGGTGGCGGTGTTGCGGGCGGCGCCGGGGGTCGCGGGTATGACGGCGGTCGATGTGGTGGCTCGGCTGGATTTCGATAGTCCGGGGCGGATCGAAACCGGGCAGGTGGTGGAGCGGGTGGCGGGGATCTGTGTGCGGCACAATGCCGTCGCGGTACTCGCGCTGATCGTCGACGATCGGGCAACCGCACCGACCGCACACCATCGGGGTGTGCGCGGACGTCGGCATCGAGAACTCGTCGAGGCGCTCGAACGGCGGTTGGCTGCCGAGACGGTGCCGCTGGCGGGGGCGTGGGCGGTGGCGGGGATCGCGCCCGAGCTGATGTGGTGGAGCCTGCTGGAGCCGAGGCGAACGGGCACACAACCGGATCCGGCGGCCTCGCTGATCACCCTCGGACATGTACTCGACGGTCGCCCGGTGCGCGGATCTCGGGAGGAACTCACCGCCGTCGTCGAGGTGGACGCCGTCGAACTCGCCGCGGTGGCGCAGGTATTCGATGCGGCGGTGGCCGCGGCGCAGCAACGGCTCGCGGCGGCGGTACGGCGCGGGGAATCGGGCTCCTACAGTCGCGCCGCACTGCGAAAGGTGCTGTGGCAGATCGCCAATGTGGAATCCGGGGCGGAGCTCGAGGCCTCCGAGCTCGCGGAACTGGCGGTGGCGCTGCGGGATCCGGCGGTGCGCGATGTCATGTTCGCGCTGGCCCCGGGCGACCACGCGATCGCCGCTGAAGCGCTGTGGGTGCGGTTGACCCGCTGTCTGCCCGATCCGGATCGTGCCGAAACGGCCGCGCTCCTGGGCTATAGCGCCTACGCGCGCGGTGACGGTTCGCTCGCCGGAGTCGCGCTGCGGGCGGCCCTGGCATCGGATCCCGAGCACACCATGGCCCAGCTCCTCGATACCGCCCTGCAGTCCGGCATGCGGCCCGAACAGCTGTGCCAACTCGCCGCTACCGGCCGTGACACGGCCGCGGACCTCGGTGTCGATCTCGGTGGGGAGCAGTCGTGAGGTGCGGGGCGACGACGGGATATCGGCCGCGAGGTGATGTGCGACGCGCCGCGCCCCGACACCTCGGCGCGAGGCTGAGGTGTCGGGGCGCGACGAGGAAAGCGTGGTCGGCGGGCGCGGTAGCTATCCCAGCGTCTACCTCAGCGTGCGCTGTGCGCGCGGTCGCCGAGCGACTGGATGAATGTCCAGGCGTCGGAGACGATGTCATCGAGATCGGTGTGCCGCGGCTGCCAGCCGAGTTCGGTGATGGCGCGGTCGCTGGAAGCGATGAGCACCGCCGGGTCACCGGCGCGGCGCGGCGCGTCCACCGAGCGGATGGGCAGGCCGGTGACTCGCTCACAGGCCGAAATGATTTCGCGCACCGAGAACCCGGTGCCGCTGCCGAGATTGAAGATGCGGTGCGTCCCGGGCCGCGACTGGGCGAGCGCCAACAGATGCGCCTGCGCGAGATCGCGAATGTGAATGTAATCGCGGATCGCGGTGCCGTCGGACGTCGGGTAGTCGGTGCCGAATACCGAGATCGAGTCGCGATGGCCGAGTGCCGTCTGCAGCACCAGGGGAATGAGATGGGTTTCCACGACCCGGTTTTCACCGAGCCCGGCGTACGCGCCCGCCACATTGAAGTAGCGCAGACTGGTCGCCGCCAGCCCGTGCGCCGCCGCATAGGAGGTAATGGCGTAGTCGATGGAAAGCTTCGACGCCCCATACGGATTGGTGGGCCGGGTGGGTGCGTCCTCCACGATCGGCACCTGCTCCGGCTCGCCGTACACGGCGGCGGTGGAGGAGAACACCAGTCGCGGGGTACCCGCTGCCCGCATGGCCTCCAGCATGGCAAGGGTCTTCACCACATTGCCGTACCAGTACTTCTCCGGCTGCTGCACGGATTCGCCGACCAGCGATTGCGCCGCGAAATGCAACACACCGTCGAAGGACTCGGCGGCAATGAGCTCGGTAGCGACCGTGGCGATATCGCCCTCGACGAACTTCGCCCCGCTGGGAACGCCATCGGCATTACCCGTCGAGATATCGTCCACCACGACCACCTCGTGGCCGTCCTCGAGCAATACCTGTGCGCAGACGCCGCCGACGTAGCCCGCGCCTCCCGTGACCAGAAGTTTCACGCCTCAGACCAGCTTGACCTGGACGGCGTGCGACATCTCGTCGGAGAGCTCGTAGCCCTCGTGTCCCGGCACCAGAATGATGACCGCGCCGGGCTTGGTCTCCACCGTCACGCGGGCATCGGGCACCACGCCCGCCTCCCGCAGCTGGTTGATGACCTCCGGATCGGTCTGGATGTGTTCCGACAGTCGCCGGACCACCACCGCCACGGACTGACCGGTGGGCAGATCCGAGAGCCGGACCAGCTTCTCGTCGGTGCTGACCGCCCCCTCGACACCCAGTTCGTCCAACCCGGGGATCGGATTGCCGTACGGGGAGGTGGTGGGGTGGTTGAGCACCTCGACGAGGCGGCGTTCCACCTCTTCGCTCATCACATGTTCCCAGCGGCACGCCTCGGCGTGCACATTCTGCCAGTCCAGGCCGATGATATCGACCAGCAACCGCTCAGCCAGCCGGTGCTTGCGCATCACGGCCACCGCCATGGCGCGGCCCTTATCGGTCAGTTCCAGGTGGCGGTCGCCAGCGACGGACAACAAGCCATCGCGTTCCATACGCGCCACGGTCTGGCTCACCGTGGGGCCGCTTTGTTCGAGGCGCTCGGCAATGCGAGCGCGCAGGGGCGTGACGCCCTCCTCCTCGAGGTCGTAGATGGTACGGAGGTACATCTCCGTGGTATCGACCAGATCCTTCACCTGTTTAACCCCTTACGTCGTGCACGAATTCTACCCATGCGCGGCGGCTGCACCGGGCGCCAGCTTATTTCGCGAACGCAGTGTGAACACCCAGGGCGCGCTGCGTGTTCCCTGCGGGTTTCTGCGGTCACACGGCGCGCCGTCGGATCGGCACCGCCCATCTTGTCGTCATCAGTAGCGACAGTGTCTCCAGCCTACGAAGCGCGGCGACGCACTAGCGTGGCAGGTATGCCTGGCCGTGCGCGCAGTGACGGAACCGTTGTCTGGACCGATCAGTTCCTCGACTACAAGTGGACGCCGGAGCATCCGATGCGCCCGGTACGGCTGAAGTTCACCATGGCGCTGGCCGAGACCCTCGGACTGTTCGAGGGAGTCGAGGCGATCTCGCCGCAGGCCGCGACCGAGGGCGAACTGCTGCGTATCCACACCCACGACTACATCGAGGCGGTCAAGCACGCGCAGCAGCCACCCGGGGAGCCGCCCCTGGCACCGCCGTACGGACTCGGATCGTCCGATAATCCGGTATTCCCGCACATGCACGAGGCGGCCTCGGTAATTGTCGGCGGCACCCTGGCCGCGGCGCGCGAGATCGCCGCCGGGCGCACCCGGCGCGCGGTGAGCATCGGCGGCGGTATGCACCACGCCATGCCGAATTCCGCGGCCGGATTTTGCGTGTACAACGATGCGGCGGTGGCCATTTCGTGGCTGCTCGACCATGGATTCGACCGCATCGCCTACCTTGATGTGGATGTCCACCACGGCGACGGTGTGCAGCGGGCCTTCTATGGCGATCCGCGGGTGCTGACCATGTCGATCCATCAGCATCCGGCGACCCTGTGGCCCAATACCGGATGGGCGGAGGAGACCGGCGCGGGTAAAGCCGAGGGCACGGCGCTCAACCTCGCTATCATGCCGGGCACCCGGGATGGGCTGTGGCTGCGCGGTTTCCATGCCGTGGCGTCGGGGGCGCTCGCGGCCTTCCGGCCCCAGATCGTGGTGAGTCAGTGCGGTGTCGATACCCATCGCGAGGATCCGCTCGCCGATCTGGAGCTATCGGTGGACGGTCAGCGCGCGGCCTTCCTGGCCATGCGGGAGCTGGCCGACCGATACGCCGAGGGTCGCTGGCTGGCCATCGGCGGCGGCGGATACGGGCTGATCAGGGTGGTGCCGCGGGCCTGGACTCATCTGCTGGCCGCCGCCCTGGATCGCGATATCGACCCGGCCACCCCCATTCCGCAGGAGTGGACCGATCTCGCCACCGCCTACGCACCGAATATCGCCCCACCCGCCACCATGGGCGACGGCGCGGATGTGACCTTCGAACCCTGGGACGGCCCCGGCGGCGGCCGCGAAACCGGCGACGATCGCGTCGACCGCGCTCGCCGCGCCCTCGACACATCTGTATTAGCAACGCGCCGAGCGACTTTCGGTCTGCTCGGCCTGGATCCGGAGGATCCCCGTGACTGACCCCACCGACCCCGGTACCCCGCCCCCGACGGCCGCGCCGCTGGTACCCGACAGCCCCGGCACGCCCGCCACGCCACCGCCCCCGCCCGAGCACTGGTTCGCCGACGTACTCGCCTCCGACGGTGGGGTGGTGCGGTTGCGGCCGATCACCCCCGATGACGCCGAGCCCATGCAGCAGTTCCACAATCGGCTCTCCGATCGCACCCGGTACCTGCGCTACTTCGGCCCGTACCCGCGGATGACGCCGAAGGATCTGTACCGGACCACCCATGTCGACTATCACGATCGGGTCGGGCTGGTCGTCGAGCTCGGTGACGACATCATCGCGGTCGGGCGGTACGAATTCCTGGCCGAACGGCAGGGCCCCAGGGCCGCCGAGGTGGCGTTCGTGGTCGCCGACGAACATCAGGGGCGCGGGCTGGGATCGATCCTGCTGGAGCATCTGGCGGGTGCGGCGGCCGAGCACGCCATCGCGACCTTCGTCGCCGAGGTCCTCGCCGAGAACAACGCCATGGTGACGGTATTCCGCGAGGCCGGATATCAGGTTCAGCGCAGCCGAGACGGCTCGGTACTGCACCTGGAATTCGCCATCGACCCGTCCGAAGCCCTGCTGACGGTGCGCGATTCGCGCGAACGCGCCTCCGAGGCGCGCAGCGTCGGGAATCTGCTCTCGCCGAAATCGGTGGCGGTAATCGGCGCGACGCCGTCCACCGCCCGGGTGGGCGGCGCGGTACTGGCCAATCTGTTGTCGGGGACATTCCAGGGGACGGTGTTCCCGGTCAACCGCAATCGGGCCGCGGTGCGCGGAGTGCGGGCGTACCCGACCGTGCGCGATATCCCCGATGAGGTGGACCTGGCGGTCATCGCCGTGCCCGCCGCCGAGATCGGTTCGGTACTCGACGACTGTATGGCCAAGGGCGTCAAGGGCCTGGTGGTACTGACCGCGGGTTTCTCCGAGACCGGCCCGCGTGGCTACGCCGCCGAACGCGAGCTGGTCGACGCCGCCCGCGCACACGGTATGCGGGTGGTCGGCCCGAGCGCGCTCGGTATCGCCAATACCGACCCGGCCATTGCCCTCAACGCCACGCTCGCGCCGATCCTGCCCGGTCGCGGGCGCATCGGCTTCTTCTGCCAGTCCGGTCCACTCGGCGGGGCCATTCTCGGCGAGGCGGCGGCCCGGCAGCTGGGGCTGTCCACCTTCGTCTCCGCCGGTAATCGCGCCGACGTCTCCGGCAACGACCTGCTCCAGTACTGGGACAACGACCCGGATACCGATGTGGTGCTGCTGTATCTGGAGACCTTCGGCAATCCGCGCAAGTTCTCCCGCATTGCCCGGCGGGTGGCGCGCACGAAACCCATTGTGGCCGTGAACAGTGGCCGCAATACCGTACAGGTCGAGGGGCAGCGTGATCTCGACCGTTCACTGGTGCGCAATCTGTTCGCGCAGGCGGGCATCATCCAGGTCGACTCCATTGCCGAACTGTTCGACTGCGCCATGCTGCTGGGCTATCAGCCGCTGCCGGAGGGGCAGCGTTTGGCGGTGATCGGCAATAGCGCCGCCCTCGAATGGCTGGCGATCGACGCCGCTCGCGGCGAGGGCCTCGAGGTCGGCGAACCCATTGATCTGGGTCCGCAGGCCGGTCCCGCCGACTATCTCACCGCCGTAGCTGCGGCGGTGACCGACAGCGCGGTGGACGCCGTCATCGTCATCTTCTCGCCACCGATCGCCACCGGTGTCGCCGCCTACGCCGAGGCCATCCGCGCGGGCGCGCAATCCGGTTCCGCCACACCGGTACTCACCACCTTCGTCGCCGAACACGGCATGCCCAATCTACTGGCCACCCGGGGCGCGGGCGGTTCGCTGGAACGCGGCTCCATTCCGTCCTACCCCGATCCCGAGCGTGCCGCACGAGCGCTGGCCCGGGTACGCCGCTACGCCGACTGGCGCACCCGGCCCGTATCGCCGGTGGCGCGGCCCGCCGGAGCCGATACCGCCCGTGCCCGCGAGTTGGTGGCCGAGTGGATGGATGACGGCACCGGCCGCTGGCTCACCGATCTACAAGCCGTGGAACTGTTGGGCTGCTACGGAATCGGCATTGTCGAATTCCGTGAGATACACGATGCCGACGGCGCGGTCGTGGCCGCCGAGGAACTCGGCTACCCGGTCGCGGCCAAAGCCACCGGCGAGCTGTGGCGTAACCGCCCCGACCTCGACGGGGTCCGCCTGGACCTGTGGCGACCCGACGCGGTGCGCAAGGGCTACACGGATCTGGCCGAGATTTCCGGCAATCCGGTCGTGCATATTCAGCGCATGGCCACCAAGGGCGTCGGCTGTACATTCCGCGTGCAGGATGACCCGTCCTTCGGTTCGGTCATCAGCTTCGGGCTCTCCGGCACCATCATCGACCTGCTCGGTGACCGCGTGTACCGGGCGCTTCCGCTCACCGAGGCCGAATCGGCGGAGCTCATTGCCGCACCACGCGCCGCACCCCTGCTCTCCGGCACCGTCGCCGGACGCAGTAATGGCAAACCGGTGGACCGCGAGGCCCTCGCCGAAATCGCCCAACGCATTTCGGCGCTCTGCGATGACCTACCGGAGGTGCGCGAACTGCTGTGCGAACCGATCCTGGCCTCGCCCGACGGGGCAGCGGTGCTCTACGGCCGGGTCCGCATCGGACCGGAGCCGAGCCGTTTCGATATCGGACCACGCCGCTTGGCCTGACCCGTGCGGTCGCGACCGGGAAGGTGGGGACCACCATGCGTTGCACCCTCACCGCGGGCGGCGACACGCTCGGGCTTACAGTGACAGTGACCAGCGTCGATGGTGACAATGTCAAGTACGACGTCGAGGTCGACGAGACATAGCGGCGCGCCCGCACGTTAGCCGGCGGTGTGCCCGGTCCTACCTCCCGGACCGAAACGGGGCAGAATTCATTCCATGCGGGAAGATCGGATCGAAACTGCCACCGCGCCGCTGCGCGACGATATCCGGTTCCTCGGTGGAATCCTCGGCGAAACCATTCGCGATCACGAGGGGCCGGAGGTATTCGACCTCATCGAACGGGTCCGGGTGGAGGCGTTCAAGGTGCGGCGTTCGGAGGTGGAGCGCTCGGCCGTGGCCGATATGCTGCGCGATGTCGAGATACGGACCGCACTGCCGCTCATTCGCGCTTTCAGCCACTTTCTGCTGCTCGCCAATCTCGCCGAGGACCTGCAACGCGACCGCCGCCGCGCGGTACACCTGGCGGCGGGGGAGCCGCCCCAGGACTCCAGCCTCGCCGCCACCTACCGCAAACTCGACGCCGCCCGGCCCGGTGGCGCGGTATCGGCGGAGCTGCTTGCCGACGCCCTGGTATCGCCGGTCATTACCGCGCACCCCACCGAAACCCGCCGCCGCACCGTCTTCGATGTGCAGGCCCGCATTACCGAGCTCATGCGGCGGCGGCAGCGATACGCCGAAACCGAACCCGAATACGCCGCCCTGGAGATCGATATCCGCCGCCAGCTGCTGCTGCTCTGGCGGACCGCGCTGATTCGCTTGGCGCGCTTGCGGATTCAGGATGAGATCGAGGTGGGGCTGAGGTACTACGACCTCACCCTGTTCGAGGTGATTCCGCGGATCAATCGCGAGGTGCGCGACGCGCTGCGTACCCGTTGGCCGGAACAGGAGCTGCTGACCCGGCCGATCCTGCGCCCGGGCTCCTGGATCGGCGGCGACCGCGACGGCAATCCGAATGTCACCGCCGAGGTGGTGCACCGCGCTACCCATCGCGCGGGTGCGGTCGCTTTCGGTTACTACCTCACGGCGCTGGTGGACCTGGAGAAGTCGCTCTCGCAGTCCGCCCGCCTGGTACCGGTCACACCCGAACTCGCCGCGCTCACCGACGATCGTTTCGACGACTCCCCGCAGCGCGCCGATGAACCCTACCGGCGTGCCCTGCGGGGCATTCGCGCCCGGCTCAGCGCCACCGCCCGTCGCGCGCTCGGTGAAATCCCCACCGACGGAATCGATGTCGACGCCCGCCCCTACACCGGACCCCGGGAGTTCCTCGCCGATCTGTGTGTCGTGGACGCGGCCATGCGCGCCTCCGGTGACGGCCTACTCGCCGACGATCGCCTGGCCGCGCTCCGAGATTCGGTGGAGACCTTCGGTTTTCACCTCCAGGGTCTGGATATGCGGCAGAATTCGGAGGTCCACGAACGGGTGGTCGCCGAGCTGTTCGCCTGGGCGGGAGTGCATTCCGACTACGCCTCCCTCGACGAGGCGCAGCGCGTTGAGTTGCTCGCCGCCGAACTGGCCACCCGCCGGCCCCTTATCGGAGCCAATGCCCGGCTCAGCGAGCTCGCGACCAAGGAACTCGCGGTGGTGCGTGCCGCCAAGACCGCCCTCGATGATCTGGGATCCGATACCGTCCCGAACTACATCATCTCCATGTGCACCTCTGTCAGCGACTTGCTGGAGGCGGCACTGCTTTTGAAGGAAGCGGGCATTCTCGACCCGGGTGACGCGGACACCCCGCCGTCCAGCCCCGTGGGGGTGGTTCCGCTGTTCGAGACCATCGACGATCTACGCCACGGCGCGGACATTCTGGTGGCGGCCCTGGAGGTGCCCGCCTATCAGGCGCTGGTGGCCACCCAGGGCATGCGGCAGGAGGTCATGCTCGGCTACTCCGACTCCAATAAGGACGGCGGATATCTGGCCGCCAACTGGGCGCTGTATCGCGCCGAACTGGACCTCGTCGAAGCGGCGCGCAAGACCGGAATTCGCTTGCGGCTCTTCCACGGTCGCGGCGGCACCGTCGGTCGTGGTGGCGGTCGCAGCTATGACGCCATTCTCGCCCAGCCCGCCGGCGCGGTGCGCGGATCGCTGCGCCTCACCGAACAGGGTGAGGTCATCTCCACCAAGTACGCCGATCCCAATACCGCCTACCGCAATCTGGAATCCCTCGTCGCGGGCACCCTCGAATCGACCCTCCTCGACGTCGAAAAACTCGGTGCGGACGCCGAACCGGCCTACGAGATCCTCGACGAGCTGGCCGAGCTGGCACGACAGGCATATGCGCGGCTCGTCCACGAAACCCCTGGATTCGTCGAGTATTTCCGCGCCTCGACTCCCATCGCGGAAGTCGCCGACCTCAATCTCGGCAGCCGTCCCGCCTCCCGCAAACCGACCAACTCGGTCTCCGATCTCCGCGCCATCCCGTGGGTCATGGCCTGGAGCCAGGCCCGCGTCATGATCCCCGGTTGGTACGGCGTCGGCTCCGCCGTCGAACAGTGGATAGGCGACGACCCCACCCGCCTGGCCACCCTCACCGACCTCTACCACCGCTGGCCGTTCTTCCAAACGGTCCTGTCCAATCTGGCCCAGGTCCTCGCCAAGGCCGATATGGATATCGCCGCCACCTACGCCGAACTCGTTCCCGATGAGGCCTTGCGCGCCACCGTCTTCGGCATGATCCGCGACGAATACGCCCGCACGGTCCGCATGCATGCCGCCATTACCGGCAGCGATGAACTGCTCGCCGACAACCCGGCCCTGGCCGAATCCATCCGCAACCGCTTCCCCTACCTCGAACCCCTCAACCAGATGCAGGTGGAACTCCTCCGCCGCCGCCGCGCGGGCGACGAGTCCGAACTCGTGGAACGTGGAATCCTGCTCACCATGAACGGTTTGGCCACCGCACTGCGGAATTCTGGTTAACCCGCGCACGAAAAACGCCGGTCGGTTCACGCTGCCCCGAGGGGTCGGGTAGCGGGAACCAACCGGCGGTTGGTGTCGGGACCGCGGGCGGTCCGACGTTCAGGGGTCAGCTCGCGTAGGCGCGCAGGCGATCGGCGCGCTCGCCCTTGCGGAGCTTCGACATGACCTCACGCTCTATCTGGCGGACACGCTCGCGGGACAGCCCGAAGAGCTTGCCGATCTGGTCCAGGGTGCGCGGCTGGCCGTCGTCGAGGCCGTAGCGCAGGCGAATGACCTGCTGTTCGCGCTCGTCGAGGGTGGCCAGGACGACTCGTACATCGCGGTGCAGCAGACCGGCGATCACCGCGCTCTCGGCGGAGGTGGCCTCGGAATCCTCGATGAAATCGCCGAGCGGGGCCTCTTCGTCATTGCCGACCGGCATATCCAGGCTCACCGGATCGCGGCTGTGGTCCAGCAGATCCGCGATCTTCTCGACCGGGATGCCCGACTCATTGGCCAGCTCGGTATCGGTGGCCTCACGCCCGAGCTGCTGATGCAGTTCGCGCTTGATGCGCGCCAGCTTGTTGACCTGCTCGACCAGGTGCACTGGGAGCCGAATGGTGCGGCTCTGATCGGCCATACCGCGGGTAATGGCCTGACGAATCCACCAGGTGGCATAGGTCGAGAACTTGAAGCCCTTGGCGTAGTCGAACTTCTCCATGGCCCGGATCAGACCCAGGTTGCCTTCCTGGATGAGGTCCAGCAGGGGCATGCCACGGCCGGTGTAGCGCTTGGCGAGCGACACCACCAGACGCAGGTTGGCTTCGAGCAGGTGCTGGCGAGCGGCGCGGCCTTCACGGACGAGGATCGCCAGATCCTTCTTCTTGACGGCCGACAGCCGTTTGCTGGTTTCCAGCAAATGCTGAGCATAGAGGCCCGCCTCGATGCGCTTCGCCAGCTCGACCTCGTCGGCAGCCGTCAGCAGCGCCGTCTTGCCGATCCCGTTCAGGTACACGCGTACCAGGTCGGCAGCAGGGCTCTGGGTGTCGAGGTCTTCGCTGGTGGTGCGCACGTCAGTGGTGGCGGGGCTTGTCATGACTTGCCTCCTGTCGGTGGTGTCTCACTCCGATCAACGGACCCGACATCATGAAAGTTCCCCGCCGTAGGTCTGATAAACCGCATCTGAGCTGCGGTTTCATCACGCTTCGGCTGAGAAGTTCCTGAGAAGGGTCCGCCCGGGGAACGGTGGCCGCTTCGTGGCCGGTCCGTTATCCGGTTGGTTGCCGAAACCGGAGCCCAACTTCCGCATACCCCGAATGAATACGTGTACCCAGCGGGGAACGGTTCGTTGATGGTCAACCGCTAGATGGAACGGCGGGCCACCGCGCCGCATTCCCGTGGAATATGTGCGATGGCCCGCCGTGACATGCGCTTCAGCGCTCCCGGAGGCGGCCGGGCGCTGCCGGAGGCGGCCGACTTATCGCGGTTGGATGAGGCCGTGGCGGACCAGACCCATCACCACGTCCAGTGCCGCGGCCTCGAATTCCGGGGTCGCGGTGTCGCCGGTCTGTCCGAACGCGAGCAGTTCCACCAGTTCGCGCAGTGGCAGCCCATCGGGGCGCATACCGGCCAGCAGGGCGGCAATGGTCTCATCCACTTCGTGCTGCCAGCGCGGGCCGTCGCCGCGGTGCAGGCGTGTCACGCGTTGTTCCCAACCTTCCGCGCCGGGCAGGTACACCCGTTCCAGTGCGGTCGCCGAATCCACCTCGAACCGTGACGACCACGCCACCTCGGTGTCGGCGGCCACCGCGCGCAGCCAGGCCGACCGTTCGAAGTACCGGTGGGTCTCCGCACCGAGGGGATCGTCGAAGCCGTGCGTGAGGTCTTCGGCGAGCAGTTCGGTCGGCCCATCGATGGCCCGCAGATAGACGAATCCGAAACCGATGCCCTCGACATTCGCGGCGTCGAAGGCCGCGAGCCACCGCTGCGCGCGGTCCTGAGCGGCCGGGTCGCGCGGATCGAGTCCGGCATCGCGCAGCCAGGTACCGACATAGAGGGCGGGGTCGGCGACATCGCGCTGCACGATCCAGGCGTCGACGCCGTAGTCGGGCAGCCAGCGTGACACGCGACCGCGCCAATCCTCGCCGTCCACATGGATCCAGGAGGCGAGCATGGCGGCGGTACCGCCGGGATTGAGGAGGTCCGGGGTGCCGGAGATGACGAGTTCACTGGCGCCGTCGAGGGCCAGCCCGGAATCGCGGTAGGTGTGTTCGACCTGGGCCGGTCCGACCACGAACGGGGGATTGGCGACCACCTGATCGAAGCGGCGACCGGCGACCGGTTCGAACCAGGAGCCCTCGAGGAATTCGATATCCAGGTTATTGAGGATGGCGTTGGCTTCGGCCAGCCACAGCGCCCGCTTATTGACATCGGTGCCGGTGACGCTGGTGCCGTAGGAGGCGGCGTGGACGGCCTGCACACCGCAGCCGGTGCCGAGATCGAGCACGGTGCCGACTGGTCGGGTCGGGGTGGCGCGCAAGAGCGACAGCGACGCCTGCCCGACGCCGATCGCGTGATCGATCTCCGCATCACGCTGCCGCATGGAATCGTCGAGATCGGCCATGATCCAGCGAGTGCCGTTCCCGAGATCGATGGGACGCAGATCCAATGCGGTGCGAATCTCACCGCCATCGCGGTCGAGCAGACCGGCGGCGATCGCATGCTCGAGCTCGACCGGCCGCAGCGCTGCGGCGACTTCTCGTTCCGGCACGGTATCGCCGAGCAGGAACAGTCGAATCAGGACACCCAGATCCCCGGCGTCGCGGACCGCCCGACGCACCGGCACCGGCTCGGAACGGCCGAGCGCCGCGTGCGCCTCGTCGCCGAGCACCTCCAGGATGGTGTCGCCGTCGAAGCCGACGCGAGTAAGCGCGGTCCGTAGGTCGGGTGCGAGTGCGGCGAGCAGGGACGTGGTGGTCGTCTGATCCGTCGGCATGAGGAGGAACTCTGCCACCGCAACCTTCCGACCAGGTTCAGCGCCCCCGGGCTGTCGCCGTGTCACCATGGAACGGTCCTGAACGCGTACGCGGTCGATCCGAGCGGGAGGAACCCTGCGGTGGCTTCGGATGATCAACTCCAGCAAGAGCCCGGCGCACAGTCGTTTCGGAAGCCCGGTTTCTTCACCCTGCGTGCCCCCTCACGATTCGAGATGGTCTTCCTCGTAATCCTGACGTTGGTCGCCGCGCCGTCGGTATTCAACCTGGCGCGCGGCGAGTGCAACCAGCTGACCTGGGCCGGTGTGCTGTGCTGGCTGGTGTCGATCAGCGTTGCCGTGCTGTGGGTCCTGAACCTGTCCGCCCTGCTGCGTGATCGCGTGGGGCGCCATCGGGCCTGATGTGCCCTAATCCGGTTGGCGAGCGGTAATGCAGTAGGGCTGACCGGATGGGTCTTCCAGCACCGTCCAATCGGGGCGGCGGTCGATGAGGCGCGCGCCGAGGGATTCGTGCCAGGCGGCCGTGGCGTCGACATCGGAGCAGGCCAGATCCAAATGTGCCGACGTCGGGCGGTCTTCGTCCAGGCGTTGCAGCAGGATCTTGATGGCGAGGGGCTCATCCGGCCGCAGCCGCGAGTACTCCGACCTGGCCGAGGCGCTGGTGGACCAGCCGGTGAATTCGGCCCAGAACCGGCTCTCCGCTTCGTAATCCGACGCGCCGATATCGATGCACACCTGATCGAGGCGGCTGCGGGCACCGTCGGGGGAGCGGACGACCGGTGTGGGTTCGCCGCCGCTGCCACCGGCCGGGGTGAGACAGAAGGTCATGCCGTGCGGCGACTTCAGCACCGTGTAATCCGGATGCTCCAGGACGAGCGTCGCGCCCAGTTCCTGCGCGCGCTTGGTTTCGGTGCCCACATCGTCGACATCGAGGTCGAGGTGGATGCGCGTATCGTCCGGGACGGCTTGCATTTTCACGCTTGGCGCACCGGATTCCGGTAGCAGCGTGACGAATTCGGAGTTTTCGCCACGGGTTTCCGACACGCGAGTCTCGGTGATGGCGGTCCAGAATTGCGCGGACTCGTCGAATCGCGCCGCGGGGCGGTCCAGGAAGACCCAGATCCATCGAATCATCGTGCTGTCTCCTGTCATTCGCTGCCGACGCCAACGCGCCGGAAGGTTTTACGATAGGCGATCGGTGCCACACCCAGTTCGGTACGCATATGGTGCCGCAGTGATGCCGCGGTACCCATACCTGCGCGGCGAGCCACCTCATCGACGGAGAGCCGCGTCGTTTCGAGGAGGTGGCGCGCATGGCGCAGGCGTTGCTGGAGCACCCAGGTTCCCGGGGCTACTCCGGTTTCGGATTTGAAGCGACGGGTGAAGGTGCGCACGCTCATCCGGGCGTGTGCGGCGAGGGTGGCCAGACCCAGATCGTTATCGAGTCGGCTGAGGGCCCATTCGCGGGTCGGCGCGGTGCTCTCGGTACCGGGATCGGGAACCTGGCGGTCGATGAACTGTGATTGGCCACCCTCCCGCCAGGGTGGCACGACGCAGTAGCGGGCCGCCTGATTGGCCGCCGCGCTGCCGTGATCGGTGCGCAGCAGGTGCAGGCACAGGTCGAGTCCCGCAGCGAGACCGGCTGCGGTGCAGATATTTTCGTCCTCTACGAACAGCAGATTCTCGTCCAGCCGGACCTGCGGGTACAGCGCGCGGAAGTCCTCGGCGAAGGCCCAGTGGGTGGTGGCGCGGCGGCCGTCGAGAATGCCCGCCGACGCCAAAACGAAAGCGCCGGTACAGATCGACACGATCCGGGCGTCCGGTCGAATCGAGGCGAGGGCCGCGGCCAGCTCCGGTGGCAGCGTGCCGTATCGGCGCGGACCGGGCATCTGGGTGCCGGGCACGATCACGGTGTCGGCGCGGGCGAGCAGTTCGGGTCCGTGCGCGGGGACCACGGTATAGCCGTTGGTGGAGGCGACCCCGGCCCGATCCAGCCCGCATATTCGCACGTCGTAGAGCTTATTGCCCGCCGCGTCCGTGGCCTGGCCGAGGACCACCGGCGGGATGGTCATATCGAAGCCGACGACCGGTTCGAGGGCGAGCACCGCCACCAGATGCGGTTCGGTCATCGCGGAGAATCCCTCCAAACGACTGGCATGATGTTTACGCATTGTGGCATTCAGGCCACTAGTTGTCTGTACATATTTCCTGCACGCTCATGCGGTGACCGACATTCGCCTACCCACCGACGCGCAATCACCGCATCCCCCAACCGAATTGCCGCCGCGCGGCCCGCGGCTGCACCCGGCCTGGATCGTCGCGGCGGTGGCATTCGTGACGCTGATCGGTGCGGCCGGATTCCGTTCGGTGCCCAGCGTGCTGATGAATCCGCTGCACGAGGAATTCGGTTGGTCGCACGGCACCATCGGCTTGGCGGTATCGGTGAATGTGCTGCTCTACGGGCTGATTTCACCGTTCGCGGCGGCGCTCATGGACCGGTTCGGTATTCGGCGGGTGGTCGCCGGTGCGCTGGTGCTGATCGCCGCCGGTAGCGGGCTCACCGTCTTCATGACGCAGGCGTGGCAGCTCGTGACGACGTGGGGTGTGCTGGTCGGGATCGGTGTCGGCTCCATGTCCATGCCGTTCGTGGCGACCATTACCGGACGCTGGTTCGTGCGGCAACGCGGTCTGATCACCGGGGTGCTCACCGCTGCGGGCGCGACCGGGCAGCTGGTCTTTCTGCCGCTGATATCCATGCTGGCTCGCGACCACGGATGGCGAATGCCCGCCCTCCTGGTAGCGGTGATCGCCTTGGCGGTGGTGCCGCTGGTGATGCTCTTTATCCGCGACTTTCCCGGTGATGTGGGCGTCACTGCCTACGGTGCGACACCCAGCAGCGACGAGGCCGTGCGGGAAACCACGCCCGGGGGCGCGGCACGGGCGCTCACCGTCCTCGCGACGGTGGCACGCAAGCCGGTGTTCTGGTTGCTGGCAGGCGGATTCGCCATCTGCGGCGCATCGACGAACGGCCTGATCGGCACCCACTTCGTCAGTGCCGCCCACGATCACGGCATGCCCATCACCACGGCGGCCGGACTGCTCGCGCTGGTCGGCATTTTCGATGTGGCGGGCACCATCGCCTCGGGCTGGCTCACCGATCGAGTCGATTCGCGCTACTTGTTGGTCGGCTACTACTCGTTGCGCGGGCTGTCGCTGCTGTTCCTGCCGCTGCTCTTCGCGCCGAATGTCGAGCCGAGCATGTGGGCGTTCATCATCTTCTACGGCCTGGATTGGATCGCTACGGTGCCGCCCACGGTCGCCCTGTGTCGCCAGCACTTCGGGGCGGACGGACCGGTCGCCTTCGGCTGGGTCTTCGCCTCGCATCAGATCGGCGCGGCGGTGGCGGCCTTCGGCGCGGGGTTCATCCGCGACGTACAGGGCAGCTATGACCTGGCCTGGTATATCGCGGGTGGGCTGTGCGCCCTCGCGGCCATCATGTCGGCGTGCATTCGCCGTCGGCCGTCAGCTGTCGATGGAGCGGTGCTGGCCTGATTCGAGGGCGATCTGATTGCGGCGACCATCCCAGCGGCTCGGCTCATCCTTGCGGCGCGGCGGACGGTCATTGGCGACGAGGACCGCGACCCACGGCAGCGGGATGGAGATGCCGAGGATCAGCAGCGAGATCACCCAGTTGCCCCACAGGCTGTAGGCGACGGCCGCGAGGATCAGGCACGGAATGCGGAAGGCCATCAGGATCGTGTACCGCCGTACCCGGTTGCGATGCTGCTGTTCCAGCGAGGTCGCGGCCTCGGTAATGAGGACCGGGTCGCTCTCCTTGGGGGCCTTGAAGAAGCCTCCGGACGGGCGAGACGGCATAGGTATCGACCCGGCCGGGCGGAACTCGAACTCGGGGCGAACCCCATCGCCAGGCTGCTCGGCTTCGGGATTTTCGCCGTCACGCTGCATGCCTCGAGTGTTCCACTCCCGTCAAACGAATGCACACGGCGGTACTCCGCACACCCGGCCTGGCATTATTGAGTGCGTGAGCGCAGACACCCTGGTACGTCCGGATACCACCACCGACGAAACGACCGAGAACGACACCCCCAAGTTCTTCCACTATGTGAAGAAGAACAAGATCGCCGAAAGCGCCGTCATGGGCACCCATGTGGTCGCGCTGTGCGGTGAGGTGTTCCCGGTCACCAAATCGGCCAAGCCCGGTTCGCCGGTATGCCCGGACTGCAAGAAAATTTACGAAATGATGAAGAAGGACTGATCTGTCGGTGCAGGTCAAGCCGGTTTGTAATAGGGCCGCAGAGTTGTCTGCCACCACCCGCCGGCGGATGCGCTGATGGATGTGGCGCCGCTGAGCCATCGACTGTTTGCCGTCGATATGCCCCAGCTGAGCACTCGCGCAACTGTCGTTTTCCGTGACCGTGGCCAGAAACGTGGCCACGGTGTCACGCAGATCCGATGGCGCAAACCGCCGTGCGAGCGTTGGTCACGCCGACCCATGATCCCGCGCTGCTGCGCGGTGTGTGGCTGATTTGGGAGCTGGCTCGCGCCGTGGCTGGACGGGGTATCACGTCACGGCCGGGGGCCGTCGCGCCTCGACCGAAGATCGGGGCACGTTGCGGGAGTTGGCGTGAGGTCGGCGACGAGTTGTGAACTCGTCAGTGCGATGGTGTTCCGGTCGCGGTGGGCGTGGTCCGGCGGGCATCGAGTGAGTACGCCCCGGCGCCGACCACTATCAGGAACAGGCTGCCGCAGAGTTGGGCGAAATCGGTGCGGGACTCATGGACGAAATCCCACCAGCCCGACTTGCCCGCGAACAGCGCGGCATCGCCCCACAGGATGGGCGATTTCGTGATCAGCAGCGCGCCCACCATGTTCACGACCATCGGGATTGCGGCGAGCCGGGTGAGAAGCCCGAGCAGAATCAATGCGCCGCAAGCAATTTCGAGGATGCCGTCCAGGGGTGCGAAAATGTCCGAGGCGGGGATTCCGGCTTTGTCGAAGCGACCGCTGCCCAAGGTGTCGGGTCGCAGGAATTTCAGGATGCCCTCGAACAGGAAGATCGCGCCGATGTAGAGGCGGATGAGGATCACCGCGCCGAGTGCCTGCGTCGCAGTCAGTCGGTCTATCAGTCGAATTCGGTCCTCCGGCATCAGCTTTACCCTATCTGTGGACGACGGCTAGGAGTCTCAGGTCGATCCAGCTTCGGTGGGGTGAACATCCGCCGCATCGACGACAGCGGCAGATCGGCGTGACGGTCGGCTTTGGTGCGGCGGACTTGGTGCTCCCCGAGAACGGCATACAGATCCGATTGTGGCGCAATGCCTCGGCGGGCCGCCGAGCTAGTGTTGAAGATGCGATGCCAGGGGCCGAGCGTCGGGTGTCGACTGCAGGCTCACGCATCTCAGTCTCCCGCATTGTCGCCCTTCTCGCCGGTTGCGTCGTCTCTCTGTGTCAGCCCAGACCCCAGATCGATCGCTGAGGTGGCGCGCTAGACCATGAATTGCGCCTACGCCGATCCAGGGTCATCTGAACCTATTTCGACGGGGCCCTCGGTCCCGCGGCCGGAACTATCCGGCCGGGACCAGCATTTCGATCAATCGATTGGTGAATTCCTCGACGTCGTCGATGCCCTGTGCGGTGATGAGTGAATCATCGACATGGACGCGGCACGGTGTCCAGGTCGCGCCGGCATTGGTGAGGTCGGTGGCCAGGCTCGGCCCGGCGGCGAGGGTGCGGTTCGCGACGAGACCGGCGTCGATCAGTGTCCATGGTCCGTGGCAGATCGCCGCGATCGGAATATTCGCGCGGTGGGCCTCGCGGAGAAGGCGGTGGGTTGCCGAATCCCTGCGCAGGATATCGGGATTCGCGACACCTCCGGGTAGCACCACGGCGTCGTAGTCCGAGGCGACGGCGTCGGTGGTGCGAAGATCGACCGGGAAACGGTCGGCGCGATCGAGGTGGTGGAAAGCCTGTACGAATCCCGGTTCCGGTGCGATCAGCGTGATGCGGGCACCCAAGGTGCGCAGAGTGTTCCACGGATGCCGGAGTTCGATCTGCTCGACGCCTTCGTTGGCGACCAGGAAGGCAATGGATCGCCCGGTGAGAGTTGTTGTCACGAGACATCTTTCGTTCGGGTGAGGCGGTGCCGCTCGCGCTTCGCGAGCGGCGCCGGATGCAGAGCGGAAGTCGGGGGTCAGTCGGCTGATATGGGTTCGCCGGCGGCGGTGATGGCCTCGATCAGAGCCTCGTTGGAGTAGGCGACTCCGCCGATGCCCCACCCGGAGTCGGCGGCGTAGCTGATATTGATCCAGATGTCCTCGGGGGAGTGGCCGGGCGCGGTGTGCTTCGCCGCGATCGCGGTGGCGACGGTGATGAAACCTGCACGATCCTGCGGCGTGGGTAGGCCGATACCGGGCAACCTGAGCTCGATCAGTAGGACGGGACGATTCACTCCGCCGGTGTAGACGTGCTGGGGTTCGAGGATGTGCAGGTGGCCGCCGACGACCGGCGTGAAGAAGGTATTGCCGGTCAATCCGCTCACCTCGATGAGTGCGTCGACGAGCTGCGGGATGAGCTGCTGTTCGCCGGTTTCGGTGAGAACTCCGCGAGGTGCGATGACGGTGAAAGGCACGGTGGCATGTCCCTGTCTGTGTGAGGAATCAATTCGCTAGTACGTACGTACTAGCGACGACACCGTGCACTAGTATGGCCGTACTAGTCAAGTGGAGGAGCCGCATTCGATGACCAAACCCACCCGGGACCGCATGATCGCCGCCGCCGTGGACAGCCTGCGCCGGAACGGTTTGGCGGGTACGTCGTTCACCGAGGTCCTCGCCCACAGCGGTGCCGCGCGCGGGGCGATCTATCACCATTTTCCGAGCGGGAAGACCGAGTTGGTGGCCGAAGCGACCAGAATGCACGGGCAGGAGGTCGCACAGCGGCTGACGGAATTGTCGGGAGCCGATCCGCTCGCGGTAGTGCGGGCCTTCCTGGACTTCGCGCGGCCCGTGATCGAGGACTCGGCGCACGGCAGCGGCTGCGCGATCGCGGCCGTCACCGTTCCCGCGGGCATGGACGGTAATGAGCTGTGCGGTATCGCCGCAACGACTTTCGCCGCATGGACGGATCGACTCGCGGCCGCGCTCACCGGCGCTGGAATGAGGCACGAAGGCGCAGTCGATCTCGCTTACCTGTTGGTCAGCCTGCTCGAGGGCGCGCAGGTTCTGTGCCGGGCGGAGGGCGGTACCGCCCCGTTCGACCGTGCCGCTCGCGCGGCTCTGATGGCGGTGGCGACCGCCTGACGGGCCCTAGTTCAGATCGTGAGCCGCCGGCTCAGGTCAGCTCAGGGTGCTTGCTCGCCGAGGGTGGCGCGAGCCGCGTCGAGGACCACCGGGTCGGCACAGCCTGCGGCGAAGCCCGCGATGCGGCGGCGGATGTCATAGCCCAGGACCCGGATACCGATGCGGTCGGCGATCGGCCGCAGCCAGGCCGGGCGGCAGCGAAAGTTGTATCGCCAGGTGGCCAGCGTGTGGCCGGGTTCCCCGGCGGGGACGAAGCGCCAGCCGCCGGCCAGCATCTCGAAGAACCAGGGTCCCTCGATCATCTTCATGCCCGCGTTGGTGGGCGGCTGATAGGACACGTACTCGCTGATCATGGTGAAGCCGTGTCGGGACCTGGTGAACGTGCGTACGCCCTTGCCGGGCCTGGTGACGCCATCGGTGAAGTGCTGTTCGCGGATGAACGGATCCCAGCGGTAGCGGACCTCGCCGGTCGTCTGCGACACCGCGAACGCCAGTTCCGGCGGGACCGCGACAGTGACGACTGCTTCCACGACGGGCATGCGCCCATCCTCTCATCGAGCCACCGGGCGAGGTTGTGGCGGCCGATCAGGGCTACGCCGATCCAGAACGCCCGATTGAGACTGAGCCACGCAGCGCCAGATCCGGGGGGCGTGCGTATAGCCCTGGGCGGGTATGCCGTTGCCGCAGTCGATCACGTCGAAATGGCGGGAAACAGCGGAATCACGGTGCCATTTTGCGTCCGGTCTCGGCTCGATGAGGTAGGTGGTCTACTTCAGTTCGAATGCCGCGTGAACGGCGTCGGACAGGTGCTGCTCCTGTCCGGGGTGTAGAAAGCCGACGCGGCGGCCGAGCGCGGCGGCGGGGATGGTGGTGATCTTGTCGAGCAGCGCCACGCAGTCGTGATCCAGCCCGTTGCTGGAGTCGAGCCGAACCTCGGTCGGTATGTCGCGGATGGTGCTGGTGATCGGGGCGACGGTGACCGTCTTCAGGACCGGGCGGGCGATCTCACGAGTCAGTACCAATACGGGCCGGGGCTTGGTGCCCAGCTCGGCAATGTGAATCGGTCTCAATCCTCACTCCACACGGATTCGCTTGCGGCGGACAGGAATTCGTCCAGGTTGTCGCCCTCGCCGTCGGGGATGGCGGTGTATCCGGCGACGATGGCTTCCCCGATAGCGCGTTCGCGGTAGTGCTCGAGGGCGGCGGCGACCAGAGCGGCACGGCTGGGGCAATGTTGGGCCGCTACCTCCGCATCCACGAAATCGACTAGTTCATCAGGCAGTCGGATGGTGATCTGTTTGCTCATACCAGATAGCATACCAATTCTGGTATGTAGTCGGGATTCATAACCATGGCTTACCTGGTGCTGGTGCTGGTGCCGGCGTGTGTGGCACAGCGAAGACGGCCATGGTTCGGCCGATCGGCGCGTCCGATGTCGCCTGCTGCTGTCGCCGTTCGTATCCCAGCGAGTGGCCAGTGTGGAGGTGGCCAGGGAAACTCCTGCGGAAGTTCTCTCCGGGGCCACCTCCGAACAGGATCTCACAGTCGTTGGATGCCTTTCAGGACCGCACGCAGGACGTTCAGGTCGTCGGGGGCGTTCGCCTCGTCGCTGCTGACGGGGGCGCGGAAGTCGAGGACGCCGTCACCGATGAGATCGCCGACCAGGATTTTGGCCGCGGTGATCGGCAGGTGCAGACGGGCGGCGATTTCGGCCACCGAGAGCGGCGAGCGAGCCAATTCCACGATGGCCGCGTACTCGGGCTCGTGGCGGCGCAGCCGGCCGAAGCTCGAGGTCACCACGCGGGTGACCATATCCACATCGGTGCGGCGCGTTCCGGCGCGGCCACGCGTCACCGCGTAGAGCCGCACCACGGGCCCGGCGTCCTCGTCGTACCACGACTCTTCGGAATCGTTCATGAGTACTCCGGTTGCGCCGGAATCCGGCTCTGCTGTACGGGATCGGCCATACCCAGCTCCGCGGCGGCGGTGGTGAGTGCGGTCGGGATCAGGACGATGGCTTTCACGCCGCCGTAGTCGGATTCCGTGAGCCGTACCGTAATACCGTGGCGCGCCGCCAGTTTCGCGACCACGAACAGGCCGAGGCGGATATCACCGGACAGGGTGGCGACGCTGAAATCCGGTGGATGCGACAGCAACTCGTTGCGCGCGGCCCTGTCCTCGTCCGTCATGCCGAGGCCCTGGTCGGAGATCTCGATGGCGATCCCCTTGCCGACCGTACCGCCGGTGATCTCGACCGGCGACTCCGGCGGGGAGAACGCGCTGGCATTGTCGGCCAGTTCGGCCAGCAGGTGGATGATATCGGTGACGGCGGGTCCGACGATCTGCGTCTCCGGCAGCTTCCGGACGTGAATTCTGGTGTAGTCCAGCGATTCCGCGGCCGCGCCGCGAACCACATCGACCAGCGGCACCGGATTGCGCCACTTTCGTCCCGGCTGTTCACCGCCGAGCACGATGAGGTTCTCGGCATTGCGCCGGGCTCGGGTCGCCAAATGGTCGAGCTGGAACAGCAGTTTCAGCCGATCCGGTTCCGGTTCTTCCCGCTCGGCCTTGTCGAGCAGGGCCAGCTGGCGGTGCACCACGCCCTGGGACCGGTGCGCGATTTTCACGAACACCGTGTTCACGCCCGCGCGGGTTTTGGCCTCCGCCACCGCCGCCGCCACCGCGGCCTGGTGCGCGCGGTTGAAAGCGTCGGCGACATGGCCGATTTCGTCGGCTCCGAAATCCAGTCGGTCGTCGTCCTGATCGAAATCCTCGCCGGCCGAGAGTCGGCGGATCGTGTCCGGCAACCGTTCATCGGCCAGTTTCAGCGTGTCACGGCGTAGTCGGCGCAGGCGGCCGATGAACCTGTTGGCCAGCGTCAGGGCGCCGAGGAAGGCCAGGAGCGCGAGCGAGAGGACACCCGCCCCGGCGAGGAGCGAGTTCCGGTTGAGTCGATTGCCCTGCTCGGTCGCCGCGAAATGCGCGTCGACGCTTTGGTTCTCCCACAGGTTCAACAGATCGTGGCGGACTTTCCCCGCAACCTGCTGCCATTGGGTCAATGTCATCGGCAGCGTTTCGACGGATTTGCTGGAGGTTCGACCGCCGCTTTCGGTGTCGGGGACCGGGCCGCGCTGGATTATCGCGTCCTCCATGCCGCGCAGCTGCTGCCATTCCGAGCTGGCGGTGATCGCCTTCCATTGGTCGAGTCGCGCCCCCTGTAGCACCGACCCGACGTAGGCGACCTCACCTCGGCCGTCGCCGATGTACCCGGCCAGTTCCACCAGCAGCTCCGGTGACAGCTGTCCGGTGAGCATCACCAGTGACCCTAAACCGCTTGTCTGCGAAATGGATTCGGCAGCCCGGAGTGCGTGCACCGACTTGTACAGCTCCACCGCGATATGGGGATCGGGTGCGACGTCCGCCGAGATCAGCCAGCCGTTGATGATGGCCGCGACCGCCATGCTGTACGCGGTGAATGCCTCTGCGGCCGGGATCGCGCGGGCATCGATCGCTGCCCGCAACGCCGGCACCTTCTGGCCGACACCGACCCGGAAGAAGCCCTCCTTCAGATCCGGCCGCAACTGCGACAGCGCATTGGCCTGCGCCACCACCGCCGCGTACCCCGCATCGGATTGCTGGCGCGCCGCGGGCAATGCGAACCCGGCCGAGTCGTCGCCCGCCAGGAACAATAGCGAAAGCCTGCGCTCCTCCTGGAACGCCTCGATCATCATGATCGACGGCCCGGAGGTGCCGCGCGCCAGCTCAGCGAACCGATTCGCCTCTCGACCGCTCTGCACCAGATAGGCGGATCCGCCTATCCCGATCGCGAGCAACGCGATACTGGGAATGAGCACAATGACCAGCACCCTGGTCCGAACACTGAGGGTCTGACGCCATCGTCCTGAGGTCGTGCGAAGGAATTTGCTGCCGATCACCGAGTTCTCGCCTAATCACAGGTCTGACATTCTCTGCCAGTGGATTACGCAAAGCTAGTCACTGAAACGTCACCCTCGCAACACTTTCGCGATTTATCTGCCGGGGAGTTGCTCGGCAGCTCGCTGGGCTCATAACCCAGAGGTCGCAGGTTCAACCCTGTCCCCGCTACTACCAAGAGTGGCCCCGGAACCATTGGTTCCGGGGTGACTTTCATCGGGTTGGCAGCCGCTTTGCGGCGCCGCGACCGCCGCGATCCGGCCGGTAGTGATGACGAGTCAGCCGAAGCTGCCGGTCGGCGGGGTGTTGGGGTTGGTCGGAAGTTCGACGACGTACACATCGGTGATCGAGCTGTGGTCGGACCCTCCGGTCGACGGGGGCACGAACGCGCATGCGCCGCGCACCCGCATTGTGCCGGCGGGGAGCTGCCCGTTGCCCAGTGACGTCTGGATCATCAGGCCGTCGGGAGTGGCGAAGGATGTCGGATTGTCGCCACCGAAGATCTCACCGTTCTCTTCGTTGTATATCCAGCACACACCCGTGTCGTTCGGATTGTGGAACTTCACGGACACGGTTCCGGTTACCGCGAAGATGTCCTCGATCACCGGTGGGGCGAGCGGTGGTGTCGCGGTCGCGGTCGTGCCCGAGATGAAACTCAGTGCGGTGGCCGAGCCGATGGTGGCTGCAATGAGAGGAAGACGTCGGATAGTCATAATCAAGATCATTAACAGCCGATCGATCTCAATGCAAGACATCGATTCTTCGGTCAGGCAAGAGAATCGGAGGATCCAGCCACACGATCGCACCGAAACCCGCACCGCCCAGCCAACATTCGACGACGCGGCAATCTATCGCCTCTCCCTTCACCCGACCGGTTCGGTCCCGCCGGCATCTGGCCGCAGCCGCCATGGTCGCGGCGACAACCCGCACCCCGGCCTGGTGTAGGCGGCTTTCGAGGTCGTCGACGGTCCGGACATGAGGGTTCGCGCATGCCCCGTGACGTCCTCGGTTGGCCAGTTCGTCCAACGCTTCGGCTGTCATGACCGGGGCTTTCCGGGCGATCAGTCCAGATCCTCTGGCCGCGGACTGTCACTAGTGCGGCGTTTGCGCTATACGTTGACCCACCAGTTCGGCGTCGCGAAGCCGTGCTCGATCAGGCGTTGACCAACGGGCTCACCGTGCTGGTCGCGCCTACGTGGCCGGGCGAGGAAATGACGACCGGCCGCGGTGGCAAGCCGACGGCTTCACGGCCGCCCGGCTGTGCAGGCTCCTGCCGACTATCGCGCGATGTGCAGGGTTGCAGGGTTTGGTCAGGGGTGCGGATAGATGCCCGGTTGTGTCAGACCTTCGATCGTTTCAGGGATGCCGCCACCGACCCGGCCGAAGGAAAATCGAAGTAGGTGCGTGAATAGGTGCGTTGCAGATCAATGGAGTGCGCGGGGTCGACGCTTCCCACGATCGACTGCGTTGGCCGCGGGCAGTAACCCATTGGCGGTGAACTGCGGCAGAATCAGCCCGACGTCATTGAAGGACATGTGCTCGGTTCCCGACAGGCGCAGCGGAATCTTCACTCCGGAGCCGTTGGGCCACAATGGTTCCCAGTTCTCACGATTCAACCATCGCGGGTTGTCGTTACCGAGCATGAGCAGCGGCCGGTTCCCCGCTACCGACGAGGGCGGTCCTGACCTACTTCCCGAACCTCGAACTGATCGCACCCGACCCGGCGTCGGCGACTTCGAGGTCGTCGGCGGTCCGGACATGACGGTTCACGCATGCCCGTGATGTCCTCGGTTGGCCAGTTCGTCCAATGCTTCGGCTGCCATGACTGGGGCTTTCCGGGCGATCAGTCCGAATCGTCTGGCCGCGGACTGCGCGGGACAAGTATCGGGTCCGGCTGCCCGCCATCGTGTTGATCGCACTGTGCGTCGACCTGTCGCTGTCCAACCCCGTTATCGATCGGGTACAACCCAGCGATCCCTGGCTCGGCAGGGATGGAACCCGGGTAGCACCTGGAGACCGGTGTGATGGGCGATCGGGACAAGTGTCCACGGACAGGGGGACTTTGGACCCTATGGCGCCGTTCCGGCGGCGCGGGATGCTCTTGGTCCGAGGCGGGGTGATTCGTGTCGCGTCGAGTTCTGTGAAGTGAGGTCGAGCGGTGTTGCGCGTGTCCGAGGCGTGGTCGTCCACGGCGTTTCCCGGCATTGTCGTATTCGCCGGAGGCCGGGTGCCGAAGCTCGAGGGTGAGCGGATCTCCGGTGCGGTGGGCCGACTGCTGGCGCGGTTCGATGTCACCGGCGGTGTCCGAGTCCGAATCACCGGTCCCAACTGCGGTTTCGGGCCCATGCTCGTTCAGGTCAATCTGCGGGTGGCGCGGACACCGGTCCGCATCCAAACGCTCATCTACGGGCCCGGCGAAGCGCTCCCGGTGGTCCTGCGCTTGGAACGGCAGCTCCTGGCGCTGCGGGAAACGTGGCGGCAGCGGTCGTGGCCGGATCCGACGCGGCTGGCGTTGGATGCTCCCGGCGCGGGACGGATCACCCGTCGCAAAGCGATCGCCCTGCGCGCCGACGAACCGCTGACGGCCGCTGCGGCAATGGATGCCATGGACTACGACACGCACCTGTTCACCGACTCCGAAACCGGTGAAGACGCCATCGTCTACCGCGCCGGACCCTCCGGCCTGCGACTGGCCCGCCAACATCACGTCCGGCCACCGCGCGCTTCGGCCGCCGCATCGCAGCCCGGGGCCTTGGTCACGAATCCGCGTCCCGCGCCCGCGCTGACCGAAACCTGTGCGGTGGAGCGAATCTGCGACGGCGGGCTGCCATTCCTCTTCTACACCGACGCCGACACCGGCCGCGGGCACCTGCTGTACCGCCGCTACGACGCCGACCTCGGGCTGATCGCCCCTGATAACGACACCGTCGAGCCGCTGCCGTAATCGACCCCACGTTCGGTGCGAGTCCGACGGACTGTGGCACTGCGCCGAGTTCGCTCCTCGTCCACCGCATCCGCGGTCGTCAGCGTTGTTGGCTGTGAGGTTGTCCGTCAGGGCTTCATACCTTGGGCGAGAGGACCAAGGTCATCAGTCGTCCGGCCACAAGTCACCGGTCGGTTCGCGGGGGTGTTCACATGGGGGCGTTCGTAAATACCGTCTGTTTGCCCGTGCTCAATTCGTCGGGCGCCAAGGGGAATTCGGTAAGTCCGGGGGACGGATTGCGAGGAGGAAATCGGGTGACTGCGGTATCACCGAAGTCAGCGGCGGACGTGCGGGCCGTGCGGCCGTATCCGGCGCGGCGCGCGCCGAAGGGCTCGTTCGCCTACAAGATGGTCACCACCACCGACCCGAAGGTGCTCGGGCAGATGTATCTGGTGACGTCGATGTCGTTCTTCCTCATCGCGGGTTTGATGGCGCTGCTGATGCGTGGCGAACTGGCACATCCGGGCATGCAGTTCCTGTCGCCGGAACAGTTCAACCAGCTGTTCACCATGCACGGCACGATCATGTTGCTGTTCTACGCGACCGCGATCATCTTCGGCTTCGCGAATATCCTGCTGCCCTTGCAGATCGGCGCACCCGATGTTGCCTTTCCGCGTTTGAACGCACTCAGCTACTGGCTGTACCTGTTCGGCGCGACGCTGGCGACCGCGGGCTTCGTCACGCCGGGCGGTGCGGCGGATTTCGGGTGGACGGCGTATGTGCCGTTGAGCGACATGATCCACTCGCCCGGAGTGGGTGCGGATATGTGGATTCTGGGTGTGGGCGTCTCGGGTCTGGGGACCATCCTGGGCGCGGTCAATATGCTCACCACCGTGGTCTGCCTGCGCTGCCCGGGCATGACCATGTTCCGGCTGCCCATCTTCACCTGGAATGTGGTGGTCGCGAGTTTTCTTGTCCTGCTGGTGTTTCCGCTGTTGACCGCTGCCGCATTGGCGCTGTACTACGACCGGCATCTCGGTGGGCACATCTACGACCCGGCCTCCGGTGGCACCATGCTGTTCCAGCACCTGTTCTGGTTCTTCGGTCACCCCGAGGTGTATGTGATCGCGCTGCCGTTCTTCGGCATCGTCTCCGAGATCCTGCCGGTATTCAGCCGTAAACCGTTGTTCGGCTACACCGGCATGGTCTACGCGACCCTGGGCATCGCGGCGCTGTCCATCGCGGTGTGGGCGCACCACATGTACGCCACCGGAGCCGTTCTGCTGCCGTACTTCTCGTTCATGACCTTCCTCATCGCCGTGCCGACGGGAGTGAAGTTCTTCAACTGGATCGGCACCATGTGGCGAGGTCAGCTGACCTTCGAGACACCGATGCTGTTCTCCCTCGGCTTCCTGGTGAGCTTTCTCTTCGGCGGTCTGACCGGTGTCATTCTGGCCTCGCCGCCGCTGGACTTCCATTTGTCCGACACGTATTTCGTGGTGGCGCATTTCCACTACACCCTGTTCGGTACGGTGGTGTTCGCGACCTTCGCCGGAATCTACTTCTGGTTCCCGAAGATGACCGGTCGCATGATGGACGAGCGCCTCGGTAAGTGGCACTTCTGGACCACGTTCCTCGGTTTCCACCTGACGTTTCTGGCTCAGCATTGGCTCGGCAATCAGGGTATGCCGCGCCGGTACGCCGACTATCTACCCGACGACGGCTTCACCCTGCTGAACCAGATATCGACCATCGGGGCCTTCGTCCTGGGCGCATCGATGCTGCCGTTCCTGTGGAACGTCTTCAAGTCCTACCGTTACGGCGAGGTCGTGACCGTGGACGACCCGTGGGGTTACGGCAACTCCCTGGAGTGGGCGACCTCCTGCCCGCCGCCCCGACACAACTTCTATGAGCTGCCGCGGATTCGTTCGGAGCGTCCGGCATTCGAGCTGCACTACCCGCACATGATCGACCGCATGCGCGCCGAGGCCCACGTGGGGTTCGGCTCGAAGTCGCATGCGGTCGAGGAACGGCAACCGGCGGAGGTCAAATGAGCATGGGCACAAAGGAATCGACATTCCGGATACCTCAGGCCCCGATCGGCCTCGGCGTCCTACTGCTCGCCGTGCTGCTCATCGCCGGTGTCATCCTGCTCGACCGCGCCGCCGGTATCGGCGTGGCCGACTCGAACAGCGGACCCGGATCCACGACGTCGAGCCCGTCGGCAGTCGTCGACGCGTGGCGGTAACGCGTGCGCGAGCCGCGGATTCCATGGCCGCGAGCACCATCGAACGATCCGGCACAGTGCGGACGTCGTCACCGGACACACATACTTCGAGTCTCACGATGGCTGCACTCGCCGGATACGGTCATCCCTCCCGCCCCGCAGGGCATTTGGTCACCGGACGGCGCGTTGGCGCACCGAACGCTGCTGTGGCGCGGTGCTCTTCGCGCCGTCGAAGGTGAGGATGCCGTCCTCCAGTGGTGCTTCGCGCAGCAGGGTGCGGTCGCGGAAGTAGTTGTTGACGACCTGCCACGGACCGCGGGTGCCCTGTCTGGGCATTACCGCGTCACCTCGTCGAATGTAGCCGGAGGACAGCACATCACCCATGAGCGATTGCTCGCCGCGGTCACCGTCGTCGGCTACCGCCACCACCTTCGTGAAGCCGCACGCTCTCATATGGTTGAGGATCCGGCAGAAGTACTCGGCGGCCAGGTCGGCTTTCAGCGTCCAGGAAGCGTTCGTGTAACCGAGCACCACCATCGCATTCGGGACACCGTCGATCAAAGTGCCCTTGTAGAGCACCTTTTCGCGTGTCGTTACAGGTGCACCGTCCACTGTCAGGGTCACGCCGCCGAGCATCTGCACGGTCAGGCCGGTCGCGCTGATCACGATGTCGGCGGGCAGTTCCCGGCCGGACGTGAGCCGGATACCGGTCTCGGTGAAGGTCTCGATGCGGTTGGTGACAATGGTTGCCCTACCGCTGCGGAGCGCCTTGAACAGGTCGCCGTCGGGTACGACGCACAGCCGCTGATCCCATGGGTTGTAGTCGGGGGTGAAGTCGCGGATGTCGATATCCCCGCCGATCTGCCGTCGGACCGCGGCGAGTAACAGTCCGCGGACGAGGCCGGGATGCTTGCGCGACAGCTGGTAGACGGCGCGCTGCAAGGCGATATTGCGGGCGCGACTCGCTCGATACGCCAGTGCGGCAGGTAGTTTCGCCAGTTTCATGACGACCGCGACCGGATCGTCGGCGGGCAGCGACGCGATATAGGTGGGGGAGCGCTGCAACATGGTGATGTGCGCGGTGTCCTCGCTCATCGCCGGAATCAAGGTGATGGCTGTCGCGCCGCTGCCGATCACGACCACGTGTTTGCCTCGGTAATCGAGATCTTCGGGCCAGTGCTGCGGATGCACTATGCGACCGCGAAAGTTGCTCTCGCCGGGGAATTCCGGCCGGTAACCGTGGTCGTAGTCGTAGTAACCGGTGCAGCCGACCAGGAAGTCGCTGGTGTAGGTCTCGGTCATACCGCTCTGCTCGTCGACCACCTCGACGGTCCAGATGCCTTCCGCGCTGGACCAGTTCGCCGCCGTCACCTTGCGGCCGAAGCGGATATGTGGCGTCACACCGTATTCGGTGGCGGTGTCCTCGATGTACTGGCGGATGTGCGGGCCGTCGGCGAGTACCTTGGTGCCGGTCCACGGCCGGAACTCGTAGCCGAAGGTGCACACGTCCGAATCGGAGCGGATGCCGGGATAGCGGAACAGGTCCCAGGTGCCGCCGATCGCGGTGCGGCGTTCCAGGACGAGGTAGCTGCGCCCGGTCTGCGCGCGGGTGAGATGGCAGGCCATCCCGATCCCGGACAGCCCCGCGCCGATAATCAGTACGTCGACATGCCGCGTCATTGAGGTCTCATTTCGTCTGGTCTTGCCGGGTGCTCTCGTCCCGCTGGCTATTCGGACGGTATCTGTGAACGAGAGTTACGTATAGTGACCAAAGGCCCTATTCCGGTGCCGGTGTCCAGACGGACGCTGTGACGATGACGAACACAGCCACCACGTCCGATGACCCAGTTGTCGCCGAAGCGCGGGAGTACGCGCGCACACTGCTGCTGCTGTCCGAGGGATCGGTGAACAAGCACTTCGACCCGTTCGTCGATATCGATTGGGACAACCCGGATTTCGATGTCGATGCCGACCCGAAGCGGTGGATCCTGCCGGTATCGGCGGACCCGCTCGGTCGCCACCCGTGGTATCTGGCGCTGTCCGACGAAGACAAGATCGCCATCGGCAAGTACCGCCAGGCCAATATCGCCAAGGTGGGTCTGCAGTTCGAATCGATTCTGATCAGCGGCATGCAGCAGCACGTCTTCGGGCTGCCGAACGGTTCGCCCGAGTTCCGTTACTGCTCCCACGAAATGATCGAGGAGCACTACCACACCCTGATGTTCCAGGAGATGGTCAACCGGATCGGCGTCGACGTGCCGGGGATGGGTCAGCTGGTGCGTCAGCTGCGACACCTCGGCGTGCCGGTCGCCGTGCTGTTCCCGAGCCTGTTCTTCATGGCGGTGCTGGCCGGCGAGGAACCGATCGACCACATTCAGAAGGCGGTCCTGCGTTCCGGCGAAGACGTGCACCCGATTATGCGGGGCGTCATGGCCATCCACATCGCGGAGGAGGCGCGACACATCTCCTTCGCGCACGAATTCCTCCGGCACCATGTGCCGCAGCGGAACTCGGCGAGCCGAATGGTGCTGTCGATCGCCATGCCGATTGTCATGTGGATCCTCGGCCGATCCATCGCGACACCGCCCAAGGCATTCTTCGAGGAATTCGATATCCCGGCCGGGGTTCGCGAGGAGCTGTACTACGGCTCGAAGGAAGCCCGGCAGGTCTTCAGCGACTACTTCATCGATGTGCGGGCTCTGGCCAAGGACCTCGGCCTCCTCAACTCGATCTCCAAGCGCGTTTGGAAACTACTCGGTATCGACGGCCCGACCAGCCGGTACCGCTCGGAGCCGATTCGCGTGAACCCCGACCTGGATCGGTAAGTCGAGCCGGATGGTAGTCCGCGGATCGACGCACGCGACCGGCAGCTCGAGGGTAGGGTCTTTCGGCCATTGTGCCGATGTGACCACCTGCCCGAAACTGACGCATAACTAGAACGTGTTACAAAGGAGGGCAGTGGTGATTGCAACCCCGCAGGGGCGTGGCAGGAAGGTCCGCGAGATCGACGTGGGAACCGCGCCGACCCGTTACGCCCGAGGCTGGCACTGCCTGGGCCTGGCGCAGGGCTTCCGGGACGGCAAACCGCACTCGGTCAACGCCTTCGGCACCAAGCTGGTCGTCTGGGCCGACGGCCACGGCGATCTGCAGGTACTCGACGCCTACTGCCGCCACCTCGGCGGCGACCTGTCCATGGGCGAGGTCAAGGGCGACTCCGTCGCCTGCCCATTCCACGATTGGCGCTGGAGCGGCGACGGCACCTGCACCGACATCCCCTACGCGCGGCGCGTCTCGCCGCTGGCCCGTACCCGCACGTGGACGACACTGGAGCGCAACGGTCAGCTATTCGTCTGGCATGACCATGAGGGCAACCCGCCGCCGGCCGGTATCACCATCCCGTACATCGGGGGTCCGTACAGCGATGCCGATGGAAAGGACGCCGAGGCCCACCACGGCGGCTGGACTCCGTGGACCTGGCAGTCGATCCTCATCGAGGGCTCCAACTGCCGCGAGATCATCGACAATATCGTGGATATGGCGCACTTCTTCTATATCCACTACGCCTTCCCGACGTACTTCAAGAATGTCTTCGAGGGCCATGTCGCGACCCAGTACCTGGAGACCAAGGGCCGTCCCGATATCGGCATGGCCACCAAGTACGGCGGCGACACGCTGTTGAGATCGGAGGCGTCCTACTTCGGTCCGTCGTACATGATCAACCCGCTGACCAACATCTACAGCGGCTTCGAGGTCCGAAGCGTCCTGGTCAATTGCCACTACCCGGTCACGCAGGACTCCTTCGTGCTGCAGTGGGGCATCACCCTGGAGAAGCCCCGCGGCCTTGCGGACCGGGCCGCCAGTCAGCTGGCCGCCAAGATGACCGAGGGCATCAGCGTCGGCTTCCTGCAGGATGTCGAGATCTGGAAACACAAATCGAAGATCGAGAATCCGCTGCTCTGCGAGGAGGACGGGCCGGTGTACCAGCTGCGCCGCTGGTACGACCAGTTCTACGTCGACGTCGCCGATATCGACCCGAAGTCGGTGCGGCGCTTCGAATTCGAGGTCGACACCGCCAAAGCCAACGAGGCATGGGAAGCCGAGGTCGCCGAGAACCTGCGCACACGGCGCGCACAGCACCCCGACTCCGGGGTGGTCAACGCCGGATAGAACGCACCGACGGTCAATCGGTAATCGCCGCCCGGACGGAGCGAGACTGGGACGCCCGCCCGAAATCGTAGTCGCGCAGGTTGAATCGTCGACTGCGCCAGGCGGTTTCGAGGGTGCTCGCCGCGCGCAGTGGGACATCGCCGTGTTTGTCGAAGTAGTAGCTGTTGGCGTGGGCGCAGCTGGGTTGCCAGAAGATCTGGTTCTTGCGGCGGGTGAGCATTTCGGTGAAGTAGCGCGTGTTGGCGGCGTCGGTCACCTCGATCCGTTCGGCGCCCAGGTGACGGGCGTGGTCGAGGCAGCGCAGGATGTGCCGGGTCTGGGCTTCGATGAGGGCGAAGTAGGAGGATCCGTTGTAGCCGTAGGGGCCGAAGATGGCGAAGTGGTTGGGGAATCCGGGAACGCTGACCCCCTCGTAGGACTGCAGCCTGTGCTCGTCCCACCACTTCTCGAGATTGCGGCCGTCGCTGCCGGTGAGGTCGTAGGTGGGCATATTGCCCGAGTCCATGACCTTGAATCCGGTTGCCAGGATCAAGATGTCGAGCTCGTGCGCGGTTCCCGTGACGGTGTGGATCGCGTCGGCCGTGACGTGGTCGATCGGGTCGGTCTCGAGGTGGACGTTGGGTCGGTTGAAGGTCGCCAGGTAGCGGTTGTGAAAGCTGGGGCGTTTGCAGCCGAGACCGTATCGGGGAGTGAGCTTTTCGCGTATGTCCGGGTCGTGCACCTGGGCGCGCAGGTAGGCGGTGGCGATCCGTTCGCCGATCCGGCCCGCGGGCAGGACTCGGCCGTAGTGGGCGGCGATCGGGAAGGTCACTTCCACGAACGCCTGACTGGCCAACCGAGCCGCCGACCCCACCGGCGGGAGATGCTCGAGCGCCCAGGTGGCTGGTTTCGTGAGCCGCACATCAAGTTTCGGCAGACACCAGATCGGCGTGCGCTGGAACACCGTCAACCGCTTCGCCTCGGCGGCGATCTCCGGTATGACCTGCACCGCGGAAGCGCCGGTGCCGACGATCCCCACCTTCTTTCCGCGCAACTCGATCCGGTGATCCCAGCGCGCGGTGTGCATGGCGATGCCCGCGAAATCCTCGAGTCCCGCGATGTCCGGCAGTTTCGGGCGAGTCAGCACCCCGGCGGCGTTCACGACGAAACGCGCGGTGATCGACCCGCCCGATCCTGTGGTCAGTATCCATCGATTGCGGGTCTCGTCGTACTCGGCCGCGACGATCGAGGTACTCAGGCGTAGATGGGGACGGATGCCGTACTTGTCGACGCAGTGCTCGGCGTACTGCTTCAGCTCGCGGCCCGGGGCGTAGGTGCGCGACCAGGTGGGCCGCTGGGCAAAGGAGTACTGGTAGCTGAAGGAGGGAATATCCACGGCCACACCGGGATAGGTGTTCCAGTGCCAGGTGCCGCCGACACCGTCGGCGTCGTCGACGATCAGCAGATCGGTGTATCCGGCGGCCTTGGCTTTGATGGCGAATCCGATACCGGAGAATCCGGCACCGATCACGACGATCTCGTGATCGGTGGACAGGGTGTCGGTCATGGCTGTCATCCTTCGAGTGCGGTCGTGCGGCCGTGGGCCGTGTCGGCGATGAGAGTCGTTATGCGGACGGCGATATCGGCCGGGCGCTCGAGTTGGGTGCAGTGCCCCGCGTCGGGGTAGATCACGACATCGACATCGACATCCGCACGCCGGATGTCCAGTACTGTCTTTGCTCCGGTCGGGGGACAGATCCAGTCGTGGCGGCCCCAGATCAGGGTGACCGGGACGGCGAATCGGGCCGGGTCCACGACAGCGGGGTCGATCAGCTCGGTAATGGTGCGAAGGCCCAGTGCCAGCACCCGTTTCACGTCGCCGGTGTGAATATGTGAGGCGTAGTGGTCTTTTGTCGCGGGGGTCAGCCTGCCTCGTGCTACGGCCAGGGAGAACAGCGCGGCCCACACCGCCGGCAGCAGCGGTCCGAAGCTGGTGACCGAGGGCACGGGGGCCCGCGACAGCAGAGCCAGCAGGGGTGTCGCTCGGCTCAGGGTGCGCAGCCATTGGGGCGTGTGCAGCCCGGCAGGACCGATGGCCACCACTGCGCGAATGCCGGGCCGTGGATCCTGGCTGGCACGCAGGGCCACCAGTCCGCCAACGGAATTGCCGACCAGGACCACTCCGTCGCCACTGTCGAAATAGTCGATCGCCGCCGCAGCGAACGAGTCGTATCCGCCGAGCACGGTGTCGCTGATTGGCCGGTCGGCGGCACCGAAATGTGGCAGATCCACCGCGGCCGCGCGCAGGCCGCGGTCGGCCAGCTCGCGGAGCAGCGGGCGCCAGGTGTCCGCGGAATCGGTGAACCCGTGCAGCAGCACCACCGTGGGGCTGCGGCCGGGTGCGCGGAGGCAGCGTGTCCGGACGCCGCCGAGGACCACCGTCTCGCGGTCGTATCGGCTTTGCGTGACAGTCATATCCGTGCCGCCAGGTCCACGATCGGGCCCGGAGTCAGCCGCAGCAGGTGGTGGGCCAGCCGAACCTCGGCGCCGACCGGAACGAACGAGCGATCATGTGCGGCAGCGCGGACGACGGCCTTCGCCACCGTGTCGGGGGAGTGACTGTGGTCGAAAGCCCGTGCGAACCAGTCCCGTTCGTTCAGGGCGTTGCCTCGTAGCCGGGTGCGGTCCAGGATTCCGGTATTGATCACACCCGGGCAGACGACACTCACCCCGACCCCGCGCGGGCGCAGGTCGGCGCGCAGGCATCGGGAGAACATGATCACCGCGGCCTTGGACGCGCAGTAGGTGGCCATGCGACGGTTCGGGAGGTAACCCGCTCCCGAGGCGATGTTGACCAGCTGCCCCCGGCCGCGTTCGGCCATCGCGGCGCCGAAGATGTGACACCCGTGGATCACACCGTCGAGATTCACCGACCGCAGCCAGGTCCAGTCGTCGAGGCTGGTGTCCAGAAACGGCCCGCCCACACCGACTCCGGCGTTATTGACAACGATGTCGATCTCGCCGATGTCCTCCGACACCGATTTCGCCAGCTCGGCAACCGCTTCCGCGTCGCCGACGTCGCAGCGGCGGGCGTGTGCGGGTACGCCCTGCGCGCCGCAGTCCCGTGCGGTGGCGCGTGCGGCGTCCTCGTCGATGTCGACGGCCACGACGGTGGCGCCCGAGCGGGCGTAGCGCCGGGCGGTCGCCGCGCCGATGCCGTGGCCCGCGCCGGTGATCAGCACCAGCGCATCGCGGGGTTCGATGCCGTTCACCGTTGGATCTCCCTGCGGCGGGCGATCATTCGCAGCCCGTCGCGCGGGCGCAGAGTCAGCGTTGCCTCGGGTTCGACCGGGTGACCGGGTACCAGGTCGAAGACGTACTTCTGGCTCAACATGGCGGTGATCAG
Organism: Nocardia uniformis NBRC 13702; assembly: GCF_001613345.1. Classification (GTDB taxonomy): domain Bacteria; phylum Actinomycetota; class Actinomycetes; order Mycobacteriales; family Mycobacteriaceae; genus Nocardia; species Nocardia uniformis. Next base: position 26,368 of record NZ_BDCE01000066.1, on the reverse strand, counting down.
CACCGACTCCATCAGGGCGAAACTGGAGCCGATGCAGATGCGTTTGCCGCCGCCGAAAGGCAGATACGCCGATCGCGGTCGGCCCTTTCCCGCGCCGGGCAGGAACCGGGAGGGATCGAACTCCTCGGGGTCGGTCCACCACCGTGGGTCGTGGTGGATGTGGTGGGTCGGCATGATCACGGTGGTGCCGCGCCGGATCCGGTGTCGGCCGATCACATCGTCCTCGACGGCCACCCGCGGGATCACCCAGGCGGGCGAGAAGTAGCGCATCGCCTCCTGGAAACATGCTGTGGTCCAAGGCAATCGGGAGACGTCGGCCACCGTTGGCCGGCGTCCGTCGAGTACGGTGTCGACCTCGTCGAGCAGCCGGGCCCGAGCCTGCGGATTCAGTGCGAGCAGGTACCACATCCACGACAGTGCGTTGGCGGTGGTTTCGTGCCCGGCCAGCATGAAGGTCAGCGCCTCGTCACGGACACGTCGCAATGGCAGTGAACCCTGCTCATCGGATGCGGTGAGCAGATGATTGAGCAGATCCGGGCTGTCGGTGCGGTGTACGTCGCGCTCACGCACCAGTGTCCACACCTCGTCATCCAGCAGCCGGACGATCCGCTGAATCTTGCGGAACGGCGGCGGCAGCGGAACCGGAGTGAATGCCACTCGAGCCGTGGCCCGCCACGCCCATGTGGGTGGTGCGGCGACCACGAACACCCGCTCGAGCCGTTCGGCGAAACGCAAACCACCGGTCACCAGATCCGACATCTTCAGCGCGATCGGCCCGAACTGTTCCCCGAACAACGCGTTTCCCACCACGTTCAGCGTCATCTGGACCATCTCGCCAACCATGTCGATCTCGATGCGGCCGGTCTCGGCCTCGAGAGAATCAATCCGCGCCTGAATCGGCTCGATCATCAAGTCGAGCAGGCTGTTGAGGTGACGGCGGGCGAACATCGGGTTGAGCAGCGTGCGATGCCGCTGCCAGGAATCGTCCTCATCGGTGAACAGGCTGACACCGAGAATCGCGCGCAACATCTCGTACTCGAACGATTTCCGATACTTCAGCCGCCCGGCGTGCAGGACGTGATCGACGTAGTCGGGGTGGTTCAGTGCGACGAATCGTCGGGTCCCCGCCCGGAAGCGCAGGATATCGGCGTCCTTCAGCCGTCCGATCAACCCGGCACGGTGATCCAGTCCGATGGTCAGCGCCTCGTAGGTGGCCACCCACATCGGGGTTCGCATGAAGCTTGGCGGTGCCGTGTCATCCGCGTGCTCGTCGATGACTTGCGCATGTGTGACCATGCTGACCCTCCTCGGGGCGATACAGCTCTGTACCGAAAACACTCAGAAACTGGTGACGCCCGTCCCAATTGTCTGCGCGTGTCACCAGTTTGTGTGTGGCCCACTCGCTTGTCAAGATGGGAGCCGTGACCACAGCACGAACCTGGGGAGGGCGCAGCGCAGACCAACGGCGCACCGAACGCCGCGAGCGCGTCATCGAGGCCGCCCTGGAAATCTGGCGCGAGTCCGGCTGGACCGGGGTCACCATCCGAGCGGTCTGTGCCCGCACCGGCCTCAACGACCGCTACTTCTACGAAGCCTTCGCTGACCGCGACGAACTTCTCGTCGCCGCATGGGAGCAAGTTCGCGACGACATGCTCGCCGCGCTCGGCGGCGTTTTCGCCGACTACTCCAGCCGTCCCTTGCCCGGGCTCATCGAACAAGCGGCATCGACTGTGCTGCAACGCATTTCCAATGATCCCGGCTTCGGTCGGATACTGCTGCTGCACCACGCGGGCAGCCCCGCCCTGGAAGCCTGCCGAGGCGAAGCGCTACAGCTCACCGCGAACCTCGTCGTAGGCGCCGCACAGACCTACGTCCGGCCCGACGCCGACCTGCTGGCCCTTCGCATCGACGCCATCGCCTCCGTCGGCGGTTTCGTCGAGCTGATCAACGCCTGGCAATCCGGACTCCTCGACTGCAGCGCCGACCAGATCGTGCAGCGCATAGTCCACCTGGTCTCGGTCCTGGGACCGCTCTATCTCGAGAACAGTTAGGCCCGCTTCGCGTTCATTCGCGCGGCGACTGTCGCCGAGCCCGGCGGCAGGTGGTCGGCAGAGCCCCGGCAGACTGAGGGAATGGGTTCTGGTTCGTCAGCGCGGCCGTCGCCCGCGGATCTGGCCGCGGCGCAGGACCAGACGATTCCCGATGTGATCGGGCCCGGCTTGCGTGTGCTCTTCTGCGGAATCAATCCGGGCCTGTGGTCGGGGGCGACCGGATATCACTTCGCTCGTCCGGGAAATCGGTTCTGGCCGGCATTGCATCGGTCCGGTTTCACGCCGCGCCTACTGCGGCCCGACGAACAGCACGAACTGCTCGGGCTGGGGTTGGGGATCACGAACGTGGCCGCACGCACGACCGCCAAAGCCGAGCAACTGACCGCCGACGAACTGCGCGCAGGTGGACGTGCCCTGGTTGATCGGGTCGAGCGGTATCAGCCCCGAGTACTGGCTGTGCTGGGAATCGGTGCCTACCGCACGGCCTTCGGTCGTCCGCGCACCACAGTCGGCCCGCAACCCGAGGGGATCGGTGCTACCGCGTTATGGGTGCTGCCCAACCCCAGCGGGCTCAATGCCCATTACACACTCGACGCCCTCGCCTCGGAATTCCGTGCGCTGCGCGAGGTGGTCGAACCCGGCTGACCTCCTTCCGCGCGAATCCGCGCAGCGCCGAAGGACTAGCCGTTTTCAATGGTCAGCGGGTTGTAAACCGGGGTCGGTGCTGGTTCCTCGGCGGCCAGTCGGGCGGCATTGGCCGCGTGGTCGTCGGCGGCCTGCTGAGCGGCGCGTTCGGCCTTGACCCGCTGCGTGTAGTGGACGACCTCGGCCTGCTCGCGCTCGGCGTCCCAGCCGAGGTGCGGTGCCACCAGACGCGCGACCTCCGCCGCCGCCGCGAGTCCGCGGTCGGGCTGATCGATGGAGATCCTGGTTCGGCGAATCAGTATGTCCGCCAGTCGTAGCGCCCCCTCGTGGGTGACCGCGTAGACCGCCTCGGCTCGCAGGTAGTCGGGTGCTCCGGCGAGCGGCTCGGACAGGTCCGGGCGCTCGGCAATGAGGTGGAACAGTTCGCTCACCAGGGAGCCGTAGCGGTGTAGCAGGTGCTCGACAGTCGCCGGGCGGAGTCTCGTGCGGTCCGCGATACTGCCGCGCTCGAGCCACATTTCGTGATAGCCCAGCGCTCCGAGGAGCGGGATGTGTTCGGTCAGTGATTTCGGGGCGGCGCGGCCGAAGCCGCGGACCGCGGCATCGACCACGTCGGCGGCCATCACCCGGTAGGTGGTGTACTTGCCGCCCGCGATGACGAACAGTCCGGGCGCGGGCTCGGCGACCGCGTGTTCCCTTGACAGCTGGGCGGTTTCGGCGGATTCACCGGCCAGTAGGGGGCGCAGGCCAGCGTAGACGCCCTCGATATCGGCGGCGGTCAGCGGGTCGGTGAGCATCGCGTTGACGCGTGCGAGCAGATAGTCGACGTCGGCCCGGCTCACCGCCGGATGGACGCGGTCGAGGGCCCAGTCGGTGTCGGTGGTGCCGATGATCCAGTGCCGATCCCACGGAATGACGAACAGGACGCTCTTCTCGGTGCGCATGATCAGCCCGCTCCCGAGATCGAGCCGGGCGCGCGGGACGAGTAGATGTACGCCCTTGGACATGCGGACGGTGAACGGCGCTGGCACACCGGCGATTTCGTGTGTCTCGTCGGTCCACACCCCGGTCGCGCCAATCACCCGCCGAGCCGCCACGGTGATCTCGGTGCCGGTCTCCGCGTCGCGCACCACCGCCCCGACCACCCGCTCCCCGGCCCGGACCAGTTCGGTGACGCGCGCTCCGGTGAGCACCGTGGCGCCGTACTGGGCGGCGGTGCGGGCCAGCGTCATGGTGTGGCGCGCGTCATCGACCTGCGCCTCGTAGAACTGGATGCCTCCGACCAGTGCCTGCGGGTCCAGTCCGCGCGCCGCACGCAAGACACCGGCGCGGGACAGATGGCGATGCGCAGGCAACTGCTTGGTCCGACCGATCAGGTCGTAGAGCAGCACCCCGGCCCCGGCGTACCCGCGTTCCCAGACCCGGTGCCGCAGCGGGAAGAGCAGCGGCACCGGGCGCACCAGGTGCGGAGCGAGCCTGTTCAACAGCAGTCTTCGTTCCTTGAGGGCTTCGAACACCAACTTGAAGTCGAACTGCTCCAAATAGCGCAGGCCACCGTGTATCAATTTGCTGGACCGGCCGGATGTGCCCGCACCCCAGTCCCGCGCCTCTACCAGGGCGACCGACAATCCGCGCGCCGCGGCATCGAGCGCGGCGCCCGCCCCGACCACACCGCCGCCGATGACCAGCACATCGAACTCATCGGAGGCGAGCCTCCGCAGCGCGGTCCTGCGGTAGTCCGGGCCGAGACGTGGGGCGGGCATTCGGAGTTCTCCTCGATAGCCGGGGCGGGTTCGCCGAGCAGAAGGTCAGTCCTCGTTCTCGACCCAGTCGAAGGTCTTGGTGACGGCCTTCTTCCAGTTGCGGAACTCGCGTTCCCGGCGGGCCTCGTCCAGGTTCGGCTGCCACCGCTTGTCCTCGGCCCAGTTCGTCCGGATGGCGTCCTCCCCGGCCCAGTATCCGACGGCGAGACCGGCGGCGTAGGCCGCGCCGAGCGCGGTGGTCTCCGCGACGACCGGACGAATGACCTCGACCCCGAGGATGTCGGCCTGGAATTGCATGAGCAATTCGTTGACGACCATCCCGCCGTCCACCTTGAGTGAGGTGAGCGCGACCCCGGAGTCGGCATTCATCGCCTCGATGACCTCGCGGGTCTGGAAGGCGGTGGCCTCGAGGACAGCCCGCGCGAGATGGCCCTTGTTCACGAAGCGAGTCAGCCCGACAATCGCGCCGCGCGCATCGGAGCGCCAATAGGGTGCGAACAATCCCGAGAAGGCGGGCACGAAATAGGCACCGCCATTGTCGTCGACGGAACGCGCGTGCTCCTCGATCTCGGCCGCCGAACCGATCATGCCGAGGTTGTCGCGCAGCCACTGCACCAGCGACCCGGTCACCGCGATGGCGCCCTCCAGGGCGTAGACCGGTTTGGCGTCGCCGAGCTTGTAGCAGACGGTGGTCAGCAGGCCATTGCTGGAGAGCACCTTGTCGGTTCCGGTATTGAGCAGCACGAAATTGCCTGTGCCGTAGGTGTTCTTGGCTTCACCCGGCGTCAGGCAGGCCTGGCCGAAGGTAGCGGCCTGCTGGTCGCCGAGGATACCGGCAATGGGCACGCCGGCCAGCGCGCCGCGGGCGCGCACCGAGCCGTAAACCTCTGAGGACGAATAGATTTCGGGCAGCATGGACATCGGCACACCCATCTCCGCCGCGATCTCGGCATCCCATTTCAGCGTGTCCAGGTCCATCAGCAGCGTGCGCGACGCGTTGGTCGGATCGGTGCCGTGCACGCCGCCGTCGGTGCCGCCGGTCATATTCCACAGGATCCAGCTGTCCATGGTCCCGAAGGCCAGCTCGCCCGCTTCCGCGCGTTCCCGGACGCCCTCGACATTGTCGAGGATCCACTTGATCTTCGGCCCGGAGAAGTACGTCGCCAGGGGCAATCCCGTCCGCTCCCGGTAGCGCTGCTGTCCGCCGCCCAGTCGGCCCAGCTCCTCGGCGATCCGGTCGGTCCGGGTGTCCTGCCACACGATCGCGTTGTAGACCGGCTCCCCGGTGGCGCGATCCCAGACCACGGTGGTCTCGCGCTGATTGGTAATGCCGACCGCGGCGATATCGGCGGCGGTGAGATCACCTTTGGCCAGGGCTCCCGCGACTACCGCGCGGGTGTTCTCCCAGATCTCGACCGGGTCGTGCTCCACCCATCCCGCGCGCGGGAAGATCTGGTTGTGTTCGCGCTGGTCGACCGCGATGACCGTGCCCGCGTGGTCGAAGATCATGGCGCGGGTCGAGGTGGTGCCCTGGTCGATCGCTGCGACGTATCGTGACATGGGGGTTTTCTCCTTCGGCGAAACTGGTTGCTGCTGAGGGTGATTCGATCAGAAGATGAGCTGCGAGACGAGACCGGCCAGCACGCCGCCGATTATCGGGCCGACCACCGGGACCCAGGCGTAGGCCCAGTCACTGGATCCGGCCTTGGGCTCGCGGGTTGGTTCGGCGGCGGCACCCAGGCTCGCGGAGTGCGCGGGGACAGGTTCGGCGGCGGTGTGCCGCAGCGGCAGTATCGCGTGCGCGATGCGCGGGCCGAGGTCACGTGCCGGGTTGATGGCGTAGCCGGTCGGGCCGCCGAGCGAGGCGCCGATGCCCACAACCAGCAGCGCGACCGCGAGCGGGCCGAGCCCGGAGGGCGTCTTCGCGAACGAGAGCACCACCAGCACCAGGACGAAGGTGGCGATCGCCTCGGTGGCCAGATTCCAGCCGTAGTTGCGGATGGCCGGACCGGTCGCGAAGACAGCCAGTTTCTTGCCCTCGTCCGGTTCGGCGTCGAAATGCTTCTTGTACGCCACAAACGTCAGGCAGGCGCCCAGGAACGCGCCGAATAGCTCGGCTGCCAGATAGACCACGGTCGAGCCGAACGAGACGGCGACGCCCGGGGCGTACTCATCGGCTCCGCTGCTCAGGATTCCCAGGGTCACCGCGGGATTGAGGTGTGCGCCGGATTTGAAGGCGAGGTAGACGCCCGCCATCACGCCGAATCCCCACCCGATATTGATCAGCAGCCAGCCGCCGTCGAGACCCTTGGACTTCACCAGCAGGACATTGGCCACCACTCCGGCGCCGAGCAGTATCAGCACTCCCGTGCCGAATACCTCGCTGACGAAAACCTCTGTGAGACCCACGATTTCTCCAATCGTCCGTGGGGTGGTCCCGGGCCGGATCGCCGGGACCTCTGAAAGTGCGCCGAACACTACGGTGATATTGCACACACTCAACCGGTCCCGTTCGACAATGCCGAACGCGCAGCCGGGAGCCGCACGCCACGGGCCTGCCCCGTCGAGCTGTGGTCTAGATCACATTGGAGAACGTGCAGGTCAAATGGCGATACCGGCATAACGGTCACGGCCCTTCGGCGTTCGACATTGTCGGACCCGCTCGGTGAAATACGTTGACCGCTATGCCAGGCCCGGTGCAGTCGATCGAGCGTGCGGGCGCGATCATCCAGTTACTCGCCCGCGGTTACGGCGGTCTGGGTATCGGCGATATCGCGAACTCGCTCGATCTCGCCAAGGGCACCGTGCACGGAATCGTGCGGACGCTGCAGGCCATCGGCTTCGTCGAACAGGACCACAGCGGCGGCAAATACCGGATCGGCCCGGCACTGCGGCAGTTGGGCACCGGCTACCTCGACGCCAACGAACTCCGTTCCCGGGCGATCAACTGGGCCGACGCCCTGGCCGCGCGCAGCGGCGAGGCCGTTCGGATCGGCACGGCGCAGCAAGACAGTGTGCTCGTGGTACACCACGTATTCCGACCGGACGATACCCCGCAGACCCTGGATGTCGGTGCGCTACTGCCGCTGCACGCCTGCGCTCTCGGCAAGGTCCTGCTCGCCTACGACAGTGACCTGACGGCACGCATCCGCGCCGGGAAACTGGAGTCACTCACCCGCCGGACCATGATCCGCCCGGAGTTGCTCAGCAGATCGCTGACCGAGGTCAGGGATAATGGGTGGGCCGGCGAGTACGGCGAACTGGTGCCCGGCGAGGCGAGTATCGCCGCCCCGATCCGCTCGCACGGCGGCCTCACGGTCGGTGCGATCGGCATCTCCGGACCCGCCGAACGGCTCTTCCCGACCGGAATACACGCGAACCCGACGCTGCTGGATTACGTGCGCGACGCCGCCCGCGCGGTGTCACGAGATCTGGTCGAAGACAGGTAATCCCGGGGTGTACCGGCCGCCCCGATCCGCTCTACCGCAGAAAGGCGCGCCCGATGACGCAGCGCTACGTGATGGCCATCGATCAGGGGACGACCTCGACCCGCTGCATTGTGTTCGACTCCGCCGGTCGGTTGGTCTCGGTGGCGCAGCGCGAACATCAGCACTACTTTCCCAAACCCGGCTGGGCCGAACAGGATGCGATGGAGATCTGGCGCAATGTCGATCGCATCATTCCCCGCGCGCTGCGTGACGGGAGCATCGCCCAGGAACAGATCGTCGCGCTCGGCATTACCAACCAGCGCGAGACCAGCGTCGTATGGGACCGCCACACCGGAAATCCGGTGGGCAAGGCCATTGTGTGGCAGGACGTCCGCACCGCGGATCTGGTTCGTACGCTGGGTGATCGGCCCGACGCCCACCGCGTGCTCGAATTGAGCGGACTGCCGCTCGGTACCTACTTCTCCGCGCCCAAGGTGCGTTGGCTGCTCGACTCCATCCCCGGCTTGCGGGCCCGCGCCGAACGCGGCGATGTCCTGTTCGGCACCATGGAGACCTGGCTGATCTGGAATCTGACCGGTGGTGTCGACGGCGGCATGCACCTCACCGATGTCACCAATGCCAGCCGGACGCTGCTGATGAACCTCGAGACCCTCGAATGGGACCGGGAGCTGTTGTCCTTCTTCGACATTTCCCCGGCGATGCTCCCGCGGATCCGCTCCTCCAGCGAAATCTACGGCGTCACTCGCCGAGTGGTGCCCGGCATCACCATCGCCGCCGCGCTCGGCGATCAACAGGCCGCGCTGTTCGGGCAGACCTGTTTCTCCCGCGGTGACACCAAATGCACCTATGGCACCGGCGGTTTCCTGCTCATGAATACCGGTCGTTCCCCCGTCCGGTCGACGCACGGATTGCTCACCACCGTCGGCTACCGCATCGGTGACGCACCGGCGATGTACGCGCTGGAAGGATCCATCGCCGTCACCGGCTCACTGGTGCAGTGGTTCCGCGACGGTCTCGGATTGATTTCCAGCGCACCGGAAATCGAGACTCTCGCCCGCACCGTCGACGACAATGGCGGCTGCTACATCGTGCCTGCCTTCTCCGGCCTGTTCGCGCCGCACTGGCGTAGCGAGGCCCGCGGCATCATTGTCGGACTCACCTCCTACGTCACCAAGGGACACCTGGCCCGGGCCGTACTCGAGGCCACCGCGTGGCAGACCCGCGAGGTCGTCGACGCCATGAACGCCGACTCCGGGCTGCGGGCCACCGCGCTCAAGGTGGACGGCGGCATGACCACCGACCATCTGCTCATGCAGTTCGTCGCCGATGTCCTCGACGTTCCGGTCAAGCGCCCCATGATCATCGAGACCGTCTCCCTCGGTGCCGCCTACGCCGCCGGACTGGCCGTCGGCTACTGGGCCGACCTCGAGGTCCTCCGTCGCAACTGGCACCGCGCGGCCGAATGGCAGCCGCAACCGGATTCCGAACGGGTGAAGGCCGAATACGGCAACTGGAAGCGCGCGGTCGAACTCACCTTCGGATGGTCCCAGCCCCGAGGGTAGACGGGATTCGCCCGACGCTGCGTCCGCCGCTCTTCGACGGCTAACCCTCGGAAACGGACGGTCTGGATGCCATTGGTGGGGTGGCGGGCGGATCCACTTCGGTGGTTTCCGGTTCGATTCGGTCCGGGTCGTCCGGATCAGAGTCCTTGGAGTCGGGCTCCGACGCTTCCGTCGTCCGGTCCCGCGGCCCCCGGCGGCGCGCGGCCAGCCAGCGCTGGACCTGTGCCCAGCGGGTGGCTCGGGCGGGCCAGAATTCTTGGACGCTGGCATTGAATTCCGCGCCGAGGATGACGGCGAAGCCGAGGGAGAAGGTGAACAGGAGGAAGGCGATGGGGGTGGCCAGGGCGCCGTAGCTGATTCCGGTTCGGGTTATCCAGGAGAGGTAGCGGCGCAGGCCTTCGCTGGCGGCCATGAAGAAGATCCCGGCCACGAGTGCGCCGCCGAATAGTCGGTGCCAGGGGAGGGTGCGGTGTAGGGCGAGTTTGTAGAGGGTGGTCAGGCCCACGATGAGCAGGAGTGCGGTGCCGGGGTAGTAGAAGCTCTCGATGAGCCGCAGGCCGGGTTCACGCCAGGAGTCGGGCAGTGCCCGGCCCGCCATGGACGGGCCCAGCGCCACCAGCGGCAGGATGAGTACCGAGGCGATCAGGAAGCCCACGTACAGCAGGAGTGCGAAGATGCGCTGCCACACCGGGTGTCGGGCGTCGGCTTGACCGTGTGCGGCGGTGATGGCGTCCACGAAGGTGGCCATGGCCGAAGATCCGGCCCACAGCGACAGCACGAAGCCCGCCGACACCACGCCGCCGTGCCCCTTTTGCAGGACATCGGAGACCGTGGGCGCGATGAGGTCATCGACGACACTGGGACTGAACAGTTTCCGGCTGAAACTGATGACCTTCGATTGCACGATATTGACCGTGTTCGGCCCGAACCAGCTGCCCACATAGCCGAGGCTGCCGAGCAGTCCCAGTAGTAGCGGCGCCAGCGACAGGGTCTGCCAGAAGGCGGCGGCCGCCGATTTGGCGAAGATGGAATCGTTCCACGCCCGCACCGCCGTATGGGTGAAGAGTTCGCCGCCGCGGCGAACGGATGTCCAGATTCCGTCGGCGAGGGTGCGCGAAGTCACTCCGTCGGAGGAATTGGCAGGTGCCGGGGGTGGATCGTGCTCGTTCATTGTGTCTACAGCATCGCCCACGCGGGGATCGGTTGTGCGGCGACCAGCCATTGTGTCGTGGACCACTTTTCGATGCTGTGTCGGATTGGTGCGCGGTCGGTCCCGGTCGCTACTCTCTTCCGAGTGACTTCGGGTGGTAGCGGTTCGCTTCGTGCATGGCAGCGTAGGGCTCTCACCAAGTATCTGACGTCGAAGCCTCGAGACTTCCTGGCTGTCGCGACACCGGGTGCCGGTAAGACCACCTTCGCGCTGCGCGTTGCCGCTGAACTGCTGGCCGACCGCACGGTGGACCAGGTGACGGTGGTCGCGCCGACCGAGCACCTCAAACACCAGTGGGCGTCCTCGGCGCAGCGGGTCGGCATCCAGCTCGACTCCAACTTCTCCAATTCGACAGGTTCCACCTCCGCCGACTTCCACGGTGTGGTCGTGACCTACGCGCAGGTCGCCTCGCATCCGTTCAAACATCGGGTACGCACCGAGAATCGCCGCACCCTGGTGATCCTCGATGAGGTCCACCACGCCGGTGACGCCAAGAGCTGGGGTGAGGCGGTCGAGGAGGCCTACGGCGACGCCACCCGGCGACTGGCCCTGACCGGTACCCCGTTCCGCAGCGACGATTCGAAGATCCCGTTCATCACCTACGAGGCCGACGAATCCGGTTTCGAGAAGTCGCGCGCCGACCATTCCTACGGCTACTCCGAGGCGCTCGCGGACGGCGTCGTGCGCCCGGTCGTCTTCCTCGCCTACAGCGGTGAGGCGCAGTGGCGTGACAGCGCGGGCGAGGAGTACTCGGCCAGACTCGGCGAACCCCTCAGCGCGGAACACACCGCACGGGCCTGGCGGACCGCGCTGGATCCGGCGGGGGACTGGATGTCGAAGGTGCTCTTCGCCGCCGATACCCGGCTGCGGCAGCTGCGTGCCACCGGTATGCCGGATGCGGGCGGTCTGGTCATCGCCACCGATCAGGACAAGGCGCGCGATTACGCGGAACTGCTGGAACATATTTCGGGTACCAAACCGACCGTGGTGCTTTCCGACGATCCGGGATCCTCCGACCGCATCGGCGAATTCAGCCGGAGCACCGATCCGTGGATGGTGGCGGTGCGCATGGTGTCCGAGGGCGTCGACGTGCCGCGCCTGGCGGTCGGCGTATATGCCACCAGCGCCTCCACACCGCTGTACTTCGCCCAGGCCATCGGACGATTCGTGCGTGCCCGCAAATCCGGTGAGACCGCGAGCGTCTTCCTGCCGTCGGTGCCGGTGCTGCTCGACCTCGCCGCGCAGCTGGAGGTCCAGCGCGACCACGTGATCGGCAAGCCGCATCGGGAGAAGAACGATCTCGATGACGAACTGCTCATCGACGCCAATAAGCAGAAGGATGAGCCGGGGGAGGAGGAGCGCAAATTCGTCGCCCTCGCCGCCGATGCCGAACTCGATCAGGTCATCTACGACGGCGACTCCTTCGGCACCGCCACCTTCTCCGGCAGTGATGAGGAAGCCGACTATCTCGGTATACCGGGCCTGCTCGATGCCGACCAGATGCGCGCCCTGCTGCGCGACCGCCAGACCCGACAGATCCAGGACCGCAGTGCCGACGCCGCCCGCCCGGAATCGGGTGCGGGCGTGATCGCCGCCACCGAACGCGCCGCCACCGCCGACCGCCTCGGCGAACTCCGTCGCGAACTCAACAGCCTGGTCGCCATGCACCACCACCGCACCGGTAAGGCGCACGGGGTGATCCACGGTGAGCTACGGCGCGAATGTGGTGGCCCGCCAACGGCTCTGGCTACGGCCGATCAGCTGGAACAGCGCATCGCGGCACTGCGCCGGATGTAATGGGGCAGGTGCTCACCTCGGCGGCGGCCTCCACCCAGACCGCCGTCACCTCCTGGCAGGCCGACTACGGCGATTCCGCCTGTCAGCTGCCGATTCCACCGCACTGGCGGATCGGCGGCGTCTTCCTGCGCGGCGTCGGCACGCTGCTGCTCGGTATCCCGCTCTATCTCCTACTGGCCAAGGCGATGCCGCCGTTCTGCCGTGGTGCGGTGCTGGCGCGTCGACTGCCTGTGCCGACGGAGTCCAGCGCCGAATCGGATGCCTTGCCGCATAGCTGATTACCGTGAGCGCGCCGCCGAATCCATTGCCGACCCGGCGGATTCATCGCGCGCCGGCCAGGCCGACATGGCGGTGTCGATGGAGCGCAGCAGATCCTCGTAGCAGACGCCGTCGCGGGCCTGAATGGACAGCCCGTAGAGCACCGTCGTGTAGAAGGCCGCGAGCCCGGCGATATCGGTACCGGCGGGCAGATCGCCGTCGGTGACCCCGCGCTCGAGTCGCAGGCGAATGTCTTCGGTTGTGCCCCTGCGGGCTTCGATCAGGAAGTCGCGGATGGCGGTATTGCGGGTGGTGTAGGCGGAACCGGCCAGCACGACCATGCAGCCGTGCGGTTTGTCCTCGGCCGTGTAGGCGACGGCATTGTCGCGCAGCATGGCCTCGATACTCGCGCGGGCGGTGGGCTCCTCGCGTAGCGCTCGCGCGGTCAGGCTGCCCTCGGTGCGACCATAGAGCTCGATCGCCGCCCGGAACAGCGCTTCCTTCCCGCCGAATGCGGCGTACAGGCTGGGGGAGTTGATACCCATGGCGGCGGTGAGGTCACTCATGGACGCGCCCTCGAAGCCGTGCTCCCAGAACACCTCCATGGCGCGGCGCAGCGCGAGTTCACGGTCGAAGGCGCGGGGGCGTCCACGTTCCGCCATGGCCGACTCCTTTCTGTGTCGATCGTTAAATATACCCCTTGACGCGACCTGGGGGTGTCTGCTTTGGTTATTTATGTACTGATCGACACAAAATATGGAGGAGTACCGATGACGGATCTGACGGGCAAGGTGGTGCTGGTGACCGGAGGCAGCCGCGGGATCGGCGCGGGCATTGCCCGCGCCCTCGCCGCCGCGGGCGCGGATGTGGCGCTGACCTACCAGTCCAATGAGGTGCTGGCGAAGGCCGTGGTCGCCGAGATCGAGGCACTGGGCCGCAAAGCCATCGCGGTGCGGGCCGATAGCGCTGACGCGTCACAGGTGATCGCCGCCGTCGACCGCACCGCCGCCGAACTGGGACGCCTGGATGTGCTGGTGAACAATGCGGGTATCTTCCCGGCGAAACCGTTCGAGGAGTTCACCATTGACGAAATCGACAATGCGCTGAACATCCACGCCCGGGCCCCGTTCGTCGCCGCCCAGGCGGCACTGAAATACCTGACCGGCGGCGGCCGCATCATCAGCATCGGCACCAACCTGGTCGATCACGCGCCCTTCGGTGGCCTGGCCCTCTACAACCTGAGCAAGTCGGCACTCAACGGCTTCACCAAAGCTCTTGCGCGCGAACTCGGTCCGCGCGGCATCACCGTCAACCTGGTGCAGCCGGGCTCGACCGACACCGATATGAACCCGGCAGACGGCGACCATGCATCGGGGCAGATCGGTCTGACCGCACTCGGCCGTTTCGGCGCGGTCGAGGATATCGCCGCCGCCGTCACCTACCTGGCAGGAGAGTCCGGCCGCAGTGTCACCGGTGCGGTGCTCACCGTTGACGGCGGAACCAACGCCTGAGTCGGAGAGCTTGTCCCCCAGCTGATCTCGTAGTCGTCGGCTCAGCCCAGCAGCAGTTGGGAGAACCGCAGATGGTTGCCCCAGGGATCGGCGAAACCGCAGTCGCGGGCACCGTAGGGCTGGTCGACGAGCGGCTGTTCGACCGCGACGCCCGCCGCCTCGAGGCGGGCGAAGGTGGCATCGACATCATTGACGGTGAAGATGACGGTGCCCTGAGCGCCGCTGGCGAGGCGGGCCTCGGCGGCCGTGACAGCGTCGGGATTCGGGTTCATACCGGGGCATTCGAGCAGGAATTCCAGGGTGGGTTGGGCAGCCGGGCCGACGGTGAGCCAGCGACCGCCCGCGAACGGGAGGTCCTGGCGGACTTCCAAGCCGATCACGTCGCGGTAGAACCGCAGGGCCTGCTCCTGGTCGCCGACCAGGATCGAGACGTGTGTGAGAGCGAGGTCTTTACCGTTGCTGCTCATGATTTCTCTCTTCTCGTCGAGCTGAGCCGGTTATCGCCATGACGGCCGACACTGAACAAACTAATCGGTTTCGTCGGCGCGATCATGACGAATCGCCAACCCGAACTAGTTCGCCGGAAGGTCGAAATACGCTGCGGGATCCAGGGTGTCGAGCGGCGTCCAGCGCGAGACCGGCACCTCGACCGGATCCTCGGCCGAACCGCCGGTTCGGTACCCGCGCAGATCCAATGCCAGCCAAGGGTTCTCGTCCACCTGCCGAGCCAAGGTGTAGCAGGTGGCGAGCATGTGGACGCACCGTTCGGTACGGGCGCGGCAGGAGCAGTCCACACTGGCCAGGGTGGGCGCGAGCGTGACGCCCGCGCCGAGGATCGCCCCGTGGAGTTCGTCGGCCAGGCTCAGCGCCCCGGCCGGAACCAGCCCGGCGATAGTGCGAATATCGGCCGATGGCAGCGGCGCGAATTCCAGATAGGTCACCGAGGCCTCCGACCCGCGGTGAATGGTGGCGCGCACCATGGTGTTCTCGATCTCGGTCTCGACCCCGCCATTGCGGGCGATGCTGCGCGCGCGGGGGAGCAGCGGTTCCGGCTTGGTCAGCGATATCGGCTCGGCCAGCCGCACCCAGTCCATACCCCAGATGGTGTAGCCGAATTCATTGTCGGCCATCTCAATTGCCTCGCTTTCGCCGCAGCAGTTCCATCAGGCGGTCGTCATCGAGGCGGGCGAGGCCCGCCACACCGGCCGCATCGGTCAAATCGGTGAGCGCCGACTTGCGGTCGTGCATACCCGCGATGTGCTCCTCGATGGTGGTGCCGGAGGTCAGCGTGGTGACCGTGACCATTCGCGTCTGCCCGATGCGATGCGCCCGATCCGATGCCTGCGCCTCCACCGCCGGATTCCACCAGCGATCGAAGTGAATGACATCGGCGGCACGCGTCAGTGTCAGACCCGTACCCGCCGCCCGCAGGCTCAGAATCAAAACCGGTGGCCCATCCGGAGATTGGAACCTGGTGACGATCTCGCCGCGCTCGTCCTGGTTGAGTCCACCGTGGAAGAACGGCGCCGTGATCCCCAACTCCTCGGCGCAGTACCGCACCAGCAGTTCACCCGTGCGCCGGTACTGCGTGAACACCAGCGTGGGTGCGCCGACCTCCACATTGTTGGCGAGAATATCCGCGGCCACATCGAATTTGCCCGAGCGTCCCACCAATTCGTCCAGCTCCCCGGTCACCAGCCCCGGATGGTTGCACACCTGCTTCAATTCGGTGAGCACCGCCAACACCCGGGTATGGCGCTGCGCCCCCGACCCGAAGCCCTCCGCCTCGGCCCTATCGAGCAGTTGGTCGTAGAGCTTCTCCTGCTCGGCGCTCAGATCACACACCAGATCCATATGGATCTTCGGCGGCAGCGATGCCGCCACCTGAGACTTGCGCCGCGCCAACAGCACCGGCTCCAGGGTGTCCCGCAGGCGGATCACCGCGTCGGCCGACCCCTCCTCGATCGGTCGCACGAACCGCCGCCGGAACTGCGCCTTATGCGTGAACTCCTGCGGCACCACCAGATTCAACAGCGCCCACAGCTCTTCGAGATGGTTCTCCATGGGCGTGCCGGTCAGGGCCACCCGCGCATCGGCGGTAATCGCCCGCGCCGCCTTGGATACCTGGGTGCGCGGATTCTTCAGTACCTGCGCCTCGTCGAACACCACGGTGGCCCAGTGCGATCCGGCCAGCGCGGGCCCATGCCCGCGCAACGTCGGATACCCGGTGACGACCACCGTGCCCGCCCCCATCTCGGGGAGCTGTCCGCCCCGCCAGGCGAGGGCCCGGAGCCCGGGCGCGAATCGCTCGATCTCATGGACCCAGTTGCCGACCAGCGAGGTCGGGCAGACCACCACCTGCGGTCCCAGCGTGATCCGGCCCAGCAGGAAGCCGATGGCCTGCACCGTCTTTCCCAGGCCCATCTCATCGGCGAGCACCGCGCCGCCGTGCGCCGCCGTAGTCTCGTGCAGCCAGGTGATACCGCGCGCCTGATACGGCCGCAGCTCGGCCTTCAGCGTCGACCGCAGCTCGCCGCTGAGCGCCATGGTGTCGCGCAGCACCCGCAGGGCCCGCGTCGCGGATACCACGGCGCTCCCGGCCGCGTTCGGTACCGCGTGCGCGGCGGTGGGCAGCGCGACCGGCGCCTCCCCGAACGCGGCACGCCAGACGCGGACCGACGGTCCGGGCTTGGGCAGCGTCAGCGCCGGAAACCCCTCGGGTTCGACGAGCGCGCACTCCAGCTCGCGAACCTCGAGACCCTCGGCCGACGGCACCACCAGGTCGATCGTTTCGCGTTCCCCGATATCGCTCGGCGCGGCCCCGGGACCGAGGGCACCCCAGGTCCAGAGCGCGAACATATGTCGGTCCGACAGGTAGGTGGCATGTGTGGCGGACAGCGAGATACCTCGATTCGAATTTGTCAAATCCGCGTGGTGAGAACACAGCAGCGGGCGACCGTGTGGTCGCCCGCTGCCGGGTGTTCTGTTGGGAAGATTTAGTTGTGTCTGAGCGGACCCCTCACGTTCTGGCTCGAACTCTCCGGACCGGAGCGTGAGGCGGAGGAGCTGATTACAGCGCCGGTGCCGACTCCGTGTCGATCACGGCTTCGAGCGCACGAAGACGATCCATGTGCTCATTGGCGTGATGTTGGCAGAAGAGCAACTCGCCACCCGCGGGAAGGGTCGCACGCACGCGTGCGGCCGCTCCACAGCGGTCACAACGATCGACCGCGGTCAGTGGGGTGCTAGTCAGAGTTCCTGGCATGACTCCTCCGTCCTGGCTCCGGGTGCTCGCACACCGTTCGCCTGGTGTGGGGCCCGCGGTCCACTCCGCGGGCTCGCTACCGCTACTTCCCAGCAGTGGCTGATGACTACTCTGTCAGACGTTCGGGACGGGGTCTTTGTTCCCGAAGATGTTTCTTTGTGTTTTCGCTAACACGACCTGCGGTTTCGCTAAAAGCGAACATCACCAGGACTATGCTCACGAACCGCCGAAGCCACCTTCGAAAACAGCCGATCCAGTTGTCTTACGGGGAGACTACCCGGGAGCATCGACACTCACACTCCTATTGGATAACGGCACGGACCCGGTAGCAAACACCGTTGAGACCTATTTCAGAACCAGGTTTCGTCGAGGTCGAGGGTGGTGCGGTCGAGGCTGTCGAGGAGATCGAACAGCGGGGCCGTGCGGGGCAGTTCCCAGCGGAAGAAGTACCGGGCCGCCGCGCGCTTGCCGAGCTGGAAGGCATCGGACCCCCGCCCACGCTCGGCCGCCGCGTTCGCGGCCAGTGCCTGCTCCAGCCAGATCCACGCCAACACCACGTGACCGACCGCTTCCAGGTAGGCCGCCGAGTTGGCCAGTGCCGTCTCGGGGTTCATGTCCTGCCAGAGAATGGCGGTCGTCGCGGCGATTCGCCCCGCGGCGCGGTCGAGAGCGTCAGCGAATTCGGTGAGTTCGGTGTCCCCGGTGGTGCGGGCGGCGGTCACCGTCGACGCCATGGCATCGATCAGGGCGGTCAGGGCCGCGCCGCCCTCGGCGGTCACGGCCCGGCCCAGCAGATCGAGGCTCTGGATCCCGTGGGTGCCCTCGTGGATCGGGTTGAGGCGGTTGTCGCGGTAATGCTGTTCCACGTCGTAGTCGCGGGTGTAGCCCGCCCCGCCGTGCACCTGGATGGCGAGATCGTTTGCCGTCAGGCACCATTGGGACGGCCAGCTCTTGGCGATGGGTGTCAGGATGCGCAGCAGCGTCGCGGCGCGATCGGCGTCGGTGGCGGTGCGCAGATCGTCGACCAGCTTCGCGCAGTACAGCTGCAAGGCCAACGCGCCCTCGGCATAGGCCTTCTGCGCCAACAGCATCCGCCGGACGTCGGGATGATCGACAATGGGGACCTGCGCGCCTTCGCGGGCGCCCAGGGGTCGGCCCTGCGGGCGATTGCGGGCGTAGTCCAGGGATTTCAGGTATCCGGTGTAACCGAGCGCGGTGGCGGCGAGGCCGACGCTGAGCCGGGCCTCGTTCATCATCGAGAACATGCACGCCAGACCACGATTGGGCGCGCCCACCAGGTAGCCGACGGCACCGGGTTGATCACCGGGGGTGAAGCGGCCGTCGCCGAATACCGGGGCGGTATTGACCGTGCCGCGCCAGCCCATCTTGTGATTGATCCCGGCCAGCACCACGTCATTGCGTACCGCCGGATTGCCGTCGGCATCGGGGAGGTATTTCGGCACGATGAACAGCGAGATGCCGCGGGTGCCCTCCGGAGCGCCGGGGATGCGGGCCAGCACCAGGTGGACGATATTGTCCGAAAGTTCGTGATCCCCACCGGAAATCCACATCTTGCGGCCGAAAACCCGGTAGGTGCCGTCGTCCTGCGGCACCGCACGGGTGGTGATATCGGCGAGATTGGATCCGGCGTGCGGCTCCGACAGCGCCATGGTGCCGAGGTTGCGGCCGTCGAGCATGGGCCGCATGAACAGGTCCACCTGCTCCGGAGTGCCGTGCGCGGCAATCAGATTCGCATTGCCCGCGGTGAGCAGCGCGTATCCGGTGGTGCCCACATTGGCGGCGTGGAACCACGACATGCAGGCGGTGAACACGGTGTAGGGCAGCTGCATACCGCCGACCTCGTAGTCCATCGCCGCACCGATCATCCCGGCATCGGCGAAGGCCTTCAGCGCCTCGCCCACGGCCGGAGCGATATGGACCTTCTCGCCGTCGAAAGTGGGTTCGTGCAGGTCGCTTTCGCGATTGTGCGGGGCGAAGTACCGGGTCGCCAGGTCCTGGCTCAGCCGCAGTACCTGATCGAAGGTCTCCCGCGAATGATCGACGTAGCGTTCGCGCGCCGTCAGCGTCTCCACACGCAGCCAGTCGTACAGCAGGAACTCGATATCGCGGGCGGACATGATGAGCGACGGATTCATGGTCCCGGTCTATCAGAGACCGGGATATCGTGGCGGTCGTGGCTACCGAACCGCTCGCGCACACCGGCCCGCTCGTCCACATCTGTGCTCGCGCGCAGTGGGAGGCCGCTCGCGCGAACGGCGAATACCGCGCGCCGTCGCTGGCCGAGGTCGGCTTCATTCACCTCTCCGCCCCGTACCAGGCGCACCTGCCCGCGGACCGGATCTTTCGCGGGCGTCAGGATCTGGTGCTGCTCTGGCTGGACCCGGCTCGCCTGGCCCACCCCGTGAAGTGGGAACCGGGTGTGCCCGGCGATCCCGATTCCATGCGGTTTCCGCATCTCTACGGGCCGCTGCCGGTGGCCGCGGTCGTCGAGGTCACCGACTATCGGCCCGACGCGAACGGCACGTTCGTACCGCTGCCGGTGTCCTGATTGGGTCTGCCTTAATCTGGACGGCGTGAACGTCGACGTTACTGCGCTGCCCGGCATCGGTGTGCGAAAAGATTTCGAATCTCGCGGCGGACGCCGGATCGGGGTGGTTGTACATCGCGATGGTGGCATCGACCTGATCGTGTCGCAACGCGACGATCCCGACGCCTGTCTGGCGCAGGTGCCGCTGACGACCGACGAGGCCGCAGTGCTGGCCAATCTGCTCGGTGCCCCGCAATTGGTGGAGAGCCTCAAGGAAGACCACCGGGACCTACCCGGGATCACCACCCGCCAATTGCCCGTCGGCGGCAAATCGCCGTATGTGGGGCGCATGCTGGGGGAGACCGGAATGCGCACCCGCACCAAGGCATCCATCGTCGCGATCATGCGGGCCGGACAGTTGCATCCCTCGCCGGGACCGGATTTCGTACTCGATACCGGTGATCTGCTCGTCGTTGTCGGGACTCCAAACGGGCTGGACGCCGCCGCCCGCGTCCTAGCCGACGGCTGACCGCGTGGATGGAACCGCGCTAGCCCTCATCCAACTCGGCGCGATCCTGTTCGCGCTCGGCATGTTGGGTCGACTGGCAGGCCGCTTCGGCATGTCGCCGATCCCGCTGTACCTGATCGGCGGCTTGGCTTTCGGTACCGGCGGCATAGTCGAAATGCACGCGGCCGCCGAATTCGGCCATATCGCCGGGGAGATCGGCGTCGTCCTGCTGCTCCTGCTCCTCGGCTTGGAGTACACGGCCGCGGAACTGGTGACGGGCATGCGGCGGTCCTGGTCGGCGGGCCTGCTCGATATCGTCGCCAATGCCACACCGGGTGTGATCGTCGCGCTCATGCTGGGATGGGGGGCGGTCGGGGCGGTCACCATGGGTGGCGTCACCTACATCTCGTCCTCCGGCATTGTCGCGAAGGTGCTCAATGACCTCGGGCGACTGGGTAACCGCGAGACGCCGGTAATCCTGTCGATCCTGGTGTTCGAGGATCTGGCCATGGCGGTGTACCTGCCGGTTCTCACCATGATGCTGGCCGGCCTCGGCTTCGTCAGCGGCATGACCTCCCTCGCCATTGCCATGACGGCCATCACCGTGGTGCTCGTGGTGGCACTGCGCTACGGCAAATACGTGTCGGCCATTGTGAACAGCGACGACAATGAGGTGTTCCTGCTCAAACTGCTCGGGGCCGCACTGCTGGTCGCGGGCGTCGCCTCGTCGCTGAACGTCTCCGCGGCGGTCGGCGCGTTCCTGCTCGGTATCGCCATCTCGGGATCGACGGCGCAGCAGGCGGCGAAACTGCTCGAGCCCCTACGAGATCTGTTCGCCGCCATCTTCTTCGTCGCCTTCGGGCTCAGTACCGATCCGCGGGCCATACCGCCGGTACTGGGCTGGGCGATAGCACTGGCCGTCGTCACCACGCTGACCAAGGTCGGCACCGGCTGGTGGGCGGCCAGGCAGCAGGGCATTCGCCGGATGGGTCGCGCCCGCGCGGGTGCGGCACTGGTGGCGCGCGGCGAATTCTCCATTGTCATCGCGGGACTCGCGGTATCGATGGGCGCGGTGGACGGTAAGTTCGCCGCCCTCGCCTCCGCCTATGTCCTACTGATGGCGATCCTCGGGCCGATCGCGGCCCGGCTCGTCGAGCCCGTGGTCGGGTTGATCAAGCGCGACCGCCCGGCCCCTGTCGACCCGGTCGTGGGCTGACCGGGCGACAGCCCGTTCCATCCGCCGCGATCCGAACACCGCCACAGCACCCACGGTGAAGCCGATGGCCAGGGCGAGTAGGTGACCGTAATCGGTGAAGGTGCGTCCATCCAGGAGGGCCGCGCTGTAGACGGCCACCAGCAGGCCCACCCACAGCCAGCGCGGCCGCCCGCGCACCCGGAAGGCCAACGCGGCCAGTACGGCCGAAATCCCGTAGCTGGGGCCCACATCCGAGGCCGACACCACCCGCAGCGGGATGAGGTCGCGGTCCACGGCGTACGCGATACCGGTCACCGTGATCAGCGTCGCCCCGATATGTCCGGCGGCGAAGACGAAGATCCAGCGCAGCGTGCCCAGCCAGCGCTCGGCGGCCACCATCACCACCAGGAACATGACGATGAATTCCCACGGGAACGGGCCGTCCACCCAGAACGCCGACGCCACCAGCACCTGGATCGGGTCGCGGCGCATATTCGCCAGATTGGTGGACGCGGACAGGATCAGCCGGTGGCCGACGAGTTCGCTCGCGCCGCGCAGCGTCCACCAGGTGACGAACAGGGTGAAGGCGTACGCGACGCTGGCGGGTGCGGCCGCCAGGTGATCGCGGAACGCGCGCTGGGCCCGGCCGCCCTTGTGCGGTTGCCCCCACCAGGCGCGCAACTCCCGGAACTCGTCGGCGAGGTCGACGGTCCGGGTCCACGGCGAGCGATACCTGCTGGACGGGGGCTTCATGACTGCGATTGTGCGTGACCAGGGGTGATAAGGCCCGCAGCGCGTCCGTAATACGCCGTGATGTCCCGGGAAACCAGTAGTTACACGACAGCAACATGCATGCGGAGGATCTAGGGAATCCGCCCTACTGGGCGGATGATCAACCGAGATGCGAGGAGTGCGGTCCCTCTATGGCAACTGCGACACGGCCGACGGCGAGCGACAGCACCGACGACTACTTGGCGAGAAGAACGCTGCGCTCCGGATCGGCGGGCTGGCTGCTGCTGGCCGGCCTCGGCGTCAGCTACGTGATCTCCGGTGACTACTCCGGATGGAATTTCGGTCTGGCACAGGGCGGATTCGGTGGACTGCTGATCGCCACCGTGGTGATCGCGGGTATGTACCTGGCCATGGTGTTGGGTATGGCGGAGCTGTCGGCGGCCCTGCCCGCGGCGGGCGGCGGCTACACCTTCGCCCGGCGCGCGCTCGGACCCTGGGGCGGATTCGCCACGGGCGCGGCCATTCTCATCGAATACGCCATCGCGCCCGCGGCCATCGCCACCTTCATCGGCGGATATGTGGAGTCGCTGAACCTCTTCGGGATCACCGACGGATGGTGGGTGTACCTGGCGGTGTACGCCCTGTTCATCGGCATTCACCTGGCGGGGGCGGGCGAGGCGCTCAAGGTGATGTGCGTGATTACCGTGATCGCGCTGGTCGGTCTGCTCATCTTCGCCGTTTTCGCCTGGGGTCGTTTCGATCTCGGCAATCTCACCGATATCCCCGCGGATCCGGACGCGCTGGGCAGTTCGTCGTTCCTGCCGTTCGGGACATTCGGTATCTGGGCGGCCATCCCGTTCGCCATTTGGTTCTTCCTCGCTGTGGAAGGTGTGCCGTTGGCCGCCGAAGAGGCGCGGGAGCCGGAGAAGAATGTGCCCAAGGGCATTATCGCCGCCATGCTGGTCCTGCTCGTAACCGGCGGACTCGTCCTGGTGCTGTCCACCGGAGCACTTGGTGCGCAGGCGCTTTCGACCTCGGACAACCCACTCGTCGAGGCCCTGGGCAGCAGCGGTGCCGCGAAGGTGGTCAATTACATCGGCCTGGCGGGGCTGGTCGCGAGCTTCTTCTCCATCGTGTACGCCTACTCGCGCCAGACTTTCGCGCTCTCGCGGGCCGGTTATCTGCCGACGAGCCTGTCGGTCACCAACTCTCGCAAGGCACCCGTGCTGGCGTTGATCGTGCCGGGCATTATCGGCTTCGGGCTCTCGCTGACCGGTGAGGGCGCGATGCTGTTGAATATGGCGGTCTTCGGGGCGGCGGTCAGCTATGTGCTCATGATGGTGAGCCACATTGTGCTGCGGGTGCGCGAACCCGGTATGCGGCGGCCCTATCGGACGCCGGGCGGGATGGTGACCACGGGATTCGCGCTGGTCGTGGCGTGTATCGCCGTGGTGGCGACCTTCCTGGTGGATCCGGTCGCGGCGGGCTGGACGCTGGCGGCGTTCTGCGGCTTCCTGCTCTACTTCGGCCTCTACAGCCGTCACCGTCTGGTGGCGAGTTCGCCGGATGAGGAGTTCGCGGTGCTCGCTCGCGCTTCGGAGGATCTCGAATGACGGTGTATCAGCAGCGAATCGGCACGGTGAGCTACCGGTTCGACGGTCTGGTCGAACTACTGGCCAAGGCGACGCCATTGCGCAGCGGTGACGAATTGGCCGGGTGCGCGGCGCATTCCGATGCCGAGCGGGCGGCGGCGCAGTGGGCGCTCGCCGAGGTGCCGCTGGCGACATTCCTCGAGGATCCGGTGGTGCCGTATGAGACCGACGAGGTCACCCGGCTGATTATCGACAGTCACGATCGCGCCGCGTTCCGAGCGATTTCGCATCTCACCGTCGGGGGGCTGCGGGACTGGCTGCTGGCGGTCGCCGCCACCGATGCCGCCGCCGTCACGCTGGCGTCGGTATCGACGGGCCTCACGCCCGAAATGGTCGCCGCGGTCAGCAAACTCATGCGCAATCAGGATCTCATCGCGGTGGCGCGAGCCACGGAGGTGCGGGCCGGTTTTCGCACGACCGTCGGGCTGCCCGGTACCCTCGCCACCCGGCTGCAACCGAACCATCCCACCGATGATCCGCGCGGTATCGCCGCGGCCGTCCTGGACGGTCTGCTGCTCGGCTGTGGAGACGCGGTGATCGGTATCAACCCGGCCACCGATTCCCCGAGGGCCACAGCCGATTTGCTGTATCTGCTCGACGAGGTGCGTCAACGCTTCGATATTCCGACCCAGTCGTGTGTGCTCTCCCATGTCACCACCACCATGGGGTTGATCGAGGCGGGTGCGCCGGTGGACCTGGTCTTCCAGTCCATCGCGGGCACCGAAGGGGCGAATACCGGGTTCGGCGTGAACATGTCGCTGCTGCGGGAAGCCAATGCGGCCGGAAAGTCGCTACGGCGTGGAACCGTCGGTGACAACGTCATGTACCTGGAGACCGGGCAGGGATCGGCGCTGTCCGCCGGTGCGCACCTCGGTACCGGCGGGAAGCCGGTCGACCAGCAGACCCTGGAGACCCGGGCGTACGCGGTGGCCCGTGACCTGGATCCGCTACTGGTGAATACCGTGGTGGGATTCATCGGTCCCGAATACCTCTACGACGGTAAGCAGATCATTCGCGCCGGGCTCGAGGACCACTTCTGCGGGAAGCTGCTGGGGCTGCCGATGGGTGTCGATGTCTGCTACACCAATCACGCCGAAGCCGACCAGGACGATATGGACAACCTGCTGACCCTGCTGGGTGCGGCCGGATGCGCCTTCGTCATTGCCGTACCCGGTGCGGATGACGTCATGCTCGGCTATCAGAGTCTCGCCTACCACGACGCCCTGTACGTGCGAAAAGTATTGGGACTGCGGCCCGCTCCCGAATTCGAGGCGTGGCTGGACCGGCTCGGGATGCTCGATGCCCACGGTCGCGTACGGCCGGTCGAAGCGCTGTCCTCGCCGCTGCGCGCGCTGGCGAGTGCGTCATGACGCGGGCTGAGCGACTGGAAAGCGCCGCGGCGGAGGGGTTCTGGACCGAACTACGGCGAACCACACAGGCGCGCATCGGGCTGGGCCGGGCGGGAGACGCACTGCCCACCGGTCGAGTATTGGAATTTCGGGCCGCGCACGCGGCCGCTCGCGATGCGGTGCATACGCCGCTCGACGCGGACGGGTTCGCTACGCGGGTAGCGGCGCTCGGGCTGGGAGAGCCGGTCCACGTGCGCAGCCGCGCGTCCGACCGGTCCGAATACCTGCGCCGTCCGGACCTGGGTCGACTGCCCGACGAATCGTCTGCCGGACAAGGGCTTTCGGCAGTGGCCGGTACCGGTGCGGATATCGGATTCGTGTTGGCGGACGGACTCTCGCCGCTCGCCCTCGTCGAGCACGGTATCCCCATGCTGTGCGCGCTGACCGAGAAGCTGGGGGAGCGCTACACGTTCGCGCCGCCGGTGATCGCCACACAGGCCCGTGTCGCTCTCGGCGATCACATCGGTGCGGCACTGGGCGTGACCACGGTGCTGGTTCTCATCGGTGAACGGCCCGGTCTCTCGGTCGCCGACAGCCTCGGCATCTATCTGACCCATCGCCCCCGGCCCGGGCGCGCCGATGCCGAACGCAACTGCGTCTCCAATATCCATCCGCCGGAAGGTCTTACGTACGCGCGCGCCGCTCAGGTCGTCGAGGGACTGGTCGACGGTGCCCGCCGACTCGGTCGTTCGGGCGTGGACCTGAAGGACACCTCCGCTTGCACGTCCTTGGCGGCGAGTACGGCGGTGGTGCTCGAAACAGGTAGCGCGCCAGGGTAATACGTGCATCGCATTGCCGAGGTTGAAAGTGCCG
>NZ_BDCE01000065.1 GCF_001613345.1 Nocardia uniformis NBRC 13702 | reverse complement strand
AACACGCCGGAATGACGAAGGCGGCCAGGTCGGCGCGACAATGCTGCCTGATGCGGCGAGAGTGACAGCCCGCCACGCGGTGCTGGGCCGGAGCGATCAGGGCAACCGGGCATTGGCGCGCAGATCGAGACGCCGCATCACCCGGTCCACCACATCCGGCGGAATACCCGGTTCTCGGCGGGCGGCCAGGGCTTCGGTGCGGCCGGCTTCGACCACCTCATTGGTGAGCTGACGCATCTTCTTGGTGAACTTCAGTGTGCGGTCGGTATTTGTCCGCGCATTGTCGGCAGCCTCCGGATCGGCCTGGGCGAGGCGGCGTTCGAAGCCTTCGCGCAGCCGCAGGTAGACCTCGTCGGGTAGACCCTCGGTGGCCGAGAGCTGTTTCAGGCAAGCCATTTCGGCATTCAGCACCCGCACCCAGAGTTGGCGTTCGAGGTCGCGTTCCAGTCCGGTGTCGGCATGCACTCCGGTCGCGCGCACCACGGCCGGGAGGGTTGGCCCCTGCAGCAGCAGGGTGAAGAGTACGACGGCAAACGCGGTGAACAGGATTTCGGTGCGGCCGGGGAAGGGTTCGCCGGTATCGGTCGTGAGGGGGATGGCCAGTGCCAAGGCCACGGTCGCCACCCCGCGCATCCCGGCCCACCAGGTGACCACGGTTTCGCGCCAGGTGTAGGGCTCATCGGCGTCGCGCCGTCGCCACAGGCCGCGGAAGACGGCGGTGGTGCCGAGCAGCCACACCAGCCGGAGGCCGACCACCACCGCCACCACCGCGGCCGCGCCCCAGAGGAAGCGCGCCCAGTTCGGGCCGGTGGTGCTCAAGACGGTGCTGAGTTCCAGTCCGATGAGGCCGAAAGCGAAACCCGTGACCAGCATTTCGGTGATCTCCCAGAAGGAGTCGCCGACCACCCGGTAGTTGCTGTCGCTGAAATCGGTGGTCGCGTCGGTGAGGTACATGGCGCACACCAGTACGGCGAGCACACCCGAACCGCCCCGGGCATCGGCGATGCCGTAGGCGGCGAACGGTAGCAACAGCCCGAGCGACACCTGCCAGGTCGCTTCCGCGAGCCGCTTCATGAATTTGCTGCCCGCCCAACCGAGTAGCAGTCCCACGGCGATGGCCACCAGCGCGGAGGTCGCGAAATCCAGTGCGGTGTGCCAGGTGGAGAACTTTCCGGTCACCACGGCCTGAATAGCCACCGTGTAGATGACGATGGCCGTGACATCGTTGAACAGGCCCTCGCCCTCGAGTACCGCCACCAGGCGGCGCGGGAGTCCGAGCTTTCCGGCCAGCGCCGATACCGCGACCGGATCGGGTGGGGCGACGAGTGCGCCGAGCGCGATGGCCGCCGCGATCGGCACATTCGGATAGATCTCGTGGAATACCCAGGCGACCGCCCCGGCGGTGACGATGACCAGCACCACCGCCCGCATGGTGATGGCACCCCAGTTGGACGAGAACTGGCGCCAGGAGGTGCGGCGGGCCGAGGCGTACAGCAGTGGCGGCAACACCAGCGGCAGGATCAGGTCCGGCGGTATATGGATTTCCGGAACGGCGGGAATGAGCGCCAGCACGCAGCCGAAGGCCGTCATGAGGACAGCCGGAGCCTGCCCGGTGCGCTTCCCCAGCGGCTGCGCCAGGATCGTCGCGAAGAGGACCAGGAAGATCAATTCCAGCTGGTGATGCACTCACGCCAGTTTGCTGATGATGCGCTGGATTGTCGAACGGCCACGCGTGTGGACTGTCAGCACCCGGAGGGGTGTTAGCCGAGGGTGCCCGACCCCGGACGCATCCTGCCGAGTTGGTCGACGTCGATATAGGGCGGTGCCGTCTGATTTCGCGCGGCAGTCGAGCGATCACGCGGGGCGGCCTGCTGACGGGGTGGGGCCGCAGGGCGGTACTGGGGCGTCGCGGCCCATCCGGTCGGCACCTGTGAGTCGCGGCCGGGGTGCGCGGCCGAATAGTTGCCCACAGCGCTGGTGCCAGCGGTGCTATCGGCCGCGGTGTGGCCGGCGGGGGTGGTTCGAATCGGTTCGGGCACCGACTCCGACCGACTGCGCTCGTCGACTTCGGTCAATCCGACGTGGATGAGCAACACCATGGTGACCATGCTGACCGTAATCATCAGCGGTGCGAGCAGTTCCATCGCACCCGCGCCGGCCGGAGTGCTCGGATCCATGGCGTGATGTGCGCTCATCGCCGCCATGCCCGTGTAATGCATTCCACATACCGCCACGCCCATGATGAGCGCCGCTCCGACGGTCGCGAGGATGCCGTCGACATGCAGGGTGAACCACAGCGCCGCCGTCGCCGCGACCACCGCGATAACCATGGACAGCGTCACAATGCCCATGTCGTACCGCATCACGGCATCGGACTTCATGGCGTACATCCCCGAATAGTGCATGGCGCCCACCCCGAGCCCGGTGACGGCACCGCCGGTGGGCAACCGCCACCGACCCGTATCCTCCTGCGCCACAATGGACAGCCCCACCCATACGACTGCCATGGCGATCAACGCGCTCAGCAGGGTGACCGGCACGTTGTACCGGATGGACGCGCCACGGACCGAAAACCCAAGCATCGCAATGAAATGCATGACCCAGATGCCGGTCCCGCCGATGGCCACCGCGGCCGCCACCAGCCACGCCCGCCGCCCCTCGCCGGTGCGGGCGCGCAGGGTGCAGCGCAGCCCGAGCAGCGAACCGGTGACGGACATGATGTAGGCCAGTACGGGTGTGACCCACCCATAACTGAAGTGGTGAATTTCCAGCACTCGAACTCCATTGCCAGAACCGGGTTTTCGCGGCTGGCCGCCGCAATCGAGCGAACCATACAGCCTCACTCGGCCTATGTGAAATGGAAAGAGGTAACTTCCTTGAAAGTGCTTCCAGCCGGGCGTAACCAGCGGGTTGCGTATTGCGCAACGCCCTCGGCGGGCACCGACTGCGCCGAGCGCCGCCGAGAAGTCTCGGCGGCGCTCGGCGAATTGGATCGAGGGGTGCGAAAACCCCGGGAGTAGGTGTCACCCGGTCCCCGGATACGAGAAAGGGCCGCGAAGCGCAAGCTCAGCGGCCCTTTCTGGTTCTCGTATCAGTCCAGGTAGTCGCGCAAAACCTGTGAGCGGCTCGGGTGGCGGAGCTTGCTCATGGTCTTGGATTCGATCTGGCGGATGCGTTCACGGGTGACGCCGTAGACCTGGCCGATCTCGTCCAGGGTGCGGGGCTGGCCGTCGGTGAGACCGAAGCGGAGGCGGACTACGCCGGCTTCGCGCTCGGAGAGGGTTTCCAGGACCGACTGGAGCTGGTCCTGCAGGAGGGTGAAGCTCACCGCGTCGACCGCGACTACCGCTTCGGAGTCCTCGATGAAATCGCCGAGCTGGCTATCGCCTTCGTCGCCGATGGTCTGATCCAGCGAGATGGGCTCTCGCGCGTACTGCTGGATCTCGAGGACCTTCTCCGGGGTGATGTCCATTTCCTTCGCGAGCTCTTCGGGCGTGGGCTCGCGGCCCAGGTCCTGAAGGAGCTCGCGCTGGATACGGCCCAGCTTGTTGATGACCTCGACCATATGCACCGGGATGCGGATGGTGCGGGCCTGATCGGCCATGGCGCGGGTGATCGCCTGACGGATCCACCAGGTGGCGTACGTGGAGAACTTGTAGCCCTTGGTGTAGTCGAACTTCTCGACCGCGCGGATCAGACCGAGGTTGCCCTCCTGGATGAGATCCAGGAATGCCATGCCGCGGCCGGTGTAGCGCTTGGCGAGCGAAACGACCAGTCGGAGGTTGGCCTCCAGCAGGTGGTTCTTGGCCCGGTTGCCGTCGCGCATGATCCACTGGAAATCACGCCGCGACTGCACGGGGAGCTTCTCGCCCTTTTCGGCGAACTCGCGCAGCTTCTCGGTCGCGTACAGACCGGCCTCGATGCGCTTGGCGAGTTCCACCTCCTCCTCGGCATTGAGCAGCGCGACCTTGCCGATCTGCTTGAGGTAAGCGCGGACCGAGTCGGCCGAAGCGGTGAGCTCGGCGTCCTTGCGAGCCTGGCGCAGGGCCTCGGATTCCTCCTCGTCCCAGACGAAGTCACCGGAAGCCTTGTCCTTGGCGGTGGGCTCCTCGGCTTCCTCTTCGGCCTCGGGGGCGGCGACGGCCTCTTCCTCGTCGTCGTCGACCTCGATCTCCTCTTCGGCGAGATCGGTCGGATCGACTTCGAGATCGTCGAGTTCGAGCGACTCGTCTTCGACAGTCGCGTCGCCCCCGTCACCCTCGGTGCCGTCGGCCTTCTTGGTAGCGGCCTTCTTCGTGGCCTTGGTCGCCTTCGCAGTCTTCTTGGCCGGGGTCTTCTTGGCGGCAGCCTTCTTCGCTACGGCCTTCTTGGCCGGGGCTTTCTTGGCGGCAGCCTTGACCGGCCGTGCTGCGGTGGTGTCTGCTGAGTCGGCAGGGTCTGCCGATTCGGCGGTCTCTCGGGTATTCGTGGCTACCACGTACGCCCTTTCGTGACGGTCTCGTGCGGCGTCACGCCAGATACATCCGGCGGAGCGGTTTCGGTCGGGTGGTACCGGCTGATCGCCGGGTTGGTTTCACCGGCTCACCGCCGGGCTTGTTCCATTGTAACGATCGAACCAGCCTGCTTACGGCGCGATACCGGCATCGATGGCCATGGCGGCTCCGACGATGCCTGCGGAGTTCCTCAAACGGGCCGCCACAACGGGGGTTCTATTGGTCAGCAACGGGATCCATTCCTGGTGGTCACGGCTGATTCCGCCGCCCGCCACGAACACATTCGGCCAGAACAGATCTTCCAGCGTGACCAGCACCTTACTGACTTCTGCCGCCCACTGCGGGTAGGTGAGGCCGTCGCGATCCTTGATGGAGGCGGCGGCGCGGTGTTCGGCCTCGCGACCGGCCACTTCGAGATGGCCGAGTTCGCTATTGGGCATCAACACGCCGTTGTACATCACGGCTGATCCGATACCGGTGCCGAAGGTGAGCAGCACCACTAGACCGGACAGTTCTTTCGCCGCGCCGTAGCGATCCTCGGCGAGTCCGGCGGCATCGGCGTCATTGAGGACGGTCACCCTGCGGCCGCCGAGCGCCGCCGAGAAGAGCGCCCGGGCATCGGTACCGATCCAGGACTTGTCGATATTGGCGGCACTGCGGGCGACACCGCCGATGATCACGCTCGGCAAGGTGATGCCGACCGGTCCGTCCCATCCGGCCTGTGCCACCAATTTCGCCACCGCTTCCGCGACGGCATTGGGCGTGGCGGGCTGCGGGGTCGGAATCTTGATGCGCTCTTGGACCAGTTCGCCGGTGGCCAGATCCACCGCGGCGCCCTTGACGCCGCTACCACCGATGTCGATACCGAACGCGTGTCCCCGAGCGGACATGACGAACTCCTCGTTCTCTCCCATACCCGGCGTATGGGCTGTGTCGAATGTGACAAGCCTAGTGCGCGACCGCGCGGATCTGTGCTCCGATGGAGTCGTGCCGGACTCCTACTCCACCTCGACCGCATCGAACACCACAACGGCCGCCGACGTGGCCGATATCGCCGAACTGCGCCGTGTAGCTGTATATCTGGCCGAGACCGCGGCCGCCCATGTGCGGTCCAGACGCCCCGAGGTCTTCGGCCCCGGCACGCGTGCGGCGGACTCGGTACAGGCCAAGAGCACCCCCACCGATCCGGTCACGGTGGTCGACACCGAGGCCGAACAACTCATTCGCAAACTCCTCGACGAACTGCGCCCGGATGATCGAATCATCGGCGAGGAGGGTGGCGGCGCGCTCAACGGCGACGCCGTGCACTGGGTGCTCGACCCCATCGACGGCACCGTCAATTTCCTCTACGGCATCCCGGCCTACGCGGTGTCGGTGGCCGCTATGCGCGGCGGTCGCTCGCTCGCCGGAGCCGTCGCCGATGTGGCGCACGGGACCGTCTACAGCGCGGGTCTCGGTCAGGGCGCGCATCTCATCCAGCCCGGTGTCGATCCGATTCCGCTGCGCTGCAACGAGGTCGATTCGGCGGCCATGTCCCTGGTCGCGACCGGCTTCGCCTACAACCGGCACCGCCGCACCCGACAGGGGCAGCTGATCGCCGAACTACTGCCGCATATCCGCGATATCCGGCGGGTCGGCGCGGCCGCCCTGGACCTGTGCATGGTCGCCGAGGGTCGCGTGGATGCCCACTACGAGCACGGTCTCAACCTGTGGGACTGGGCCGCCGGGGCGCTCATCGCGGCGGAAGCCGGTGCGCGCCTGATCCTTCCGGCGCCGGAGAGCTCCGGCGCCGAGGGGGCGCTCGTGGTCGCCGCCGCCCCCGGCGTCGCCGATGAGATGTTCGGCCTCCTGGAGGAACTCGGGGCGACGGACGCCATCCCCGAGGGCTGATCCGAGCGCGATACCGCACGGAAACCCTTGGCCGTCCGGAAACCGCCCGGCCCGTATAGAAAGCCCCTGGGCCGCGCGGAACCGCTGGGCCTCACCAGGGGCCGGTATCGGCGCGCGAGGCGCTCTGTGGCCGCGCACAGGGGCGGGAATCGGCCATCAGATACGCCGAGGGGCCGTGAACCCCCGTTCACGGCCCCTCGTTTATCGGGCTTGACGGCTGCGCCGGTCGGCGCGCCGCGTTCGAGCCGGTCCGCTCAGCTCAGCACTTCGCCGTACGTGCCGCGTCGAGCAGGCTCGGATCGATCGCCGGAGTGCTCCCCGGCGCCGGGTTCTTCAGCGAGCGCAGCACTTCCTCGGCGTCGGTACTGGGCCGGATATCGCGGAACAGCGAGCCCAGCACCAGATCCACGGTCTCATCGGTGCGCTGATCCTGGATCAGCTCGGCACACGGCGCGACCAGCTGAACCGCCGCGGCGGCCGCGCGGCCGTCCACGCCGAAGCGGATCTGCCCGGAGCATTCCAGGTCACCGTTGACGTACACACTGTCATTGCCGAATGCCTCCGGCGCGGAAGCGAATCCGAGATCACTGAGCTGGGAGGCGATATGTGTCGCCTGCCCGCGCTGCCCGTTGGCGTTGAGCACCCGCACCTTGGACCTGGCCAGCGCGCTCGGCTCCACATCCTGGAACAGGGACGGCGACATCCGCTGGCCCAATGGGGCCGCCTGGGGTGCCGAAGTGCTCTGTGCCGGGCTGGGGGAGTTGCAGGCGATCGCGCCGGTACCGGCCTCGCCCTGCGAAAACGCGCCCCACCAGATGATGAGACAGATAACGGCCAACGCGCCCACCAGGGCGGCCCACGGCTCCCAGCGCCGTCGGAGGAAGGGTCGACCTTCCGGATCGGTCGCTTTGCCTTGGGTGATCAGTGAAACCACGGTCACACTCTACGAAAAGGTCGCGCCAACGGTGCGGAAGGTCTCGGCGAGTTCCCCCGAGGGTGACGATTGCCTCTCTGTTTCGAATCACGCGTGTTTTGATTGCGACTTTTGCCATGGGGTCCGCTATTGTCTGGCGGCCAGATCGGATCATCCGACGTGAATCGGGGGTGCGATTTCGGGAACAACAAAGGCGTGTCCTGCGTTGACCGAGCGCGATCCGGAACGGATCTACCAGATCCGGGCCGATCAGTGACCGGTGTGCGTCGTGACGTACACCACGGGCGGGGCGGCAACACCCCGATCCGATTCCGGCAGGAGTCGGTGCGGGATGGCCGGTCCGGGATATACGGAGTAAGGACGAGGGGAAGACGACATGGCAACCGACTATGACGCACCACGGCGCAGTGAAACCGATGAAGTTTCGGAGGACTCGCTCGAGGAGCTGAAGGCTCGACGCAACGAGGCCGCGTCCGCTGTCGTGGATATCGACGAGTCCGATACTGCGGAATCGTTCGAGCTTCCGGGCGCGGACCTGTCCGAGGAAGTGCTCTCGGTACGGGTGGTTCCGAAGCAGGCTGACGAGTTCACCTGTTCCAGCTGCTTCCTGGTGCACCACCGCAGCCGACTGGCCACCGAATCCGGCGGCCAGCTGATCTGCATGGATTGCGCGGCCTGAGGGCCGACTATCCGCTCGGGAGGAAAGTCAGTCCGCGCTCGGTACGCCGAGCGCGGCCAAGACTTTGCCGGGCAAATCGATATCGTTCGACCAGGCGCTCGGCGGTCCGAGCGCCGTGATGACCTTGTCGGGCCCATCGGCACAGCCTGACCAAGCGCTCTGCAGATCACCGAGCGCCCTACAGGCCGAGGGCCGCGATGACCTTGTCGGGCCCATCGGCACAGCCTGACCAAGCGCTCTGCAGATCACCAAGCGCTCTGCAGATCACCGAGCGCCCTACAGGCCGAGGGCCGCGATGACCTTGTCGGGCCGACGGGTACTGACCAACCAGTACGGCGTCGGGTCGTCGGGATCATCGAGTACCAGTAGGACCATCGAGCCGATCCAGGCCCGGTGTTGCACATAGGCGGCGGGGTCGAGTTGACGACCCAGCGCCGCGCTCTTCGCGCTGGCGGGCACATCGGCCGCCCGGGCCACGAAGGTGGCGGGCAGATGTGCGCGGTCCGAGCGCAGCTCCGGAGCTGCGGAGCCCTCGCGAGTCACTTCCACCCGGTGCCGGGACAGCCACAGCAGCACCCACACCGGAATCGGCAGCAACAGCACATAGGGCAGCCAGGCCCGCAATCCGGGTGCACCCATATGTATTTCGGCTGCCAGCAGGGCGGTGACGGCAAAGGCCACCGGCCACCACCACAGTGGCACCCAGAGGCGCTCGCGGTAGAGGATGCTCGTCTGTTGCTGATCCATGGTCACCTGAGAAGGGGGCTGGTCGGACACGACATCAGACTAAGCCAGATCGCAGTGTTAAACGGCAGCGGGAGCGGGTCCCTGCGTGGTGACGCTCCGCTACCGCCTTCGGGCCCGTCGCTCCCGCCGCGATAGCGGTGAACGCGTAGGCTCGGCGCACGTGACCGGTATTTCGCCTATTCCCCTGCTGCGGCTCGATCCCAGCATCCCCGTACCCACGCGTGCCCATGCCGGCGACGCGGGTGTGGACCTGTGCACCACCGAGGACGTCATCATCGAACCCGGGGAGCGGGTGCTCGTCGGGACGGGGATCGCCGTCGCGCTACCGATCGGCACGGTCGGCCTGATCCATCCGCGTTCGGGTCTGGCCGCCAAAGCTGGTCTGTCGGTTGTCAACACCCCCGGCACGGTCGACGCCGGTTACCGCGGCGAAATCAAGGTATGCCTGATCAACCATGATTTGCGCACACCCATCGAGCTCCGCCGCGGGGACCGTATCGCGCAGCTGCTGGTGCAGAAGGTGGAGCTGGTCGACTTCGTGGAGGTCACCCAGCTCGACGACACCGCGCGCGGCGCGGGAGGATATGGATCGAGCGGTGGGCACGCGAGCCTGTCCGAGGGGTCCGGTGGGGCGGGCGCAGTGACCGGCAAGGAGGCATGACGAGATGTTCGGAAGAAAGAAGACCCGGGCGGGTGATGGGCCCGATGAGCGGTACGACGACGAGTACAGCGAAGCCGAATACGACGAATCCGAGTACGAGGCAGCCGAATACGACGAGGGTGACGAGTACGACAGCGCACCCGATTACGACGGGGCGGCCGCCGAACTCGCCGAGCGTACCGGCCCCTACGACTACAACGATGTCTCCGAACTCCTGGAAAAGGTAGCCGACCAGCGCCTGGACCTCGGCTCGGTCATCGTCCCGGTGCCGCCGGGCGGTCAGCTCCAGGTCGAGATGACGCCCGAGGGCACGCCGCAGGCGGTACATCTGGCCACTCAGCACGGTCGCATCACCGTCGCCGCCTACGCGGCCCCCAAATCGCCGGGCCAGTGGCGTTCGGTCGCCGCCGACCTCGCGGAGACGCTGCGCAACGATGGCGCACAGGTGTCGACGCAGCAGGGCCCGTGGGGTCGTGAGATCCACGCCATCACCCAGGGCGCGGATCTGCGCTTCATCGGCGTGGACGGGCACCGCTGGATGGTGCGCCTGGTCGCGGCCGGTCCGTCGGGCGCGGCGAATGAGGGGCAGCCCCTGGTGGCCGCCGCCCGAGCGATCATGAGCGAGACGGTCATCCGCCGCGGCGACGACCCGATGCCCGTGCGGGAACCACTACCGGTGGTCCTACCCCAGGAGTTGGCCGATCAACTCGCCGCCGCACACCAGCAGCAGGTGGCGGCCCAGCAGCAGGCCGTAGCCGCCCAGATGGCCGCGATGAACACCGGCCAGCAGCCGGTGATCGCACCGACCGGGGAACCCGGCCAGCCGCGCCGCGGAGCCGAGGGTTCCGCCATGCAGCAGCTCGGTCTGAACGGTTGAGTCACGCAGGACAATACGGCCCGCTCACTGGACAGTGAGCGGGCCGTTGTCGTTGAGGGAGCGCTATTGCCGCGGGATAGCACGGGGCGTTCGGGGCCTCCTGCCGCGACCGCGGCGTGGTGGAACCCATGCCATTCGCAGCGGCGTGGCGGATTCTCTGGTCTCGCGACGTCGGCGTCGGATTCTCGGTCCTCGCCGGGTGCAGCGGTGGATTCCGGCCAAAAGCGCGCCGGAATGACGGGGTGGGTCACCGCGTCGGAATGACGGGGTGGGTCACACCGGGGATGGTGAGGTGGTCGCGCCGGATCGACCGGGTGGGTCGCGCTGGAGTGACCGGGGCGGTCGCGCTGGAATCGTGGGTACGAGTCGCGCCGGGATGGTGTACGAGTCGCGTGCCGGGGCCGGGATCTCACGCGATGGTATTGCGGCTCACAAGGTTTCGGAGCAGTGCCGGGACGCCGCGCGCGCCCAGGACCGCGGGGTCCGCGCCGAGTTCATCGAGGGTGATGCGGTGCACATCGGCGTGGGGGATGAGCGCCGCCCACTGTTCGGCGACCGTGATCGGGTGCACCGGATCGTCCACGGCACCCACGACCGCGACCGGGACGGGCACCGTGGCCAGGAGGGTCGGTTCGGGCCAGCGATAGGCGGCGGCCTCGTCCAGGGCCTGGGGGAGATGCGGCCATTGTGAGCGCCAGGATTGAGTGAGGGCGGCGGCCAACCATGCCGGGGTGGAGGCGCGCATGCGGGTGGTGACGGCGTCGAGGCCGTCGGCGCGGAGTTGGGCGGCGGTGGCGGCGGCGCTGAGGGCGGCGGGGCAGCCGGTGATATCGGCGCCGGTCCAGGCGGGGAGAGCGGCGATCACCCCGAAGGCGGCGTGCGGATTTCGCGCGGCCCAGTCGACGGCGACGGCCGCACCGAGTGAGATTCCGGCGACAAGCACCGGTCCCGAGCGAGCGGCGGCATCGAGGGCGGCGTGATAGCTCGCGACCACGTCGCACGGGTCCGGATCCACCGCGTGGAACGGCAGATCGAATGCGGCGCAGGCGGATCCGAAGGCGCGGCGCGCGAAGTCGGCATCGGAGCCGGTTCCGGGCAGGGCGACGGCGACCGCCGGACGTGGTTGATCGGACATCGGGCAAAGCGTACCCACGACGGGCACGCATGGCGGGGGCAGGCCCACACCTCTACAGTGGCGGTGTACGGCCACAGCCGGTCGTGCGGGACCCGACGACGTGAGACCCGCGCCGTCTTGCTCTACAACGAAAGCGTGCGAGATGCCATCCTCGGGTGGGAAGGACACACCTTCGGGCTATTTCCGGCGACTGAGTCGCCGATTGACCGAGGACCTGGATCGGTTGGATGCCGAAGAACTCGCCGAGACGTCAGAAGCGTCGGGCGCGTGTCGGGCATCGGAGTGTCGACGTGGCGAAGAAGTCACCATGCTGGGACGATTGCGCAGTGTCGAAGCCTGTAGCCCCAAATCCACCTGTGCGGAGGTCGAGGCCGAATTCTTCGACGGCACCGACAGCATCGCGCTGGTATGGATCGGCCGCAGGCGCATCCCCGGTATCGAACCGGGCCGTAGGATTCTGGTCCGCGGCCGTATCGGTGACCGGGACGGCGGCAAAGTGATCTTCAACCCCTACTACGAATTGCGCGAGAACTCCTGAAACATATGCCGATTCCGAGCCGCAACGACGAGGGCGTCGACCCGACCCACAGCAACGACGACGCGATGCTGACCGAAGCCGATACCGCTGTCTTCGCGGCGGTCACCGATGCCGAGCTCGCCGCCGCCGAGTACTCGCTCACCAAGCCAGCCGCCGATGAGGCGGCCGAAGAGGCCGAACTCGAGCACGCGGAAGCCGTCCAGCAGACCATGCTCGAGCAGATGGGCGGCTTCAGCGGCCTCATCTACTCCTCGCTGCCGGTCCTGATCTTCGTCCCGGTCAACTCGCTGCGCGGGCTCACCACCGCCATCTGGGCGGCGCTGGGCGTGGCGACGGCCATCCTGATCTGGCGGCTGGTGCGCCGCGATCCGATCCAGCCCGCGATCTCCGGATTCATGGGTGTCGGCGTGTGCGCGTTCATCGCCTACCGCATGGGTGAGGCCAAGGGCTTCTTCCTGTTCGGCATCTACGCCAGCCTGGTGTACGCGGGCGCGTTCCTGCTCTCGCTGGTGCTGCGCTGGCCCCTGGCGGGCGTTATCTGGGGCTTCCTGAACGGTCATGGCACCGACTGGCGCTCCGATCGCCGCGCCATGCGCCTCTACGACATCGCGACCGCGGTGTGGGCGCTGGTTTTCGGGGCCCGCTACCTGGTGCAGAACCACCTCTACGACAGCGATGCCACCGGTTTGCTGGCCACCGCGCGTATCGCCATGGGCTGGCCGCTGACCGCTATCGCCTTCCTGGTGACGATCTGGGCGGTACGCCGCGCGGGTCATCTGCCCACCGCCCGCTCCTGAAGACCCCGGGTACGCCCCTGACATTCGGGGCACTTATCGCGGGAAACGTTCGAGACGCAACACTTTTGGGGTAGGAGGGGGAACCCAACCCACCCCTGGGGTACCTATTTCGGTGACCCGGTTCATCGCACGATCGTTGTGAGACGAAACGGCGAAAGGACACCGGAGTTGCATACCGAGCGCAAGGCAGCGGCAGCGTCCGACACTCGCGACGAGGGGCGCGGTGCGGCGGTGACCGGAGCGGCCTCCCGGCGGCATCTGGCGGGGCGGGGAGCGAAGAACAGTGCGGCGACTTCGGAGAGTCGCCGGGCGGCAGCGGAATTGGACAGGTTGATCGATCCGGCCGCCAATGGCGACAAGAACGCGATCTCCGACATTCTGAAGATCGTCTACCCGCTGGTGCGGCGCTACTGCGCGGCCCGCCTGCACGGTGCGGGGCATCTGCACGTCACCACCGATGATGTGGCGCAGGAGATCTGCATGGCGACCGTGCAGGCGATTCCGCGCTACCGGGATCAGGGCAAATCGTTCCTGGCATTCGTGTACGGCATCTCCGCCAATAAGGTGGCCGATGCCTACCGCCGGGCGCAGATCCACCCGGCCTACCCGGTGGCGGAGTTCCCGGATCAGCCGATGACCGAGGCCGGTCCGGAGGAGCGGGCATTGCAGTCGGAAATCCGCGACGCCACCCGGAACCTGCTGATGAAGGTGCTGGCCCCGACGCACCGCGAGGTACTGGTCATGCGGATTGTGCTGGGCTGGACCGCGGCACAGACCGCCGAGGCCATCGGTACCAGCCCGGGCGTGGTGCGGGTCATGCAGCATCGCGCGCTCAATAAGCTGCGCGCCGAACTGCGCGTGGCGTCCTGAACGGCTGGTCGGCGGCGTGCCGGATGGACGAGCCGCTGTCAGTCGGAGAAGTCGGCTCCGGCGCCGAATTCCGCCGTGGTGCCGAGCTTGGAGCCGGAGCCGTTGGCACCGAGGGCTTTCCGCAGAGCGTCCTCGGCCTCGACGGAGGTGACGAACAGTAGTTCGTCCTCGCCCTCGAGGGGATCGTCGCCCTGCGGCACGATCACCCGGCCGCCGCGCAGAATGGTTACCAGCGCGGCGTTCCTGGGGATATCCAGGGTGCGAACGGCCTTGCCTGCCAAGGGTGTATCGCTGGGCAGCGTGATCTCGACCAGATTGGCCTGACCCTGGCGCAGGGTCATCAGCCGCACCAGATCACCCACCGTTACCGCCTCCTCCACCAGCGAGGCCAGCAGCCGCGGTGTGGAGACGGCCACATCCACACCCCATGAGGTGTCGAACAGCCATTCATTGCGCGGGTCGTTGACGCGGGCCACCACCCGGCGCACCCCGAATTCGGTCTTGGCGAGCAGGCTGAACACCAGATTCACCTTGTCGTCACCGGTGGCGGCGATGACCACCTCGGAGTTCTCCAGTCCGGCTTCTTCCAGCAGTTCCAGCTCACAGGCATCGGCGTGCACCCAGGTGGCGTTGGCGGCGACGGTGGGGTCGATGTGATCGAGGCGGCGTTCGAGCAGGGTCACCTCGTGCCCGCCGCGCAGGAGTTCCTGGGCGATGCTGCGGCCGACCGCTCCGGCCCCGGCAATGGCTACCTTCATGATCAGTCCTCGTGGGCGGGGGGAGTGGCGGCCAAGGCGACGGCCTCGCCGACGCTGCCCGAGGTGGCGGCGATATAGACCGCGTCATCCGCCTGGATGACGGTCTTGCCGTTGGGCAGTACGCCCTGTCCGAAGCGAATAATGAATGCGACCCGCGCGCGGGTGGCTACTTCCAGACTTGCGACCGTGCGCCCGTACCAGTCCTCGTGCAGTGTCAATTCGGTCACCGAGACGGTGCCGGTGGGGTCGCGCCACGAAGTGGTTGCCTCGTCGGAAATCAGGGTGCGCAGGAATCGGTCGGTGGTCCACGGCACGGTGGCGATGGTGGGAATACCGAGGCGCTCGTAGACGGCGGCGCGTTTGGCGTCGTAGATGCGCGCGACCACGCGCTCGACCGCGAAGGTCTCCCGCGCCACCCGCGCCGAGATAATGTTCGAGTTATCGCCCGAGGAGACGGCGGCGAAAGCACCCGCTCGTTCTATCCCGGCGCGTACCAATACATCTCGATCGAATCCGACGCCGGTGACGCAAATCCCGGGGAAATCGCGGCCCAAGCGCAGGAAAGCGCTGGAATTCTGGTCGATGACCGCGACCTCGTGCCCGATCCGGACCAGGGCCCGCGCGAGCGAGGAACCTACTCGCCCGCACCCCATGACCACTACGTACACCGTTCGAACCCCATTCCCGAAAACCGTGGTGTGCGGTCTGGTTGTCTGCCAGGGGGGCAACCGTACCGCTCGAGTTCCTCCGAGGGCATGTGCCCCCTCCAGAATGGTTTCAAACCGGAACCGGAAAACGTCACACCGTTTCGCCGCGTGTATTCGCGACGGGCCGCGCCGCGAATTGCTCCACACCGTTGCTCCCTTATGCTGGCTCGAGTGTCAAAGCTGACGACGGCCACCAAGCGTGTGTTGGTGGGCCGCCCCTTCCGTAGCGATTCCCTAGGTCACACGCTGCTCCCCAAGCGGATTGCCCTGCCGGTATTCGCCTCCGATCCGATGTCCTCGGTGGCGTACGCGCCGGAGGAGATCTTCCTGGTGCTGTCGGTCGCCGGTCTGTCGGCCTACGTGTACGCGCCGTGGATCGGACTGATGGTGGCGGTGGTGCTGGCGATCGTGGTCGCCAGCTACCGACAGAACGTGCACGCCTATCCCTCCGGCGGTGGCGATTTCGAGGTCGCCACCACCAATCTCGGTCCTACCGCGGGCCTGATCGTCGGCAGTGCGCTGCTGGTGGACTATGTGCTGACGGTGGCGGTGTCGATCGCGTCGGCGGCCTCCAATATCGGTTCGGCCATCCCGTTCGTGGCGACCCACAAGGTGCTGTTCGCGGTGGCGGCGATCGTCATTCTCACCGCGATGAATCTGCGCGGTATCCGGGAGTCGGGCACCGCCTTCGCGATCCCCGCCTACGCCTTCCTGATCGGCATGTTCGGCATGCTGGGCTGGGGTCTGATCCGGGTCTACGTGCTCGGTGACACCGTGCGGGCGGAGTCGGCGGACTTCGAGTTGATCGCCGAGGACCATCACATGGTCGGCCTCGCGTTCGTCTTCCTGCTGGCGCGGGCCTTCTCCTCCGGCAGTGCCGCATTGACCGGTGTGGAGGCGATCAGCAATGGCGTTCCAGCCTTCCGCAAGCCCAAGTCGCGCAATGCGGCGACCACGCTGCTCATGCTCGGGATCATCGCGATCACCCTGTTCATCGGGATGATCATGCTGGCTCGCAAGATCGGCGCGGTGATCGCCGAACATCCGGCGACCCAGCTGGCCGGCGCCCCGGAGGGGTACCAGCAGAAGACGCTCGTCGCCCAGATCGCGCACGCGGTATTCAGCGAGTTCCCGATCGGGTTCTACTTCGTGACCGGCGTGACCGCGCTGATCCTGGTACTGGCCGCCAATACCGCGTTCAACGGGTTTCCGGTGCTCGGTTCGGTGCTGGCGCAGCACCGCTACCTGCCGCGGCAGCTGCACACGCGCGGTGATCGGCTGGCTTTCAGCAATGGCATCCTGTTCCTGTCGATGGGCGCGATGGCGTTCGTGGTGGCCTTCGGCGCCGAGGTGACCCAGCTGATCCAGCTCTACATCATCGGCGTTTTCGTCTCCTTCACGTTGAGTCAGACCGGCATGCTGCGGCATTGGACTCGACTGTTGCGCACCGAGACCGATCCGCTGCAGCGGTCGAAGATGAAGCGCTCGCGGGTGATCAACGCGCTCGGTCTGGCGGCCACCGGCACCGTGCTCGTCATCGTGCTCGTGACCAAGTTCTTCGCCGGCGCCTGGATCGCCATCGCCACCATGGCCGCCATCTTCGGGCTCATGAAGCTCATTCGCCGTCACTACGACACGGTGGCGCGGGAATTGGACGAGACCGAATGGGACGGTGTACTTCCCAGCCGTACCCACTCCATTGTGCTGGTGTCGAAACTGCACCTGCCCACCAAGCGGGCCATCGCTTACGCGCGCGCAACCCGCCCCGATACCCTCGAGGCCATCACGGTGAATGTCGACGAACCCGATACCCGCAAGCTGGTACGGGAATGGGAGCGCAGCGATATTTCGGTGCCGCTCAAGGTGATCGAATCGCCGTACCGGGAAATCACCAAGCCGGTCGTGGATTACGTGAAGCGAGTACGG
Source organism: Nocardia uniformis NBRC 13702 (assembly GCF_001613345.1). GTDB lineage: Bacteria > Actinomycetota > Actinomycetes > Mycobacteriales > Mycobacteriaceae > Nocardia > Nocardia uniformis. Next base: position 100,472 of record NZ_BDCE01000065.1, on the reverse strand, counting down.
AAGGACGCACCGCGTGACGTGGTGACGGTGTTCATTCCCGAATACGTGGTGGGGCGTTGGTGGGAACAGTTGCTGCACAATCAGAGTGCACTGCGACTCAAGGGCCGACTGCTGTTCGAACCCGGTGTGATGGTGACCAGCGTGCCGTGGCAGCTGAGCTCCTCGGCCAAGGCTCGCGGCGGCGAAGTGGTGAACGCGCCCGGTGCCATTCGGCGTGGATTCGGAGATGGCTCGTGAGCGACTGGAGCGGAGAAGTATTCGAGGTACGCCTCGGCACACCCGGACATGGCGGGTTCTGTGTGGCGCGGCACGAGGGGCGAGTGCTGTTCGTCCGGCACGGACTGCCGGGGGAGCTGGTGCGGGCCCTGGTGACCGAGGATCGCGGCGGATCCTTCTGTCGCGCCGAGGCCATCGAGATTCTGGAGGCGTCCTCGGACCGCGTGGACGCCATCTGCCCGGTCTCCGGTCCGGGCGGAGCGGGATGCTGTGATTTCTCCTTCGCCACGCCCGAGGCGCAGCGTGGTCTGAAGGCGGCGGTGGTCGCCGAGCAGCTGCGCAGGCTGGCCGGGTGGGAGAAAGATATTGTCGTCGAACCGATTCCGGTGGACGGCGCGGAAGCGACGCGGGGCTGGCGGAGCCGGATGCGATTGGCCGTGGATGCCGACGGTCGCGCCGGGGTACATCGGTATCGCGGTAGTGAGGTGATCACGGATCTGCGCTGTCCGCAGCCGATGACCGGAGCCATGGCGGGGATCGCCGACCGCAAGTGGACGCCCGGCGCGGATCTCGTTGTGGCCGTGGATGGTGAGGGGCAGCGCCATATCGTGGAGCTCGCGCCTCCGGCGGAATACGCCCCGGGCCGACGCGGTGATCGGGCGCATGGTCGTCGCGGTCGCGGTCGCGATGATCGTGTTGCGCGGGGCGGTGCCGGTGACCGGCGCAGTGCCGTTGCCCGCCGGTCGGCCGCATCGGCTGTGCGCGCCGAGACGGTTGTGGAAGGCAGTGGCCGCGCGGTGCAGTATGTGGAGGGTCGCCGCTGGGAGTTGGCTGCCACCGGTTTCTGGCAGCCGCATTACGCTGCCGCACAGGCATATTCGGATGTCGTGGCCGAATGGGCCTACGCTGCCCCGGGCAGTTCGGCCTGGGATCTCTACAGCGGGGTCGGCGTTTTCGCCGCCCGCGTCGCCGAACAGGTCGGCCCCACCGGCTCGGTGCACGGTGTCGAATCGGCACGGTCGGCCGTCGCCGACGGCGCCGAAGCCTTGCGCGACCTGCCCTGGATCGAGCTGCGCGCCGAACGCGTGGAACGCTGGATCGCCGAACAGCCCTACATCGCACCGGAAGTGGTGGTCCTCGACCCGCCGCGCGCCGGTGCGGGCAAGGAAGTGATCGCCGCGCTCGCCGAACACGCCCCGCGCCGCATCGTCCACATCGGTTGCGATCCGGCGTCTTTCGCCCGCGATATCAACCTCTACCGTGCCGCGGGCTATATGCCCACGGAACTGCGTGCCTTCGACGCCTTCCCCGGTACCCACCACGTGGAATGCCTGGCTCTCCTGGAGCTTTAAGGTCTACATAAGCGCATCATCAGGTGGCGGGCGTAAGTATTTCGGCCATGACCACGTTGTCCGACCCGACGCTCGAGCTCGTCGTGGACCGTATTCGCGGCGATCAGACCAAATTCCACTCGCTCGAGGCGCTGCTGATGCATACCGACTTGAAGCGGCCGGAGTACCAGGTCGATATGTGGGTGAATACCGAAAGTTATTGGGGTCGCCTGGTGATCCCGGCCTACGGTGCCCGGCAGGCGTCGTTGCAGGGCAATGCCGAGGCCGATCGGGCGGTACTGCTGTTGGTCGAATACACCGTCGAACGGTTGCTGAAGGGACAGTCGGTCGAACGGAGAGACTTGCCGCCCTGGGTGTCCGATCTGCGGGCGGCCCTGTTGTTCGACGGGTACGACCTCTATATCGATTCCGTCGGCACACCGGCGGACGGTGAGGTGCGCTGTCGCCTGCGGCCCACCGATGTGCTGCCGGTGCCCCTGGCCGAGAAGGTCGAGCTCGCCGAGATCGAACTCGAACTCCGGGGCCAGCAGAAGTCCCTGGAACAATTGCATGAGGCCACCGAGTGCTATCTGCGCCGCGACTACCCGGCCTGCGACGAACATCTCGCTACCGCAATGGAATTGCTCGTCGCCTACGCCGTGGGCAGCCTCGATGACGACCTGACCAAGAATATTCGCCACCTGGTCGATACCAATCGCCTGCCGATCGCCGTCGCCACTCGGCTACTGCGCGATATCCGCACCATGACGTCGGAGAATCCGTACCCGCACCGCACCAGGGCCGACGCCTCGCGCTTCCGCGTCCAGTTGGCCACCGTGCGGGCGTCGACACTGCTGTCACTGGTGGATCTGTGGGGCGGATCGGTCAGGGAGGCGGTGGAGTTCCGGTGATGGTGTAGGCGTTCGCCGGATTGGAGGCCACGTATTCGGCCCAGGTCAGCACCCCATCGGTGTGGTCGGGGCAGGTGTTCTCCCCGGCCCGATAGGCCCGAGCGATGCGGCCGGGCAGCGGGATTCGGACTACGCGCCGCGGCCGCTGACGCGCGGCTCGCCAGGTCTGCGCCAATTCGGCGAGGGTCAGCACCTCGGGCCCGCCGAAATCGGATGCTCGGCCGAGTGGTTCACTCGCGACCAGTTCGGCAATCCGCCGCGCCACATCGGGCGTGGCCACCGGCTGGAAGCGGAAGTCGGTGGGCAGCGGCGCCACCGGTAGGCGCTCGACCGAACGCAGCGCCGAGGCGATGAGTTCGTGGAACTGCGTGGCCCGCAGAATGGTATGTGGCACACCACTATTCACGACCATCCGCTCGCAGGCGAGCTTATTGCGGTAGTAGCGGAACGGGAATTTCTCGATTCCCACGATCGAGACGTACAGCAGATGCGCCACCCCGCCCGAAGCCCGCAGCAGCTGCTCGGTCTGCGTCAGATCGGGTCCGCCGAACTTGCGGAAATCCGAGGCCGCGTGCACGACCGCGTCCACGCCCGCAACGGCTTCCGCTACGCCCGCGCCCGTACTGAGATCCCCGGTATGCGTCCCGGCCCCGGCCCGCCGTGACAGCACCCGAACCTTATGTCCCTGTTCGCGCAAGCGGTCGACAATATGTCGGCCCAGCGCCCCGGTCCCACCCGTCACGAGGATTTCGCTCATGGTCAACGTGTACTCCCGGGTCGTATTCCGAGCAAGGATTCCGGGACGAATTCACCTGTGATGTCGGCCAAGTGCCGTCGGGGGTCAGATCAGCTGCCAGGTGACTCGAATGGTCGCGGACAGTTCGCTCTCACCGAGTTCGATGGCCATATCCGCACCCCCTACCGGGCCGCTGCTCTTGGCGGCCATGGCGTAGGCGCGCGGGATCGGGGTCGGTGCCGAGGTGTTCTCGGTGATTTCGACGACCGGGCCGAGGACGGTACCCGCCCGGCTGGCGTACTGGGTGGCCTTGGCAAGAGCGTTGTCCCAGGCGGCATCTCGGGCCTCGCCCAGCAACGCCTCCTCATCGGAGACGGTCAGGGTGAGACCGCCGAGGCGGACATCGTCGCCTCCCGCGTCCACCGCGTGCGCGATAACGGCCGCCGGAGGTGTACCGGATTCGGTGGTGGCGTCGGATGTTCCGACATTGCGCAGCACCACGGTCAACGAAGTCGACGCGATATACCCGGTAATGCGCTCGCGATTGTTCTCGGTCCAGATCGTCTCGGTCCGCACCGACAGCCCGCTGGTGGCGATATCGGTGGGCCGCACCCCATCGGCACGCAGGGTGCCGACGACGGCGTCGGAGCGTTCCCCGGCCCGGGAGTAGGCGGCCGCGACCGTATCCTCGCGCGATTCGATCGAAATAGTGACGCGCATGAGATCCGGGGTGGCCCGGGCGGCTCCGTTCCCGAACGTGGTGACGGTGCCGTTCTCCATGCCGGTCACAAGCATTCCTCCTGAATCGGATCAGACCAATAAGACACGGCCGATGCTACCGACGCCGGCAATACCCACCCGCCTGGCCGCGCCGTCCGGCGGCTCCCACGGTTCGCGTCATTCCGGTGCGCCCGCAACGCCACCCTGCCACCCCGCCACCCTGCGCCCCGGCACCTAGCCACTCCGCACCCCCGCGCCCCCGGCACGCCACACCCTGCGCCCCGGCACGCCGCACGCCGCGCCCTGCCGCACTCTGCCACCTCGGCGTGCCCGCGGCCCCGGTATTCCGGCGCGCCGCACCCGGCACCCTGCCACACCGCTCCCCGGCACGCCGCGCCCTGCCTCACGCCGCCACCCCGGCACGCCGCGGCCCCGGTATTCCGGCGCGCCGCACCCCTTCATTCCGGCGTGCCTCTGACCGGAATCCACACCGTCGAAAGTAGGGGTTCCCGGCCAAAGCACGTTGGGATGGTGAGCACGCGGGGATGGCAGGCACGCGGGGATGGCGGGCACGCCGGGATGGCGAGGACGCCGAGATCGCGAGGGTGACTCGGCGGTGTACCGCCGCGGGCGGGAGCGCTCAGTAAGCCCCACCGTGCGCGGCGAGCGCGCGAACCGCCGCGTCCGCCTGGCCGTAGGCGGCGACCGCGAGGCGTTCGAGCAGCGCTACCTTGACCTCGGGAGCCTGTTCGGTGAGGGTGTCGAAGCGTTTGGGCGACAGCACCGCCAATCGCACCGTGGTCTCGGCGTGGATGTCGTGGGTGAACGGTTCGTCGAGGAGCATGGAGATCTCGCCGAAGGACATCCCGGTCGACAGCGAGATGAGGCGGTGGCGGCGGCCGTCGCGGGCGGCGAAGCTCATGCGGACGCGGCCGTCGAGAATCAGGAACAGTCCGGCCCGCGGGCTGCCCTTGGCTACCACCAGTTCGCCGCGGGCGAGGGTTCGGATCTCGAATTCCTGTGCCAGCCGGTGTTGTTCGTCGGCGGGCAGCCCGGCCAGCGCCGGATGGTCCGCGACGGTCAGGGCGGCGTGCGCGGTGCGGTGCGGGCCGTGGCGTTCGAGGATGATCTGCTCACACCACTCGGCGGCGGTATCGCGGTCGATGAATACCCGCCCACGCGGATCGGCCGGATCGAGACTCGACTCCAGATGTCCGAGTTTGGCATCCGGATCGACCAGGGCGACCCGGCATCCGTCGGCCGCCAGCTCGGCCTGGAGATCCTCGAGCATGCGCACCGCGATGGCGCTGACATCGCCGACCTCGCGCACATCGAGGACCAGGGCCTCGAGGTCGCCGGTGATCTCCTCCACGGCGCGCACCGCCGACTCGGCGCCCGCGAACAGCAGATCGCCGTTCAGTTCGACCATGCGCGCCCGGTCACCGAATTGGCGCAGCAGCGCCAATTCCTCCGGGTCGCGGCGCAATCGCGAGGGCGCTTCGGCCACCGAGTAGGAGGCTCGAATGGCGGTATGCGCGGCGCGGGTCACGTGCAGGAAGTGCAGTCCCAACCGATTCGACAGTTCGCGGCAGGCCTTGACCCCGCGCACGCTGCTGCCGTGCGCGTCCAGTCGCGGCGAGTACACCGCGATGCCCAACTGTCCGGGCAGTACGGCCAGAATCCCGCCGCCCACACCGCTTTTCGCGGGCAGTCCGACCGTGGTCACCCAGTCTCCGGCCGCGTCGTACATACCGCAGGTGGTCATGACACTGAGCACCTGTTCCACCAGCGGTGCCGTCAGCGCCCGTTCGTGGGTGAGCGGGTTGACGCCGTTATTGGCGAGCGTGGCGGCCATTATCGCCAGATCCCGGCAGGTGATATCGATCGAGCACTGCCGGAAATAGCGGTCCACCGCCTCATCCGGATCGATATCGATAATCCCCGCGCCGCGCAGTAGATAGCCGATAGCCAGATTGCGGTATCCGGTGCGCGCCTCGGAGGCGTACACGTCCGCGTTGAGGCGCAGATCGCGTCCCGCGAAGCGGCAATAGCTGCGCCGGATGCGTTCGAAGCGGTCGGCGGCGTCGTGGCCGGTCACGAGTGAGGCGGCGGTGATCGCGCCCGCGTTGATCATGGGATTGCGCGGGCGCTGCGTTGTCGGGTCGAGACTGATTTCGAAGAACGGTTCCCCGGAGGGCTCCACATCGATGCGTTCGGCCACCGCCGCCGTACCCCGATCGGCCAGCGCCAGCGCGTAGGTGAACGGTTTCGAGATGGATTGAATGGTGAACGCCGTGTCCAGATCCCCGCTCCCGTACACCTGACCGTCCGCGGTCGCCAGGCAGAGGGCGAACGAATCCGGTTGCACCGCAGCGAGTTCCGGAATGTAGTCGGCGAGTGCGCCGGAAGTGTCACCGCGGCACAGCTCGTACACCTCGTCGATGATGCGGGCGACGACACCGCTGGATGGGGGAGTGAGGTGTTCGCCGGTCGGAGCCACGCGCTCACCGTATCGGGGGATATACACGGAGTCGGGGAGGTCGAGGAGGCGTGCCATACCGCCAGGGATGTCCCGGGTCGTTGCCGCCACGGGAAGATAACGGGCGGGTATCGTGTGGGGAGCATCACGTTCGAAGGCGATGTCGCAGGTGGGGTTTCATTCCCGGCATCAGGAGCCGATACGGGCTCCGTAGACTGTGCCAAACACAGGAGTTTTCCGGAGGGAGCAATAGCCGTGGGAGTGCTTTCCCGGGTCGATACGCCCGAGGACCTGCGTCGGCTGACGACACCGGAGCTGCGCGAGTTGGCCGAGGAGATTCGCGAGTTCCTGGTGCGGAAGGTCGCCGTCACGGGCGGGCACCTGGGGCCGAACCTCGGCGTCGTGGAGCTCACCATCGCGCTGCATCGCACCTTCGATTCGCCAGCCGACCCGATTATCTTCGACACCGGCCACCAGGCCTACGTGCACAAGATTCTGACCGGCCGCAAGGACGGTTTCGACACGCTGCGCAAGCAGGGTGGTCTGTCCGGATATCCGTGTCGTGCCGAAAGCGCGCACGACTGGGTGGAGTCCTCGCACGCCTCGGCCTCACTGTCCTACGCGGATGGATTGGCCAAGGCGTTCGCGCTGTCGCGGCAGAAGCGGCATGTGGTCGCGGTCGTCGGGGACGGCGCGCTGACCGGCGGTATGTGCTGGGAGGCGATGAACAATATCGCCGCCGGACAGGATCGCTCGGTTGTCATCGTGGTCAATGACAATGGCCGCTCCTACGCGCCGACCATCGGCGGCCTCGCCGATCGGTTGACGGCGCTGCGCATGCAGCCCGCCTACGAGCAGGCCCTGGATGCCACCAAGCGGATCGTGCAATCCATTCCGCGCGTAGGGGATTCGGCATATTCGATGCTGCATGCCCTGAAGACCGGGATCAAGGACGCCGTCGCGCCGCAGGAACTGTTCAGCGATATCGGGCTGAAATATGTGGGGCCGGTGGACGGGCACGACACCGTCGCGCTGGAGGCCGCGCTGCGGCGTGCCAAGGATTTCGGCGGTCCGGTGGTGGTGCATGTGGTCACCCAGAAGGGACGCGGCTACAAACCGGCCGAGGACCATGAGGCCGATCAGATGCACGCCGTCGGTCGGATCGACCCGATTACCGGTGAGTCGGTGGGGACGTCGAAGAACCAGTCGTGGACATCGGTGTTCTCCAGCGAGCTCATCGAACAGGCCGAACAGCGCGATGATGTCGTCGCCATTACCGCCGCCATGCCCGGCCCGACCGGATTGACCGCTTTCGGAAAACGCTTCCCGGAGCGCATGTTCGACGTCGGGATCGCTGAACAGCACGGCGTCGCCTCGGCGGCCGGATTGGCACTCGGTGGCATGCATCCGGTGGTGGCCATCTACTCCACCTTCCTCAATCGTGCCTTCGATCAGCTGCTCATGGATGTGGCGCTGCTGAAACTGCCGGTGACGCTGGTGCTCGATCGCGCGGGCATTACCGGTGACGACGGTGCGTCGCACAATGGCATGTGGGATATGTCGGTGCTCGGCATTGTGCCCGGGATTCGGGTGGCGGCCCCGCGTGATGCGGCGACACTGCGCGAGGAGTTGGGTGAGGCGCTACTGGTCTGCGACGGCCCGACCGCTATCCGCTTCCCCAAGGGCACTGTCTCCGAGGATATCTCGGCGGTGGAGCGCTATGACGGCATTGATGTGCTGCGGCTGCCCGACGGCGCGGATTCGGTGCAGTCGGTGCACGGCGATGTTCTGCTCGTCGGTGTCGGCGCCTTCGCAGATCTGGCGCTGAAAGTGGCGGAACTGCTGGAGCCGGAAGGGATTTCGGTCACGGTCATCGATCCGCGCTGGGTGCTGCCGGTCAATGAGGGCATTGTGAAACTGGCCGAGAACTACCGCATGGTGCTGACCGTCGAGGACGGCGGTCTGCACGGCGGTATCGGTTGTACGGTATCGGCCCGGATTCGCGCCGCCGGACTGGATGTGCCGACCCGCGAACTCGGTGTGCCGCAACGCTTCCTGGATCACGGTACGCGCGCGCAGCTGCATCAGGAGTTGGGGCTCACCCCGTCGGATGTGGCACAGCGGATAACCGGATGGCTGGGCGGCGGCACGCTGACCGGCGATGCGGCACAGGGGCAGGCCGCTTCCTGATTCCATGCGCGGGTCGCGGCTTCTCCCGTAGATTCTAGAACCGGTTGCAGTTTTGGATTACACCGCCGGTTCAGGAGTCCGCATGACGTTCGTTCTCGTCGAGAAGCCGCGCCCGCAGATCGCGCTCATCACCCTCAATCGCCCCGAGCGCATGAACGCCATGGCGTTCGATGTGATGGTGCCGCTGCGGGAAACCCTGCAGGCGGTCGCCGCCGATAACGAGGTGCGCGTGGTGGTGCTCACCGGCGCGGGCGAGGGTTTCTGCTCGGGCGCGGACCTCAACCATTCGGGCGGCGTCCCGGGCGTCGCCGGACTCACCCGCACCAGCATCGCCCGCCGATCCATGGATATCTTCAATGACGTGATGCTGGCCCTGCGCCGCATGCACCAACCGGTCATCGCCGCCATCAATGGCGCGGCCATCGGCGGCGGTTTCTGCCTCAGCGTCGGCGCGGATATCCGCATCGCCGCCGAGGACGCGTACTTCCGCGCCGCGGGTATCAACAATGGCCTCACCTCCGCCGAACTCGGCTTCAGCTACCTGCTACCGCGCGCCATCGGCTCCTCCCGAGCCTTCGAAATCATGCTCTCCGGCCGCGACGTCGATGCCGCCGAAGCCGAACGCATCGGCCTGGTCTCCCGCGTGGTCCCCGCCGACAAATTGCTGGAAACCAGCTACGACCTGGCCGAACAAATCCTCCGCTACAGCCGCGTCGGCACCGAACTCACCAAGCGCATGCTGTGGGGCGGCATGGAGGCGGGCAGCTTCGAATCGCACATGCAGCAGGAGGGCATGGCGCAGCTGTATGTCCGGCTGACCACCGACAACTTCGACGAGGCGATGCGGGCGCGGAAGGATCGCCGCCCACCGGTCTACGAGGACTGAATAGCTCCGGTCTACTCGGCCTTCGCTGGCGGGAACAGCGCCTCCGCCAGGCGCGGCACCGCCAGGTCGCGCTGCCACTGGCGTGCCCCTCCGGCGACCAGGTAGTCCTCGATCACCGCGGTCGAGTCGCCATTGGTGGCGGTCTTGGGCAGCCCGTCCCAGCACATACGGCGCAGCAGGTCCGGGGTGAGGAGGTTCTCCACGGGGATCGACACCTCGGTGGACAAATCCGTCATGGCGGCGCGGGCGGCCTGTAGGCGGGCCGCTGCGGCCGGGTCGCGACGTTCCCAACGGTTGACCGGGGGTGGGCCGTCGAAGGGCTGTGTGAGGGGCGGCAGGGCATTGTCCGGGAGGGCCCGGGCGCGTTCGACGGCACCGAGCCATTCGCGGGAGTAGCGGCGTTGGCGGGGGCCGCCGAAAACGGGGAGGGTGCGCAGCTGCGCGATGGTTTTGGGATCGTTTTCGGCGGCGGCGATAATGGCCGAATCCGGGAGGATGCGCGCGGGGGCGACATCGCGCAGGCGGGCGAGTTTGTCGCGGGTGGTCCACAGTTCGCGCACGACGGCGAGCTGGCGGGTGCGCCGCAGATTGTGGATACCGGAGGTACGTCTCCACCGGTCGGATTTCGGCGGTGCGGCCTCGAGGGTGCGCACATGCTCGAACTCCTGGGCCGCCCAATCGGTTTTGCCCTGCTCCTCGAGGTCGGCGGCCACGGCGTCACGCAGTTCGAGTAGCAGTTCCACGTCGAGTGCCGCGTAATTGAGCCATTCGGCGGGCAATGGACGCGTCGACCAGTCGGCCGCGCCGTGGCCCTTGCGCAGTTCGCGGCCGAGCAGCTTCTCCACCATGGCGGCCAGGCCGACGCGTTCGAATCCGGCCAGCCGTCCACCCAGCTCGGTATCGAACAGTCGCGCCGGGAACAGACCCAGCTCGGCGAGCCCGGGCAGATCCTGGTCGGCGGAGTGCAGCACCCACTCCAGCTCGTTGATGGCCGCGGCCAGGGAGTCGAGATCGTGCTGGACCGGAAGCGGGTCGATGAGGAAGGAGCCCGCTCCGGCGCGGCGCAGCTGAATCAGGTAGGCGCGGGGGGAGTAGCGAAAGCCCGAGGCGCGTTCGGCGTCGACCGCGAGCGGCCCGGATCCGGCGGCCAGGGCGGCCGCGGCGGCAACGATTTGGGCAGCACTGTCCAATACCGGGGGTACGCCGTCCGCTGGCGCGAGCAAGGGGACCGCGACAGTGGCGTCGGAATCGTCTGGTACGGACATGGTCTTGAACTTTACGTGTTGGGCGCGACCGGTTCCGCGTCCCATTCGGTTAATCGCGGGGACGGAGGCAGCGTCGGACTGATCGGTATCGTACGTGTCCGGCGCCGATTTCGTTGCGGTACAGAAAGTTTGATGTCCAGCCTTCTGGACACACGGGTGGGGCAGATGTGACGAGGGTGATATCCAGATTGCTACTGGTGCGTGTCGTCCGCGCCGCCGGGACGGATCTCCAGGCGCGTCACTCCGGCCGGTGGTAGCCCCGCCGCGTAGGCGAGCACCTCGCAGAAGGCCTCCACATGCGGCTGCATCTCGGTGTCGCCGACCGTCCACGACGCCCGCAGTTCCAGCTGCTGAGCGCGCGGCGGTCCCGCGATATCACCGAAGCGCACCGAACTGGTCGCGGTGACCGTCCCACCCAGTGCGGTGAACGGTGCCCGCGATTCGAGCGCGTCCACCAGCCAACTCCACGCGACCTCCGGCAGCAGCGGGTCGGCGGCCAGCGCGGCGTCGATATCGGCCTGGATATAGGCGACCAGCCGGAAGACCCCGTGCCAGGCTTCCTGCCCGTCTGGGTCGTGTAAGAGGATGAGCCGTCCGAAGGCGTCACCGTCGGAGTCGACGGGCACCACATTGGAGTCGCCGTGCGTGACTTCCGCCCCGACCGCGTAGGAATAGGGGGCTAGGCGTTGCGGCGGGCGGATCGGTGCGAGCTCGATCCTAGGGTGCACTTGTACGGTCCCCATCGCCTCGACCGCGTCGCGGAACCGGGCTGGTTCTTCGGGTTCCGGGGTCGGTGCGGCGCCGTCGCGGAAGTCGAGCGGTGTCACGTTCAACGACGCTAGACCTGTCGGGCGCGGCGTGGGCGGAGGCGCGCCGCCCGTGACCTTTACGATGGCGGTGATGAGCACTCACACCCGCCGCCGTTTGACCGACGCCCCCTTCCTCGCAGCCGCCACCGGTGGCACGCCCACCCGGCGTCCGGTGTGGTTCATGCGCCAGGCCGGACGGTCGCTGCCCGAGTACCGCAAGCTGCGCGTCGGCGTCGGCATGCTGGAATCCTGCTTCAATCCGGAGCTGGTCTGCGAGATCACCATGCAGCCGATCCGCCGCCATGGCGTCGACGCGGCAATTCTGTTCTCCGACATCGTGGTTCCGCTCAAGGCCGCCGGTATCGACCTCGATATCGTCCCCGGCGTCGGTCCCGTGGTCGCCAATCCCATTCGCGGTCTCGCCGATGTGCGCGCCCTCCCGCGCCTGCGTACCGAAGAGGTGGGCGCGGTCCTCGCGGGCATCAAGCTCCTGCTCGACGAACTAGGCGACACTCCGCTCATCGGTTTCGCCGGAGCCCCCTTCACCCTGGCGTCGTACCTGGTCGAGGGCGGTCCCAGCAAGCACCACGAGAAGACCAAGGCGATGATGCTCGCCGACCCCGATACCTGGCACGAACTCATGGGCGTCCTCACCGACATCACCACCGAATTCCTGCGCGCCCAACTCGATACCGGCGTGGATGCCATGCAGCTGTTCGATTCCTGGGCGGGTGCGCTCACCCTCGCCCAGTACCGCGAATTCGTTCTCCCCCATTCGGAGCGCATCTTCGCCGAGCTCGCCTCCTACGGCGTCCCGCGCATTCACTTCGGCGTCGGCACCGGAGAGCTGCTGGGAGCCATGGGCGAAGCGGGCGCGGATGTGGTGGGCGTCGACTGGCGAGTCCCCCTGACCGATGCCGTCCGCCGCGTCGGCCCCGGAAAAGCCTTGCAGGGCAACCTCGATCCCGCCGTCCTCTTCGCGGGCCCCGCCGCCGTCGAATCCGAAATCCGCCGCATCGCCCACGAGGCCGATTCCGCCATTGCCATGGGCGCGACGGGGCACATCTTCAACCTCGGCCACGGGGTGCTGCCGGACACCGATCCGGGCGCGATCACCGCGGCCGTCGAACTGATCCACAGCCTGCCTTCGCCGCTCTGAAGATACGTGCGGGGCAACTGCTGTTCTCGGGGCCTACGTAGCCAGGTTGGGAGCGTGGGTTTCGGTTCCAGCTGGGTTCCGGAGGAAGGGCAAAACCGATCAGTGTGGTGGCGTCGTGTGCCGTACCCGACCTTGGCTCCCCAGTCAGGCGCGGATCCTCACCTTCCACCCCTGGCTGGCTGGCCGTGGTCCCGACTCGAGACAACAAGACAAGAGACACCAGAGAACAGACCGTGCGGTCAGGGGGACATGGTGGCGGCATCGGCCGAGAGACCCCCGCCCTCATGTCCCCCTGACCACTCGGTCTCCAAACCCTTCGAGTGCGGGGTTGTGCCGATCACAGCGGCGGCGGGAGTAGTTTGCAGGGGAGCGGCTCGCCGGTGAGGTGCGGTGCCGCGTTCGCTGCGCCGGGCTCGCGGGTCGGGGCCGCGCTCGGCGTTCACGAAGGTGACTGAGGAGTGGTCGATGCGGGTCGCGGTGGTCGGCGGGGGTATCAGCGGGCTGGTGGCGGCCTACCGGTTGCGGATGGCATTGGGCCTGGACGCGGAACTGGTGCTGGTGGAGCGGTCCGGGCGGATCGGCGGGATTCTGCGGACCACTGATATCGCGGGCGATCCGGTGGATCTCGGGGCGGAGGCGTTTGTCGGCCGTCGGCCCGAAATCCCGGAGTTGATGCGGGAATTGGGGATCTCCGAGCAGCTGGTTCACCCGGCGGGACGACGGCCGTTGATCTGGTCCGAGGGCAGTGGCCATCGGCTGCCGGAGGACACCCTGATGGGTATTCCTTCCGGGCCGGAAGCGGTCGAGGGGCTGGTCGATGCGCAGACCCTGGCGCGCATCGCCGATGAACCCAACCGCCCACTGCGCTGGGAGCGCGGCGGCGATACCTCGGTGGGGGCTTTGGTCGCGGATCGGTTCGGGGAGCAGGTGGTTCGTCGCAGTGTCGATCCGCTGCTCGGTGGCGTGTACGCCGGTACGGCCGACTCCATCGGAGTACGCGCCGCGCTGCCGACATTGGCCGCCGCCCTCGACGGCGGCGCGTCGAGTCTGACCGAAGCCGTGCGAAATGCCCTGCCCCCGAAGTCGAATACCCCGGTATTCGGCGGGATCCGGGACGGCTACCGGGTTCTGCTGGACGCGCTGCGCGCCGCCGCCAACGTGAAGATCGAAACCGACACGGCCGCAACCCGTCTCACCCGCACAGCGGCAGGCTGGCAACTCGACCCGGTCGGTCCCGTGGATGCGGTGATCCTGGCGACCCCCGCACCCGTCACGGCCGCCTTGCTGCGCGATATCGCGCCACAGGCCGCCGATATCGCCGGGGGAATCGAGCTGTCATCGTCGGCGGTGGTGGCACTCGCCCTCCCGCGGGATGCCCCGCTCCCCGACAACTCCGGCATTCTCGTCGCCACCGGTGAACCCCTGCGCGCCAAGGCCTTCACCCTCTCCAGCCGCAAATGGCCCCACCTCGCCACCCGTGACGTAGCCCTGGTCCGCGCCTCCTTCGGCCGCTTCGGCGACCCCGCCCCGCTGTCCTGGTCGGACGCCGACCTCATCACCGCCGCCACCGAAGACCTCTCAACGGTGGTAGACGCACCCCTCTGCCCGCTGACCGCCATCGTCCAACGGTGGCCCGGCGGCCTCCCGCAGTACGCTCCCGGCCACACCGATCGCATTGCCGCCCTGCGTAATACGATCGCCGATCTCGACGGAATAGCCGTGGCCGGTGCGTACCTCGACGGCGTCGGCGTCCCCGCCTGCGCCGCCTCCGGCACCGCCGCCGCGACCCGCATTGCCGATCAGTTGATCTGAGCGTTCTGGCCCGGCGTGCATCACCAGCGGTTCCGCCGGGTGGGCACGCCGCCCGAACGCCGGGTGGGCACGCCGCCCGAACGCGGTGGCCGGCACCCCCGTCATCCCGGCATGCTTTTGGCCGGGATCCACTACGGCAGGAGTGTGGATTCCGGCCGAAACACGTCGGAATGACGCCGGGCCCGCGCGGTCATCCCGTGGTGAGGTGGCGGGAGGCACCGCCGCATCGCGATCTGTGACCACTATGTCCGGTTGCGGGTACGAGGGCTCACATGTCAGCCCGCCACGCGCCTCGACTTCGCCCGAATGGCACGATGGTCTCATGGCGCGACTCGACTACAAGGCACTCAACGACACCATCCGCTACCTCATGTTCTCGGTGTTCCAGGTTCAGCCCGGTGCGCTGGGGGAGGAGCGCGAGGCGATCATCAAGGAGGCCAAGGCTTTCTTCGATGCTCTCGAGGAGAAGGGTGTCGTGGTGCGCGGCCTCTACGACGTCGCCGGTATGCGCGCCGACGCCGACTTCATGATCTGGTGGCACGCGGAGAATATCGAGGAGTTGCAGGCGGCCTACGCCGATTTCCGCCGCACCACCGAACTGGGCCGCGCCAGCGCCCCCGTATGGAGCAATGCCGCCCTGCACCGCCCCGCCGAATTCAACAAGAGTCACGTCCCGGCGTTCATCGCGGGCGAAGAACCCGGCAACTACATCTGCGTCTACCCCTTCGTCCGCTCCTACGACTGGTACCTGCTGCCCGACGAGGAGCGTCGCAAGATGCTCGCCGATCACGGTAAGGCCGCCCGCGGCTACCCCGACGTGCGCGCCAATACGGTCGCCTCCTTCGCCCTCGGCGACTACGAGTGGATCCTCGCCTTCGAGGCCCCCGAACTCCACCGCATCGTCGACCTCATGCGCGACCTGCGCGCCACCGAGGCGCGCCTGCACGTGCGCGAAGAGATCCCGTTCTTCACCGGCCCCCGCGTCGATGTCGAGAAGCTGATCAACGCCCTGCCCTGACGCAGTCTCGGCGGACAATCGCAGCCCGGTCGCACACCTGCGGCCGGGCTGCGCTGTTCAGGAATGTGCGGTCCGACCACAACGGAGTGGGTTGCTGTCCAGTAGCTACCCGCATGCCCAGGGAATTCGGGGCATGCGCGGAAATACCCGCCCTCCGTAGGGTTTCTGCGACTCGTTTGTCTGCGGCGTCCGAGGGGTGCGGTCGCAGCCGAGTGGGCAACCTGTCGACCCTTCAGGGAGGAATCGGCAGCGTATCGAGCGGACCACGACTTCTGACGCGTCGAGGAGGTGGCGTCGAGGGGTCGTGTGTCCGCTCGCGGCGACCTCGGACCGGGCGGCCTGCGATCAACCGGTACGCCAGGAGATGCTCGTCGACCTGCGCCGAGCCATTCACCGCCCTGCGCGACGCGCTTCACCTCGACCGCGAAGGTGCGGGCATTACCCAGCTGTAGGCCGCGATTGGTGCAGCGGCCGCATTCCTGAACGGCGCCATATGTGCGCGCGATCTATCTTCGAACCGTCACGGGTTGGGGGCCGCTTCGGTCTCCGCGGCTCCCGATCAAAGTCGCTGAGGCCACCTCACTGTGCCGAGCCCAACGGTCGCTGAGACGACATTCCAGCCGCCGGTGATGACGCTGATTGGCGCTCAGCCGGGTATTGACGTCGGCCGGATCGTTGAACGCGCGGTCTGGGAGGAACGAGGTCTCCAGATATCCGTTGGCTCGCTCGACCAGACCCTTGGCTGGCTCGACCAGAATTCGGAGGGCTCAGGTGCGAAGGGGCCTGTTGCGTAGGGCACGAATTGCGTTGGCGCCGGGATGTGATGGCTCGAGGAGTTTCACCGCGCGCGGTGGCGCGGCCCGCGCCACCGCGGCATTGCCGCGATCCAGGTCCGTGCGCGTCGTATCGGACCGTGCTCTCGGCTGGTGCCGGGACCGCAGGGCATCGACGATGCTGCTCGACTCGGTCCAGAATGCGGGACAAGTCAGCGGTCAGCGCATCGGCACGCTGACATCGCTGCCTCCTTCCGCTGTGAGTCGGGCGTGGACTTTGGCCAGCGTCGGTGCGGGCACGAATCCACCCGCGAACAGCGCCTCGCCCTGTCGGAACCAGGGGGCCTGCTCCAGGAGCGCGGTCGGTGCATATCCGAAGTAGGTCCCCAGTTCCGCCAGGTCAACCGGCGAGGTCGTTTTCATGAGCGCGAGATTGTCGCACTGGGACAGGATGCCCCGGGGTGCACCTTGGAGGGCCGCTGTGTCGAGAGCGGTAGCCACCGCCCGTATTTGCGGCCCTCCGCGGCGATCTGGATAAGTCGTTCACGGACCGCGGCCGCGATCGGCGAATCAAGTTGTGGCGAGGCGAGATTATGCGCCTCGTCGATGACGAGCAGGACCGGTCGCCGTTCATCGCGCCGAGCCCACAGATCATCGAGCAGCGCCAGCGCCACCACCAATCGCTGTGTGGGGGTGGAGAATCCGGCCAAATCTAGCGCGGTGGCATCGGGTCGCGTGGCGACAATATCGGTGACCGCCGCCGCGCCGCGCGCCGCCGCCAGTAGGACGATCAGACCTCGCGGGATCGACCAGCCGGTCGCGGCGGAGAGGGCCGGAATCGGGTGGGCGGACTGAGGACTTCGCGGTGGCATCGGCTCTCCTTCATTGGTCGGCTGACAGTCTTCACCGCGGCGAGTCGACAACCGGGTCGAGACGCGCTCGTTCCGCTGACGCCGACCCCTTCGCGGGTGCCTCGTAGGTCGACATGTTTGCCAGCTTCACTCGTTCGGGCCTGAACCGTGCAACGATGTATGTTGCCAGTGGATAGCTGATGCCTTGTTGATGCGTGAGCACAGGGGGTGACGTGGAATCTGCCGACAATTCTCGGCGGTCGACGACCGCCGAGATGTGGGGCAAGTTCAAATCGCTGGGCGGCCCTCGGCACATTATCGACGGCGCCGCCCCGGCCGTGGGTTTCCTCATCGGGTACGCCACGGCCAATGCCAAGATCGGCGTCCTCATCGCACTCGCCGTGGCCTGCGCGATCGCCGGCTTCCGGCTGGTGCGGGGAGATTCCGCGCGGGTGGTCCTCACCGCAGTGGCGGTGGTCGTGGTCTTCTCGCTATTCGTCGGCATTACCGGGGAGGGGCGCGGCTTCTATCTTCCCGACCTGCTGATCTGTGCGGTGGGCACGGTGGCCTTCGGGGCGAGCCTGCTCGTCGGTCGACCGCTCAGTCATTGGGCGTGCACCCGGATCGGGCTCGAACCCGCGGAGTCTGCAGCCCGGCCCACCCGAATCATGTTGCACCGCAAGGTGACTTTCGCGTGGTTCGTCTTTTGGGCGCTGCACCTGGTGGTGATGGTGCCGCTGTATATCGCCGACAAGGTGGTGGTCCTGGGCACGGTCGCACTCGTGTTCGGCAAGCCCGCACTGGTGGTGATGCTGGCCGGCACCTGGCTGTGGGTGCGTCGCAGTCTGACATCAGAGGAACTAGAAGGAGTGAAATGAGCGCAGCGACCGATCCGAGCGATTTCATTATCGACCAGCAGCAGCGGATCGCCGCTGAGTTGCCCTTGGCCGACACCACTGATCAGGAGGACGCCGACCGCGGGTTCATCGCCGCGCTCGAACCCGGGGTGGTGCGAGACGCCGAGGGGAAGGTGTTGTGGGACAGCGACTCCTACGACTTTTTGCAGGGCACCTGCCCGGCTTCGGTGAACCCGAGCCTGTGGCGGCAGGCCGGTCTGGTCGCCCGTCAGGGGCTCTATGAGGTGGTTGCGGGCATCTATCAGGTTCGGGGGCTGGATCTGTCGAATATGACCCTCATCGAGGGTAAAACCGGTGTGATCGTGATCGATCCGCTGATCTCCGCCGAAACCGCTGCGGCCGGACTGGCGCTCTACCGTGCTCATCGCGGCGACAAACCGGTGACCGGGCTCATCTTCACTCATTCGCACGTGGACCATTTCGGCGGCGCGCGCGGCGTCGCCTCGGCCGAGGACGCGGAGGCCGGTCGCCTTCCCGTGGTCGCTCCCGCGGGCTTCCTCGAGCACGCGGTCGCCGAGAACGTCTATGCCGGAACGGCTATGGCGCGCCGTTCGGCCTACATGTACGGCGCGGTCCTGCCCCGCGGCCCGCAGGGACAGGTGGGAGCCGGTCTGGGGCAGACCAATTCGGTCGGCACCATCACCCTCATCGCCCCGACTCACGACATCACCCACACGGGGCAGGAAATGACGATCGACGGTGTACGCATCGTCTTCCAAATCACGCCGGGTACCGAAGCGCCCGCGGAGATGAACTTCTACTTCCCGGACTTCCGGGCACTGTGCATGGCGGAGAACGCGACCCACACCCTGCACAACCTGCTGACCCTGCGTGGCGCGCTGGTCCGCGACCCACACGTGTGGTCGCAGTACCTCACCGAGGCCATCAATCTCTACGCGCGCGACAGCGATGTCGTCTTCGCCTCCCATCACTGGCCCACCTGGGATACCGAGCGGCTCGTCGAATACCTGTCGCTGCAACGAGATCTGTACGCCTACCTCAACGATCAGACGTTGCGCAAGCTCAACCAGGGCCTGGTGGGTTCGGAGATCGCCGAGGATTTCGAGCTGCCGCCCGCAGTCGAAAACTCCTGGCACGCCAGGGGTTATTACGGCTCGGTCAGCCACAATGTGAAGGCTGTCTACCAGCGCTACATGGGCTGGTTCGACGGCAATCCGGCACACCTGTGGGAGCACCCCCCGGTCGAATCCGCCAAACGCCATGTGGAATTCATGGGCGGTGCCGACCAGGTGCTGCGCAAGGCGCGTGCTGCCTACGACGACGGTGACTACCGCTGGGTGGCGCAGGTGGTCAACTATGTGATCTTCGCCGACCCGTCCAACGAAGCCGCGAAGACCTTGCAGGCCAGCACCTTCGATCAGCTCGGGTACGGCGCCGAGAACGGTCCATGGCGCAACTTCTATCTGATGGGCGCCTACGAGCTGCGCAACGGCAATGTCGGTACCCCGACCCCGGCGAGTTCGCCGACCATGCTGGCCGCGCTGACCGTGGAACAGGTCTTCGACGCTATGTCCCTGCGCTTGGACGGGCCCAAGGCGTGGCACGAGAAGGCCATCAGCGACTGGATATTCACCGATGAGAATCGCACCCGCCGCCTCGAACTGCGCAATGGCGTACTGCTGCACTACGACCGCCGCGACGGCGACACGCTGCCCCCGGCCGAGGTCACCTTCACCCTGACCCGCGCCACCCTCATCGGGGTCCTGCTCGACGGCCAAGACCTCGGCGCGGCCGTGCAATCGGGGGCCGTCACCATCGACGGTGACGTGGCGAGCTTCGCCAAACTGGTGACCCTGTTCGACGAACCCGACCCCGATTTCGCCATCGTCACACCCTGACCGTTGCGAGGCACCGCGGCGACGAGGGGCCTCGCCGGACCCGTCGTGTTCGTCGCCTTGGCTGCACTGAGCCGTCGACACACATGCCGTTCGCGATCTCGCGGGCACTCGAGAAAGGAATCGCACATGACCGAATCGCCGATTACCGGACACCCGGTGCGCCAAGGGGTCGCCGCCGGCGTATCCATCGGTGCGGCCGTCCTGCTACTGACGGCCGGTGTGCTGTCGCTGCTGGAGGGCATTGCCGCGGTCGCCAAGGACGATCTATTCGTGGCCGGACCGAGCTACATCTACCGGATGGACATCACCTCGTGGGGTTGGATCCACATCCTGGTCGGTGCCCTGCTCATCATCAGTGCCATAGCGTTGATGACCGGTGCGCTGTGGGCCCGGATCACCGCCATCGGCCTGGCCGCGCTGTCGATTATCAGCAACTTCCTCTGGCTGCCGTACTACCCGCTGTGGTCGATCCTCATCATCGCCCTCGACATCGTGGTGATCTGGGCACTGGCGACCTGGAATCCCGACAAGCGATAACCCGCACCGCGGGGTGCGCTTCATCGGTTACGGATGAGGCGCACACCCCGGTGTTCGACAGTGAGGATGGCGACATGGCGGAAACATCGGACCTCGGGCCTGTTGAACTGGTGGTCTTCACCTTTCCCGGTGCTCGCGTCGGAGCGAGTGCGAAGAACGCGCTGCACGATGTGGTGGATCGCGGCTATGTGACAGTACTGGACCTGGTCTTTCTCCATATGGCTCCGGATGGGGCGCTCACCCAGGTCGAGATCGACGAACCCCTCGAGGAGGTCGGGCTCGACGGCATCACGGTCGACGCGCGCGGCCTGGTCAGTGATGACGACCTCGACGTGGTGCGCTCGACCATGCGGCCGGGCACGTCGGCCTTGGTCGTGGTGTACGAGCAGACCTGGGCGCGCACGCTCTCCACAGCGGTGAGCGGCGCCGGTGGTGAGGTGGCGCTGCACGTGCAGGTACCGCGCGATGCTGTCGAAGCGGCGCTGGCCGCATCCTAGAAAGGTTGGAACACATGGTATTTCGCGGAGGAAGAATCGGCCGCCCCGGTCTGCTCGGTACGATCGCCCGAACCGCCGTGGTGACTGGCACCGCCAGCGCCACGGCGAACGCGATGAAACGCCGTTCGCAGCAGCGTTCGGCCGAACAGCAGGCCTACGCCGAACAGCAATCGGTTCCTCAGCAGCCACCCGCCTACCAGCCACCACCCGCACCGGCGGCAGCCCCCGCCGACGACCTGGTGTCGAAGCTGAAGCAGCTCGGCGAGCTGCGCTCATCCGGAGTGTTGTCCGAAGCGGAGTTCGCGGCAGCGAAAGCCCAACTGCTGGCCCACTAATCGCGACTCCGCTTCCGAATAGCTTTATTCATTTTCACGATTGCCCTGTACGGGCGAACCGTCGATGCCGAACACGAGATGGAGGCATCCGCATGCGTCTCTCGAACATCCGGCATTGCCGAATGCAGCGCATTCAACAGAGCAATCTTGTCAATGGGTGTCTGGCGACACTCCATGAGTTGGGACTCGCAACGGGCCGGAGTGGTTCGGTTGTCAGCGATGCTCTGGAGCTGCATCCAGTCGTAGCAGGTGGCGCAGCCCGCTGACGGTGAGGTCGAACCCGTCGGGGTCGGCGTTGTCGGCGATGCTGTTGAGTCCGTTGAGGATTGCGGCGATGGCGCGGGCGAGGTGGCGGCGACCGATTGTGGCGATGACTGCGTCGGGGGCGCGGTGGGCCAGTGTGTCGGTGAATTCACGGAATGCGTGCAGGCTGGGACGCAGCCTCTCGGCGAGCTCCGCGTCGCGGCGCGCTTCGATCTGGACGGTCAAGGTCATGGCGGCCATGGTCGGGTCGGCTCGATGGATTCGCTGGGCCGCGTCGAGCACCGCGTCCATGGCTTGTTCGAAGGTGGTTGCGGGTGCGATCGCCTGTTGCAGGTCGGCGAGGAAGTGTGAGTAGACGTCTTCGGCCACGGCTATGAAGAGTCCGAGCTTGTTGCCGAAATGGTGATACAGCACCGGGACCGTCACACCTGCGCTGTCGAGGATGTCCTGAACGCCCGTGCCCGCGAAGCCATTACGGGCGAACTGGGTTCGTCCTGCGTCGAGCAGTGCCCGCCGCGTCGCGTCGGCGGAAGGCCGTTGCGGGCGGCCGGGGCGGCGATCATGCCCGGTCGAGGAGGTGGCCATTGCGCCGACCTTACCGATATTCCCCGGCAACAACGCTCTTCGCCCCTCAATCCCGGCCAGATCTAGATAATATAGTCAACACTATAGTAAATTCCGCATCCGAGGCCACATGGCGTAGTAGGGCGGAAGGGGCGCAGTGATCGATCTCGAAACGATGCAGTTCATCGCAGGTGAGGACGGAGTGGGGCAACTGCGGTTGAACCGGCCGGACGTGCTCAATGCCCAGAACCCGGCGATGTGGCTGGACCTGACCGAAATGATGAACCGACTCAGCCCACGCCAGGACCTGCGGTGTCTGGTGGTCACCGGCGCGGGCCGCTCGCTCAGCGCCGGATTCGACGGCACGGCAATGTCGTCGCTCGCTCGCCCGCTCGACACTCCGGAGGATCGTGAGGAACGCCGTCGGCAGGGCTTGGCCTGGACCGAGGGCTTCGCGAAGCTCAGCCGAGCGCCGTTCGTCACGATCGCGGCGATTCGCGGTCACGCGCTGGGCGCCGGGTTCGAACTGGCCGTGGCATGCGACCTGCGGGTGGTCACACCGACCGCGAGACTCTCGGCGATGGGCATCCGGTTCGGCCTGATCCCCGATACGGGTACCGCCTACTGGCTCCCGCGCCTGGTCGGCCTCGGTAAGGCCCGCGAGCTGATCCTGACCGGCATGACTATCGAGGGCAGCGAGGCCGGACGGATCGGGTTGGCCGAGCACGTCGTCGATGACGCCGAACTCGATGCCTGTGCCGACAGGTTGGCGCGAAGTATCGCCGCCCATTCGGGGACCGCTGTTCGCGCTGCCAAGCGGGTACTCGAGGCCGGTGCGGAACTGACTTTCGAGCAGGCGCGCGAAGTGGCGCAGCGCGAGCAGGCGGACTGCTATTCATCGGCCGATTTCCTGCGCGCGGCAAGCGCATTGGGTGCTCGCGTGGCGGGGAGCAACTCGTGACCGCGCACCCGATCTTCACCGACGAGCACACCACGCTACGAAAAAGCGTGCGGGGGTTCCTCTCTCGCGAGATCGCCCCGCAGATCGACGAATGGGAACAATCGTCCTTCCCCGACAGTGTGTTTCCCGGCTTCGGTGCCGCAGGGCTGCTCGGCCTGGACAAACCCGCCGAATTCGGTGGTCAGGGTGGCGATCTGACCGCGACGCTGGTCTTGGCCGAGGAACTCGGCCGCCTCAACAGCGCGGGGGTGGAGATGGGGGTGTCGGTACACACCGATATGGCGATGCCCCCGATCGTCGCTTTCGGCAGCCCCGAACAACAGCAGCAGTGGCTGGGTCCCGCGATCGCGGGTACCGCGATCTTGTGTTTGGGCATTTCCGAACCCGATGCGGGCTCCGATGTGGCGGCGATCCGGACGAATGCTCGTCGCGACGGTGCGGACTGGATCATCTCGGGCTCGAAGATGTTCATCACCAACGGTTTACGCGCGGACGCGATCGTGCTGCTGACGCGCAGTGAGGGTATCGGATCAGGATTCACCCTGTTCCTGCTGCCGATGACCCTGCCGGGCATCACCCGCAGCCGACCGCTGGCCAAGGTCGGATTGTGTGCCTCCGACACCGCCCTCATCACCTTCGACGAGGTCCGGGTGCAAGCGGCCGCGGTGCTCGGCGAGCCGGGACGCGGGTTCCAGCACATCATGTGGGAGTTGCAGGGTGAGCGGCTGACCGCCGCCGCGTACTGCGTCGGCGCTGCGGAATGGCTCCTCGAGACCACCGCGCGCTATGCCCGGGAGCGGCACACCTTCGGGCGTGCGCTGGTCGCGCACCAGGCCGTCGGGCACAAGCTCGCGGAGATGGCCGTCGCGCTCGAAGCCGCTCGGCAACTGGTCTATTCGGCCGCCTGGCAGGTCCAGCGCGGTGAATACCCGATCCGGGAGATCTCCATCGCCAAACTGTTCGCAGCCCGCAGCGCCTGCGATATCGCCGATGCCGCCCTGCAGATCCACGGCGGTGTCGGCTGCATGAACGAGTACGGCATCGAACGCGCCTGGCGGGACCTGCGTGTCTTCCGCATCGCCGCCGGCACCGACGAAATCATGCTCGACCTCATAGCCCGCGAATTCGGGCCGAAGCACCAGGAGCGCCATGACCGCGACCATTTCTGACACGACGAACCGGACCGTCATCCAGCGGCCGGTGCTGTGGTGGGCCACGATCGGCACAGCGGCGGTGGTGGTCCAGCTCTACGTGTATGCCCGGTGGGTCACTTCCGGCCATTTCCGTTCCACGCCAACGGGATCGGATCCGGTTCCGCAGTGGGAGAAGGTCACCGCCTGGATCGAACAGGGCGCTTTCACCGCCGCAGCGGTCGGGACCCTGGGGTGGATCGTGGTCAGGTGTGTGCGTCGCCGCCGACTGATCTTCGATGCGAAATTGTTCATCGGCACCCTCGCCCTGACGTGGCTGGACCCGATCGGCAATATGGTGCGCATCCAGTTCTTCATGAACTCCTACTACCTCAACCGTGGTTCATGGACTCCGTACATCCCTGGCTGGATCAGCCCCAACGCGGGCAATCTGCCCAATCCACTGCTGGTGGAGTTCACCGGGTACGCCACATTGCCGCTCGCCGCCGTCCTGGGCTGCTACGTCATGCGGTTCGTCGCCCGCCGCCGCCCTGGTACCGGTCCGGTGGGACTCACCGTCGCCGTATGGGTTTTCATGATGGTCGCGGTCGTGATTATCCACCAGGTACTGGTGCAACGCTCCGGCTGGGCGATGTGGACGACACCGCAACGAGATCTCACCATCTTCGCCGGTACCCGCTGGCAGCTGCCGATCATCCCGGACGTCATGTTCTGGGGCGCCATGTTCGCCGCCCTCGCGGTGCTGCGGTACTTCCGGGACCCGGACGGCCCTAGTTTCGTCGAACGCGGCACCGACCGGCTACCGGTACGAATCCGGACGTTGGTCTCGACTCTGGCCGTGGTCGGCTACACCACCACCGCCATGCTCGGTTACGCGGTGAGCGCGGTGGCGGTGAGCCTGTACCCCGGAGACACCATGCCCTCGAATGTGCCCAGTTACCTGGTCAACGACATGTGCGGTCCCACCACGGAATACGATTGCCCACACCCGGGAGCACCGTTCTCCGTGGACGGGCACCGCGACCACCAACCGGCCAGGTGACAGACCGTGACCGGACTCGGCAAACCACTCCTCGGGTTTTCCCTCTTCGCGCTGGCGGCGGTCCTGGTGACGACGGTCATTTGGAATACCTTGGCGCGCAATGTCTCCGGCCCGGTGAACACCTACACCGCACTCTTCACCGATGTGCAGGGACTGCGGAAGGGCGATGATGTCCGGATGGCCGGTGTGCGGGTCGGGAAAGTGGCCACGATCGACATCGAACGCCAGGCCGACACCAAGCGCTACGCCGCGAAGGTCACCTTCGTCGTCGAACGCGACCAGACACTCTACGACGACACCAAAGCACTGGTCCGGTACCAGAATCTGATCGGACAGCGATTCATTGCCCTAGCGCCCGGCACGGCGGCCGCTTCGACACCGCTGCACCCCGGCGCGCGGATCCCGCTGACCCGCACCGAACCGTCGTTCGATATCTCCGGGCTGCTCAACGGTTTCCAGCCGCTATTCCAAATACTCGACCCCCAGCAGGTCAACGACCTGTCCGCCACCCTCATCCAAGCACTGCAGGGCGACCGGGTGTCCCTGAGCGCCTTCATCACCCAGGCCGCCACCCTCGCCGGAGACTTCCAGCGCCGCGACACCATCCTCGCCGACGTGATCACCAACCTCTCGACCGTCATGCAGGGTCTCGCCGCACGCGGCGACGAACTGGAAACCCTGGTGACCCAGACCCGGGCGTTGATCGGCGGACTCTACGACCAAGGGCAAGCACTCCAGGACTCGACCACTCAGATCGCCTCCGGCACTGCAGCATTGGCAACGATGCTGGAGCGGATCCAACCCAAGCTCACTCTCGCTCAGAGTTCCACCAGCGCCGCCCTGAACCTGTTGCTTGCCAACGGCGACAGACTGGACAAAGGCCTACCCGATTTCACCGCCTTGCTGCTCGGAGTGGGGAAGGCCAGCCAGACCGGCGCCTACGCGAACGGATACATCTGCAGTCTCGATGTGTCCCTGTACGGCGTGTTGTTTCCCCGCGGCGTATTCAGCCAAATCGGTGGCAACTCCCACTCGGCTGTCTGCCGCCCCTGAGCGTTCCGCGCCTGTTGTTCCCCACCCGATTTCTCATTCTGCTTGGAGCCGAGATGGCCACCGAACCCACCACACCACTGTGTCCGCGTATCGCTCCCCGGACACCCGCATCCCGCTCTCCGACCACACCATCGGTTCATTGCTGGTCGAGCGTGCCGCCACATACCCTGACCGCATCGCACTCATCGCGACCCCGCACGGCAGCAACGAAATACAACGACTCACCTATCGGCAGCTGTACACCTGCGCGCTGCAGGTCGCCGGAGCTCTACGCGAATTGTGCGGTGCCGGAGAATATGTTGCGCTGTGGGCGCCGATCTGGGGGCGACCGCCGCGTTCGCCCCGGCGGAAGCAGCCGCGCACCATCGACCACCTACTGAATCAGACAGTGGGAAAGGTGCTGGACCAGTTCGACATCGAGCACTCCCTGTTCGATCGCTGGTCATGACGGTTCCCGCGGATATTCGTACGGCGCTGGCCGGTTGTCCCGAGGTCGGCGCGTGGGTACCATATTCCCCTGCTGACCGTGGACACAGCTGGGTTCCCGCACGTGTGCCTGCTGGGCCGCGGAACTGTCCACCGACGCCGACCGCGTGTACGCCGTGCTCGCGAGCCCGCAGACGGTAGCCAACCTGACTCGAGCGCGACGGGCTGCACGGCTTCGAATTCACCATTTCGCAGGTGAAATTCGACAGCGCCGCAGTCGATCTCACCCCGCACCGAATCCAGGTCAATGTCCGCCTGACCGAGTCGGAGCGGTGGCACGACTTGACGGCCCTGCTCGCCGAACTGGCCGGAATCCACACGATCCACTGAAAACACGCCGGGGTGCGGTCGGAGGTGGTCGACCAGGCATGCCTCGACGCAAGAGCATGTGAGTTCTCATCGGTCGCCAGTACCCAGCAACGCGGGCTTCTGGGCGAGCTACCTCGGCCTCGATGTTCTGGCCCGCTCACGCGGGCTCACGCCCACCGACGAACAGGAGGACCCCGCACCGGCAGACCTCACCGCCTGACCGAATATCAGATTAAGCGGGACCACCCCAGTTACACCACGCATTTGGACTTGACCTAGACGGGACGGACGGCATCGGACCACAACACGCCCCTGACCGGGTCGCTGTTACCGCATTCGGCATCGGAACGGCGATGTAAGAGTCGAAGTCGCCTGCCGATCACCGTTCTGCGGTGCGCTGCCACAGACGGCGAAATCGCCGGTCACGCCAGGGGATTTGGCATCAAATTTGGCATCATGACAGGGCGCGACCTATGGGGCAGGGTGGGATCAGACGGACACCATAGACGAATGAAGCCCCGCTGACCTGCACGAGCGGGATGCGGCGAAACCTCATGACACGTCCAGGACTGTTTCCCGTTGGCTCATAACCCAGAGGTCGCAGGTTCAAATCTTGTCCCCGCTACTCACGAGGACGGTCCTGACCGGTAGGTTTCAGGACCGCCCTCAATCTTTGTCGAGGTTCGTGGCAACGGATTTGGCAACTCGGCCGATATGTCTGCGCCTACTCGGTACATGAGAACTGTGAAACGCATTGTTGCCAGGCGATTCTCGGCGGAACCAGGCGAACGCAGCGGGACGATGAGATCGCTGGGGTGCCAACCCCGCGATCTCCGGGGGTCATATCTTGGTCGCGGCATCCCGCCAGTAACGGTCGCGCAGGCGACGCTTGAACAGCTTTCCCGACTCCTCGCGAGGCAGCTCATCGTCGAAGACGACCACTCTGGGGACCTTGAACCCCGCGAGCCGGGCACGCACGAAGTCGCGCACCCCGGCCTCGGTCAGTTCGGCCCCGTCGGCCAATTCGATATGGGCAGCGAGGGATTCGCCGTACTCCTCGTCGGGAATGCCGAATACCGCACAGTCCGCCACCCCGGGCAGCTCGTGCAGCACGCCCTCGATCTCGGCCGGATAGATGTTCACCCCACCCGAGATCACCATGTCGCTCATCCGGTCGGTCAGATACAAGTACCCCTCGGCATCGACGCGGCCCATATCACCGACGGTCACGAATCCGTCGAGCTCGATATCGCGGCGCTTGGTGTCGTCCCCGCGGTAGGTGAATCCGGGCCAGTAGTCCGCCGGTTTCAGGTACACGACGCCTACCTCCCCGACCGGCGCTTCCCGATTGTCCGGGCCGACAATTCGAACGGCCGCACCGTCGACCGGTGCGCCGACGGTTCCCGGGTGGCGCAGCCACTCTTCGGCCGAACACCACACGATCGGTCCCGTTTCCGAGCCGCCGTAATACTCCGTGACGATCGGGCCGAGCCAGTCGATCATCTGCTGCTTCACATGCTGCGGGCAGGGTGCGGCCGAGTGCACGATCGAGGTCAGCGACGAGAGATCGTAGCTGCGGCGCACCTGCTCCGGCAGGCGCAGCAGGCGAGTGAACATGGTGGGCACCATCTGTACCTGCTCGACGCGATGGCGTTCGATCGCGGCGAGGAACTCCTCGGGATCGAAGCGCGTCAGGATGGTGGTGTCCATCCCTAGGCGTACAGCGAACACCCCCATCGTATTCGGCGCCGTGTGGTACAGCGGGGCTGGAATGAGGGTGCGGCCGCCGGGCCGCAATCCCATCCGGGCCATCGCGCCCATCGCCATTCGCACCATCGACTCGGCGGAAACCGGCTCGCGCACGATTCCTTTGGGTTTGCCGGTGGTACCGGAGGTGTAGATCATCCCGAGCCCGCTCGTAGCGGCCGTAGCCGAGCCCTCGGGCTCGTGCCCGGCAAGCCAAGACTCGTACTCGCGATGTGAACCGGGCACGGACGCGGCTGCCGAGTCCACCACAATCAAGGGGAGAGACCCGGCGGTCGCGTCGTCGACCGCGGACACGAAGTCCGAATGCACGAACGCCGCCTTGGCGGCGCTGTCGGTCAAGAGGTGGGCGAGCTCCTCGGACTTCCAATGCCAGTTCACCGGAACCGGATTCGCGCCCGACAACGAGATCCCGGCGCTGATCTCGAGGAACTCCA
Source organism: Nocardia uniformis NBRC 13702 (assembly GCF_001613345.1). Classification (GTDB taxonomy): domain Bacteria; phylum Actinomycetota; class Actinomycetes; order Mycobacteriales; family Mycobacteriaceae; genus Nocardia; species Nocardia uniformis. Next base: position 71,140 of record NZ_BDCE01000065.1, on the reverse strand, counting down.
CCGAATTCGCCAGTACGACAGCGATATTGTCGCCCGCGGTCACGCCTAGGCCGGCGAGGCCGGACGCGATGCGTGCGGCTCGTTCCTGCAACTGCGGATGGGTCCGTTCGACGGACCCGCATCGAATCATCGGAGTATCGGACATGGTCTCCCTCTCAGCCGCATCGCTAACCGAGATGTGACGCTACGCACACCGCGGGCGCGTGCCGATGACCGCAATGCGCGCAGTGTGTGACCACACCGCGCATGATCCGGCCGGTCGCGGGGTGTCGGCGATCAGCGCGAGTCGAGGCGATACGAGCCGGGTGCGATGCCGGTCCACCGGCGGAAAGCGCGGCGGAAGGCGCTCGGCTCGGAGTAGCCGAGCCGTTCGGAGAGTTCCTCGATGGTCTCCTGGCCCTGGACCAGGCTTTCGATGGCGCGATCGCGCAGGATGTCTTCCTGGATCGTCCGGTACGAGGTTCCCTCTTCGCGCAGCAGACGGCGCACATGCTGGGCGCTCAGCGACAGCCGCTTGGCGACATCCTCCGCGGCGAGCCAATCGGTAGAAGTGTTGCGCTCCAGTATGTTTCGCACCCGATCGGCAGTGGTCACGTCGTAGCGGTTGCGGAACAGCAGCCCGGCCGGCGCGGTGCGCAGGAATTCGTCCAGCTCCGCTTCGGTGCGAACGACCGGTATCGACAGGTACATCGAGTCGAAGGCGAAACCGGTGCCGGTCGTGTCGAAAGTGGGTGTGACACCGTAGATGAGCCGATATTCGGACTCGTAAGGTGGTGCCGGATACGGCAATTCCACTGCCGTGAGCGGTATTTGCTTGCGTATCAGCCACGATGCGAATCGGTGGATGACCGCGACCGCTATATCGACGACTAGTGGATCCAGTGGTTTCGCCGGATCGCCGTGCATCACTACCCGAGCCTGGGAGCCGTCCACGGTCAGCGTGGCACGGGCTTCGGTGCTGAGGGCGACGAATTCGGTGAAGCGGGTCAGCGCGGTACGCAGGTCGGGCGCGTGTACGACGCCGTAGCTGATCATCCGGAAGGTGCCACGCGGAATCGGCCGTGGACCGAGCCCGGCCAGCTCGTCCTCGGTGAGCTCCCACAACGCTCGCACGATGCGGGCGGCCTGCGCCTCGGTGACGCGGACCCGGTCGTGGCCGATCATTTCGGGAGTGATGCGCGCCGCACGCAGTGCGCCGCGGATGTCGATGCCGCGCGCGGCGGCGGTCGTCATCGCGGCACGAATGAACTGGATCGCCACGGTGCGCGTCGCCATCGTCTCTCCTTCCGTGTCGGCAACCTACCAAAGCGGCCATGCACGTTTCTGTCACAAACCATGCGAAGTCGAGTCATTTCCGGCGATCTTCCCAGTTCATAGGCTCGAGGGACGAGCGATGCGGCCGTGCTTGCGGCCACGCACGACTCTGTGACGCGAGGAGGATGGTGAATGTCCGAGCACGTATTCGATATCGCCGGCATCGGTGTGTGGGGGCCCGAGATCGAGTTCCCGGTCGAGAAGCAACGCTCGATCGCCTACGCCGAGGCGACCAACGACCCGATCGCCCAGCACCTGGACGGCACCTTCGCGCCCCCGGTTTTCGCGGTGGTCCCCGCGTTGACCGACATGGCCGACCAGACGTTGTCCGTGGTGCCCGACGAGCTGATGTTCCGAATCCTGCACGGTGAGCAGGACTTCCGCTTCCACCGTCCGATCGTGCCCGGCGAGACGCTGCGGGTGCGGTCCAAGGTCGTCGGCATCCACGGCAAGTCGACCGGCGTCGTGGTGACCACCCTCGGCGAAACGCGGGACGCGGCCGGCGCGCTGGTCAACGAGCAGTACTTCACCGGCTTCTTCAAGGGCGGCGTCTGGCCGCGCGAGGCCGGAATCACCGCTCCCACACACACTTTCGATGAGGCGCTGCGCGACCGTGCGGCCGACTTCGTGGTCGAGCAGCGGTTCGACAAGGATCAGACCTTCCGTTACGCCGAACCAGCGGGCGATCCGATGCCCATCCACCTGGATGACGAATTCGCCAGGCAGATGGGGCTGCCCGGCATCATCATCCACGGGCTGTGCACCATGGCCTTCACCTCACACGCGGTGCTCTCGCAGGTAGCGCTCGACGACCCGGCCCGGTTGCGACGCCTCGCGGTGCGGTTCAGCAAGCCCGCCCGTCCGGAGCAGATCATCACCACCTCGATCTGGCGCACCGGTGACACCGAGGATCGCAGGGTCTACGCGTTCGAAAGCGCGAGCGGCGATGGCGACGCGCTCATTCGCGACGGCATTGCCGAAATCGCGTAATCCACTGGACCACAACGGCTATGCCACGACCTTCAGGCAGAGGAGTTCGACCAATGACCAATCGCGTCTACGTCGTCGGTGTCGGTTTGACGAAATTCGAGAAGCCCGGCCGCCGCGCCGACTGGGATTACCCGGCCATGGCCTTGGAATCCGGCACCAAGGCGCTCGCGGACGCGGGCATCGCCTACGACAAAGTCGAGCAGGCCTACGCGGGCTACTGCTACGGCGATTCCTGCTCCGGTCACCGCGCCGTCTACGGGCTCGGTATGACCGGCATCCCGGTGTTCAATGTGAACAGCAACTGCTCGACCGGTTCGAGTGCGATGTTCCTTGCCGCCCAAGCTATTCGGAGCGGGATGGCCGACTGCACGCTGGCCATCGGGTTCGAGAAGATGCAGCCCGGCTCGCTCGGCTCCACCTTCGACGACCGCGAGCCGCCCATGCAGCGCCACCTGCTGGCCATGGCGGAACTGCGCGAGATCGCGTTCCCGCCCGCGCCGTGGATGTTCGGCGCCGCCGGACTCGAACACAACGAGAAGTACGGCTCCACGCCGGAACATTTCGTGAAGATCGCAGCCAAGAACCATCGGCACTCCGTGCACAACCCGTACGCGCAGTTCCAGGACGACTACACCGAGGATCAGATCAAGGCGGACAAGATGGTGTATGCCGCGGCCGGGCTGACCAGGCCGATGTGTTCGCCGACCTCCGACGGGTCGGGCGCGGCCATCCTGGCCAGCGAGCGGTTCGTCGAGGACAACGATCTCGCAGGTCAGGCGATCGAGATCGTCGGTCAGTCGCTGGTCACCGATCTTCCCGGCACCCTCGACAGCGCCAGCCTGATCACGCTGGTCGGCGCGGATATGAGCCGCACCGCCGCCCAGCGCGTGTACGAGCAGGCGCAGCTCGGTCCCGAGGACATCGACGTGATCGAGTTGCACGACTGCTTCGCACCCAACGAACTGCTCACCTACGAGGCGCTCGGGTTGGCCGGCGAGGGCGAGGCGCACAAGCTCGTCGACGCCGGTGACACCACCTACGGCGGTCGCTGGGTGGTCAACCCGTCCGGTGGCCTGATCTCCAAGGGACATCCGCTCGGTGCCACCGGTTTGGCGCAGACCGCCGAATTGACCTGGCAGCTGCGCGGTCTCGCCGACAAGCGTCAGGTGGCGGGGGCGAAAGTCGCGCTGGCACACAATATCGGCCTCGGCGGCTCGGTCGTGGTGACCGCCTACCGCCCGGCCGAACGCTGATCCGACTGCGTCAAACACAGAATCCGACAACATATTTCGAGAAGGGAACAACTCATGGCACTCGCTTCGGCATCCAAGGAAATCGCGGCCACCCCGGACAAAGTGTGGGCGATCCTCGCCGACCCCAGCCGCAACGCGGAATGGAACACCATGCACACCAAGTGGAAAGACGAGCCGCCCACCCAGGTGTCACAGGGTTCCACGATGAACGAGATTCTCTCGATCATGGGTATGCCCAACACCATCACCTGGACCGTCACCGAATACGACGCCCCCAAGACCTTCACCATCTCCGGCGTCGGCATGGCGAACGCGAAGGTCACCTTCACGCTGTCGGTCCAGGCCCATGACGCCGGGTCGGTGACGAGGATCGACGCCGAATTCATCAGCCAGATGATGGTCGGCGCCATCGGCAAGGCGATCGAGCGGACCGCGCTCAAGGAACTCGACGCCTCGCTGGAACGGCTCGCCGCTCTCGTCGCCTGACCACTCAGCCACGTAGACAAGGGAATTCACATGGGATCAATGGACAATCGGGTCGCCATCGTCACCGGTGCCGGGCGCGGCATCGGCCGGGAACACGCGCTGCTACTGGCCAGGGAGGGCGCGAGCGTCGTCGTCAACGATCTCGGTGGCGGTAATGACGGCAGCGGCTCCGACGCCGGTCCCGCGCAGGAGGTCGTCGACGAGATTGTCGCCGCGGGTGGCGCGGCGATCGCCAACACCGACAGCGTCGCCGACTGGGATGGCGCGAAACGTCTTGTCGACCAAGCGATATCGGAGTTCGGCGGACTCGATGTCGTGGTGAACAATGCGGGCATTCTGCGCGATGGGTTCATCGCGGGTATCGACAAGTCGCAGTGGGACTCGGTCCTGGGTGTGCACCTGAACGGTCACTTCAACCTGTTGCGGCACGCGGCGGTGTATTGGAAGGAGCAGTCGAAGGCCGGTACTCCGCGCAATGCCGCGGTGATCAATACCGCCTCGGCGTCGGGCACCTTCTCGACGCTACCCGGCCAGGTCAATTACGCCGCGGCCAAGGCGGGCATCGCGGCCATGACACTCGTTGCCGCCGAGGAACTCTCGCGCTACGGCGTGCGGGTGAACGCGATCGCCCCGGTGGCCCGCACCCGGCTCACCCTGGCCACCCCGGGAATGAGCGCCATCTTCGCCGAAGAGGTGCCCGACGGCGAGTTCGACGCCTTCAGCCCGGCGAACATCGCGCCCGTCGTCGCCTACCTGGCGAGCGAGAAGTGCCCGCTGAACGGCAAGGTGCTCGCGGTGCAGGGCGGGGCCGTCTCGCTGCTGGAAGGCTGGACGTTCAAGGAGACCGTGGAAACCGAAGGCCCCTGGCTGCTCGACGAGCTGCCCGGGCAGTTCGATCGCTGGTCGTAATGAGCACGTCGTTCATCGTCGAGCGACGCGTGACCTACGCGGGATTCGGTACCCGGGAGTTGGTGGTGGCGGGCGCCGGTCCCACGATCGTGCTGGTACACGGATTCGCGAACACATCGGAAATCTGGCGGCGGGTCCTGGACTCGATGCACCAGGCCGGGCAGTCGGCGGTCGCCGTCGACCTGCCCGGCTTCGGGGAGGCGGATCCGCTGCGCCCGGGCGAGCTCATGCCGCAGCTCGATTCGTTCCTCGGCGCCGTGATCCAGCACCACGGTCGCTCTGACGCGGTTGTGCTGGTGGGGAATTCACTCGGCGCGGCCACGGCCCTGCGCGCGTGCCGCAACAGTGAGCTGCCCATCACCGCCGTGCTGGCCCTCGATACCGCGGGAATCACCTGGAAGCCTTTGGTTTCGGCCGGTCTGAGGCCGCTGATCGCGGCCATCGGCCTGGCCGCCAGGATCCGGATGCCGCGCGCTGTGCATCGGGTTCTGGTCGAACGGGCGCTGAGCCACCTGCTGTACGGACGCAGATCGGCCATCGAACCCGCTGTTATCAGGCAACTGGCGGATGGTGCCGACGACCCGATCGAGGCCCGCCGGCTGGCACGCCAGGGAGCGGAGTTCAAAAGGGAGCTCGACCGCACCCGGAATCACGGCGGTGTGGCCGTCCCGATGGTCGTCGTACACGGCGCGCGGGATCGGCTGGTACCGGTATCGACCAGCCGAATTCTTCGCGATGCCAATCCGGGCAGCAGGCTCGTCGTGCTGCCACACGCCGGCCATTGCCCGCAACTCGACGCGGCCACCGTCATAGCCCGTCTCGCAAGGGAATTCGCGACCATGTCGACCGACACCAAGGAGATCTCGTGACCACCCACCGACCCCATTGGATGAACGAGGAGCTCGATCAAGTCGCCGAACTCGCCGGCGGCTTCTTCGCGAAATTCTGTGCCCCGCACGAAGCTCGCTGGGGAAAACAGCAACATGTCGACCGGGAAGTCTGGACCACGGCGGGGCAGCTTGGCCTGCTGTGCGCCAGCATTCCCGAGGAATATGACGGCGGCGGTGGGGATTTCGCCCATGAGGCCGTGATCGCGATCGAACAGGTGCGGGCCCTCGCGCCGAGCTTCGGCGGCGTGCTGCACAGCGGCATCATCGCGCACTACATCAACGCGTACGGTACCGAGGAACAGAAACGCGCCTGGTTGCCGAAGATGGCCAGCGGCGAGATGATCGCCGCCATCGCGATGACCGAGCCCGGCACCGGATCGGATCTGCAGAACGTCAAGACGCGCGCGGTCAAAGAAGGTGACGACTATGTCATCAACGGCGCGAAGACCTTCATCTCCAACGGATTCCTGTGCGATCTCGTCCTCGTGGTGGCCAAAACCGGTGACGAGGGCAGCATCGGCGATATCTCGCTGATCGGCGTGGAAACCGCGGATCTGCCGGGTTTCTCGCGCGGCCGGAATCTGGAGAAGGTCGGCCAGCACGGCCAGGACACCTGTGAACTCAATTTCGAGAATGTGCGCGTCCCCCGGTCGAACCTCCTGGGCAGCGACGAGGGGCTGGGCTTCGTCCAGCTCATGCACCAGCTCCCCCAGGAACGGCTCCTGCTGGCGGTCTCGGCGGCCGCGACCGTCGAGAAGGCGGTACAGGTGACCGTCGACTACGCGCGGGAACGCACCGCCTTCAACAAACCACTGTTCGCCTTCCAGAACACGAAGTTCGTGCTGGCCGAATGCGACACGCTCGCCTCGGTGTGCTGGAGCTTTCTCGACGACTGCGTCGAAAAGCATCTGAAAAGCGAACTCGACATCACGACCGCGGCCAAGGCGAAATGGTGGCTCACCGAGCAGCAGTGCACCGTGGTCGACCGCTGCGTGCAGGTATTCGGCGGCTACGGCTATATGACGGAGTACCCGATCGCCCGCATGTACGCCGACTCGCGCATCCAGAAGATCTACGGCGGCACCAGCGAGATCATGAAGGAACTGATTTCACGAAGCCTGTAGTCGCCCCATAACTCTCGACAGAAAGTGAATCGACGATGGGTCCTCTGACCGGAGTCAAAGTAGTCGAAATCGCAAGTCTCGCTCCGGCGCCGTTCGGCTGCATGATCCTCGCCGACCTGGGCGCGCAGATACTGCGGGTCGATCGGGCAAGCGGTTCGGCTGCCGTCACCGCACCGGCGGGCCCCCTCGATCGGGGTCGACGCAGCGTCGCCGTGGATCTGAAGAATCCGGAAGGCGTTGCCGCCGTACACCGTTTCGCACGGGAGGCGGATGTCTTCGTCGAGGGGTTCCGCCCGGGGGTCGCGGAACGACTCGGTATCGGACCCGATGCACTGCTCGCGGTGAATCCGCGGCTGATCTACGGTCGGATGACCGGCTGGGGTCAGCAGGGCCCGCTGGCTCCCCGCGCGGGTCACGACATCAACTACATCGCGATCGCGGGGGCGCTCGAGCCGATCGGCCGGGCCGGTGAACGCCCGCACGCACCGCTGAATCTGCTGGGCGACTTCGCCGGTGGCGGTACATTCCTCGCCCTCGGCGTGCTCGCCGCGCTCTATGAGCGCGAGCGCTCGGGCCGGGGCCAGGTCATCGACGCGGCCATGGTCGACGGCGCGAACATCCTGATGTCGTTCCTGCACGGCATGCGCGCCGGCGGAATGTGGCCGAACCCGCGCGGCGAGAACATGCTCGACGGCGCCGCACCCTTCTACGACACCTATGAAACCGCCGACGGTAAGTTCATGGCCGTCGGCTGCGTCGAACCGCAGTTCTACGCGCAACTGCTCGACACTCTCGGCATCGACGCCTCGGGACTCCCGTTCCAACTCGACGCCACTGGATTCGAGCAGACAAGCAAACTCCTCGGTGACACGTTCCGCACCAAGACCCGCGACGAATGGGCCGCCCTCTTCGCCGACTCGGATGCCTGTGTGACGCCGGTATTGTCCCCCTGGGAAGCACACGAACACCCACACAATCAGGCACGGGACGCGTTCGTCGAAGTCTCCGGCCTGATCCAGCCCGCCCCCGCCCCGCGATTCAGCCGCTCACAACTCGACACACCCACAGCGATGGACGCCGGCGGACGCGATGCCCGGGCGGCACTGACGAATTGGGGTTTGTCGGAAGCAGAGTCACAACAGCTCATGGACAGAGGTGCTGTGCGGTAATCGCACCAGCGCCACACCTGGCCCCGGCCTAATTCTAACGCGCCATTCCATCAATGGTCGCCGGAATGGTTGCGGCGGCGATAGTTTCGGTAGATCCACATCATCTCACCGCACTGTCGCTGGTGACGGTGCTCTACGGCCAAGTCGGCAGCGGGCCATGACCCTGTACGCGGCGATCGCCGGGCTGGGTGCGATCGGTGGCGAGCGACTCGGCGGACTCTGCACCGAATTCTGTTCGTGGCGTTGGGTATTCTTCGTGAATGTGCCGGTAGGAGTGCTGCTGGTGGCTGCTCCACTGGCGTTGCGCACCGCGCGGGGCGAGCGGCTGCCTTGCTGAGCGTTATTCCCTGGTCTTCAGTGTCGGCGCGAGACGGGCGGTCATGCCGATGTCGATTCGCGTGCCTTCTGGGCGAGCTGGTGTAATGCTGCCGTGATGACGGTCGGCTGTTCGACCGGCCCGCAGTGGCCTCCGGGCAACTCCTGCACTCCCAGTGGGTTCGGCAACAGGGACTCGAGCCGGATCGAGTGGGACATCGGTAGCAGCCTGTCGTCGGTGCTGCCGATCACAAGTGTCGGGGCGGTGAGCCGGCTGTGATCGAGCTGTTCGGTGCGCAGCGCCGCTAGGGTGCGAATGAAGTGGCCGCGGGTGGTAGCCGGGGTAGTGAGGATCAGCTCCTGTATCAGTGCTCGTGCCGCCGGGGTGGCGGTCGAGCCGATCGCGAGGGGTGAGAGCAGCGCCGATCGCAGGGGTAGGCGCACCGGAACCGGTGTGCCGCCGAATGTTTCGATCATGAGCCCGCTGAGCGATGTCATGAGCGCGGTCATCGATTCGGGCATCCGTGACCCTGCGGGCGGTGTCGTCAGGCCCTCGGCCAGTTCGCCGGGGGAGGTGTTGATCAGCGCGGTGGCGTCGGCGAAACGGGCTACGTCGGCGGGGTATTGGTCCGCCCATGCTTGAATCGTGATGCCGCCCATGGAGTGTCCTGCGAGCAGGGCGCGTTCGCCGCTGTGGAGCGTCGAGCGCAGCACCGCGGCCAGATCGTCGCCGAGGCGTTGGATGGTATGCGCGGCTCGTGCGGGACGGGCGCTGAGTCCGTGTCCGCGGTGGTCGAATGCGATGACGCGGTAGTTCTCGGACAGGTCGGCGATCTGATGGCTCCAGAAGCGGATACCGCAGCAGACGCCGTGGCTGAGCACGATCGGGTATCCGTGCTCGGGGCCGAACACTTCGACATGGATGCGGGTGCCGTCGGCGGATCGCACCTCCGATGCCCGGCCGGAGGGCAGGCTGTCGAACAGCCGGAACTCAGCGTGGTCCTGGAGCCGAGCTAGCTGGCGGCGGCCCAGCGAACGCCACCTCCCTGCCCTCGTGCCTGTTCCGTCCCGAGGGGGAGTGGCGTCGAGTGAGGGCTGCTGAAAGGTCCGGCTACCGGCTCGACGTTGAGCGCACATACCGTCACGCTAGCTAGAGATGTGAAGTCTGTCTAGTGGAAGACTAGACGCTTTCGCGCGATAGATAGGCTCATTGTGCCTGATAGCGGCATGCAGTCATTTCATAAGTGAACAGCGGTTAGCAAGCAATGGTGGGAATGACATGGGTGGACGCGCCATGGTGGAGCGCGGCGCGCTCGCGATGGGTTGCACCGATCGGCCGAGCCCCGTTCGAGCGGTTCGGCGAGGTGATGGATGTCGCCAAGTTGGCCGGCGTCTCCGGTCCGGCCGCCGTTCGACCGCAGTCACCGTAGCGATCAGTTCGCCTTACCTGATGTGCGACGCGTTCGCGAGTACCGGCCTGGGGGCTGGCCGCGCCAGGACTTGAACGCGTGAGTGAAGGCGGAGGCGCTGGAGTAGCCGAGGCGTTCGGCGGTCTGTTCGACGGTGAGGCCCGCGTCGAGTAGCTCCTCGGCGAGCAGGCCGAAGGTCTCCTCGCTGAGTTCGCGGAAGGTGGTGCCTTCCTCGGAGAGTCGGCGACGCAGAGTGCGGATGCTCAGGTTGAGGTCGGCGGCGACCTCGGGTTGACCCGCGAGGCCACCGCGGCGGACCAGGGCGTCGCGGACGCGGCCGCTGATGCCCAGGCGTTCGCTGCGCCGGTTCACCAGTTCGGCGCACTGGCGTTCGTACATGGCGGCGATGGTCCGATTCGCCTGCGGCAGTGGCATGTCCAGGGCCGAGGCATCGAAGCTCAGCAGCGGCCTGGGCGCATCGAAAACGGCGGTGATGCCGGAGCTGTAGGTCAGGAGTTCGTCGTAGGCGGGGTCGGCAGGGAAGGGAATCTCGATGCGGCGGACCGGTAGTGCCGTCGGGATCAACTCGCGTTGGATCGTCAGTGTCGCCTGCAGATCACGCTCCATGTGGAAGCGGCGCACCGCGGCGGGGACCGCGCGGTCGTCGAACGTGATGGCCGGATGCGGTCCGTCGTGATCGAGAGTGATGCGCGCGAACGAGAATGACAGTTCGGCGAACCCGATGCCGACCTCGAGTGCGCTGCGGACGTCCGGGCTGCTGAGTATGGCGAAGCCCCACACGCCGTGGCTGCTCGCGTGATAGCGGGCTCCGGCGGCCAGGCCGAGACCGGGCCGGTCGCCGAGTGCCTCGACGAGGTTTCGCAAGAGGGTCAATTCCTGGTCGGCGGTGATTTCGGCGGTCGGGTCGTGCAGCACAGCCGTGCGGATTCCGGTGCCGCGCAGGAGCCGCGTCGTCGATGCGCCGTGCTCGACGGCGAAGTCGGTCAGCAGCGTGGCGCTGGTGACCGCGCGGACCTTCGCCCAGGGATCGGTCATGGAGCCATAGTGCTCCGATTTGGCCCAACTTCGCAAGTTAGTGGCCCGGCATCTCATGGTTCGGCCAGGTCAGCGGCAATACCGTCGAACATGACCGAGACCACAGTGCAGTGAAGAGGTGCTTTCGATGGATACGACCGCAGCGGCGCGGGCGCAGACGTCCCGCCCGGCCGGAAGGGTTTCCGTGGCGATCATCGGCGGCGGATTCAGCGGATTGGCCGCGGCGATCGGATTGAAGCGGGCCGGGTTCGACGACTTCGTGCTGTTCGAGCGGGCCGAGGGCGTCGGCGGGGTGTGGCGGCACAATGAATATCCGGGCGCGGCCTGCGATGTGGCGTCGTCGCTGTATTCGTTCTCCTTCGAGCCCAACGCGAACTGGTCACGGCCGTTCGCGCCGCAGCCGGAGATCAAGGGGTATCTCGAGCACTGCGCCGAAAAGTACGGCATCGCATCGCATCTGCGCTGCGGCACCGAGATCGCCGCGGCAGACTTCGACGAGGCGGCGGGGGAGTGGACGATAACCACCACCGCCGGTGAGCGACACACCGCCCGAGTCGTGATCTCGGCCTGCGGTCAGCTGACCCGGCCGAAGATCCCGAACATCCCCGGGCTGGAAGGATTTACCGGACAGATCTTCCATTCGGCGGAGTGGGACCACGAGTACGACCTGAACGGCAAGCGGGTCGCGGTGGTCGGCAATGGCGCGAGCGCGGTGCAGCTGGTGCCGCAGATCGCCCCGAAGGTCGAGCAGCTCACCGTGTTCCAGCGCAGCGCCGAGTACCTGATTCCCAAGCCGGACTACCCGCACCGCGCCGCCGAACACAGCCTGTACAAGCGGGTCCCCGGTGCGCTGAAACTGCTGCGCGGGGCCTGGTGGACGATCGGCGAGTACGTCAACCCGGCGCTCACCCTGGATATGAGCCCGGCGGTACGCAAGGCCTATCTCGCGCCGCTCTACTACGCCGCGAAGGCGCAGCTGCGGTGGCAGATCAAGGATCCGGGGCTGCGCGCGAAGCTGACCCCCGACTATCAGATGGGCTGTAAGCGAATCCTGCTGTCCAGCAACTACTATCCGGCACTGGCGCGGGACAATGCCGATGTCGTGACCGAGGCGATCACCGAGATCGCGCCCACCGGAATCATTACCGAGGACGGGACCAAGCGGGAGTTCGACGCCGTCATCCTCGCGACCGGATTCCACTCCAATGGGTTCATCGCGCCGATGGCCGTGCGGGGACTGGACGGGCAGGATCTCAACGCGAAATGGGCGACTGGACCCGAGGCGTACCTGGGTCTGACGGTCTCCGGGTTCCCGAATCTGTTCCTCATGTACGGCCCCAACACCAATTTCGGCGGTGGGTCCATCGTCTACATCCTAGAGAGCCAGGCCCGCTACATCGTCGACGCGGTGCGGGAGCTCGACCGCAGCGGCGCAAAGTATTTCGACGTCCTGCAGACAGCCTTCGACGCCTTCAGCACGGAAGCCCAACGGCGACTGGCGGGTTCGGTGTGGGCCAAGGGCGGCTGCAGCACCTGGTACCGCAACGACCAGGGCAAGGTCACCAATAACTGGCCCGGCCTGATGAGTGAGTACCGCCGCCGCACCCGCCGGATCGACCTGGACAAGTATCGGGTGGTGGCGCGGTGAGCGTCCGAAAGAAACTGGCGCGGACCCAGAACGAGCTGGCTCGGCTGACCATCAACGCGCTCACGCCACCACGCGGTTTTCCGCGTCCGTGGGGGCCGGGTCTGCGGGAACGGGTCGACGGCAGGACGGTGCTGATCACCGGCGCGTCCAGCGGCATCGGTCGCGGGCTGGCGCTGCGGGTCGCGGCGGCGGGCGCGATAACGCTGGTAACCGCACGCCGCGCAAGCGAATTGGCGGAACTGGTCGAGGAGATCCGGGCGACGGGCGGCCAAGCGTTCGCACTCGTCGCGGACCTGTCCACCGATGACGGTATCGACCGGCTGGCCGATGAGGTGCTCGCCGAATTCGGTGCACCCGACATCCTGGTCAACAATGCGGGCCGTTCCATCCGGCGCTCGATCGCCAATTCCGAACGCCGCCTGCATGATTACGAGCGCACCATGCGCACCAACTATCTCGGTGCGGTCGGGCTCATGCTGCGAATGCTGCCGCCCATGCGCCGCCGCGGGTCCGGCCAGGTGATCACCAGCTCCTCCATCGGTGTCGTCTCCGATCTGCCGCGCTTCTCGGCCTATATCGGATCCAAGGCCGCGCTGGAAGCTGTCGTGCGGGTGGCGGCGGTCGAATGCCTCTCCGACGGAGTGGTTTTCACCAATGTGCATATCCCGCTCGTCGACACCGACATGATCGGGCCCACCGGCTGGTCCGGGTATAAGGCCCTGCCGATCGAGGACGCCGTCGAGATGATGGTCGACGCCATCGTGCGCCGCCCGGAACATCTGGAGAACCCTCTCGGCACGGCCGCACTGTGGATGACTCGATTGACGCCGGGTCTGGCCCGTCGGGGCCTGCACCACTTTCACCGCATGATGCCCGATTCAGTGGCCGCCAAGGTCGCCGTCACCGCAAACCTCCACCGCGACAAGGAAGCCGAACTATGAGCACCATCGATCTGACCGGTAAGAAGATCGTCATCACCGGTGGCGCGCGCGGTATCGGCGCGGCCACCGCCCGCCGGTTGGCTCAGGCCGGCGCGGCCGTCGCCATCGGCGATATCGACGCGGACCTGGCGGCCGAGACCGGGGCGGCGATCGCCGCCGCGACCGGTGCGCGCGTGGCCGGACTGAAAGTCGACGTCACCGACCGTGATTCGTTCGCGACCTTCCTCGACGACGCCGAAGCGGCGCTCAACGGCCTGGATGTGCTGATCAACAATGCGGGCATCATGCCGACCGGTGAATTCCTGGACGAGACCGACGCCGTCACCGACCGGCAGATCGAGATCAATCTGCGCGGTGTGATCACCGGTTCCAAACTCGCCGGTCGCCGCTTCGCGCAGCGCGGCTCCGGGCACATCGTGAATATCGCCTCTGTCGCGGGCATTTCGGCCGCACCGGGTGTGGCCGTGTATTGCGCCACCAAGCACGCGGTGGTGGGGCTCGGCTCGGCCCTGCACCAGGAGCTCGCGCCCAAGGGCGTCACCGTGACCACCATCGCGCCCAGCTTCGTCAATACCGAGTTGACCGCGGGACTGTCGCCGAATTGGCTGGTGCGCCAGATCGGCTGGGTCGAGCCCGAGGATGTGGCGGCCGCGATCTGCGACGCGATCGCCGCCCGGCGCGGTGGCTTCCGTACCGTCCCGCGGATCGGTGGCATCTTCCTCAAGATCTTGCTGCCGCTGCCGGAGAACTTCCGCAATGGCATCTACGGTGCGCTCGGCCTGCAGCACGTCACCCTCGACTCGGACGAGACCGCGCGTGCGGCATACCGTGAGCGCACCGAAAAGCCCGCCGCGGCAGTCGAACCCGCGCAGCCGGTGCGCAAGACCGGGCGTTCGTCGTGACGGCGCACCTGGAAGCTGTCGACCGGACGCCCGGTGCGCGGTTCCCCACCGTGACCGTCACCTCACCGATCGACAGCCGGACGGTCGATGTGCTGCGTGCCGTGACACCCGAGGAAGTACGTGGCACCGCCACCCGGCTGCGGGCCGCGCAGCCCGCCTGGGAGGAGCTCGGCCTCGAGGGGCGGTTGACCTGGCTGCGCCGCTATCGAAACTGGCTGCTGGACAACGCCGATCGCATCACCGGGCTGCTGCACGAGGAGACCGGCAAGGCCAAGGCCGAGGCCCCGATCGAACTCGGGCTCAGCATCGACGCGCTCAATTACTACTGCGACCATGCCGCCGAATTCCTCGGCACGGGCCAGCCGTGGCCGCACGGTATGCTGACCGCTACCAAGCGGCTCGAAGTCAACTACCGGCCGTATCCGATGGTGGGCGTGATCAGCCCGTGGAACTATCCGCTCGCGCTGGCCCTGTTCGATGCACTCCCCGCATTGATCGCCGGTGCCGCGGTGCTGTTGAAGCCGTCGTCGGAGACCCCGCTGGCCATTTCGGCGGCGGTGGCCGGCTGGGAAGAGATCGGCGCGCCACGGGTTTTCGCAACGGTCGTCGGGGCGGGCATCGGCTCGGTTGTCGTCGACAGTGTGGATTACGTACAGTTCACCGGTTCCACGGCGACCGGCCGCACCGTAGCCCAGCAGGCCGCGGCGCGCCTCATTCCATACGGGTTCGAGCTCGGCGGGAAGGATGCGGCGATCGTGCTCGCCGACGCCGATCTGGCGCAGGCCGCGGCGGGTATCGCCTTCGGCGGGCTGTCGAATTCGGGGCAGATGTGCACGGCCGTCGAGCGGGTCTATGTCGAGGACTCCGTTTACAACGAATTCGTGACGGAGCTGGTCGAGGTGGTGGCCGCATTGCGGCAGCGGCCCGGCGGGCTCGACGACGGTTCGGTCGATATCGGAGCGATGGTCACCCTCTCGCAGGTCGCCGTCGCGACCGAACAGGTCCGGGACGCGGTCGACAAGGGCGCGACCGTGCGCGTCGGCGGCAGCGGGGACGGCCACTACTTCGAGCCGACGGTGCTGACGGGCGTCGATCATTCGATGCGGGTGATGACCGAGGAGACCTTCGGCCCGATCCTGCCCGTCATGCCGGTGCGGGATGTCGAGGAGGCGATCCGGCTGGCCAATGACTCGCAGTACGGGCTGTCGGCGAGTGTGTGGACCGGGAATACCCGGCGCGGCAAGGAGATCGCGCGCCGGATCGAGGTGGGTTCGGTCGATGTCAATGACGTGAATGCGCATCTGGCGTGCTTCCCGCTGCCCATGTCGGGGTGGAAGTCCTCGGGGGCCGGTGGTGGCCGCCTCGGTGGCGCGGCGGGAATTCGTAAGTACTGCAGGACGACCGCCGTGACCAGCCCGCGCATCGAACTGTCCGCCATCGCGGCGCTGCTGTGGTTCCCGTACTCGCCGTGGAAGACACGGGCGGTCGGGCAGACCATGCGGCTGCTCGGTGCTCGGGATATCAAGCGGCGCTTCGGAATGTGAGAGAGACGAATCGATGATGTTTGTTCCGGACTTCGTTTCCGACCGGGTCGGTGAAGTCGCCGAGATGCTGAAAGCCGTCGGACGGCTCCAGGTTCGGGGTCTCATAGATCTGCGGCGCCCGCTCGATGTGGTGAGCCTGGCGCGATTGAATCGGTCCTACGGGCCGCAGGCGGCGGTCGTCATGGGTTCTGCCGCAGCCTATCCCGATGCACCCGCCGTGGCCGATGAGCGTGGGATAATGACCTATCGGGAACTCGACGAGCAATCCAATGCGCTCGGTCGCGGACTGCTCGGCTTGGGGTTGCGACAGGGCGATGTGGTCGGGCTGCTGGCTCGTGACCACCGGGGACTCGCGTTGGCGACCGCCGCGTCAGGCAAGGCCGGACTGCGAATCGCCTTGCTGAACACCGGATTCGCCAAGCCGCAGTTCGCCGAGGTCGCCGAGCGTGAGCAGGTGCGCGCCATCATGTTCGACAGCGAGTTCACCGGGCTGCTCGACGCGCTGCCCGCCACCATGCCGCGCGTGCTGACCTGGGTCGACGAGGGCCACGAGGTGCCGGACGCGGCGGTGCCCATCGAGTCGCTGATCGCGGCCAACAATCCCGAAGCCCTGCCCCCGCCCGCCAAACCGGCCGGGTTCATCATCCTGACCAGCGGCACCACCGGCCTGCCCAAGGGCGCGCCGCGCACCAAGGTGTCGCCGTTCGCGACCGTGCTGGTGGTGGACCGCGTGCCGTTCCCGCGTCGCGGCGCGATGGTGATCGTCTCGCCCATCTTCCACACCACGGGCATGGGCACCTGGACCATCGGTACGGCGCTGGCGAACAAGATCGTCCTCATGCGCCGTTTCGACGCCGAGGCGACGCTGGCGGCCATCGCACAGCACCGCGCCGAGATGCTGGTCGCGGTGCCGACCCAGCTCAACCGCATCCTCGCCCTGGGCCCGGAGATCATCGGCAAGTACGACACATCCTGTCTGCGCACGGTGTTCGTGGCCGGTTCGGCCCTCGCGCCCGAGCTGGCAACGCGTTGGCAGGACACCTTCGGCGAGGTCCTCTACAACGGATACGGCTCGACCGAGGTCGCCATCACCGCCGTCGCGCAACCGCACGAACTGCGTCAGGCCCCCGGCACGGTCGGCCGCGCCCCGGTGACCGCGAAGATCGCGCTCTTCGACGCCGCGGACCGCCGCATCACCGAGCCGAATATCCGAGGCCGCATCTTCGCACGCACCGTAGCCCCTTTCGAGGGCTACACCGACGGCCGCAACAAACAGCTCATCGACGGCTACATGTCCACCGGCGACATGGGTCACTTCGACACCGACGGACTGCTCTTCGTAGACGGCCGCGACGACGACATGATCGTCTCCGGCGGCGAGAACGTCTACCCGCTCGAAGTGGAGAACCTGCTGGCCCGACGCCCCGACATCGACGAGGTCGCCGTGGTGGGTGTGGACGATGCTGATTTCGGAAAACGCCTGCGCGCCTATATAGTTCCGTCCCCCGGCGCGACTCCGGAGCCACAGGACATCAAGAACTACGTCAAGGCCAACCTGGCCCGTTACAAGGTCCCCCGCGACGTCCTGTTCCTCGAGGAGCTACCCCGCAACGCCACCGGCAAAGTGCTGCGCCGCGTACTGGAGCAGCAAGACTGAACTTCCTACGAGCACAAGAATCCGGAGCACGGCCGCCACCCGAGGGTGGCGGCCGTGCTCGCGTACTCCGATCAGGCGGACATCCGTTCGGCTGGTCGGGCGGAATCGTTGGGAAGTGATCGGAATGTGGGTGCCATTTTGCGTTCCATTTTGCGGTCCGAAACGGCATGAATTCATGGGTTCCAGCCAGAACAGATGGGGTGCGTTTGGGATGATGAAATGCCAGGTCAGAATAGGTGAAACTCCCAAGATCGCCCGGTCGCGGAACGATCTTGGGGGTTTTACAAGAATGGGACTCCACTAGTAAGGCAGCCGACTGACAATCTCGGGGATGCCGCCGACGCCGCGCGCCGGCGCCAGCGGGATAGCAATGCGCGCTCCGTGCAGGGTGGGCTTGAGGCTGCCCAGCAGATCGGGTAAATGCCGCAGTGCACGCCGCACGGTAATCGACCATTGGGGAGCGCTGGGAAGCCTTGTCGGACAACAAATCTGAAAGGCCGACCAACGCACGGCCAGTGGCGGGAGTGGACGTTTCCGGGCGTGGTCGTTCAGCCCCGAATCAGGGGCAGGCTCGCGGCCACGCCTTGCACATACGGCGCGATCCGCATCACCACACCCTGCCGATTCGGAATCATCGCAAGCTGTTCCGCGACCTGCAACGGGTCGTACAGACTGCGCAGCGACGCGACCTTGCCGTCTCGGAACCGATAGAAATCGCAACCCTCGAAATCGAACCTCCGATGTGTCGGCGCGAACGACTTCCGTTGCCCCGGCGGGCCCCACGCCAACGGGCCACTGAAATTCCCGAACGTGCGCCACGGCACCACCAGGGTTTCCCCATCCATCCCCAAGCAGAACGGACCCGTCGCGACGAACGCGCAATCAGGAAACGCGATGAACGTCTCCACCATCACCTGACGGAACGCCTCCCGCCCCTGTACGAACCGCCCCAGATTCAGTGGATCGTCCTGCACGAAATCCTCAGTCACCCACGACGCCAACACATCCGGATCATGGTTCTGGTAACCATCGAGAACCCAAGCTAGCGCCCACTCCCGCAATGCCTCGGCCTGCGGAGCCCCACAGCGGCAGCATCTCCCGCAACCGCTCTTCGAAGCCCCGCCCGTATTCCTCGAAGTACTCCGCCGCCTGCGCATCCGATTCAGCGAACGAGAGCGGCGGTGGCCCCTCGGGCAGCCCCAGCCCACTGTTCCGCGCGTACTTGTTCATCCCGAGAGCCTCCGTCCCGACGCGACATAGCGCCGATCGTCAATACTCATTCTCCGCACTGTTGGCAGGGTGTCAACAGCTTGTCGGGCCCCGTGGCGCACTGTCGATCATGTCGAGTTGACCACCGCTGAATGGGTCGATTGGTTCAATCACCGGCGCCTCTATCGCAATTGCGGTGACATCCCACCTGTCGAACTGGAGGCCGCCTACTACGCTCAACAATCAGCTCAGCAAACAGCTGAGCTGTCACACCAATAGGTCTCCGGACTCACCGGGGCGACTCACCTGCGCATGACATTCCAGATGCCGGTCGAGGACGGGTTGCTGGATTTCAACCCTGTCGCCGCGGTGAAATCCAATGGGCGGGTAGGCCCTCGACGGAAGGCGGGACAGGCTGCGGTCAACCCGTACTTCCCGGACGAGCCGCAGCCTTTGACACCCGACGAGATGCGCCGGTACTGGGAGCTGGAAGCGGCACGATTCGCGAATTCCGCCAATCGAACGCCGAAGCGGTACCGGGACTACACGAAGCTGGCGTACGCGCTGGCGGCACGTCCCAGCGAAGCGGTGGCCGTGCGATGGGACGACGTCGACTTCCCCGCGGGAACGGTGACCATCGCCGGAACGATCGTTGATTGCTCGCTGCGGGTGTGGCAGGTCCGCAAGGTCATCGACGATTACCAGCTCGCCGAGCACGAGATCGTTGTGCGTGGCGACTGGCACGAGTTCGACGATCAGGCCGTGGTGACGGTGGCCTTTCGTCAACCGTTCACCAAGACCCGTGGCTCCATGCGGACGATCAAAGTCGACGTTGGCTGTCTCGCGATGCTGCGAGGACGGAAGATCGCGGCGGCGCCGGGGGAGGAGTTGGTCTTTCTGAGCCGGGTCGGCAAGATCCTGCGCGCCAACTGAAAACGTTCACAAAACGTTCACACGGCATCGGCGGGGGACCGAGCTCCGGCGTTCTAGCTGGTAGAACCCTCCGCAGGCCGCAACCGCAACGAAATGGAGTTGATGCAGTACCGCTTGTCCGTGGGCGTGCCGTAACCCTCGCCCTCGAACACGTGGCCCAGATGGCTGTGGCAGTTGGCGCACAGGACCTCCACCCGGGGCATGCCGAGGCTGTTGTCGGCACGCAGGATTACCGCCTCGGATTTCGCCGGATCGAAGAAGGACGGCCAGCCGCACTGGGAGTGGAATTTCTCGGTGCTGCGGAACAGTTCGGCTCCGCAGGCCCGGCATTCGTAGATGCCCTCGGTCTCGGTATCGGTGTATTCGCCGGTGAACGCGCGCTCGGTACCGGCCTCGCGCAGGACGCGGTACTCGTCCGGTGAGAGCCGGGTGCGCCATTCCTGCGGCGTCAGATGGATACGCGGAGCCGGTAGCGAAGTATCAGCGTCGGAACTCATGCTGGTCCGCCTCTCTGCGAGTTCAGCGCCCGGCCGAGAGCCGTCGACCGTCGTGCGCGCGTGCCCGCGGTTGGTGCCGATCCGATTCTGAGCGTACCCAAGGAGTGACCCCGATCCTCAAACAATTCAGTTGTCGCGTCACGAAGTGGAGGGCTGAGTGGTCGGCACGGCAACCACTTCACGCGCATGTCCATTGCGGGAGGTATCCTCGTGCACCGCATCGGCTTCCGGGTGCATCCACGCGGGATCGAGGGTCTGGCCTTCGCGCAGTCGGCCCTCACGCCGGGCTGCCAGGTACCGGTCGCCGAGCACGCAGAACACCACGATCAGCAGCAGGCCCCAGCCGAAGGTCGTGCGCAGGTATTCCAAGGTCCGTCCGCTGCTCTGCCAGCGATCCGAGAGCCACTTGTCGTAGGACATGAATCCGAAGATCGCCACCCACGCGGGCCAGTTCCGCAGCACCGAATTGCGCAGCACGACGGTCATCAGGAACGGGAACACCAGCATCGAGTAGTACATCTGGCCGAGCGAGCTGAGCAGGAACGTTCCGGTCAGCAGCAGCCCGGAGCTGGTGCAGATGAAGAACACCTCGTCATCGCGGTAGTACCGGTACAGCAGCCACAGCGAGATCAGTACGAGTGCGGCGAGACTCAGGCGGATGATCCACGTCAGCCAGTCCGCGACGCCGTAGTACGCGGCATTGCCGACAATGGCGCTGTTGAAGTAGTCCCGCGTTTCGGACAGGTAGGGCAGCGTGTGGGTCCAGAATTCCTTCCAGTCCACAATCAGCGGCCAGGCGATGAGGTTGAGCGCCACCGGCACCGCGATGGCTGTGGGGAACACCTTCCACTGCCCGCGCACCAGGGCGATCAACAGCAGGGGCGCGAGAATCGGTCCCTTCACCGCTATCGCCAATCCCATGATCACGCCCGCCCACAGGTCTCGGCGCTGCAACAGCAGGTGGATGAACACCACCTCCGCCAAGAGGATGCACCCGTTGACATTGGTGAATACCAGCGTGTTGATCACGGTCTCGGACATGAACATGGCCAGCAGCAGTGCGGGCGCGGCCACCGAATTCACCGTGAAGTTGAACAGCCGCAGCAGCAGATACGCGGCGAGGATGATCGCCGCGGCATTGAGCAGGATGAAGCACCAGCGCGACCGCTCGGGATCGAGGATCGCCAAGGGCGCGATGAGCAGCGTTCCGCTCGGTGGGTACAGATAGTGCGGGTCGGTCGAGTCGAAATTGGCGGTGTAGATCGCCTTGTGGTTCAGGAACGCCAGCGACGCGTTGTAGACCGGTCGGAAGTCATCGGTAATGCTGCCGTTGACTGCCTTGATGAACACGCGATTCAGCACGGTCAAGATCGCGATTGGCCACAGCGCGAAGTTCAGGACCTCTGAGGTGGTCCGAGCGGTGCGGGGCTCGAGCTGACGAAGGAACACTGGGGCACGGTACACCGGAACCCGCCGTCATAGGTGCGGGGACCCGCCGTAAGCGGCCCATGGCACACATTCCGCGACCCGGTGCCGAGTCCCGGTCCTGACCGGGCGGATGCCCACGAGACAAGCTGTCCAGTTCGGTTGACCATGACACAGGTCGTCAAGCCGGGCAGGCGGTTCCGTCAGCGGGCAGTTTCGCGTCCGTCAGATAGTCCGCCACATTCTGCTGCGCGCACGAGGAATGCGCGACGGCCGGATGCCCCCAGCCCTGCCATTCCACGGTCGCGGTGGGTGCCCCGGCCGCGCGGAGCGCACCGGTCACCGTCGGCCGCCCCTCGGCACCTGCCACCGGGTCGGCCTTGGCGCCGAGCACCAGGGTCGCCAATTCGAACTTCTTCGGCATCGCCTGCGGCGCGGATGCGGGCCACGCCGAGCAGGCCATCAGATCGATGGCCGCCACCCGCCCGAATACCGGGAACTGGGTGCCCCAGGTGTCCTGCAGCTCCTGTGCGCGCGCGGGCGTGGCCGGTTGCGAGGTGTCGCTGCACCGGTTCACGAATACGCCATCATTGGCAATGGCCGCACCCGCCCGCCGCACCAGCGGTCCGATCGGTCCGCGATCCCCACGCCCCAATGCCGAAAGGGCATCGGCGAATTCGGTGATGTAGCTGTTCTGCAGGGGCCGCGGATCGCCGAGGAAATCGTTCAGGGTCGTCACCAGCGCTGCCGCCGACAGCTCCCCGAACTCGCCGCGGCCCGCCCGATTCACCAACTCGGTAATGGCCGCGCGCGGATCATCGCCCAGCGAACACCCCAGTGAGACGCACCGCTGCGCGAAGGCCGTGAGCGCGGCCTCCGACCCCTTCACCCGCTGCTCGGCCAGCCCGACGGCATCGGTATTGACGGCCCCCGGCGAATCGACCACCAGGCGCGCCAGATGGTCGCCGTACTTGCGCGCATAGGCCAGCGCGATTTTCGAACCACTGCCGGAAGCCAGTAGCGCGATGTGCTCCACCTGCCACTGTCGCCGCAGCTGTTCGATGTCATCGGCGGCATGCGCGGCATCGAAGGTGCCCTGCCCCGGTTGCAGATAGTCCTGGCAGGAAATGGTGGCGTCCTGGCTCAGCCCGGCCACGGCCTGCACCGGATCGCTTGCGTCCGGACTGAATTGGGCCTGATCGGTCATCGGCTGGCGCACATCGCTGCCCAGGCAGTTGATCGGTTCCGAACTTCCGATACCGCGCCGATCGACCGCCACAATGGGGCGCGTCGACAGTATCGGTCCGGCCGGTCCGGCCGCGAGGCCCGCGAGGGTGGCGGTCGAGGCGCGATCGGATCCGGAGGTCAGCACCAGCGGTGCCGCGTCCATCGGTGTCCGGTCGAACCGCGCGCGCATGGCGGCGGTGCGGAAGTTGCCGCCGACACCGCCGGTGGCGTCGACCTGCGTGGTGTATTCCGCGCACTCCAGGATCAATCCGGCGGGCGGTGTGCCGAGGGACAGCAGATTGAAGCTGGGTACCGTGCAATCGCGCCAGGCGAGATCGCTTTTCGGCACCTCGGGTGTGGGGGCTTCGGGTTCGGTGGGCGCGGAGGTCGCCGCGTCCCCGGCCTGATGCGGTCGCTCCACGGCGACGGCGGGGCGGTCCGACGGCCCGGCACCGCAGCCGGTGGTCACCAGGATCGAAAGTGTCGACGCCAGCAGAGCGGCCCGAGTCCAGCGCATGCGCTACAGCCTGCCAGGTCCGGCGACCGGTTTCAGCTCTGGGTGTGTGCGGGCTTGTCGCGGACGTCAACAGCGCGGGTGGCCGCGCTCCCATCTGGTGAGCATGGTGCCGTCGTCGGCGATCAGCAGATGACGGCAGGACATGGCGGTGGGCATTGCGTTGGGCGACAGCGCGATTCGCCGCCCCGGGCCGCCGACCAGCAGTGGGGCCACGGTCAGGCAGAGATCGTCGACGGACTCGGCCTCGATGAGGTCACCGAAAAGCGCCGGGCCGCCCTCACACAGCACGCGGCGCAGTCCGCGCGCGGCCAGTGCGGCGCGAATACCGCTGGCGGTGCAGGCGGTCTCGCCCGCTTCGACCACTTCGGCTCCGGCGTCGGCGAGTATTTTCTTGCGATCGGCGGGCGCGTCGGCCGTGGTGAGAATCAGCGGGTGCGCACCGGAATCGGTGAACAGCCGACTGGTCGGATCGAGTGCGGCACCGGCGGTGACCACGGCGATGCGTGGCGGCGCGCCGTCCGGGTGCCCGCCGAAGCCGTGGTGGTGCAGCCGAATTCGCAGGTGGTCATTGGTGTGGGCAGCCCCGTAGTTCTCCGCTCGCGCCGTTCCCGCCCCGACCAGCACCACATCGGCCAGGTCACGCAGCAGGTGGAAGACGCGTTTATCGGCGGGCGTGCCCAGCCCGCCGGATCGTCCGTCCAGCGTGGCGGCCCCGTCGATGCTGGTGACGAAGTTGACGCGCATCCACGGCCGGTCCAACCGTGCCGGGTACGCGTACATGCCCACCAGTTGTTCATCGCCGAGATCTGCGAGCTGGGTCACATTGGGGATACGCTGCATGACTGTCCATCACACCACGTCAGTACGCTACGCGCGTGCAACAACGCCTCGTCGATCGCCATCCGGAGGTTCCGGCAGATCAGCTCGTCGCTCAGATGGTGCCTCCGCCCACCTTCGACGAGGTGAGCTTCGCCTCCTACATCCCGGACCCGAAGGAGCCCTCGCAGGCCGCCGCGGTCCGCAAGGCCGAGGACTTCGCCCTCCAGGTCAATAAGATTCACAAGGCGGTGAACAAGAAGGGCCTCTTCGGTAAGAAGAAGCAGATCGACGGCGCGGGCCTCTACCTCGACGGCGGGTTCGGCGTCGGTAAGACCCACCTGCTCGCATCGATCTTCCACAGCTCTCCGGCCCCGAAGTCGTTCGGCACCTTCGGCGAGGTCACCAACCTGGTGGGTGCGCTCGGCTTCAATAATGCCGTCGAGCGCCTGTCGGCCAATAGCGTGCTGTGTATCGACGAATTCGAGCTCGATGATCCGGGCGACACCATGCTGGTTTCGCGGCTGCTGAGCGAGCTCACCGCGCGCGGCGTTTCGGTGGTCGCCACCTCCAATACCCTGCCCGGCCAGCTCGGTGAGGGCCGCTTCGCCGCCTCGGATTTCATGCGCGAGATCAAGAAGCTGGGTTCGCTGTTCGAGGCCGTGCGCGTCGACGGCCCGGACTACCGCCACCGCGACCTGCCGCCCGCCCCGGATCCGACCGCACCCGAGCTGCTGACCGAGAAGGCCGCCGCCACACCGAATTCCACGCTCGACGATTTCGACGCGCTGTGCAAGCACCTGAGCACCCTGCACCCGTCGCGCTACAACGCGCTCATCAGCGGAGTGTCGGCGGTATTCGTCTCCGGTGTGCATCCGGTGAGCGATCAGGCGGTGGCGCTGCGCATCGTGGTGCTGGCCGACCGGCTCTACGACGCGGGCACCCCGGTGACGGTGTCGGGTGCGAAGCTCGATGAGATCTTCACCCAGGAAATGCTCGACGGCGGATACCGCAAGAAGTACCTGCGTGCCATCTCCCGTCTGCTGGCGCTGTCGCGCTTCGCGGAGCCAGCCGCCTCCTGATCCATCCCTGTCACTCGGTGGCTCACCCCGTCATCCGGGGCGTCGTCGTCCCGGTGGGCTCAGCTCGTTGTCCGGAACGCCGTCATCCGGCGGCCTCGCCCCGTCATCCCGGCGTGCTTTTGGCCGGGATCCACAGCTTCGGATGGGCTGAACTGGCGGTATGTGGACCAGTAATGCCATCCGGTAGTTTGCCAAGGTATTGCTGATCCCGTGGTTCGGGCGCGCGTCCACGGCTGATTCTCGAGAGGAAACCGTGCTACGCAACCGAGCTTTCCAGGCCGTCGCGGCAATCACCGTGGGCTTGTCGGCAACCGCCGGATCGATGGGCACCGCCCTGGCCGTCGACCCGCCGGCCGCGACCAGCAGTGTCGTCGTCGATACCGATAGCCGTTCCCTGCACCTGCAGGGCGTGCTCAACGCGCGCGACGCGGGCGGCTACCGCACCACCGACGGCCACAGCGTGCGCACCGGCCTGGTCTATCGCAGCGGCGACCTGAGCAAGGCCACCGACGCGGATCTGGCCGACCTCACCGGTCGCGAGGTGAAGGTCGTCGACGACCTGCGCACCTCGTTCGAACGGGCGATGTCTCCGGACCGCGTCCCCGCGGGCGCGCAGGAGAACGTCGACGACATCATCGGCCAGGCCCCGCCGCAGGTGCTGGCCTCCACGCTGTCGGCCGGGTCGGACCTCTACCGCGCCTTCATCACCGCCCCCGGCGCCAATGACGGCTTCGCGAATGTGCTGCGCGATATCGCCTATTCCGACGGTTCGGTGCTGTTCCACTGCACCGCGGGCAAGGACCGCACCGGCTGGACCGCAGCCGTCCTGCTGACCATCCTCGGCGTTGATCGCGACACCGTCATGTACGACTACCTCCTGTCGAACTACTACCGCGGCGCGAGCGAGAACGACGCCCTCAATGGCGTGGTCGCCTCGGCCCTGGACGCTTCCTTCGATCAGGTGGATAAGAGCTACGGCAGCTTCGACAACTATGTGCGCGACGGTCTGCAGCTCACCGACGGCGATATCACCGCACTGAAGTCGAAACTGCTGGCGTAACAGGCGGTTTCGACGCCGTAGCGAAATGTCATGTCCCCCGTCATGCCGGCGTGCTTGTGGCCGGAATCCACCCTGCGTCGACAGGTGTGGATCCCGGCCGAAACATGCCGGGATGACGAGCGGGCCGCGCTGGCTGGCTTCCGCGACAGGACGAGCGGGGCGCTAGCTGGCTTCCGCGACCGCCTGATGGGCGCTGCCCCGCAAGCTGTACAGCTCCCGAGCCTGCGCGGGAGTGATGGTCTCCAACTTGGCGGGTAGCTCCTTGCTCAAGTGCTGCTCGAGAATCTTTCCCGCCATCGGCGCGATGAACGGCGCGGCCAGGAGGAGGCCGAGCGAGCCGAACAGCGTGGTCGCCCAGACAATGAGCCGCGCGGGAATCCGGACAGCGAGATCCACGATGCGCGGCATATTGAAGCGACCGAGCTTGCGCATCCACTTCGGTGTCAGTGGCGAGGATGCCAGCGAAAGTATCCGAGCGCCGAGGGCATACGCCAGGCCCGCGCCATTCTTCGGCGAGGTCCGCACGAGCTGGTCGATACCTTCCTGTGCGCGTTCGGAATTGCACAGCCGCGACCGCACCTGCTCGTAGTACGCCCGCACCTGTTCACGCGAGCGCGGAACGTCCTCCACCTTGCAGGTCTGCAATTCGGCGGCGATGGCGCACTCCTCCCAGAAGCGCTGCTCTTCCTCCGGGGTCAGCCCCGGCCCGTACACCTCGTAGGCCTTGAGTACCGAATGCCAGCCGGTGATGTGAATCCACAGCTGGGTTTCGGGGCTGTTCGCGGCGTAGCGCTGCCCGGTAATGGGTTCGATCCCGGTCATCGGGGCGTGCACCTGCATCAGGTGCTCGGAGGCCTGGATGGCGGTGCGCCCATCGCCGATGGCGACGAGCAGGAAGTAGGCGAAGGTGTGGTCGAGTCGCGAGCGCGGATCGGTGTAGATGCCGCGCGAATCGGCCACCGCCGCGGTCAGGAACGGGTCGAAATGCTCGAGGACGACCGCGCGCTGGAAGCCGATCACGGCCGTAGGTGAGGTCCACACCTTCCAGCTGGGGGAATCGGGGCCGAAGAATCCGTAGTCGTCCCGGCGAAGTGTGGTCGGATCGAAGCCCATCGGCTGCTCCCTTGTGCGGTGTGCCCGTGAATACAACGCAACCGTAGCAATTGGATGCGTTCAATACAACGGTCCCGTAGGATTCGTTTCGGAGAGCGGGGAGTGACACCATGGTCGGCGTGGAGGAGAAGCAGCTGTGACGACATCGCGCACCGCGGCGGAACGACCGCGCCGTCGTTACGCCCCACGCCTGCCTCCGGAGCAGCGCCGTGCCCAATTGCTCGACGCCGCATACGCGGTGCTGAGTCGAGTGGAGCTGCACGAGCTGAGCATGGAGGCGGTCGCCCAGCAGGCGGGCGTGGGAAAACCGGTGCTCTACACCGTATTCAAGACCCGTGCCGATGTGGTCGAGGCGTTATTGGAGCGCGAGCGTGAACTCGGTCTGGAGCAGGTGGCCGATACGCTGCCGACCGATCTCGTCGGCGCGGACCCGGTTCTCGCCGCCTCGTCGACGGTGGCGGCGTTCGTCGCTGTGGTGCTGGAGAATCCGACGCGCTGGCGTCTGATCCTGACCTCACCCGGCAGCGCGCCGGAGGAATACCGTGCGGCCCTGCGCAGTTCGCGCACCGGCATCTTCGATCAGGCCGAGGCACTGGTGCGGATGGGTTCGACCCTCGACCCGCGGTGGGCGGCAATGGATTCCGGCCTGCTCGCGAATTCGCTACTCACCATTGCCGAAATGCTCGGCCGACTCGCGGTGAGTGAACCGGCCGAATATCCCAAGGAGCGACTGGAGGATTTCGTCCGCTCGATCGTCCAGATGCTGAGCGGAGTTTCCTGACCGAGTCGCCCCCACTACTTCGCACTGCTGCCGTTACTTCGCACCGCTGCCGTGTTCGGCGTCCCACCGGTCCAGTAGCGCGGGCATCTCCTTGCCCATCCAGACGAAGAAATCGTGCATATCCCGGACCCGCGCGGCATCGCGGCCGTTCGGATCGCTGAACAGCGCCAGTCCGCGCGAGGTCGTCTCGGTGAGGTTCGTGTACATGCTGCTCTGCTGTCGGGTGAGTTCGGGCAGAATCCCGGGGCGAACGGAGTAGTAGTCACGCCGATCGCCCGGTTTGGAGACCTTATCGACCCAGCGCATGGTGGTCAGCGTCTTCAATGAGCTGGAGATGGAGCCCTTGGAAGCCTGGAGCGCTTCGGCGACCTGGTTGAAGGTCTGCTCCGGCGGGTCGCAGACCAACAGCCAGGCGACCGTGCGGCCGACCATGCGCACCAGGCCCATGCGTTCGAGGACGAGCGCGAAATCCTCCACGAAGGCGAGTTGAGCATCGCTGGGGGTGGTGGACGGCTCGGGGGTTGCGCTGGTCATGGGACGATTATCCTTCCGATTGATACGGCTGTGCGGAGCGGGTTCCACAGACCCGCCCTCCGGTGCTGCGGCCGTGCGGGGCGGGGTTCCGGAGAACCCCGCCCCGCCCCCGCTGTTGGGGTTTCAGGGGCGAAGCCCCTGAGAATTCCCAAAGAGTTGGGCAATTCAGACCGCGAGATCACGGCGGTCGAAGAGCGCCAGCGCCACCCCCACCGCAGCGGCGATGAGTACCACCAGTACACCCAGGTATCCGATGTTCCAGCCGTTCATCAGCGGCGAGTCACCGATGGCGTAGTAGAACGGCGACAGCTTGCGCAGCCACCCGGCCCCGTCGCTCATGGCGCCCAGGTTATTGGCGAGGTACCCGGCAGCCGCCACGAGCGCCGCCACTCCGAGGGTGAGGGTGCGCCGTCCGGTCGCGGCGCCGACCAGCAGGGTGACCCCACCTACAGTGAGGGCGAGCAGGCCGACTCCGGCGGCGGCGGCCAGAATGTTCCCCGCCGGGATTTCCATATTCGCGGACTGTGCCCCGACCAGCACGCTGAGCCCGAAGATCGTGGTCACGATTGCGGTCTGCGCGGCCAGGGCGGCGAAACGCTGCAGGAGTAGCCCGGTCCGGCTGATCGGCTGCGCCAGTAGCAGATCGAGGGTGCCGCTCTCCTCCTGCGAGGCGCTGCGGCCGGCGAAGGTAATGGCGAAGATGACCATCAGCAGCGGGCCCATCAGGGCGAACATGGTCGAGTGCAGATACCCGGCGGCGGCGCCGCCGACATCTCCCATGCCGAGGGCGTCGTAGATGCCGCCGCCCTTGATGTTGTCGAGGGTCCCCTGCTCCTTGAATGTCGAGTAGGACGGGACATAGATCATGGGCACCGCGAACAGTGCGATCGACCAGCCGATCAGGCCGCGGCGCTGTTCCTCGAGGGTCTGGGTGAAGACCGAACGGGTCATGTCGAAATCTCCTGTGCGAAAGCGGTCTGGTGGTATCGGGGGTGAGGGGTTCAGCGGCCGTAGAGGCTGAAGAACATCTCCTCGAGGTCGGGTTCGGTGGACAGCACGCTGATGAGCGGGTATTTGGCCGCCATCTTGAACAGGGCGTCCACTTCACCTTCGGTGGTGCAGTACAGGGTGCGGTCCTCGATGCGCAGATCGCGCACACCGGGCAGGCGCGCGAAGTCGTCGGCGAAGATATCCACGCCGAAGGTGATTTCCACGGTGCGCGGAGCTCGCCGCCGCAGATCCTCCACATTCTCGGTGCCGAGCAGCTGCCCGGCGCGCATGATGACGGCGCGGTCGGCGCTCTGCTGCACTTCGGTGAGGATGTGCGAGGACATGAATACCGTCTGTCCGTTGTCCTTGGCCTCGGAGACGAGGTTCAGGAAGCGTTGCTGCAGCAGCGGGTCCAGCCCGGAGGTGGGCTCATCGAGAATGAGCAGATCCGGTCGGTGCATGAACGCGGCGATTATCCCGACCTTCTGCTTATTGCCCTTGCTCATGGTCCCGACCTTCTTGGCCAGGTCCAGATCCAGCAGCACCGCCAGTTCCTCGATGCGCTCGGCCGGCACGGTTCCGTGCTGATCGGCGAGGAAGGTCAGCAGATCCCGCGCGGTATTGCGGCCCTCCATGGAGAGCTCGCCGGGCAGGTAGCCGATGCGCCTCCGTAGCTCCGCCCCGCCCTTGCGCGGATCGGTGCCGAACACCTCGACGCGTCCGGCGGTCGGCCGGATGAGGTCGAGCAGGATCCGGATGGTGGTCGACTTCCCGGCGCCGTTGGGGCCGAGGAAGCCGAAAACCTCACCTTGGGCGACCTCGAGATCGAGGTCGGTCAGGGCGGCATGTTTGCCGTAGTGCTTGGTGAGACCTTCGACGCGGATGGCGGGGACAGTCATTTCAACTCCTTCGATGCTACCCACACCATGTTCTGTAGGTGCGATGTGTTCAGTAAACATTGAACACATAGAACATGTCAAGAGGCGGTTGTGCGAGGAAAGGGCGAGAGCGCTAGGGGGTCAGAACGGGCGCTGCATGACGTAGTCGCTGTGCAGCTGAGCACCCACCAGAAATGTCTTGGTGCCGACCACGGTGAAGCCGTGCTTGCCGTAGAAGCGTTGGGCGCGAACGTTTTCTTGGTTCACGCCGAGCCATACTCCGGCCTTGCCGTCGGCGCGCGCGGTGTCGAGCGCGGCGGCCATGAGCGCGCCGGAGACGCCACTGCCGTGCTGTCCCGGCAGCACGTACATCTTGCTGAGTTCGAGCACCGGACGCAGGGTGACCGCGGCGGCCACATTCGGGTCGGCGGGTTCGGTGGCGACCAGCAGGCTGTAGCCGACAATGCGGTCGCCGTCCATGGCCTTGAGCACCGTGTGGGTGGGGTCGGCGAGGTACTCGGTGAACCGTTCGGGGGATAGGACATCGGCGATGAAGGCGGCGATATCGGCCGGAGTGGAGCCCGGCGGGCAGGCGAGGGGGAAGGTCGCGGCGGCGACCGTACTCAGTTCCGCAATGTCGCGCGTGACGGCGTGGTCGACCGTCACCAGGGAGTTGCTGCTCACTTGTCCAGTGAAACATGGCCGTCTGACGGTATCGGCGTGACG
Source organism: Nocardia uniformis NBRC 13702 (assembly GCF_001613345.1). GTDB lineage: Bacteria > Actinomycetota > Actinomycetes > Mycobacteriales > Mycobacteriaceae > Nocardia > Nocardia uniformis. The sequence goes on along the minus strand of NZ_BDCE01000065.1, from coordinate 39,745 downwards.
CCTGCCGTTGCGCGCGAATGGAACACACGCGCGAAGCCCAGCAGGACGGCCGCGAAGACCAGCGAGAGCGCGAACCCGACGCGCTGGCTCACCACGCTCGCGAGCACGCCGATCACCGCGCCGCCGACCAGGGTGCCCGCATAGTTGAACAGGTTGAGTCGGGCGATGAGCGCGTCCAGGGCGCGTCCGCTGGTGAGTCGACCGGCCTCGGCGAAGGCCAGGGGAGCGATGACCGGGAGCCCGATTCCGGCGATCAGGAATCCGATAATCGCGACCGTGGATCCGGGCGCGACGACCACGATGCCCAATCCGACCGTCCCGAGCGCGGCCGCCGCGCGCACCACCGCGCGCGGGCCGAAGCGCCGCACCCAGAAGTCGCCGGTGAGCCGACCGGCCAGTGAGGCGCCCTGGTAGGCGGCCAGCGCCAGCGCCGCCGTCGATGAGGTGGCGAGCAGTTCATCCTTCAGATACAGCGCCGACCAGTTGCCCACCGAGAAGTCGACGGCGAATACCAATGCCACCACCACACCGAAGGCCAGGAAAAGTCGAACCGGGACAGCGCCGGTCGGTTCCCGTTCGGCCGGGCCCGCCTCGGCCTGCTGCGCCCCCAGTAGTCGTGGGCCGACCAGCAGCGCCGCGACCAGCACCAGCGCCGCGGCCGCCAGGAACGATTGCCGCAGTGTCACTTCGAGTTTCTCGCAGGCCGATACGAACAGTGCCCCGAGGATGGCCCCGGCGCTCCAGGCCGCGTAGAACGACGACAGAATGAAGCGGCCGTAGCCGTGCTGGATGAATACCGCCTGCATATTCGTCCCGGCATCGACCATGCCGACCACGAGCCCGTAGCAGGCCAGCGCCACGAAAATGCCGACCTTGTTCGGCGACATCGCGATACCCACACCGGCGATCGCGATGAGCGTCAGCCCGATACGCAGCGCGGTGCGACTGGACCAGCGCAGTGCCAGCCGTTCCGCCAGCAGGCTGCCCATCCCCGCGATCACCGACACCATCACCACCGAGGCCACGATCTCGCCCTCGGAGAGATCGAAATGGTCGCGTTGCTGCGGAAGTTCGGTCAAAACCACGGCCAGGAAGAAGCCCTGCAGGCCGAATGCCACCGAATTGGCTGCTCGCGCCGCCCGGAGCTGCGGAAACGGGAGTACCTGCGACGCCATCTCGAAAGGGTATCCGCCGCAACACCGTCCGGTATCGGCTCTGGGGATTACATTTCGCACCTTCGATGATCACGTCCACCTCGCGATCGGGTAACGAAAGTAGGCACTGAAGGGTGAGGGCCCCGGTACGCTGCGGCACTCTGGAAGTACGGCATGGGCTGGATGGTTTTCCGAGCAGACGGGAAGCGGCCCACGCCGTGAGTGGCTGGGGCGGTGATCGTGTTGAACACGAGGCGAGTTGAGGTTCCGCGTGGACGGGCTGCGGTGCTCGCAGACCCGGTGCCCGCTGAAGGTGTCGAATCACGAACAGAGCGGACCGAACTCCGAACCGAACGTGGTGAACGTCGAACGACCGATGTGGAGGCGCGTGGGCATCTGCCGGGCGCGGTGTGCCGCAGACCCGGATGCGCCGATTGCCGGTGGGACGAGCAGCGGCTCAAATACTGGCTGCGCGGCCGCCTGCTGGCCGCCGGTGCTGAGGAAGCCCAGGTGGATGCTACATTCGGCACGCTGAAGCCGGATGTGCTGTGGCGGCGCGGCGATCGGGTGTGTGCGATCCAGATATGCAGCGCCGTACCGGAGCTCACCCAGGCCCGCCAGCGCACCGCCGCCCTGAAGGCCGCCGGATGTACCGAGGTGCTGTGGCTGTGCCCGCCCGGCTGGCACACCTCACACCTGCCCTCCCTGGCGCTGGCCGATTTCGCACCCGCGGACTGTGATTACCGCGCGGTGGTCGGTCAGCTCGCCGCTGGGCCGGGCGGATTGGCCACTCCCAGTGAAACCCCCTGGGAGATAAGAAACTTCATGACGGACTGGGTCGCGGGCGAGGTGGCCTTCGGGTACCGCGACGAACACACGGGAGGATGGGCGACGGTGACCGACTGGGAACGTCATACCCGCACGCAGGCCGCTGTCATCGCACGGCAGCGCCGAGAGCTGATGAACCAGCGCACCGCACTCGCCCTGGCCCGCAAGGCCGCGCGCGAGAAGGCCAAACAACTCCTGAAGGCCACCTACCGCCTCGACCGCGCCGAATCGGCCGTCCAACAGCACGCCGACGATCTCGCCCTGGCACAACGCCGCATCGCCGACCACGATCGAGTGGACGCGACGCTGCGCCTGACGGTCAGGGGGCAGAAGCAGGCGCTGGTGCACTGGCAGCTGATCGCCTGGTTCGCACTCATGGTGATCGTGACATTCCTGGCAGCGGCCTTCGTCGTCCTCTGACTCGGAGCGGGCATCGCCGCGCGTACGCACCACAGCGGCGCGGCGATGCCCTCATCCGCGACCGCCCCCAGCAGGGGCAGGCCACCGGTGCGGTCGCCAGCGATCGCAGCGACGTCATTTTTCTCCTTTGCGCGTCGATTTGCGGTGCGCGGTACGGGTAGCGGGTTTCCGTTGCGCGTGATCGGCTTGCGCGGGCCGACTCCCGGCCCTCTTCCGCCGCGCCCGCTTCGCGCTGTCCTCGCGCTCATCGGCATGGGGGTCGGCTTCGGCATTGCCGAGCGCATCCGCTTCGGGCGTCTCGTCGCGCCGCGACTCCGGTTCCCGCTCTTCGCTGCTCGCCGCCTCTTCGCTGCTTGCCGCGGCCTTCGCGCGCTTACCACGCGCCGGGTCCGCGTCGCTCTCGCGCGTACTTGCGCTGCTATCGCGTGAACTCGTGGTGCTTTCCCGTGAACTCGCACTCGGGTCGGATGCGTCGGAGTTACCGGGGCTACCGGTGGTGCTTTCCGGTGAACTCGTACCGCTGTCGGATATACTCGCGCTACTGCGGCTACCGGTGGTGCTGCCGCGTGAACCCGCGCTGGCACCGCGTGCGTTCGCGCTGCGCCGCTGGCCGTTCGGTTCGTCCCGCACGTGCTCATCGCGTGCCGAGTCATTGTGTCGCCGTGCGCGCCTGACCACGTACACAATCCCCGCGACGGTTCCCGCACCCACCGCACCGACGGCTACCGCGGCCGGTGCGTCGATTCCGGATTTAGCTCCCGAGATCGCGCCTTCGACCGCCCCGCGCGCCGCGCCGACAGTCGCCCCCACCGCCGCCCCACCGATTGTGCCGACCACATTCCCGGCCACATGCAGCGACGCGGACGCGGTGTTGCTCAATATTTTCGCTGTGCCCGATGCCATACCCATGATCGATCTCCGAGAGAGGAAATAGACTATGAGTTGGACGTGCCCCGGGAACGCCGGTGCAAACCTCCGGCGCGGTGATCAGGAAGTGCGGCTCAATCGGAACGGCCCACGGTCCCAACGCCACTCGTGCTTCAGCACCAGCGCGGCAAGATCGAGTAATTCCATACCGGTTTCGTCTCGATAGCGGCGTAGCTCATCCCATTCGACCGGTCCGGCCGCCAGCCGGTTGCGGAGAATGTTCTCGACCTTGGTATCGACCGCGCGCTGCGCGAGATCAGCGACCCCGGTTCCGCTTCCGGTCCACACCAGCCACCCCCAGCCGTGCGCGTGCGCGTATGCCCGCCCGGCGGTGGCCTTGGCCCGATTCGCGTACACGGCGGCGTGCCCGAGCGGAATCACATCCATGAGCACCACCCGCCCATCGCTGAATCGCGCCACGGCGGTGGGGTAGTGGACCCGTTGCGCGCCATCCAATTCGTACTCGACGCCCACCGGCGAGTCCTGAAACGCCTCGACGCGTTCACTCCCGTCCAGCATGCGCAGCAACCGCGCCTGCAATCCGGTATCGAAACTCACCTCCCGGCCGAGCTTCTCGGCGAACATGGACCCGCGCCCGTCATCGCCGTAGTCGATACCGCGCGCCGGACCGTCCGGTAGTTCATCGGGCGTCGCCTCGGCCCATTCCACCCGGCGCAGCCAGGGATTCCACGCACTGGCGGGAACCTCCTCGGCCTGCTGATTCGGCAGCACATGCCAGCGACCCTTCTGCTGCCAGCCCGCGATGCGCTGAAATACGAACCCGGCGAGCCGCTTCGAATCCTGCAGATCGTGCCCGGCCAACCGGAGCTTCAGATATGCCCAATCCTGGGCGGCGATATCGCTGTCGGTGGCATAGGTTTCCGCGAGCAGCGTACGAACCAGTCGCTCATCACTCCACCCGACCGGATATCGCTTCGCGAACACCCCGGTATCCGGATAGCCGGTGCCCTGCACCCGCCGCACCATCTGGCCCACGGCCCGCGTATACAACTGCCGCGCCCGATCCCGCGATACCTCGAACCGCGCACCCAGGAGCGTCAGCGTTTCGGGGCTCTCACCATCCAGGCCCAACCGGCAGGTGATCAGCTCGCGATCGCGCGGTCGCTCCTCGGCCTGTTCGTCGACCATGACGGCCAAAACCTCATTGACATCCTCGATGCCGAAGGTCACGCCGTCTCGCGGGTCGTCGAGCTGCCCGCTCGTACTCCGCACGCTTCTGGTCACCGCGGCCCCTACCCGTCTTCGACAGTCTGTTCGATGAGATTAACGTCGCCCACCGACAACCGCGCCGACCTGCGGCCGTGTCCGCCGCACCGGCTCGTACTCAGCCGATGGCGGCGTAGTACCTCAACTGATAGCGGCATTCATAATGGTGCCCGCGCTGGTGGCGATAATGCCGCCGATCATCGCGCCCGCCACCATCTTCGGCGAGGCGAGTCCGCCGCCACTCCACTTCTCCCACGCGAACCGGCCACCCGCGTAGGTAATGCCCAGTACACCGGACAGCAATACGAACCAGGTGAAGTACCGCACCAGCTTCATGAGCTTGTCCGCCGCGGGCGGCGCCTCGGGAGTGGGGTTCCCGATCTGGGCGAGCACGGTATCGTGCAGAACGCTGATGATCGTCACCACACGAAGGTTACCGGCAAATCGCCGGAAGGTGTTCCTGAATGTGCGCGAGATCTACTGTGCCCGAGGGGCTTTCAAAGGGTGTCTCACACCCGGCTTTTCGCCACCCCGAACACGACAAAAACCCCACCACCGGAGGTCGAGTCCGTTGATGGGGCTTTCGTTGGAGCGGATGACGAGATTCGAACTCGCGACCCTCACCTTGGCAAGGTGATGCGCTACCAGCTGCGCTACATCCGCATTCCGCCAACCGGAGCCTGTACCCTCCGGCGTGCGAAAAGAAGATTAGCCGAAGCCCCATCGAATCTCCAAAACGCCCTCGGGCAGACTCCCGACCGTACCCGGCGGGCAGCCGCCTCGGGGCGCGTGATCAGGGGTAATCCGCGGCGGCATCGTATATGTGGGCCCTGCCACCGGATCTCCTTCGCGCGACTCGCGCCGCCTCGTGTGATCAGCCAATGGACCCGAATGGCCCGCGTTCGTTGTGAACGGTTCGGGTCCGGTGGACGGCATCAGGGTGGGGTGGCGTCGTCGGCCAGCGGGACGATGGCGGTGATGAAGGTGCCGTCGCCGGTGGTGGTGGTCATGACGAGTTGCGGACTCCAGACGCGGCGGGTCTTATCGGGCCGGAACTCGGTCACGATGACGATGTACTGGCCGGAGAACGCGCCCGGGGTGATCTGTACGCAGTGGGTGGTGAGCGGGGGAACGGTATCGATACCGGCCTGGATATCGACCGCGGAGGGAACCGACGCGTCGGGTGTGACGAGTTCACGCACGAGCGCCCCGGAGCGCGCTACGTAGTAGGCGTGCTGCACAGCCAGGATGGCCGCGGGTCCCGAGGATGAACCACCGGGTCCATTGCCGCGAATGCTGGACCCTTTGGTTTCGGTCGGGCACTCGCCCGCGGCATCGACGGCGGGGACGGCCGGTCCGGGTGCCGCCGGGGTGGTCGATTCCGGTGCGACGGTCGATTCGGCAATCGGAGCGGCCGCGGCTTCCGATTCCGGTGCGGAGTCGGATTTATTGAGCTGCACGGCCACCGCCGCCACGATCGCGCAGATGCCGAGAATGCCCAGCAGTGGCGCTCCCCACCGCTCCCGCGATTCGCTGAGCCATTCCCGAATCGCCCAGCTGTCCCACGACGAGCCATCCCCGCGGCGATGTGAGGTGGGCGCGCGGTGCAGGCGAGCAGCGGCGGCCGCGCCGCGCCGCGAGACCGCCGGGCGCGCATACGGTTCGGCCGATACACGCGGGCGGGGTTGAAAATCCGCGCGTGCACCAGGCTCGACGCCGGTGCGCGGGTGCGACTCGAAATCCGGGTCCGCGCGAGGACCGAGCGCCGCACGCGATCGCGGCACGGGGGAGGTGCGGGGCCGCGGTTCGTGGTCGGTATGGGCTCGGCGTTCGGAATCCGTGCGCGGGTGCGCCGTGTGGTCCGTACGGGGATGCGGGTCGGAACGCGTGCGCGGGTGCGGTCCGTGATCGGGACGGGTGGGTGACTCGGAGGTCGTGCGAGGTTGCGGTCCGTGGTCGGCGTGGGCGTGCGGTTCGGCACCCGTGCGCGGTCCGTGATCGGTGCGGGCGCGCGGTGCGGCACCCGTGCGCGGTCGCTGTTCGACATCCGCGCGGGCGGCCCGAGTTCCGGAATCCCGGCGCCAAGGCGGTTCGAAGTCCGCACGGGTGCGAGGTTTGGCCCCGTGCGGGTGCGGCTCGTATTCCACGTGCGGGAGTGGTTCGGCTGCCGAATGTTGCAGAGCCTCGGCGGATGAGCGATCGGGCGATGCGGCGATGTGCGGATGCGGCATCGCGCTCGGCGACGGATCGTCGGGAATCCAATGCGGATCCGAGGACGGGAAGGGGTGGGGGCGCACCATACGGGCGCGACGCGGTGCGATAACGGGTGCACCGACCACCTCGGACACCACCTCGTCCGAATCCGGTCCGGCATTGCCCGGCCCGGCATCGGATCCGCCGCCCGCGGATTCGAATTCACGCCCGCCCGTCTCGACTTCCGCACCCGCGACGGCCGCGCGGGCGCTCGCGTCGTCGTCATCCTCGCTGTTGTCACCCGCTATGTCGTCGCTGTCTCCGGCGTAGATCTCGTCGTCGACGAATTCGTCCTGGCCGCCGCCATACTCGCCCCGGCCGATGCCGCGCGCAGCGCCAACGTCATCTCGACCGGCGTCGTCGCTACCGGGAGACTCGTCGTCGTCCCAACCGATGTCGTCGCCAATGGGATCGTCGTCACCGCAACCGATGTCACCCTTGCTGGGAGTGTCGTCATCCCGGCCGATATCACCCTTGCTCGCAGCGTTGTCGTCATCCCAACCGAGGTCGCCACCGCTGGGAATGTCGTCGCCACCAGCAATTCCGCCGCGGGGCGGACCGTGCTTGCCCTGTTCGGTGCCGCGCCCGTCCGAAGTCCCGTCGCCGTACCCGCCCACACTGCCGACATCGTCTTCCGCGGCGCTGTAATCGCCCCGACTGCCCGCGTACCCGCCGGGCCCGCTGTCGAATTCGTCGTCGTCGCGGCGGTATCCGCCGTGCCCCCCGCCATAATCCTCGTGCGCACTGCGGTATTCGCTGCGCCGATAGTCGTACTCGTCGTAGTCGTCCGCACCGTCGTCGTACTCGACCCGGCGTCGATGCGACCTTTCCGCTACGCCGCCGAGACTTTCGCCGATCCAGTCGGCCCAACTGCCGGAGTATCCGCCGTCGGCGGCCATCGGGTTGTGGGTGTCGGTGGTACTCATGGTGTCGCCTGCGGTTGTGTGCTGGGCGCGAGCGGGAATCCGTCGGCGCCGCCGGGATTCGTGGTGCTGGTCGGGGCGTTGAATGGGGATTCGGTGCTGCTGGGTGCGGTGGTGGTCGCACCCCCGAGGTCGCCGAGCGGGAACTGACTGCCCGGCGAGGTGGACGGCGCGGTGGTGGTGCTGGGTGAGAAGTCGAATCCGCCCTCGGGCTTATCGCTGCCGCCCTTCGGGTCACCGCCGGGTGCGGCGACCCCGGCGAGATCGTTCGCGAGCGCCGCGAACCACTGCCCCACGAATTGCGCTGGGCTGTCGCCGAAATCGCTGCCCTGCGGGTTGGAGTAGTCATGCTTCTGCGCGGTCTGCCAGTACCGCACCCAGGTGGTGATATCGAGCAGATCCTGATTGTCCTCGACGTTCTGCCGCACCGCTGTGAAGGCCGACGTGACGAGATTATTGATGGTGGTCGGCTGCACCAGCTGGGTGACCGCACCGAGCACCCTGGTCCCGAGCACGGCGAGCCCGGCCAGGGGATTCGCCAGCCCGGCAGTGGCGATTTCGGCGATATTGGAGGCGGTGAGCACCGACCTCGCGACGCTCACCACGGTATTGATGGCAATGGTGCCGAGCTTCAAGATGGCCTGGAACGCCCCCGGAATATTGACCTGCGTATCCGGATCGGCGGCTTCGGCCAGCCGCTGCGAGATCGATTTATCCGGCGAGTACGACAGATTGGTGAGGTTGGTCCCCGAAACATCGTTATTGACCACCTCGGTAAACGTTTTGATCGACGTGTACGCCAGCGCCTGTCCGATGGATACCAGCGATCCGATCGGATCGGCCCCGGAAATCTTCACCTGCCCGGCGATATTGGCCACCACTTTGAGCAGCGCCGCATTGTCGGGCACATCGCAGGCGAGATCACCGGAGGTACAGAAGCTGGCCACCCGCCCGGTGAGCGATCCGAAGCTGACCGCCACATCGCGTTCGGTGCTGATGCCGCCGCCCTCCGCCGATTGGGCGGGTGTGACGGTAATGAGTCGAGACAGCGCCTCCCCATTCGTACCGGGTGCCGGGTCGGGTGCGGTCTGCCCGGAAGCACCAGGGAACAGCGCCGACCCGGGATTGCGCGTCGGGTCGCCGAACAGCGCCACCGCCGCAATCTTGTCGGCGGGTATCGACCCCCGGCCCGCGCCCACCTCCTGTGCGAACAGCGAGGCCACGTGTGCCCCTTGGGAGTACCCGGTCACCGCGATCCGCGTATTCGCGCAACGGTCGAGCACCGATTTCGCCATGGATTTCAGCCTGAGCACACCATTGCCCACCGATGTGGCATACGGCGTCTCATTCGCGGAGATGTTCCCGACGGTGGATACGGCCCCGCCGAACGAGGATTCGTAGGGCACGTACGCCCGATCGACCATCCCGTCCGCGCTGGCCCCCGCCATCATCGGCCGAAATACCGTGGACAGCATGCCGGTATCGGTGCTGACCGCGGCATCCGGTGACGACTCGCCGGTGCCCTGAATGCCGAGCGCGTACAGCGCCGGACATTTGTCGATGGGTGGTTGCGCCTCGGTGGGCTCGGCCGACGCGCTGCCGACGGCGACCGCCGCGATAACGCAGACGGTGGCCGTGACAATGGCCGAGTGTCGAATTCTTGCCCCTGACAGCAATGTTCGATCCTCCCTCGTGTGGTCGGCGGGACGCACGTCGAGCCGGGGTCAGCCGGTATTTCGGTGCTCGGTGTCGTCGGATGCGGTGAGGCGCATGCCCACCGCGCGGGAGGCGATGAAGAGCTGCTCGGCGAATTGCCGAACCGGTTGCGGGGGAGTGCGAGTCGCGTCGCCCTCGTCGACGGGACTGGAAACGGAGTCCGGTGACCACACCGGCAGCCGATGCGGTTCGAGTTCACGCCACTGTTCGAGCCAGGGCAGCCGCCAGACTTCCGCGCCGATATCGACGGCGCGTGCCTCGACGCCTTCGCGCCGCTTCGCCACCGCCGGGGACAGCGGTCGCGCCGAATCGGCAACGGTGACAATGCCTACGAGGTTGCTCCCGGCGGGCGTCGCGTCGTGTTCGTGCGCGAGCAGGGCGTGTTCGAGTGCGGCGATACCGCTCATATGGGTGCGCGCCACCAGGACGACGAGCGGTGAATCCATATCCCGCACCAGGCCGATACGTCCGGGCCAGCGCCGCCCGGCGTCTCCGGTCCAGCTCATACTGGCGGCGAGGCTGGTGGTTCCCGCACCGCCGTGCACACCGACCAGCCACACCAGTGGCGGTCGTCCGGGCGGAGTCGGTACGGCCTTGTGCCACATCGGTACCGGAGGCCATTCGTTCATCGCAGCACCCCGAGTAATCGCAGGTACGCGTCGCGTGTCTCCGCCGCGAGCCGATGCCACGAAATGACCCCGCCCGCTGCCAGATGCGCGTCGAACGGAATGGTCACCACATCGCGCACCCAACTGCTCAGGTAGGTGCGGACATGTTCGATGGACGCCTGCCCGGAGTCCTTCACCTGCTCGGTCAGCACGATAACCGCGTCACCGATGAGGAATTCGCTGTACTGCTCGTCGAGCCAGCGCAGTGCGGGTTGCAGCCGATTGACGGCGTCGGCGCGGGCGGCGACGGTAATCACCAGTCCCACCCGGGGATCGGAGAGCAACGGTGCGGCAAACCGGCTGGTCACCGGCGCGCCCGCGTCGAAAACCGTAAGCAGTCCGGCGGTTTCGAGATGGCGCGCCACCGAGACGAGGGTTTCGCGGCGCGGCATCGGGTCCGGGCTGCGGGGCAGTACCCGCACACCCATACTCGTTTTGCCGGTGCATGAGAGCACCGTGGAGGCGAGTTCGGGATGTGTGGTGGCGAGCCAATCCTGCATGGTGCTCACCGGTTTAGCGGAATCACAGCCCCGCAGGCCGACGTCGCCGCCGCCGAGCGTGGCATCGACGACCACCGGCCAGGTCTCGCCATCGCTCTCGGCCACCGCGGCCGCGGCCAGGCCGAGTGCGGTGGTGGAGGCACCCGAGGAGCCCGCCGTGCCGAGTACCAGCACCGACGGCAGCGCGGCGCGGACGAGGCGACCGTGCCCGCCCCGCAGGGGAACTGGATCAGTCGGCGCGCCAGGCGTCGCCGTGATCGACAGTTCCGGCGCCTCGGTCATGGCTTACTGCCCTCCCGACTCCACAATGGCGGTGACGAGCACCCGGCCATCGCGCTGCGCGGTGGTGATGACCTGCTGCCAGGCCACCTGGGTGCCGTCGGGATGCCGCTCGTCGACCGCGACGAGCCAACGGTCGGCGGGCAGCGCGGTGAGGGTCACACAGTGGCGGGTCCCGGCGGGAATGGCGGAAATGGCCTCGCGGGTGGCGCTTTCCGGTGCGACCCGGGCATCCGGGGCGATTACCGAGCGCACCGCGACGGGGTCACGCTGGACGTACCAGGCGTGTTCGAGGCGCAGGATCACACCCGTCGGGGTCGAGGTATCGCCCGGGCCCGAGCTGACCACCCGCTCCGGGGTGACCGATTCCCGGCACCAGTTATTGGCCTGCGCATCGGCGGCCGGAGTCGGCGCCGCGGACCTCGCCTCCGGTGGTGTGGACGGCGGTGCGGCCGTGGGAGTTTCGGTCGGGGTGAACAACCACGCACCGGCCCCGACCATGGCGAGCACCGCCACCAGCGCGGCCATCAGGGCGGCACGGGTGAGCAGCTGCCGCCGTCGCCGCATGAGCAGGGCGCGCCTGCGCGCCTCCTCGACGAGCGGGGCCATCGGATCCTCCGCATGCAGGTCCCGCGACAGCTCATCGTTCTCGAAGTCATCCGTGTCATCCGTGCGCTGGGGACGCACACCACGGTCGTCGTCGGCCTCGAGCCACTCCGACCATCCGGCCGCCGCCGAGGGGCGTATCGAGGAATCATCCGCCTCCGGGGCAGGAGGCAGCAGGTCAGGCATCGTCGCCCGAGGGAACGTAGCGTCGCGCTGATCGGACACCGATCTCACTCCATTCGGTTGTCGTCAATCAGTGCGGGGCTTGAATCGCGCCCAGCACACCGTTGATCACATCGGCGGCGGGGCCGAGTTCGGGGGCCATCGGGGGCATGGCGGCGGCCGCGTCACGCAGATTGGTGACAACGGCATTACCGACCGGGCCGGAGTCGGCGACCGCTTCGACGGTGGTCGAAACCTGGGTGGTCACCGCGGCAATGGGTTCGGCGTACTGGGGGGCCGCGACCGGAGTGGGGGCCGGTTCCCATGCGGGCGCGGGGGCGGGTGCCGCCTCCTCGACCGGTGCCGAGACCAGAGACGGAACGGCGGGTTGCGGCTTGTTCGAGTCGCCACCACTGAGTGCGCCGCCCGCGAGCGCCGCCAGCGCTCCGCCGCCGACAACCAAGGGGACGCTGGCCATTCCGCCGAGCGAGCCGCCGCCGATACATCCAGCAATACCACCGACGATCGCGCCTGCCGGAGCGCCGACTCCAGCGGTCGGGACGCCCGCAATCACACCGCCGGCTACCGCCCCGACGACGGCACCGATACCGCAACCCACCGGAACAAAGACGGCGGGTGCAAGGGCTCCCGCGGCACCCGCACCGACCAGCGCGCCCAGCGAACTGGTGGCGGCCATTCGATCGGATTCCTCACGCGAGAAACCCAGACTGTCGTAGGCGGCGGCAATCTGCCATTCCGCGTAGTCGGCGTATGCCTGCGCCTTGTCACGGGTTTTCACATCCACCCAGTCGGGGAGCGTGACTTCGCCGGTGCCGAGCCGCAATTGGTGTGGGTCAGCGGGAATTACGGCGGGGGCGTCCACCGCAGGCTCCGCGGGCTCGTTGAGCTCCGGCTCCGCCTGTTCCCGCTGCTGGGTGGGCGGCTGCACCCAGGTGTCGATATTCGGCTGCGTCTGCTGCTGCGGCCGGGGCCGCGCCGGTGGCGCGGGCGGATCGGGAATCCAATCCGCCGGACTCGGTGCGGCCGGTGCCTGTGGTGTTTGGCTCAGCCCTGGCTGCCCTTCCCCGGGCACCGCGAGCCCCGGTTGACCCGGTGCCGCTCCTGCTATCCCCTGTCCCACGGCGATCATTACCGGCAGGACGGAGAGTGCGGTCAACTTACGTCTGGCGGTCATCGCGGATCCCCTATATTCGTGGCGCTTCTCGCCCGACCGCACGTCCACCCTGCGGACGCGCCCTATGCGGTCGGCCGTCACCAGCACTGGTGCAGGAGTCCTGCCGCAATACCTCGCGATGAGTCCCCGTCACCTGCGATGATGTTGTTGCCGGGATGATCGTACCCGAAACTGAGTTCCGACAACCGGATACGGACGCCCGGTATGAAATCCCTTGAATAGCCACCCTCCCGAAAATCGCGCACACTAAGATCGACAAGACCGCGCGACAGCCCTGCCCCGTAATGGCTTTCACCAGGTCGCCGGTCTGCACGAGGGGAGCCAGGTGGGAACATCAGCTATTCTTCGGCGAATATTTGTGGCGCTAGCTGTCACCCTTGCGGCCACGTCCGTCACCCTGGGCGCGACGGCCTGCGGTCTCTCCGACACCTCCCCGGTCGTGGTGACCACTCCACCCCCCGACCTGGATCGTGCACCGTCGGAACTCCGCTGGGAACCATGGCAGGGCGTGAACCTCCCCTTCGCCCGCGAAGACGGCCCCGCCAAACTCACCGAAGCCGCCCTCGGCTACTCGCACACCCCGCAGGGTGCGGCCCTCGCCGCAATCCACCACACCGTCCGAATCTCCTTGGCCCCCGACGACACCTGGGCCAGAACCGCCGCCCAATCCCTCATGCCCGGCCCCGGTAAAGACGCCTGGGTCCTGGCCCGTGCCCAAATCTCGGTAACTCAGCCCGCGTCCCCCGTGGTAGCCCCCCGGATAACCGCCTACAAATTCACCACCTACACCGCTGACCGCGCCGAACTGCTCGTCTACAGCACCTACTCCGACAACAGCGTCACCTCGAACAAGCAGACGGTGGTCTGGTCGAGCAACGACTGGCGGCTGCTGCTACCAGACCCTGTGCTGAAAACCGTGGTGGTGGAATCGGTCCCAGCCATACCCGCTGACGCCGTGCAACTGTCTGCCGCGAGGTAGCGCCACCGGGTACTCGCGTTCGGTGTCGAACTGGCTGCGGATCGAGTGCGCGAGGTTCGGTGCCGTGGCGCGATTGTGGGTGTTGGGGTGCGCCATTGCGAACGAGCAGTTGAGAGTGGTTTATCCGCCGGGGCGTCGGAGCCTCGTCGCCGGGATGAGTGGGTGCCGCTCATCCCCACCCGTGGCAATAGGTCTCCAACAATTCGATGAACAGCGCGCCATTATGTGCTGGTGGGGGAGTCCTGTCGAGCGAAAGGCGCCGATAAGCGGAACCCCGATGGAACGGAGGCGTCACCATGTCAGTGCATCTGGGCCGAGGGGGAGCGCTGAGGCTTCTCGCGCGTGCCGCGGTGGTCGGAGCGGTCGCGGCCGCATCCGCTGCCGGTGCGGCGGGTTTCGCATCCGCCGCACCCGATACGCACAGTGCACCAGCTCAATTCGATGATGGCGTGCCCGGTACCAGTCCAGCGCATGGAGGGTTCGGCCATGGCAATCGTGGGCATGGCGGTGTCGGTGTCGGTGTCGATCACCCGGGCCATGGCAGACATGGGCACGGCCACGATCGCCACCCTCGTCACGGCTACCCCGGAGTGCCGGTCCTGCCGCAGTTGCCCGGCGGTCCGGCCTGGGACGGGCATAACGGTTGGTCCCGACACGGTGACGATGACACCAGGTGCACGCCGGTGCGACCGCGACCTGGGTGCGAGTCCGGGCCGGGCTGGGACCGCCATTACCGCCCACTGCCGTGGGCGACCGGTTCCGGTGGTTCATCGGGGCATGGACCGATCGCACTACCGTTTGGTATCACCATCGCGATTCCTTGACGGTTTCCTGGTCGCCGATCACACGAGGAGGGTCAGAGGAATATGAAACCCTCTGGCCCGCAAGTCCCTACAGAACTGCCGAGTACTCACCGGTGCGGATGAGGCGGATGGCGGCGGCGCGGTGGTTGATCGGTAGGAGGGTGTCACCGAATGGCTGAGCAGTGGGCGATCAGTGAAGAAGGCGTGCCGACGGAATCGCGTTGTAGACCGGTGCTTTCCAGCGACGTTGCGTACCTGGTCAGGGCCAGAATCGGCCGTGGTCGATACGAGACCTGGTTCGGCAGCTCGGCGGGGCGTGCTCTTGCCATCGTCACCAATGGCGTGCGTGCCATGGTTGTACTACTCGACGGCGATGGTGACCCGGGGGAGCACGCGGTCGACCCAATGGCCAAGGGGGGCAGCACTGGATTCATTCTCGCGGGCGGGCAACGCGATGAATACCCCGACAAGGACACAGTGCCGCTCGAGGAAGCGCTATGGATCGTCAACGGCATTGTCGAACTCGGTGTTCCACCAACGAATTCGAAATGGAAGATCGACCGCTGACTCGAATATTTTTGATGCCCGCAAGGCAATCGTGGAGATGCGATTGCACCCGGGCCAGTGACTGGTCGAGTAGAGTTGAGCCTGATATCTCAAGTGGTTGTAAGTTCGGTCGAGTAGCGCCCTTTCGCAGCGTGGGTGGCGGGTAATGTTGTGGAAGTGAGTGATTCGATCGGTCATGACTCGATTGATAAGGCGCTGGGTCGGTTGTACGGGACGGCACCGGCGCGACAATGGGGGCCTCGGCATCCATGGGCGTTCGGTGGGCCGGACCTGCTGGATATGGTCCGTGCTTATCCGCGTAGCGGACCAATCCCGCACTGGCACTACATCGGCTTCGGTATGTCCGGGCTGTATGGGAAGGAATCTCCGGCTTCTGAGATCTCGGGATGGGACTTCGAAGGGTGGGGCTTCGAAGTCACCTTCCGGCTCGTCCGTGAACCCGATGATTACGAACCGCCGATGTGGCCCGGTGACGTACTGCAGAATCTGAGCCGGTATGTCTGTCGATCCGGAAAGTGCTTAGAGCCCGGCGACGCCATACGGGTGAACGGGCCGATCGTGGCCAATAGACAGGACTCTGCCATTCGGGCGGTCGCCGTCACCGCCGACCCGGAACTCGGTACCATCGCGACACTCAATGGCACGGTGAGGTTCCTACAGGTTGTCGGACTCACTCTCGATGAATTCGAATCCGCCCAGGGCGGCGACGCGTCCGCATTGATGGAACGCCTTGTGCAGTATTTCCCGCTATATGTCACCGATATCGATCGTGAGTCACTGATCGCTCAGTAATGAAGAACTCGAATCAGCGGGAAATATCGACACAGCGCGAAGTATCCACTCCGCCGCAGTACACCTTCGACGGGCCGGATGAATTCGCGGACGCGTTGAGCCTGTTGGTGGCCGATGCGGTCTGGGCCACAACTTCCTGCAGGATGGACCCGCCGACCGCGAATCTTCTTGCCGGACTGCGGCAGTGGCGCGAACACCCACGGGTCTCCACGGCTGCGGCACTCGTAGTCGATACTGCGACGTTCGCCGGCCCGGAATTGGAGCTATTGCGCCGGGCGCTGATCAGAGCGGCTCGGGCGGCATGGCGCCAGGATCCGGATCGGTCGCGGTTGGTGCGGGTACTGCGGGACCGGGCTGAATCCGAGCACAGCGAGGACCGCAGTCTGGAGGCCGCGGA
This sequence comes from Nocardia uniformis NBRC 13702, assembly GCF_001613345.1. Classification (GTDB taxonomy): domain Bacteria; phylum Actinomycetota; class Actinomycetes; order Mycobacteriales; family Mycobacteriaceae; genus Nocardia; species Nocardia uniformis. Next base: position 23,349 of record NZ_BDCE01000065.1, on the reverse strand, counting down.
TCTGCTCACCGCGGCAGTCGAACTGTGTGAGATCCAATTGGTGTCCGACCGCGCGGAAACGCTGCCACTGCTGGCTGACCTTTTGCGGGAACTGGTGGCGGCGCTGGCGGAGGCCGGTTGCGCGCCGACCCTGGAGCATGAGGTAGTGGAACGCGGTGCCGCCGCCGCGCGCCAGCGCATCGAAATCCTCGACGAACTCGTGGAATTCGATCGCGATCGGTTCCTGCGTCCGCTGGCCGGCGCTCATATGGCTGCCGCTGGGATCGTGGCACGGGCCGACGGCCCGCGTGCGGGCCTCGAACATTCCGCGTGTGGAGTGCGACTCTACGAACAAATGTCCGGCACGGGCGATCCCGCGAATCTGGGCCGGCTCCTCGGTGCTTGGTCGAAGCACATCGCATTGCTCGATAGCGACGGCGACACCTGTGGGGTACGCGAATGGAAACGGCATCGCACCGAGCGCCTTCGGTGCTTGACCGGGATGCTGGACGGCTCGGTGTCGTCGCATGAGTTCGTGCGACTGATTCGGCTGCTGGGTGAGCACGGGTTGCACGCCGAAGCCGAAGGCGTAGCCGCGCAGGCGGTATCGGTGGCCGAGGATACCGCTGTCGACGGTGATGAGGACAGGCTGTGGGAGCGTGCGCAGGCGGTGCTTCGCCAGGGTGAGTGCCTGTACCGTGCCGGTCGCCGCGACGACGCACTGCGAGCGTGGAACCGATATCTCGCTGGACTGACGCGGTTGCGTGATACCTGTGCTGGCAATGCGACAGCTGTCGCTGCGGGCTGTCGGTCGATTGTGGCCTTGGCGACGAACCTCGGCGACACCGCGATCGCCCTGGATTTCGGTGCCCGTGCCGTCGACGAATGGCTGCGATTGTCCGGGCACGACCGAGGCTCGTATCTGGTCACCCTGGTGGACGAACTGTGCGCTCAGGCGGACCGGTTGGGCAGGGCGGGCCGTAGCGCCGAAGCCTCGAGTACCGTAGAGGCGGCAGTCGCTCACGCCCGTGAGCTCGCGTTGTCGGATACCGTCCGTCACCAGCGGAATCTGAGTTGGGCATTGACCTGCGCCACCCGAATACATCTGAGCTCCTGGCGGACCGCGGACGCGGAACTGCGTTCGGAACAGGCGGTCGAGTTGCTCGAGCGGCTGGCTGAGCTCGACCCCGACGCAGATGCCGCCGAGCTGGCCGATGCACTCAACAATCGCGCGGTGGTGTTGAACCGTCGCGCCGACTACACCGGTGCTCGGGTGTTCGCCGTGCGTGCGGTGGCGATGTACGAGACGTTGGCCGCGGATGCGGTCGATTATCACGAACCGCTGGCAAATACATTGTGCACCTTCACGATTACCCTGTGCGGTGTCCGTGCGTTCGACGAAGCACTCGTATGTGCCGAGCGGGCGCTCGCGATGTACGCGCGATTGGCCGAGCGTGGTCCCGCCATCCAACTCCGCAATGTGGCCTTTGCGCTGAACCGGGTCGCCTCGGTTCATGAGGAGTTGAGCAACAGCATCGAGGTTCATGGCATCGCGACGAAGGTGCTGGAGATCTGTGGCAGTCCGTCGGCCGACAGCAGCTGGGACGACCAGCGAGCATTCGCACTGCACCTGCTGGTCCAGATCCTGACCTGCAATGAGAAACCGGCGGCGGCACTGGCCTATTCGACGTCGCTACTGCAGATCCGTGAACGCGCGGCAGCGGCCGACCCGGCGGCTGGCGCCGTGAATTTGGCTGTCGCGCTCGGCTGCCACGCCGTATGTCTGTGGAGCGCCGGCCGACCTCGCGAGGCGATCGAGTACGCATACCGTTCCTTGGCGCTGTGGCGCGTGCTGGCGGAAGGCGATCCGGCAACGCACCGCGAACGGCTTACCCGCGCGCTCGACCGCTGTGCGACCGTGCTGTGGACGCTCGGCCGCACAGCGGAGTCCGTCGAGATGTCGACCGAGGCAGTCGAGCAGGCTGAGCGCCTGCTGGCCGAACAACGGGATCGGTATCTGGATACCGCCGCCATCTGCCTGACCAATCATGCTGGGCGTTTGGACCGGACCGAGGAAGCTATCGCCATGGCGCTACGCGGTTTGGCCATGTATCGGGAACTCGTCGATCGCGATGCCGAGAGGTACCTTCCCGGGCTCGCCTCGTTACTCGACCGCCACGCCCAGAGTTGCGTCGCCGCAGACGAATGGGCAGAGGCAGCCGAATACGCGCAAAGTGTGGAAATCGCGTATGAGGAGCTGACCAAGTGGGATTCGGTGCGGTACCGCCCCGAATGGGCAGCGGCGGTCGAGTATTCGGCATATGTGTGCTACGGGTTAGCTGAGTGGAAGCAGGCTTCGATACGGGTCGATCGCGCTTTGGCGATTCGACGCGATGCCGTCGACGAGGCCAACGAGTGGAATGCGATGCGATTGGCCAGGTCGGAGGGCTGGGCCGCACGGTTCCGGCTGTTTCTCGATGAACCCGAGCTCGCTGGGCGAAACTTGCGCAGCAGTGCCGATCATTACCGCGTCCTGATCGAAGAGGGCCACGACGACCTCGTGCCGGAGTTGGCTGATGTGTACCACCAGTACGCGAAAGCCCTGTGCGAGAACGGCTACCGATCAGAAGCGCCGGCGGTGATGAACGAGGCGATGCGATGGACGGTCCAACTGGCTGTCGCCGACCGAGTCACGTATCGGTCCTGTCTGGCCGGCGCACTGCGTACTCAGTCATGGCTGTTGGCCTCGGCTGGGCGACGACACCTCGCCGTGGGTTCCGGCCGCGCCGCGCTCGAGGTACTGAACGAAATGATCGGGGAGGGTGACGAGGTCGAACGTGCTCGTCTGGCCGACTATCACGACGCGCTTGCTGACAGCCTTGCCTCGGTGGGGTGCGTCGGAGAGGCGATCGCCCACAACGACTGTGCCTTGGCGCTGTGGGAGGACCTTGCACGCGAAAGTGGTGAACCGTCAGCGGATTTGGCATGGTCGCTGTGGCACCGGGCCCGCTGGCGGGCAGCGGTCGAGCCAACCGACCCCGAAGTGCTCATGATATCGCGGCGCGCCGTCGAAATCTATGACGGGCTATGGAAGAGTTTGTCGCGAAACAACGAGTTTCGGGCGGGAGCACTCGTTGATCACGCTGTACATCTCTCGCGCGCCGGTGACGGTATCGGTGCCGGCGAGTATGCCAGGCGAGCAGTGCGCTTGACGGAGGGCGCCGCCGAGCGCCCTCTTCGCCACCTTCCCGATCTAGCGCTGATCTGCTATTCGGCCGCTGTCGCGCTGATGCGATATGAACCGCAGGACGCGGTCGTACTGGCGGATCGTTCGGTGCGGCTGTTCGCAGAACTCGTGGAATGCGAGCCCGACGCGTTCGGGGGCCGATTGTCGGAAGCCAGGGAGATGGTGCGCTGCCTCCTCGAACAAATCCTGGGGGGTGATGTGTGAGCGCTTCCACTGCGAGGACGGCCCGATGAAATCCCAATCCGATTCGGTGAGATGGCTGTAAGCCTTGATGTCGGTGATCGCCACCGGGCCTCTCCGGCCCGCGATACGGGGCGAGCGCGTATCGATCACAGCGGGTGATGCGGCGCAGGTGATGTGCCCGGAACGTCTATGACGGCGACCGCGAGATGGGCGGCGACTGGGTGTCTCAGAACCCAGCCACCGCCCGGTGAGGTTGGACCGGCAGATGAGGGAATGCCGAGCCGAGACTAACTATACCGCTAGAAAGCGGTACGTTCAACAGCGGCCCGTTGGAATACGTCTAAAGCTCTGCGATCATCTGCCCCTCCGGTACCCACCCGACCGGGCTGCCCCGATCACCGACCGCAAAGGAGCGCGCATCGAAATCCAGGTTCGCCCGCACCGGACTGAGTCGCGCCGCATAATGTCTGGAAGGCTCGATTCGACGCCGATGAACCGACCTCCACGTCCCATCACGCGGAGCTGGCATGGATATCTCCTATACCGTCGTCATCGTCATCGTCATCCTGGCCAACGGCTTCTCCGGCGCCGCCAGCATGGCACGCCCTATCGCAGTCATCGAGAGGCGGTCCACGCCCGGCCCATCGGCCCGGTCGCGGGCGCGTTCGTCTTTGTCTTTGCGATCGGCCTCGCCCTGACGGGCCCGGTCTTGGCTTACATGGAAGGTTCCTGGGCCGCTGGCATTCTCCCCGGCATCTTCACCATGCCCATCGGCCTACTCCTGGCCATCCAAACCGTCATATGGCGTAGTCAAGCGAAACGGTTGGCCGCGGTCGGCGTCGACGCCATCGCTGAAGTCCTCACCGCCACAATTCGTCCCGGCGGCGAAACCAACGACACCGCCGAACTGACCATCCGCCTCAGCGGCCCGACCTTCGAAACCTTCGAAGCCTCATGTGAACTCGGCGTTCGCGGCCGCAGCTATGAGGTCGGCGACCGTCTCGACGCGGTAGTCGACCCATCGGACAAGACCTTCGCGATCTTCGACTGACGCGTCGGCGGGGACGAATCCGGCAAGGCGTCAGTCACGTATTCGGCGGCTCACTCACGCAGAACGGTTGGCCCGACGGATCGAGCAGAACCGTCCAGTGTCCCTGTCCGGGCTGATGTTCCGGCTTCGTCGCACCGAGTTCCAGCAGGCGTTCCTCAGCGGCGGCGGGATCAGGAAAAGCCAGGTTGAAGTGGAAGGGCAATTGCTCCTCGGGCCAGCGTGGAGCCTTGAAATCGTGCGCGCTGTAGAAGATGCAGGCCGTGGTGCCGTCGGTGACAGTGAAGGCGATAGGAGTGCCGCTCTCGTCCGGGTAGGCGGGGCCGAGCTCCCAGCCGAGTGCGGCGGCGTAGAAGGCGGCCAGCGCCTTGCCGTCCTGAGCCCAGAACGCGAGAGAAGTGATCGTGCCGGTCGTGGTCATCGTGCTCCTTCGAAAGTGCGGATCTTCGCGGGAGCTTCCTCGTTCGGAGCGGGCGACCTCCCGGCTACTTCACACTGTCGTCGGCATCTAGGTCAGTTCGAGACCTACTTCGCGCTCGGGTGCGCAAGACGGTGCGCATATGCGCGCCACTCCGACGCGATGGATGAGTTACGCGAGCACGTCAACTTCGCGCCCGAGGACCTCGATCTGGATCTCGGACCCCCGGGCCCGCTGCTCGCAGCGCGATCTCCGTGCTGGACGATTCACGCAAATGCTGAGGGAGGGAGGGTGAGACAGAACGGATGACCCGAAGGGTCGATGAGTACCCGCCACTGATCGGCGGCTGGCTGGAATTCCGCTCGGACCGCACCGATCTCGATCGCAGCCCGTTCGGCGGCATCGAGATCGGTGACGAAGAGATCGAGATGCATCTGCTTGGGCACCTCATTGCCCGGCCAGTTCGGCGGCTGGTGGTCCGCCACCCTCTCGACCGTCACCATCACGCCCGCACCCTGCAGCACAACCAACTCATCGGATTCGTACCGAACCTCGAATTCCAGCAACTCCCGGTAGAACTGCGCCAGACGATGCGGATCCCGGCTGTCGAGCGAAACCGCACCGAGTTTGGCTATCGCGGTCATAAATCCCCTGACCTCATGGCCCCGGCCTCGCGCCGAGAGCCGCCACTACTACCTCCATGGCTACCACACCCCGCTCGTCCCTGATGCCGAGCTGGGATGGCTTGGCCCGCAGTGGCTCCCGTCAAGTCCGGGGCGCATCGTCACGAAGTCCGGGCCAGCGCGGCGACTCCCGGCCCCTGGAGCTCGTCCAACGCCACCCGCCGCCCGGAGAGCGCCAGCAGCAGCGAAAGCGCGGTTCCCCGCACCTCCGGGCCGTCTCCGAGTACCAGGTCGGCGTCGGTCGCCATGATCCGGACATCCGCCACCAGTTCCTTGGCCCCTCCGAAAGACGCCGAGGTACGCGCCTGTAGCCGAAGCGATCTCACCACAGCCTCCGGCGCGTAAACGTGCTCGATCCCCAAGGGCCGGCGAATGTCCTCACCGTGGACAACCTCCTCGACGAGCCGAGTGTCGAGCGGTGCCGGGGGAGTGGACGTCCGTGACGCGACCGAACGAAGCCGCGCCAACGTCTCACGCGGCGTAGCACCGCGCTCGCGCTCCATTCCGCGCGTGTTCAGCAGGTCGAAGTCGAACCGCGCCCGGACGAGCGCGACCGCGAAGCCGACACGGGTAGTGCGAGCTGTATCGACCAAATGGGCAACCACGTCGTGCACGGTCCACTCCTCGCACAGCGACGGCACTGTCCACTGCTCATCCGCGACCCGCGACAGATCCTCGATCAGCGCCGCACGCTCCGCGTGCACCATCGCCCAGACATCGTTCGGCACAGCCGCTCCTTCATTCGGTCACTGGATTCCACCAGATCAGACGCCGCAGCCAGCGCAAACTCATCGGTCGGTCGAAAGAAGTCACCGCGATCGGCCCGAGAGCCCACCGTTCCCGCGTGGTGTACCGTCAACAAATATAACACTCGTTCAATTTGTTTGCGGAGGTCTGCTTCCATGGGGAACCCCTATGCCGTCCTGTTCAAAGCCCCTGGGGCCGTGGCGTTTTCCGCTGCCGGCTTTATCGCCCGGATACCGATCGCCATGGCCGCGATCGGCATCATCACGATGATTTCGCAGCTTCGCGGCCAGTACGCACTGGCCGGAGCCGTTTCGGCGACCTTCACGGTGAGCACGGCCATTGTGGGACCGCAGGTCTCCCGGCTGGTCGACCGGCTCGGGCAGGGGCGAGTACTGCTACCCGCCATGGGATCGAGCGTGCTCGGCTTCGCCGCGCTGCTACTCAGCGCCCGCTACGACGCACCCACCTGGACCCTGTTCGCCGCCGCCGCACTGGCCGGGACATTGCCGAATATGTCGGCGATGGTGCGGGCCCGCTGGGCCTACGTGCACGCCGGGTCCTCCCGCATGCACACGGCGTTCTCGTTGGAATCGGTGGTCGACGAGCTGACCTTCGTCGCCGGACCGGCGTTGGCGGTCGTCCTGTCGACAGCCCTGTTCCCCGAGGCCGGACCGCTGATCGCGGCGCTGCTACTGCTGGTGGGCGTGCTGCTGTTCATACCGCAGAAGCACACCGAACCCCCTGTGCGAGAAGATATCCCGGACTCCGAGCGGGGCTCGGCCATCAGCATCCCGGCGGTGCGGCTGCTGGCGCTGCTGCTGGCGGCGGGCGGCGTCATTGTCGGCACCGTGGATGTGGTCAGCGTGGCCTTCGCCGAGCAGGTCGGCGCACCGGCGAGTGCGGGGATCGTGGTGGCCGCCTACGCCGCCGGATCCGCACTGTCGGGTCTTGCCTTCGGGGCATTCCAGCTGTCGATGCCACTGCCGCGACAGCTCGCCGTCGTGGTGGCGGGCACCATGCTGACCACGCTGCCGCTGCTCCTGGTCGACGGCATCGCCGTACTGGCGGTGGCCATGTTCGTCTCCGGTGTCTTCTTCGCGCCCACCATGATCGTGATCATGCGACTGGTAGAGCGCACCGTGCCCGCGGCCGCGCTCACCGAGGGCATGACCTGGGCACTGACCGGTCTCAGCGCGGGCATAGCGCTCGGCGCGCTGGTATCGGGCACGGTCGTTGACCGGTCGGGGTCTGTAGCGGGCTTCGCGGTGGCGGTCGCGGCGGGCACCGTAGCCTTGACGGTGGCGTTGCTGGCCAGAGCGCCGCTGGGCAGAGCCGTGCGCGAGGAGGTCGAGGTTGGGCGAGGCGAGCACTGACGGTCGCAAACTCAAGGGGCAGCGGAGCAAGGCCGAACTGATCGAGGCCACCATCCGAATAGTCGCCCGCGACGGCGTCGCCGGAGTCAGCCACCGCGCCGTCGCCAAGGAAGCGGGTCTCCCGCCGACATCGGCCGCATACCACTTCAAAACCATTGACGACCTGCTCACCGCAGCCCTCACCTCGTGCATGGACCAGGATGCCGAGCGCATCCGCCAGCTGACCGATACCAGCGGCGGCGGCGAGGAGGGGGTGCGCGCACTGGCCGCGGTAATGGTCACCGCCCTCACCGAAACCGCGCACCTGCAAGCGGAATTCGAGCTCTACCTGCTCGCCGCCTGCCGCCCCGAATTACGCGATCCACCGCGCCGGTGGCTGGCCGCCATCGAACGGTTCGGCCGCCGCTACACCGACGACCCGGTGCGGCTGCGCATTCTGGCGGGAACGATCGACGGCATGCTGATGCAGGCGCTGGTCACCGGCGCGCCGCCGACCCGGACGGAATGGGAAGCGGTCCTGCGCACGATCCTGCGATGAATTCCGCTCGCGCACGCCGTCTTCATTCGAAAGGCAGTCGTAGCACGGAAGGACGGTCATGGACACCCACGATGTCGGTACCCGAGAGCAGTGGCGTGCGGCCTACGAGAAGCTACGCGCGCAGGAAAAGGAACTCACCCGACGTAGCGACGAGGTGACCCGGGAGCGCCAAGCGCTGCCGTGGGTCCCGGTCACCAAGGACTACCGCTTCGATACCAACACCGGGGTCAAGACCCTCGCGGAGCTGTTCGGCGGACGCTCACAGCTCATCATCCGGCACTTCATGCACGGCCCCAAAACCCCACAGGGCTGTGAGGGCTGCACCTTCGAAACCGATAACCTCGTCGGTGCGGTACCGCACCTGGCCCACCGCGACGTGACCTTCATCCTGGCGTCGCGATCCCCGCTGCCGACACTGAACGACTACAAGCGTCGCTTCGGCTGGGATATCGAATGGGTATCCATGGGCGACAACGGATTCAACGAGGACTTCTACCAGTTCATGGAAGTGCCCTCACCCAAGCGCCCCGGCAATATGCTCGACGTCATGGAGCTGATGGCCCTGAGCAGTTTCGCCCGCGCCGACGGCGTCGTCTACCACACCTATTCGACCTACGACCGCGGCACCGACGCCCTCAACGCCACCTGGCAACTGCTGGATCGAGCCCCGAAGGGCCGCGGCGACAATTTCGACGACTGGCCACGAAAACGCGACGAGTACTGAGGATTTCGGCGAACGCGGTCATCAGGCTACCAGCCGCGGCGAACCGCTCAACCCACCGTACCGCCGGGCGGGATCGCCGGAACGCCGCCCTTGACCACGAGTTTGACCTGTGTGCTGCCCTGCCATCCGCCGGTGGTCGCCTGGCCACTGGAGTTCAGGAATGTGCAGTAGACATCGCCATATGCGGTGCTGCCCCCGGGCGCCGACGCCTGGAGTGAGGAACTGATCCACCGCCCCTGATGATTGGCCGAACCGCCGATGGCCGTGTAGTCGAATTCCCGGTACGTGCCCGCGGTATTGGCGCTGTTCTCGACCGCCATGTCACAGGTCGCGGTGCTACCCGCGGGAATGTATATCTGCCAACTCAGAGTTACCGCCCCCGCGGATGGACTGCTGATACTCCCGTCGACTCCATTGGCCGCGTTCGCGGCGGGAGCGACGATCGTGGTCAGAGCGGCAAGTCCGGTCATGAGCAGAGTTGTCGCTGCGATCTTCTTGGCGGTGGTCGGTGTGGACAAAAGCGCTCCTACGGTTGCTGGGCTTATCTCTCGGAGACAATTCAACGTGGTAGAAGGGCACCGAACCGCGAACCCGAGGAGTGATCGACTACCTCTCAGGGGTGGACATTCGCCACCTTGGGTGTCGATCTATGCGGCTGCCACTATGCCGAAACGGTGCGTTCAGTCCGAGTCACGGACTGGTGGACGGTCGGCGGGCAGGGAGAAAAACACGGTGCCCTCCACCATATCGGCGTGAATACCCATGCCCGCCAGTATGTTCACCGCCTGCCCGGTACCGGGTCAGCCGGTCGCAGCGTGCTGATCAGGTCGCGAGCCTGCGGCGCGGACAGGAATTTCTTGACCCCACCCGGGATCGAATCGAGCAGCAGCCGATGGATGCGGTTGAGGGTGTCGGTGTGAGTGGCCGAGTCCGTCGCGGCGGTCGGCGAGCATCCCGAGCGCGATCAGCTCGGAATCGAGCTGTACACGGCGGAGATCCGGTGCGTGCAGTGCGGCGAGGGCGACCGAGTGCGCGTCGACGGCGTCGGTTTTGCGGCCGTTGCCGGTGGCGTAGACCCGTACCTGCGCGGAGAGTTTCGCGGGGACGTCGAGGACGGTTTCACTGTCGTGGATCAGTCGGTGCGCGAGGTGGCGGCCGATGCCGTTGCAGCCCTCGATCGCCCAGACCCGATCGTCGAATCGTTGTCCAGCACGGAGCATTTCCGCATAACCGGCGTTCACGAAGGCCCCGGCGGAAACCGGGGCCTACCTGCGTCAATGGTGGTGCGCGATACTGGGATTGAACCAGTGACCTCTTCCGTGTCAGGGAAGCGCTCTCCCGCTGAGCTAATCGCGCGGGAACTACAGAGCGGATGACGAGATTCGAACTCGCGACCCTCACCTTGGCAAGGTGATGCGCTACCAGCTGCGCTACATCCGCACGCCCTCCGAAGTTTTCACCCTCCGGCTTGCGAGGACAAACATTAGCCACGACCGGGCGTAGAATCCAAATCGGGCGCACCGGAGGGGGTTCGGCGCAGGTCACCCCCATCGCCGAATGTCATCCAGCGAGGATTGCCGCGCGCCGGAGAATCCATGACGGAAGCCATTCGGCCGCCGCCACAGATCCCCGCTCCGGATAGAAAACGTCCCGAGTCCCACTCGAGTCGCGAAGATCTCGCTCCACGATCCGGGCGCATAGCCGCAGCGCGACATCCGGCAGCCCGGAGCGGTTTCCATCAACCACGGTGGGCGGCCACCGCCTCTTGGGTTTCCTCGGCGACCAGGTCGGCGTTGATGTGGGCACCGGCCATCGCGGCGGCGGCCGCGGCCGCACCGACCTGGGCGGAGAGATCGGTGATATTTCCCGCTGCCCATACTCCGGGCACGGAGGTCCGGCCGGTCGCGTCGGCGGGAATGTGCTCACCCATGCCCGACGGGTGGTCGATCGGTTCCAGGCCCAGTGCCGCAAGGAATTTCGTGCGGGCAACCATGCGTGAGCCGACGACTATGGCCGAGCGGGGGACTAGGGTGCCGTCACTGAGCCGGACACCGGCGATGCGGTCGTCTGCGATCTCCAGCGCGGCCACTTCGCCCTCCACCACGGTGATTCCGCGCGCGGCCAACTGTTCGGCCTGCTCGGCACTCAACGTCGCGGTGTGCGCGAAAAACGTTATGTCGGAACTCAACTGGCGAAACAGCAGCGCCTGATGCACCGACATCGGTCCGGTGGCCAGGATGCCGATGGCCTGGTCGCGAACCTCCCATCCGTGGCAGTACGGGCAGTGCAGGACATCGCGACCCCACCGCTCTCGCAGCCCCGGGATATCCGGCAGCTCATCGACGAGCCCGGTGGTCACCAGCAGCCGTCGGGCCCGCACGGATGCCCCGTCGGCCATGGTCACCACGAACCTGTCGCCCTCACGGGCCGCCGTGGTGACCTCCCCGGTCACTACCTGGCCCCCGTACCCGAGCACCTCGGCCCGCCCGCGCTCGAGCAGCTCCTCCGGCGGCATACCCTCGCGAGCCAGCAGTCCGTGTACCCCGGCGGCCGGGGCATTGCGCGGTGACCCCGCGTCGATTACCAGCACCGATCGTCGTGACCGTGTCAGCATCAACGCCCCGCTCAACCCGGCCGCACCGCCGCCGATCACTACCACGTCATAGTCCTGCCGCATTCCGGTCACCTTGACCACCTCCTACGACAAACCATCCGCCCGACCGGCCATACTGGCAAAGTTCTTTGCCGAAATGGCAAACTGAAATCATGGACAACGACCTCGATCAGGCCCTCGACGCGGTCGGTCCGCGCCTGCGCGCCCTACGTAAACAGCGAGACACCACGCTCACCGACCTCTCCGCCGAAACCGGCATCTCGGTCAGCACGCTGTCCCGCCTGGAATCCGGAGCCCGCCGCCCCACCCTCGAACTTCTGCTGCCCCTGGCCAAAGCCCACCGGGTAACTCTCGACGAACTGGTCGGAGCCCCACCCACCGGCGATCCGCGCGTCCACATGCGCCCTGTGACCCACCACGGCATGACCATGGTCCCGCTCACCCGTCGCCCCGGCGGCATCCAGGCCTACAAGCTCGTCATCCCCGCCGCCTCGGCCCGTACCGAACCCGACCCCAAAACCCACGAGGGCTATGAGTGGCTCTACGTCCTCAATGGCCGCCTTCGCGTCATCCTCGGCGAACATGATTTGGTCATGGCTCCGGGCGAGGCCGCCGAATTCGACACCCGCGTTCCGCACTGGTTCGGCCCCGCCGACAACGAGCCGGTCGAATTCCTCAGTCTCTTCGGCAAACAGGGCGAACGCGCCCACCTGCGCGCCAGCCCCAAAGCGAAATAGCCGTCAGTGCAGGTATGAGGCGCCATTGACATTGAGCACCGCACCCGAACTCCACGTCGCCTCCGGCGAGGCGAGATACTTTACGGCGGAAGCGATCTCGGCCGGTTCGGCGACCCGGTCGAACGGGCTCTGCGCCCGAACCTCGTCGGTAACCCGGTGCGCGACCCGCTCGGTCGCCACGAACCCCGGCGCGACCGAGGCGACCGCAATCCCGTACGGGCCCAAGTAGACCGCGAGCGTCTGCCCGAGCGCGTGCACCCCGGCCTTGCTGGCACCGTAGGCGGGATGGTCGGGCTCGCCCCGGAAAGCGCCCCGCGAACCGATATTGATGATCCGCCCGGCCACACCCTTGTCGATCATGTGCCGAGCGGCGCAGTAGGAGACGTTGGCCGTACCGAAAAGGTTGACATCCAAAGTCTTTCGCCACGCCTGTTGCCAGTCGGCATAGGAGATGTCGGCGAGTGGGTGCGCGATATTCACTGCCGCGTTATTGACCAGCACGTCCACGGTGCCCAGCCCTTCGACAGCAGTGGCCACAATCGCCTCGGCCTCCTCCGGCGACCCGATATCCCCACCGATCAGCGCATGCCCCGTGCCCGGCAGTTGTCGCAGCGTCTCCTCGGCATCCGCGCGGTTCGAGGAATAGTGCACCGCTACCCGATCCCCACTCTCGGCGAAAGCCACCGCCACGGCCCGCCCGATCCCTCGCGAAGCACCCGTCACCAATACGCCACGACTCACCATTCCCTCACCCTGCCACCACCATCCGGTGAGCGCTCGATCGAACTGGCCATCCGCTCTCCGCGGCATGGGACTTCCCGCCTATCCTGGCCAGGGAGGCGCGTCAGGCCGCTGCGGACCGATCCCCGTGCGACGGTTCGTCCCGTCTTCGTTGCCTGAGGGTGTTCGCCCAGGTCGGTAATGTCTGCCCGGTGACCGACGCTACCGACCTGATGCGGATGTATCTGGCCGATCCAGACCAGCCTTTCCCACCCGTCGAGCTAGCGGATCCGTCCGGCCTGGTCGCTTTCGGTGGAGATCTGTCGCCGGAGCGGCTGCTGGACGCCTATTCCGCAGGCATCTTTCCCTGGTACAACCCCGGCGAAACGATCCAGTGGTACTGCCCGGACCCGCGAAGCATTCTGGTGCCGACCGACTTACGGGTGACCAAGTCCTATCGCCGATCTGTCGCCAACGCCGACTACGCGATGACCATGGATCGCGCCTTCGCCGATGTGGTGTCGAATTGCGCCGGACCGCGTGACAAGGAGACCGGAACCTGGATCGGCTCCGACATGCTGGCGGCCTACCTGCGGCTGCACCACCTAGGCCATGCGCATTCGGTCGAGGTATGGCGCGACGGCGACCTTGTCGGCGGCCTCTACGGCGTCGCATACGGCCGCTCCTTCGCCGGCGAGTCCATGTTCTCCCGCGCCCGTGACACCTCCAAGGTCGCGCTGTATTGGCTCTGCACCCAACTCGCCGCCTGGGATTTCGCCCTGATCGACTGCCAGGTCACCTCCAGCCATCTCACCTCCCTCGGCGCCATCGACCTGCCCCGTACGGACTACCTGCACCTACACACCCAGGCCGCCGCCCGCCCCAGCCTCCCGGGCCCCTGGCAGTTCGAAATCCCGGTCCCCAACTTTCCCCATCACCTACCGGCGTGAACGATCACAGCGGATGCTCTCTGCTGATCGTCTGGATGATGGGAGAGTTCGGTTGTTGCCATTGATATTTCGTTGGCCGAAGGTCGCCGTTCCGACGACTGCACCGGAGTGAATTCAAGGACGCGGCCGAACCGTTGAAGTGGACGAGCGAGAGCCGGTCAGGGGAGGGCGGCCGCGGTTCGTCGATCAGGCTCAGTAGCAGCCAGGGCCATTGTCCGCTCAGGTTTCACAAATAGGTCAGGACAGCAGAAAGGCCCGGTGGAAACCGGGCCTGACCTGCATTTTGGTGCGCGATACTGGGATTGAACCAGTGACCTCTTCCGTGTCAGGGAAGCGCTCTCCCGCTGAGCTAATCGCGCTTGCTTTGGTGCCTCTTTTTACAAGAGGCGGCGACGGGAATCGAACCCGTGTGCACGGCTTTGCAGGCCGTTGCCTCACCACTCGGCCACACCGCCAAGCAAGGCCGGGATGGCCTTCGAGCGGATGACGGGATTCGAACCCGCGACCCTCACCTTGGCAAGGTGATGCGCTACCAGCTGCGCTACATCCGCATTTCGCCCCGGGCGCCTCTCGGCTGACCCGCTGACGAGAGAGAACATTAGCCGACGACCATCGCAAGCAACAAATCGGCTGGTAGGAGGGGGTGGATATGAACTACAGGGGTGTAATTCGTAGCCGCCACGTGAAGTCGCTCGTGGCGTTGAGGGTTCGCTGGGAGGCGGTCGTGAGTCGGCAGGAGGGCGGTCCCGAGGATTGCCGAATGGCCACCGCAACACCAGCGGGCGCCACGCCCGACCCTCCTGCACATTCACCCGCTCAGAACCCACTTTTACGCCGCTAACCAGTCGATTTGGTGTGACACCGGGGGACCGTGTTAATGTTTCCTCCCGTCGGAACGGCACGAAAACGTCGGGTCGACCACCCTTCCGGTCTCATAGCTCAGCGGGAGAGCACTCGCCTCACACGCGAGGGGTCGCTGGTTCAAACCCAGCTGGGACCACCAAGAGAGGCTCACTTCAACCGGCGTTGGTTCGCTGGTCGGGGTGAGCCTCTTTCTCTTTCCGAATGGAGTTACCGAAGCGGATTCGCCCCCGCCGTGATGAATGTCGGCGATCTCTACGGACCGCCTCGCGGTACAAGCTATCGAGGTCCAGGGCTGAGAACGCCTGTACCGATTTCGAGTTCCTCGGAAAACCGACCGCCACGCCCGGAAGTCTGCCGGACCACGACCGCGCCGCGGAGCTCAAACTCAGGCTGGGGCGGAGGGTATTTCACGGGCTACCGCGGGACGCCCGCGATACAATCGGTGCCGGGCGGGGTACGGATTCGTGTGCGAGAGAGAACGTCTGCCAGATCTGCCTGCGGGAGGGCTGGAGTGGACACTGGGTACGAGACAGTGGATGTGGATACATCCACTGTCCCGGAGGCGGATCGGATCGACTACTGGGCCACGCACAGCCGGAACAACCAGGGGGATCTGCGGCTCGGTTTCGCAACCCCGCAACAGTTTGCCGGGACGATGCGCGTCCAGCGTGGCAGCGGATTCCAGCTCGTCGACGCCACTGCCGATGCGGTCGACTACACCCGAACTCGTCGGCAAGCCCGCTGTGATGGGCACCGGTCCGCGCTGGCCATTGTTTCACTTGGCTCTGACATCGTAATTAGCCACGGGGAGAACAAGATTGGGGTTTCCCGTGGTCGACTCGGCCTGCTGGACATGGGGCGTCCGCTGTGTGTATCGATTCCCTCCGAGACGCGTGTCTGGGCGATTAGTGTGCCTGAAGAATATGTGCCCGGCGATACGTTTTGTGACGACGCCCCGCTGCTCCTCGGCCGGGAGCGTGGTTCCACAGCGGCGGTGCTGGCCCTGTCGCGCACTATCTCCGAGCACGCGGGCGGTCTGTCCGGCCACGAATTCACTGAGATCAGCGCCCGAACGATGGAACTGCTGAATCTCGCACTGCACGCGCCGAGTGCAGAGGAGCAATCCCTATCCGCGGCTCTTGCCCTTGCCGCGCGTGCCTACATCGCCGAGCGCAGTAGCGATCCACGACTCACTCCGGATGCGGTCGCCGACCACCTCGGCTGTTCGCGGCGGAAACTCGAGTATTCGCTGCGCAGCGTCGGAGCGTCGGCACCGGCCCGCCTCATCGCCGACACGCGGGCCGCGCGTGCGTACCGCAGGTTGACCGATCCCCAAGAGAGCGCCTCGATTACCGAGATCGCCTATACCTCGGGGTTCGATTCGCTGAGCACCTTCCACCGGACCTTCGACCGCCGCTTCGGGAAATCTCCTACCGAGGTGCGTCGACGGCGACCGCGCGCGTCCTGACCGGGCAATTCGGGATCGCCCACTCGTACCCTCGTGCGCAAATCGGGGAGGAGTCTGCGCATTCTGCGCAGAATAACACTCTGACCTGCTCATATCCTGAACTTGCTAGGAATGATCATCCGTGGAATAGGGAGTTGAACGTAGTGACTACGGTCGAATCATCAAGGCAGGGCGCAACATTCCTCTGGTTGGAACTGACCGAGCGCTGCCAGCTCAGCTGTACACACTGCTACGCCGACAGCGGACCCACGAAATCGCATGGCACGATGACGACGAGTGACTGGCTGTCGGTCATCGACGATGCCGCTGATATCGGTGTCCGGGAAATCCAGTTCATTGGCGGCGAACCGACATTGCACCCCGCGTTGCCGAAACTCATCGGGTACGCCTCGTCGCGTGGGATCGCCACCGAGGTGTACTCGAATCTGGTCCGCATCCGTGCCGACATCTGGGACACGCTGGTCGAGTACAAGGTCCGTCTGGCGACGAGCTACTACTCGGACCAGCCCGAACAGCATCGGCTGATCACCGGAAATGCCTTGGCACACAAACGGACCACTGAGAACATCAGCAAGGCAATCGAACTGGGTATTCCGGTTCGGGTCGGCATCGTGTCGGTGCTCGAGGATCAGCGGATCGACGAAGCCCGCCAACTCCTGGCTGACCTGGGAGTCGAAAACATCGATATCGATCATGTTCGCCGCGCGGGGCGGGCGAATACAGATGTCGATACGCCGCTCGAGGAATTATGCGGACAATGCGCCGGCGATGTCCTTGCCGTGTATCCCGATGGCGCGGTGCGCCCGTGCGTCTTCACCCGGTCCCTCCGGGTGGGTGACGTGCTGGAGTCCAGCCTGCGACAGGTTATCGACAGCCCCCAGCTGGCGACCGCGAGGACCGCCATCGGGAACGCCACCGCAGCGAATCAGCGTCACCGGGACGGGAGTTGTGATCCGAATTGCAATCCGGTCTGCCACCCTGGCTGCGGGCCGCGCTGTGCGCCTGGTCTCATCTGTAACCCCTTCAAGTGATAGACGTCAGGGAACCGACCGGGGTGAGGTGATGGGATGAGGGAGCGCATTCTCCAGTCCGAGGACCAACTCGTCGTGCGATATGCCGACCTGCCTGAATTGATCTCCCTGTTCACGGCACAACGCTTCGTTCACCTACCGGGGTTGATTCGCCCGGACCAGGCCGCGTACCTGCTGGAATCAACGGACGGAAACCTCCCGAGGCGTGTGCGATGCGGACTCGAGAATGTGTCGTGGGAGGAACAGGAACTCGTAGCCTTGGATCCCGGCTACGACTTCTTCCGGCATCCGAAGCTCATTCGCCTGATTCAAGCGTTGGTCGGTCCCGTCACGATCAACACCCTGATGTGCTGGACATCCCACTACGGCGCCGGCGAGTACATCAACCCACATCGCGACCGGTACGGAACTGTTCAGCTGCTTGTCTGTTTGAAATCCGTGCGCACTCAATACCAAGGCGGATCCCTTGTGATTGCGGGGACAGAACTCTTCCTCTCCGCCGGCGACGCAGTGGTTTTCGAAGCAACCCGAATCGAACACCACACCACGCCACTGTTCGCTTCCGCAGAGGATCCCTCGCCCAGTCGCATTGTCCTTGTCGGCCGCTACTACACGTAATGGATCGTGTGCCGCCCGGTCGAGGGGTGGGCGGCACACAACATCTGAGCCCTGGCCTCCTGCGCACCATTTCTCGGGGAGAAACCACAATGAAAACCCGGATCCGGACGGCAGCCGTCGCGATTCTGATCCTCACCGGCACGACACTGTCCGCTTCGTGCGCTGATTCCGGACCGGATTGAAACCGCACGCCTTTACCGCGAATCGCTGTGGAGGACGTGCGGATACCGGACTGAATGCGGCGAACCCAGCCCATGGCCAGTGCCGGCCCGATCATCGCGGGCGGGAACGGCATCCCGTGGATCGTCGGAGGCAGTGTGGCCTTCCCGAGTGCCCTGGCGGGTAGTCCGGTCATGTTGGTTTGAACAACTATTGGAATGTCGAAGCCCTTGAAGTTCAAGGTTTTTCACGAAATCAAGACGATGCTGTCGGCTATGATGAGGTAGCAGGGGCCCAGCTCCGTGCATGTCGCGCAGACTTTCTGGATTCGCGTGTGGGGGCCGCAATGGGCGCTGGGTACGAGGCAGTGGCAGTGGATGTGGATACCCCCCTTGTCTCGAATACCGACCGGATCGACTACTGGATCACGCACGGGACTGCTGAACCAACCAGGGGGAGCTGAGCTGTGATTTCGCAAGCCCCCAACAGTTCACCGGAACCATGAGTGTCCAGCGCGGCGGCGATTTCCAACTCGTCGACTTCACCGCCGGCGCGGCCGACTACTCCAGGACTCGGCGGCAGGCCCACTGCGACGACGACCGCACCGGCCGGATCATCGTGCCGCATGGCAGTGACGTCCTACTCAGCCACGGCGACAACGAGATTCGGGTTGCCGACGGTCAGATCGGCCTGGTGGACATGGGCCGGGCGATGTGCGTGTCAACCCGCACCCACGCCCGGGTCTGGGCAGCGAATATTCCCGAGGAATATATGCCGACCAAGGCGTTTCGGGCCGGGATGCCACTGCTCCTGAATTCGGAGCGAGCCTCCGTCGCGGCGGCACTGGCCCTGTTACGCACCGTGTCCGACTACGCGGGTGCATTGTCCGGCTCGGAATTCACAGCGATCAACTCTCGATTGATGGAACTGCTGAATCTCTCACTGCACGAGCAGAGTTCAGACGAAGAAACCCGATTCGCGACGCGGGCGCGGGCCGCGCATGCTCATATCGCCGAACGCAGCGACGATCCGCGACTGACACCGAGTTCTGTCGCCGGGGACCTCGGTTGTTCGCGGCGACAACTGGAATACGCCTTGCACACCGTCGGGGCGCCAGCGCCCGCGCGTCTCATCGCCGATACGCGGGCCGGGCGCGCGTATCGCCGGTTGATCGATCCCTATGAAACCGCAAGTATCAGCGATATCGCCTACGCATGCGGCTTCGATACGCTCAGTACCTTCAACCGCACCTTCAGCCGCCATTTCGGCAAGCCCCCCGCTCAGGTGCGCAGACAGCGATCCTCCTTGCGCTGAGTTCGACTACTCCTCGCCGATATGGCCGGTTCGCCCTATCCCGTGCGCAAACTGGCGACAAGCTTGCGCATTCTGCGTGGTTCACACCAGTGACCTGCTCATACCCTGAAACAGCCCCGCCGATCATGTGAGTTGCGGTGGCAAGCACAGCACTTTCCGCACCACCGACATGCTCGAGCACTTCTCGGAAGCAGAAGTCGCGCGCCGGGCACGGGGTCGAGATATCGAGAAGTGGGGTTTTCACATGCATGGTGGTCCGCAGATCACTCGATGCGGTCGATGCGGTGGTCCGGTGCTTGTGGGCGCGAACGGATGCACGCACTGCGGCGTGTGGTTCCGGCCGCAACAGCCGCCGCCGCGGCCCAACCCCGCAGCCACAGGCTGGAATCCCTCCGCCGAGGCGCAGGTGGGCCTCGTTCCCACCGGCATCAAGGATCTGTTCCTCAATCAGCACCGGTACGGATGGCGTTGGGCGGCCTGGGCGATGCGGAGTCGAACAGGGCGGGTGTATCAGCGGATCTCCAGCGTGGTGACCATGGTCGGCATCGCAATCCTGTTCGCCACCTACATGTACTGGTCTCTCGAATCGTTCGACATCGACGACATCCTCGGTTCGTTCACTGGTTCGGTGATGCGAATCTTCCTGATCTCGACGGCCACCGTCGTGCTGCTGGCTGCCGTGTCCCTGTTCAGACCGACTTCACGCGCCCAGGTCGACAAGTATTGGTTCATCCGACGGCTCGGTGGTCCTGCGATGGCGATTGGGATCTTCTTGGGGATACTGGGTGCGATCGGGGGGAGCAGCGGCGCAGCGTGTTTGATCGTGCCCTTCCTGGGCCTGATAATCGCCGCGTTCGTCAACACCCTCCGCTTGGCCGCCGCGGACCAGTTCCGTCTCGGCGAAGCCCATCCGGCCTTGCCCGCGTTGGTGATCCTGCTGTCTTCGTTATGGAGCCTGATCAATACCGCCGTCAAAACCGTTGGCGGCGGATTAAATCCGTCCTTCCCGATCGCCGTCGGAATCTTGGTGGCATTCCTCGGTCCCATGGCGTCAATTGCCCTGTCGGCATATGAAATTCGTAAAGTTGTCCGGTCGGTTGGTATCTAGCTAGGGAGTATCTATGACCGAGTTGATGATCGCGTGCTCGTTCCCCTCCATTGATCCGGTAGAGGCGAACCAGGCGTGCGCGGATCTCGACAAACACCTCATCGACATCGCCGCTGACCTGGAAACTCGGCGCCTCCGCCTGGACCCTCACACTCAAGATCTGGGAGCGACGCTATTGATTGTGATGAGCTCACCGGTGGTGATGGTCGTGGTACGGGAAGTATCGAAGTGGTTGGCGCTCAGGCACAAGAACGAACTGGTCATGGAGCGCAAGGACGCCCACGGCGTGGGGACCAAGATTGTCCTGAAAGGCCCGCTCGACGCGCGAAAAGAACGTGCGCTGCGCGACTTCCTAGAGAATTGAGCGGACTCCCTTGTTGTCGGCGTCCCATACGATAGCCATCCTGTGCGGTGCGCAGTCGTGGCCGCACCTGGTCAACGTGCAGGACTCGCCTGGGTTCGCCGACACGGCGATGCGTCTGCAAACCTACCTGCATAGTCCTCGAGGGCTGAGACTTTCTCCCGGACAAGTGCTGTCGCTATTCGACAGCGAGGACAGCGCGTCCGGGCAACTCGGTCGGATCCATTCATTCATCGAAACAGAATCCGGCCGACTGGGGACCAAGCGCGGACGTGGGCTGTTTATCCTGTTCATCTATGTCGGCCACGGTGACCCGACGATCAGACAGTCCGAGTACTCGTTGCTGGTGCGATCGTCACACGAACCACTGATGTCTACCTCCACTTTGGGCGTCACCGATATCGCCGGGCTCCTTCGCGCCGCCGCTCCTGAAAGCATGCGAATCTGCATATTGGACGCTTGCTTCGCGGGCGAGGCCGCGAAGCACTTCCAATCGAGAAGCCTCACATCGGTGGCGCTGCAGGCTGCTGTCCGAACGGGGCCGCGAGGTGTCGCGCTGCTCTGTGCCGCAGATGCGAAATCTCCCGCACGATTGGATCCGTCCGGCGCGGGAACACGATTCGGGCAAGCGATCCTGGACGTGCTGGCGACCGGTGACCCTGAGCTGTCGAGCCACCTGACTCTTCGCCGAATCAGCGAGCTGGCCTGGCAGCGGCTATCCGATCTGCCTGACGATCCGCCGCGGCCGGAGGTGCACTCTCCCGACCAGCGCGAGGGCGATGTCGCCGGTATCCCGCTCTTTCCGAATGCTCCACATCTACAGCGACTCCGCGGCGACCACCGTCAGCCGGAGGCATTGCGGAAGATCGCCGCTGACGCACGGATCGACTTCGACACACGCCTGACCGCCATGCTCGACCTTGCCGACCAGGCTGCCGCGGATACTGTTGCGACACATGAGCTGACCGAATTGGCGCGGGATCCTGACGTGCCCTTGCTCATTCGGCTCAGGTGCCTACCCGAGATCTCCCGGTGTGGTTCCGAGGTCGTGGCGGTCGCGATCATGGAGGGTATAGTCGGCGGTCATCGTGGTGCCGAGGCATTGCGGCAGATGCGGGAATTCGTTGCGGCAGCGCATCGATCGGATATCGGTGACTGGGCCGTCCGCTGGGACATCTCCGACATCACGGGTGATCCGGATCGTATGTGGGGCCTCCTTGTGGCGGCAATGCTCGCACAGATCGGCCTGCACATCGACCTTCGAATTCGCGCTGTTCAGGAACTCGGTGCGATTGGCCGCCCCGACCCGGCGCACTACATCGCGCAAGGCATTCTGCGCGAGCGCGGACTCAGTCGTCGTGTCCAGAAGAAGGTTCGGCTGGCTCTGAGTGTGATGTGATTGTCGTTCAGCGCGGCGGGAAAAGCTGAAACACAGTGTCGGTTCGCTGGGCCAGAGTCGCCAGGTGGGTGCCGACCGGCGCGTTCAAGGGAAGTGAACGGTCGAGCGGTCTCGCCTCTGCGCGGAGCTTCCTCAGCAGCAGCGACATGATCTGTGCTCCAACACTTTCCGTATCCGCCCCTGGTTGCTTCCCGGCTTCATTGATCGCAACGATCGCCATGCCGATGAAGAACATCCCGGTGGACGCCATGCTCGCAGTCGATTGCCAGGGTTCCGACAGCCGGATCTGACTGACAACGATGAAGCCGACCATCCCCGCGCCACCGAGATACATCCCGATCATGCCGATCGGGGGACCGCCCGCGCGGTCATCACGCAGCCACAGTCCGGCAGGAACCAGCAGTCCGACGATGCATCCCAGGACGATTAGTCCGGTGCTCGCCTGATGGAACCACGCCGGACCCCATTGCCAGACCAGCTCGCTCAGCGCCACGCTGGTCGCGACGACAAGACCGAGCACCGCGGCGATGTTGATCCTCATGATGCGATCGTAGCCATGCAGTTGTGCCGTGTGGCTATAGTTTCGCGAGGCAGCGACAGGCTGGCTGACCAGTTGTCGAGGATTGTCTGGCTGTCGATTTCGGCAACGGGTGCGACCTGAGCCAGTTTGCTGGCGGTAACGCCACGGCGGGGCGGTCAACGCCTGCCAGGGGCGTCTTCGTGAGCGCTGGGGTATCGGTTGCGGTCGTTCTTGTGTTGTTGGGCGTGACGGGGCCTCCAGAGCAATGCCGAAATGTGTTGTGGGCTCCAGTCAAATGGCTCTCATCTCGTGAAAATCATTGTGCTGTTGCGTCAATCTGCGCGCGACCGCTCGACGTGACAACTGCTCCGAAAAGGATAGAGAGGCAACGGTATAAGCGGTTGCCCAGGGCCCTGGAGGCCGAGGGGGTGGATCGCAAGCTCCCGTCCGCCGCTTTACGGTCGGATTGGAGTTCTCGTGCAGAACCACACCGACCCCATCGTCATCGATCCCGAAGGCCCTGACATTCAGGGTGAGATCGCCCGT